>JADBJK010000038.1 GCA_014874485.1 Chloroflexota bacterium
CGGTCTCCAGCCAGACAAGGACGGCTTTGTGAGGCTGTCCATCGCCGAGTTCAGTTTGTGAAGTAGCACCATTGGTTAGTTAGGCCAAATACCTTTGTGAAGGACTCGGTAAGCCATTCCCCTACTAGGCGGCCCTCCTCCGTAACGCGGAAGATGTAGGCATAATCCGAGATCAGGTCTGCGATAATCCGGTTCCGCGTCTCGCTCTCGCGCAGGGCCTCCTCCATGTGCTTGCGCTCGGTGATGTCGGTGATGGTGCCCACGTATCCCACCAAATTGCCCTGGTCATCTACCTCAGGCACCGCAAGGCCCATCACCCAGGCAACCGTCCCGTTCGGGCGCAGGAAACGGTACTCCGCGGGAGAAGCGGCTCCTTCGCGGACGGCTTCCCTCCAGTCCGAAAGCGTCTTTTCGCGGTCTTCGGGGTGCACGGCCTGAATCCAGCCGTTTCCCAGGGCGTCTTGGGGTTCGGCGCCGGAAATCTGGCTCCAGCGGGGGTTCACGTAGGTCGTCTTGCCCTGGGCGTCGGTGCGGAAGATGCCCACCGGCGACATCTCGGCGAGGGTTTGGTAGCGCCGCTCGCTGTCGCGCAGGGCTTCCTCCATCTGCTTGCGCTGGGTGATGTCGGTGTACACGGCGACGATGCCGACGGTCTTGCCTTCCACGACGATGGGCGCGCCCGCGGCGATGACGGTTACCGGCATGCCGTCCTTGCGGAAGCGCACCATCTCGGACGTGGTTACCGGCTGCCCCCGCAGGAGTTGCTCGGTGAGGCCCACGGCTTCCTTGTGAAGCGCGGGGTCGCGCCCGGCAATCAGTTCGTCAATATGCTTGCCCACGGCTTCGTCGCGTGTGTAGCCGAAGAGCGCCGCGGCGCCCGCGTTCCATTCCACGACGCGGGCCTGGGCGTCCAGCACCGCGATGGCGTCCGGCGCGCAGGCCAGCACGTTCTCCAGGAACAGGCGGCGCTGCTCGGACTCTGCCTCCATCTGCTTGCGGTCGGTGATGTCGCGGACGACGCACAGCAGACACGGGCGGCCGCTCACCTCCACCTTCTCGGCGGTGAGCAGGCCGATGAAGGGCGTCCCATCCTTCTTGTGGAACCACACCTCTTCGTTGCGGACCTCTTGGCTCTGGGACACGCGCCGCACGATCTCGCGCCGCTGGGCCGGGTCCTGCCAGAGGTGCAGGTCGTCGCCCGTCTTGCCGATGACCTCGTCGCGGGCGTAGCCGGTCATCTGCAGGAAACCGTCGTTGACGTCCACGTACACGCCTGTCTCCATGTCGGCGATGGTGATGAGGTCGGCGGAACTGTGGAAGACGGTGCGGAGTTTGGCTTCGCTCTCGCGCAGGGCGGCCAGGGCTTGCCGGCGTTCGTCGCGGGCGCGCTTGCGCTCCAGCGCCCGCTGGACGGCCGGCCCCAGGCGCGCCAGCCGGTCCTTGAAGACGTAGTCCGCCGCGCCTGCTTGCATGCACTGCACAACGGTTCCTTCGCTGATAGAACCCGAAACCACGAGGCAGGGAACGTCCACCCTGCGCTCTTCCAGCAAGTGCAGTGCGCGCAGCGCGTCAAACCCGGGCAAATTGTAGTCGGCCAGGATCACGTCCCAATCGCCAGAGAGGCACGCCGCGAAGTCGGCTTCCCCGGCCACGCACTTCCAGTCGGGCTCATACCCCGCCCGCCGCAGTTCGTGGAGCATCAGTTCGGCATCTTCCGGCCGGTCTTCCAAAATGAGCACACGCAGCGATTCGGCCATCGCGCTCCTCCCCCTTGTATGCGTGGTATCTCTGCAACAAGCCCCTAGCGGGGGGCTTCGTTCAGCAACATCCAGTACTTGGACCGCGAACCGCGCCAAAGACCGCGAAAGAAGCGAAACTCCTCCAGCGCCCTTCGTGCTGATTTGCGGCTGTCGTCTTCCGCACGCCGGGCAGCGCCCCCTGCGCCATCCAGGGCCGAGGGCGGCAAGGATCGCGGCCTCACGCGGCCTCTGCGCGCGCCCTCGGCAGCGCGAAGTAGAAGGCCGCCCCCTTGTCCGGCTCGGACTCGGCCCACACGCGCCCGCCGTGCCTCGTGATAATGCGGTGCACCAGAGCCAGCCCCACCCCGGTGCCCCCGAAATCCTCCATTCGGTGCAGCCGCTGGAACACGGTGAACAACTTGCCGGCGTACTGGGGGTCAAACCCCACGCCGTTGTCTTTCACCCTGTAAACATTTTCCTCATTTCCCATCCAGCCGTCAACTTCTATGACCGCCGCTTCCCGCGTGCGGGTGAACTTCAGGGCGTTGGACAGCAGGTTGGCGAAGACCTGGCGCATCATGGCGCGGTCGCAGTACGCCGGTGGCAGGTCGCCGATTCGCAGGTCTATCGTGCGGCCCGGCTCTTGCGCCAGCAACTCGTCGGCCACCTCGCGCGCCAGTTGGGTCATGTCCACCTCGGTCGCGCGCATCTCCATGCGACTCGTGCGCGAGAAGGTGAGCAGGTCGTCAATCAACTGCGCCATCTTGACGGTGTTACTGCGTACCACGTTGAGCAGGCGCTGCGCCTCGGAGTCCAGCGCGGGGGCGCAATCCTCCAGCAGGATGCGCGAAAAGCCGTCTATCGCCCGCAACGGCGCGCGCAGGTCGTGGGACACAGAGTAGGAGAAGGCCTCCAAATCCCTGTTCGCCATCTCCAGTTGGGCGGTGCGCTCCTCCACGAGCCGCTCCAGGTTTTCGTTGAGCCTGCGGATTTCCTCCTCGGCCTGCTTGCGCTCGGTGATGTCGCGCACACTGGACAGCACGCGGCGCTCGCCGTGCCAAGCGAACCCCTGTGCGGCGATTTCCACCGTCAGTTCGCTGCCGTCCTTGCGGCGGTGCCGCCACTCAAATTGCGCGCCCCTCTCCAGCGCCTGGTGGACACGGGCAGGCGCCATCTCGCGCAGGTCGGGCACGGTCAGGTCCTGCGCCGTCATGCGGAGCAGTTCGTCGCGGGTGTATCCGTACCGCTCTACGGCGGTGCGGTTGGCGTCCAGGATGCGCCCCTGCCCATCCAGGACGAACAGCGCGTCGGGGCTGACGTCAAAGAGCGCCTGGTAGCGGGCGGCCAATTCTTGCGCCTCATCCCGCAGCCCGTGAATTCGCCTCACGTAGGCCGCAACGAGTGCGTACAGCAGCACGGCCGTGGCCAGCACGTAGAACCAGCCCTTGTACGTTTGCAGGCGAGAGAGCGTCGCTGCGTCGCGTGCGAGGGACTCTACGAGGCGGTCTGAGAACAGGATCCACAGCGCGCCGATGACCAGGTAGAGTACAGCGACGGCTGCTGGCCCGCGTGGCGCACGGGGCCGCTTGCGGGGTTGCAGAGCGGAGTCCTTCATGGTGCCACCTCCCCCAGGTACTTCGCCCTTGTCTATGCCATGGGTATTGTACCCTGCGGGAATGTCGCACGTCAAGCCTCGCTGCCGAGCAATTGGGGCCGAGGTTGGGGGTGGCCCTGTCATGCTCAGCGACGAAGCCGCGAGGAATCTGGGTGGTTGGGTTCACCGCAGAGACGCGAAAGGCGCGGAAATTACTTTGAAATCTCTGCGTTCCCTGTGATCTCTGCGGTGAGAGATTATCTCCAATTCTCTGTGCCTCTGCGGTGATAGGCCCGCGGCGGCTAGGGATGGCCGCCCTACGAGACCAGCCGAGAGCCGGGAACGTGTCGGGTTCGTTCCGTTTTGCGCACATGGCCGTTTGGCCGCTATAATGACGGCGTGAATTCCAGCGCTGGCCGGGCCGCGCCATGCGTGCCCCGCCAGCGGGAGCGCCCATGCACGACTCGCTCGCGATCTATGTGATTCCATTGTTCTTGTCTGCGACCATCTCGGCCGCGCTGGCATACTACGGGTTGCGCCGTCGGCCCCGCACGGCCCACACCGTCGCCTTCGGCCTGATGGCCGCGTGCGTCGCCATCTGGTCGGCGGGCTATGCGATGGAACTCCTGTCGCCCGATACGCCCGCCAAGGTCCTGTGGCTGAAACTGGAGTACGTTGCCATCTCCGGCACGTACCCGTTGCTGCTCATCTTCCTCGCCCACTACACGGGCTGGCGCACGCGGCTGCCCAAGGGCAGGCTCGCCGCCCTGTTGGCTATCCCGGCGCTCACGGCGATGCTGGCCCTCACCGACGAGATGCACGGACTGATTTGGAAGGGCTACACCTTGCGGACGACAGGGCCGCTGACACTGTTCGTCTTTCAGCGCGGGCCGGGATTCTGGGTCTTCTTGGCCTACAGTGTGGCCGTCGTGGCCGCCAGCGCCTGGCTCATCGCCCGCGCTTACGCCGAATCTGTCCTGCTCCGCCGCCGCCAGATGGGCATCATCGCGGTGGGGGTGGCCCTGCCCCTGATTGCGGGCGCGGCCTATCTGCTGGGCATCAGCCCCATCCCCGGCCTGAACCTGGCTCCCTTTGCGTTCACGGTGTCATCGGCGCTGTTCGCGTTCGCCGCATTCCGCTTTCGGCTGCTCGCGCCCGCGCCGGTTGAGATTCCGACGCCGCCCCCGGGTTTCGGCGACGCGCTCCTGGTGCTGGCCGACGGCAATCGGGTGCAGTACCTGAACCGCGCTGCGGAGCGCATTCTGGGCTGGCGATCGGCGGCTGCGCTGGGCCAGCCGATTGAGGACCTGATTCCGCGGTGGGGCGAGTTGGTGGCCGCGCTGCAGGACGGCACTTCCACCGAGGTGGAAGTTGTCCTGGGCGAAGGTCCGGCCCAGCGGCGCTATGCCTTGAGCGTCGTGCCCGGCCCGGACCAGCCCGCGCCCCCGGCGGGGCGGCTGGTGGTGCTGCACGACATCACCGAGCGCGCCCTGGCCGAGCGGGCGCTGCGCCAGAGCGAGGCGGCCTTCCGCACCCTGGCCGAGACGTTGCCGGCGGCGGTCTTCATCTACCAGGGCGAGAACTTCCGGTACGCGAATCCGGCGTGCACGACCCTGACCGGCTACAAGCGCCGCGAGTTGGCCAACATCCGCTTTTGGGAACTGGTGCACCCCGACCATCGGGAGATCGTGCGGGAGCGCGGCCTGGCCAGGCAACACGGCGACAGCGTGCCCGCGCGCTACGAGTTCAAGATCGTTACCAAGAGCGGCGAGGAGCGGTGGGTGGACTTCGCCGCGGCGGTGGTGGAGTTTGAGGGCCAGCCCGCCGCCATGGGCACCGCCTACGACATCACCGAGCGCAAGTTGGCCGAGGAGGAGTTGCGCCGCCGCAACGCCTTCCTGTCCGCTCTCCACGAGACCTCGCTCACCATCATGGCCGGGCTGACCCTGGAGGACACGCTCCAGGCCATTGTCCAGCGGGCGATGGACCTCGTCGGGGCCGCCTACGGCTGGCTGTACATGGTGGACAAGGAGCGGGATGAAATCGTCGCGCGCGTCGCTGCGGGCCGCTACCGCAAGTACCTGGGCCACCGCATGAAGCGCGGCGAGGGCCTCGCGGGTAAGGTGTGGGCATCCGGCGAGCCGCTCATCGTGGACCACTACGCCTCGTGGCCGGGCCGCGCGCCCTACTACGAGAGCGACCCCGCCGGCCCCGCGATGGGCGTCCCGCTGAAGTCCGGCGGTGAGGTCATGGGCATCCTCGGCCTGACGCGCGAACCGTCGGCAGCCGTCTTCTCCAAAGAAGAGGTGGAGCAGTTTACCCTGTTCGCCCGGCTGGCGTCTATCGCCCTGGAAAATGCCCGCCTCTACGAGGAAGCCAAGCGCGAACTGACCGAGCGCACCCGCGCCCAGGCCATCCTGCGCGACAGCGAGGAGCGATACCGCACGCTGTTTGAGGCGGCCAACGACGCTATCTTCCTCATGCGCGAGGATCGGTTCATAGATTGCAACCCGCGCACGCTGGAGATGTTCGGGTGCGCCCGCCAGGACATCATCGGCCAGCCGCCCTACCGGTTCTCGCCGCCGCTCCAGCCCGACGGGCGGGACTCGCGCACGGCTGCGTGGGAACGTATCCGCGCGGCCCTGGCGGGCGAGCCCCAGTCCTTTGAGTGGGTACACACGCGGCTGGACGGCACGCCCTTTGACGCTGAAGTCAGCCTCAACGCCATTGAGTTGGCGGGCGAGGTGCTCATCCAGGCCATCGTCCGCGACATCAGCGAGCGCAAGCGCGCCGAGCGGGTCCAGGCCGTGCTCCTGCGCATCGCCCAGGCGGCCACCACGGCGGCCACGCTGGAAGACCTGCTCGTCGTCGTCCATCAGCAACTGGGGACGCTCATGGACGTAACCAACTTCTACGTGGCGCTCTACGACGCGGGCAGCGGCATGTACGCCTTCCCGTTCTACCGCGACGAGTACGACCGCCTGGAGACCCTGCCCCCGCAGCGCCTGCACAAGAGCGTAACGGACTACGTGCGCCGCACAGGCAAGCCCTTGCTGTTGGACTCTGCCACCGACGAGCGCCTTGCGCGCGAAGGCGAGATAGAACTGGTGGGCACGCCTTCGCTTGTATGGATGGGCGCGCCACTGCGGACTGCGCGGGGCGTCATCGGCGTCGTGGCCGTGCAGAGTTACCACGCGGAGACCCAGTACACGCCGCGGGATCTGGAACTCCTGGCCTTCGTTGCCGACAACATCGCGTCGGCCATTGAGCGGAAGCGGGCCGAGGATGCCCTGCGCCAGAGCGAGGAGAAGTTCCGCACCATTTTCCAGACCAGCACCGACGGGATCGTCATCAGCGACGTGGACACGGGCACGTACCTGGAGGTCAACGAGGGCTATCTCGCCCTCAGCGGCTATACCCGCGAAGAACTCATCGGCAAGTCGTCGCTGGAGTTGGGGACGTGGGTGGACCCCGAGGAGCGCGCCGAAGTGGTGAGGCGGCTGCGCGAGAAGGGCCTGGTCAGCGGCATGGAGGTCCGCGTGCGCCGCAAGGATGGCACCGTCCGACACGTCCTCATCTCCGCCCAGATGGTGGAGATTGCGGGCCAGCGATGGATGCTGTCCACCAACCGCGACATCACCGAATACAAGCGCCTGGAGGAACAACTGCGCCAGTCGCAGAAGATGGAGGCCATCGGGACACTGGCAGGGGGCGTGGCCCACGACTTCAACAACCTGCTGACCGCGATTCTCGGCAATGCGGCGTTTCTGCTGGAGTCGCTGGGCCCCGACGACGAGCGGGCCGAGGACGTGCGCGAGATTCAGAAGGCGGGCCAGCGCGCTGCGGCGCTCACAAGCCAACTCCTGGCCTTCAGCCGCCGCCAGATGGTGGAGCCCAAAATCATCAACCTCAACGCCATCATCACCGATACCAGCCGCATGTTGCAGCGCCTCATCGGCGAGGATATTGAACTGCGCCTGTCGTTGGACGGCGGTCTGTCGCCGGTGCGGGCCGACCCGGGCCACATCGGCCAGGTGCTGGTTAACCTGGCGGCCAACGCTCGCGATGCCATGCCCACCGGTGGGCGGCTCACCATTGAGACGGCGAACGTCATCCTGGACGAAGGTTTCCAGCAGCGGCACCCGGAGGCCACGCCGGGCGAGTACGTGATGATGGCCGTTTCCGATACTGGGGTGGGCATCCCGCCTGAAATCAGGGACCGCATCTTTGAGCCGTTCTTCACGACGAAAGAGGTGGGTCGCGGCACGGGACTGGGGCTTTCGGTGGTGTACGGCATCGTGCACCAGAACGAGGGGCACATTGTCGTGGAGAGCGAACCCGGGCACGGCACCCGGTTTGAAATCTACCTCCCGGCCGTGCAAGGCCCGGCGTCTGACGGGGGGCCGGGGGTTGAAGGCTTCCCCCGCGGCGGCGATGAGACCATCCTCCTGGTGGAGGATGAGGACATCGTCCGCGAGGTGGCCACGCGCATCCTCAGGACCCAGGGGTACACTGTCCTGGAGGCCCGCAACGGGACCGAGGCGCTGGGGATTTGCGAGACGCACAACGGCCCCCTGCACCTGCTCCTCACCGACGTGGTCATGCCCCAGATGAGCGGGCACGAACTGGCCCGACGCGTCCAGGCGCTGCGCCCCGACGTGCGCGTGCTGTTCACGTCGGGCTACTCGGACACGATCCTGCTGCGCCAGGAAGCGGGGGCCCAGGGCATCTTCCTGCAGAAGCCCTTCGCCGTGCGGGAGTTGCTGTCCAAGGTGCGGGAAGTCCTGGATCGGGAGTAGCGGCGCGGCCTCCAGCGGCGAGGTTCTTCGCCCCTGCGCGGGCCAGCCCGTGAGCAATTACCCTGGAGGCACTGCATTGATGGCAAGACACCCATCCACACGAATCGCAGCCCTGCGCGTGGCCGTTTGGCTGGTGGCGCTGGCCGTGCTGCTCATCCTGTCCCCGTCCGAGAAGACCCTGGGCGATGTGGTGAAACTGGTGTATCTGCACGGCGCGCTGGTGCGGACGGGCCTGCTGGCGTTCACGGTGGCGGGCGCGCTCGGCCTCGCGGCGCTCGTCGCACGCCGTGATGGCATCGCGCGCTGGAGCGAGGCGGTCGGGCACACGGCGCTGGTGGTGTGGACGGCCTACGTGCTGTCCAGCATGGTGGTAACGTACCTGGCGTGGGGCGTGGCCATCGCCTGGAGCGAGCCGCGGGTTCGGGCCAGCGCCCACATCTTCCTGGCGGCGGTCGCGTTCTGGGTCCTGGCGAACCTCATCCAGGACAGGCGGGCGACGGCGGCCCTCAACGCCGTGCTGGCCCCGCTGGCCTGGGTGCTGGTGCGGAGCGCGGGCGTGGTCATCCATCCGGTGGATCCCATCGGCGGCTCGGCGTCTGTGGCCATCAAGGTGTTCTACGCGGGCATTGTCCTGTGCGTCATCCTGCTGGCGACGGAGTTGGCCGTGTGGCTGGCGGGGAGACGCGGAGATTCTTCGCCGCAGCGTGGTGCGGCATGACCCAATCCTGCTGTCATGCCGAGCGAACGAAGCATCTCGGCTGGCGGTGGCGGGTCTGCGAGCACGCGAGCAAACCGTGAGGTGAGCGTATGAAAATCCTAACGGCCGACGAAATGCGGGCCTTGGAGAAGCGGGCCGACGCTTCGGGTGTATCGTACCACGACATGATGGAGCGGGCCGGGCTGGCCGTGGCCCAGGCCATCCGCGCGGCCCGCGACGCGAAGGAGCACCCGCGGGTGGCGGTGCTGGTGGGTCCGGGGAACAACGGCGGCGATGGCCTGGTTGCGGCGCGCCACCTGGCCAAATGGGGCTACCAGGTGGCGGTGTACCTGGCCAAGGCGCGCCCGCCCGACGACGAGAACCTGGCGCTGGCGGCCCAGGCGGGCGCTCACATCGTCGTGGGCGACAACGACGCGAAACTGGCCCTCTTCCGCCGCATGGTGGCCGAGTGCGACATCTTCGTGGACGCGCTGCTGGGCACGGGTGTGTCGCGCCCGATTGAGGGCCGTTTCCGCGACATCCTGCTGCTGGCGGCAGAGCAGGTGGCGCTGCGAAAGGGAACGGCCCCGCGATTCGGGAACTTCGGCGGCGTGGCCTGGCCCAAGGAGCCGCCGGAGCCTGCGCCATCCGCCGCGCCGTATATCGTGGCGGTGGACCTGCCCAGCGGCCTGAACGCCGACACAGGGGCGCTGGACCCCGCCGCGCTGCCCGCCGACCTGACGGTTACGTTCGCCTTCCCCAAGCGCGGGCATTTCCTGTTCCCGGGCGCGGGGGTGGTGGGACGGCTCGCCGTCGCCGACATCGGCATCCGCGACGAATGGGCCGCCGACATCCCGCTGACCCTCATGACGCCGAAGTGGGTGGCCGAGCGCCTGCCCCGCCGCCCGCTGGATGCCCACAAGGGCACGTTCGGGCGCGCGCTCATTGTGGCGGGGTCGGTGAATTACACGGGGGCGGCGGGTCTGGCGGCAGCGGCGGCGGTGCGGGTGGGCGCCGGGCTGGTAACACTGTGCGCGGGGGCGTCGGTGCGGCCGGTGGTGGCGGGCCTGTCGCCGGAGATTACGTACCTGGTGCTGCCCGAGGAGGTCGGCGTGCTGAGCGAGGCAGGCGCGCCGCTGGTGCTCCAGGAGGTGCCCCGCGCCGAGGCGCTCCTGGTGGGGCCGGGCCTGGGCCAGGACGATACGACGCGCCGCCTGGTGTGGGCGGTGCTGGGCCTGGGGGCCGCGCGGCGCACGCGCATCGGGTTCACCGAACGCGAGGAATCGCCCCCGCCGCCTCCGCCCTGTCCCATTGTGATAGACGCCGACGGGCTGAACGCGCTGGCCGGCCTGGAGGACTGGCAGGAGCGGGTCGCGGCCCCGTGTATCCTCACGCCGCACCCGGGCGAGATGGCGCGCCTCCTGCGCTGTTCCACCGCCGAAGTCCAGGCGGATCGCATCGGCGTCGCCACGCGAGTGGCGCAGCACTGGGGCAAGGTGGTCATCCTGAAGGGGGCGCATACGGTGGTTGCCATGCCCGACGGGGCGGCGTTCGTGTGCCCGTTCGCCAACCCCGCCCTGGCGACGGCGGGGACGGGCGACGTGCTGGCGGGCATCTTGGTGGGGCTGCTGGCCCAGGGAATGACGCCGCCGGACGCGGCCGTGGCGGGGGTGTACGTGCACGCGTTGGCGGGCGAACTGGCGGCGCGGCGCACGGGGCCGTCGGGGCTGGCCGCCGGCGACCTGCTGGCTCACATACCGGCGGCAGTCGCCCGGCTGCGCGGGCTGGTGGTCAGCGCGGCCTGATGGGCACAGGGGGGTCTTCACCGCAGAGACACAGAGACCGCAGAGACTATCTTGAATCCTCTGCGTCCTCTGTGTCTCTGCGGTGAAAGGGCCTTTCGTTCACCGCCGCGCTCTCCGCGGTGAATCCAGCCGCCGCTGCGCGGGACAAAAACAGGGGCCTGAGTGGATCGCAGGCCCCGTTGCCCAATCCACAGCGATGGGAGAGTGGGCTGGCGGTCTACCACCGCGAGCAGTCCATTGTCATTGCGAGCGAAGCGAAGCAATCTCTCACGCCGGGGATTGCTTCGGGCGCTGCGTGCCCTCGCAATGACACGCCGCCCACAATTCCTGCGGTAAAGTACTACGCTTCCGGCTCGGCGGGAGCGGCCTTCTTCCGGGAAGCGATGGTCTTGCCCTTTTCCACCAATTCCTCAACCTTGGCCCGCTGCTCCTCCAGGACGATGCGGCCCTTCTGCTGCGCCTCCTGGGCGCGCTTCGCGGCCTCTTCGGCCAGGCGCTCGGCCTCGCGTCGGGCCTCGGCGCTCAACTCTTCGGCCTTGTCGCGCAGTTCCAGGCCGGTCTCGCGGATTCGCGTGCGCGTCTCCTGCCCGGACTGGGGCGCGAACAGAAGCGCCGCCGCCGCTCCAACGACCGCGCCGATGATGAACCCAGCCAGGAAATCACCAGCACCATCTCTTGCCATCTCCGACCTCCTTCAGTTTTTCGGCTACTCGGAACTCGTCTGATCCACATCCTTGCCCGCGCGGCGGCGGAGACCCAGCAGGGTCTTGACTGCCTGCTCCGCGCCGGACACAAAACTGCTGACCGACACGATGGGGTTGACCACCTTGTCGCTGATGAACGTCGTCGTGCCGCGCAGGGTGCTCGCGGTCTCGTTGGCCGAGTCCAGCAACGGCTTGATTTCCTCCTTCAGCAGGCGAATCAGGCTATTGATCTGGATCACGAGGAAAATGAGCACCACGCCGACGACGATGGATTCTATCGCCAGAACGATGATCGCCACATCCCGCACTTCAGCCATACGTTCCTCCCTCGTTTCACGGCCACGCGCACATTATATCATACCTTGAGCCATTTGGCAACGAACATCGCCATGACCGACGCAGCGATTCCCTCCAGCAGGTGAACCTCGCCGAGCATCGGCAGGGGCGACGACAGGGCCCCCGCGAGCCACTGCCCTGCCAGGAACCCCACGACGCTTGCGGGCCAGTACAGGAACACGTCGCGGGTGCGGTTGCCCTGCCACCACTGGAACAGGCCCGCCAGGCCGGTGGCCAACACCAGCGACAGGAGCGTGGCCGGTGCGGTCAGAAACCCCATGTTCGCCCTCCTACGCCTCAATGATGCCACCGCCGAGCACCACCTCGCCGTCGTAGAACACGACGCCCTGCCCAGGGGTGATGTCCCGAAGCGGGGCGGCGAAGGTTACCCAGGCGCGGCCGCCTTCCACGCGGGTCAGCGTCGCGGGCGCTTCCTTCGCGCGGTAGCGGATCTTCGCGGTGATGGGCGCGGGGAGCGGCGGCGGGCGGCCTGCCACGAACGACACGCGGCTTGCGGTGAGGGTGTCGCGCCCCAATTCGCGGGCCGTCCCCACTACCAGCGCGTTGTCCTCGGGGCGGATGGCGATCACGTACAGCGGCTCGGTGTGGGCGATGCCCAGGCCCTCGCGCTGGCCGATGGTGTAGTAGGGCAGGCCCTTGTGCGTTCCGATGCGCTCGCCCGCCGTGTTGTAAATCGGCCCAGGGCGGATGGCGTCGGCGGCTACGTCGGCGAGAAACCGCCGATAGTCGTTGTCGCGGACGAAACAGATTTCCTGGCTCTCGGGTCGGTCGGCAGAGGCCAGGCCCAGTTCGCGGGCCAGCGCGCGCACCTGCTCTTTCGTCAGTTCGCCCAGGGGGAACAGCGCGTGGCACAGTTCGCGCTGGCCCAGCATGTGCAGGACGTAGGACTGGTCTTTGCGGGCGTCCACGCCGCGCAGGAGCAGGAAGGTGTCCCCTTCCCGCCGTATGCGCACGTAGTGGCCCGTCGCCAGGTAGTCGGCCGCCTGCGCCAGGGCGTAGTCCAGCAGCAGGCCGAACTTCACGTCGCGGTTGCAGTTGAGGCAAGGGTTCGGCGTGCGCCCGCGCAGGTAGTCGGCGATGAACGGTTCCACGACGGCGCGGCGGAACGGCTCGGCGAGCTCTATGGTGTGGAACGGGACGCCCATGCGCTGGCAGACCTGGCGGGCGATGGCCTCGGATTCGGGCGAGCAGCACTTGTTCGGGGCGGTGGTGCCATCGCACGAGGGCTCGGCCCAGAAGTGTGCCATCACGCCGACGGCGTCGTAGCCCTGGCGCACCAGGAGCGCCAGCGCCACGGAACTGTCCACGCCGCCGCTCATGGCGACCACGACGCGGGGGCTTCCCTTGCCGCTCCAGGTGAGGGTCGGGTGGCTGGATGGATGGCCGCTCATGCTCTCCTGCCTACCGAAACCCGAAGATGCGCTGCCCCGCGAGGATGGCCTGGATGTTGCCGTCATAGGCGAGCGAAATCTCGGTGTGGGCTGCGAACCCGCAGTACTGGCAATGGATGGCGGCGCGGTTGCGCAGGTAGCAGCCGTGCGTAATGGCACCGTCGGGCTCGGTGGTGCTGATGAGCCAGGGATGGCAGCGCCACGCGTTGCGCTTCAGGCGGCCCAGCGCCGTGTAGGAATCCAGCACGGGCAGCCCCTCGCGCTTCAGCGCCATCAACTGATCCAGAACCCACTCGCGGGCTTCGGGCGAAGGCATCAGGTCTTCGGTGCCCTCGTAGGGATAGTAGAACTGGATGGTGATGCCTTTCGTGATGCCGCTCAGGAACCGCACCAAATCGGGTATCTCCTGCCAGTTGCGGGCGTTGATGGTGATATTCGCCAGGATTTTCGGGTGGCGGGACGCGCGGATGTGGGCGACGGCGCGGTCAAAACTGTCGCCGCGCAGGGCGTTGTGGGTCTCGCGCAGCCCGTCTATGCTCACCCACACGATGTCGGCGCTGGTCTCAATGGGCAGCGTGCCGTTGGTAACGACACCGACCGAAAAGAAGCGGCGCTTGGCCTCGGCGACCAGGTCCTCCAGCCGCCTCGCGCCGTCGCGCCACAGGAACGGCTCGCCGCCCTCAAAGATGAGCAGGCGCACGCCGTCGGCGCGGAGTTGATCCATGGCGGCGATGGCCACATCGTAGGGGATGTCGGGGCGCGGCTGTCGCCAGAACGGGCAGGCGGCGCACTTCAGGTTGCAGCGGTAGGTGAGTTTGAACCCGTTGAGCAGCGGCCGTTTGCGCCCGAACACCCGCGCGCGGGCCAGATGCGCCGCGAAGTACAGGTACTGCGAGCCGATCATCCGCCCCCTCGCGCCAGGTCGGCCAAGGTGGTGTTCTCCAACGCGCTCACGACCAGCGCGTTCACCTGCTCCCACACGGTGCGCGCGGCGCACTGGTCCAGGCGGGCGCAGGCCACGTCGGCATCGGCGCAGCGCAGGCTGACGACTTCGCCCTCCAACGCGCGGATGACATCGGCGACGGAGACTTCCTGCGGCGGGCGCGACAGGGCATAGCCGCCGCGTGCGCCGCGCGTGCTCAGCAGCAGGCCCGACTCGCGCAGCGACGGGATGATCTGCTCCAGGTAGGGCACGGGCAGCCCCTCGGCGTCGGCAACCTCGGCCACCGACACAGGGCCCTCGCCGTAGCGCCTGGCCCATTCGGTCATGGCGCGCAGCCCGTAGTATTCCTTTGCCGAGAATTGCATGTTGTCCTCCAATCCGTCAGCGACGGGCTGGGTGTATTGTATGCCGTCGCCGCGGGGGTGTCAACGCAGGCGGGGGTGGCACGCTGGATTCACCGCAGAGACGCAGAGGGAGCAGAGATTATTTTTTGAGTTTTCTGCGTTCCCTGTGTCTCTGCGGTGAATGTAAAGACCTTTGCACCGCAGAGGGCGCGGAGGGCACAGAGATTATCTCCAATCTATGAGTCCTCTGCGTTCTCTGTGGTCTCTGCGGTGAATGTAAAGACCTTTGCACCGCAGAGGGCGCGGAGGGCACAGAGATTATTTTGAGTTCTCTGCGTCCTCTGTGCCTCTGCGGTGAATGTAAAGACCTTTGCACCGCAGAGGGCGCGGAGGGCGCAGAGATTATTTTGAATCCTCCGCGTCCTCTGTGGTCTCTGCGGTGAATGTAAAGACCTTTGCACCGCAGAGGGCGCGGAGGGCGCAGAGATTATTTTGAGTTCTCCGCGTTCTCTGTGGTCTCTGCGGTGAATGTAAAGACCTTTGCACCGCAGAGGGCGCGGCGGATTTGGAACACGGAAGCCGCGAAAGTACACGAAAGGGGGCGAAACCCTTTCGTGCCTTTCGCGGGGTTTCGTGCCCTTCGTGCTCCGATCTCCGCGTTCTCTGTGCCTCTGTGGTGAATACAAAAACCTCTTCACCGCAGAGATTCTCTCCAATTCTATGAGTCCTCTGCGTTCTCTGTGGTCTCTGCGGTGAATGTAAAGACCTTTGCACTGCAGAGGGCGCGGAGGGCACAGAGATTTGACAGATAGGCGCTGGGCGGCGTATCCTACACCTGGCCCACATGCGGTAACAGACAGAAGGGATGACCATGACCGTTCGCAACCACTTGCTGTTCCTCGCCCTTGTCTCGGCGCTCCTGGTTGGCCTTTGCGCCTGTCGCTTTGCGGCGGTGCCCACTCCTGGCAGCAATCCGCGGCCCGCGCTCGCGCCCGTGCGTCTGGCCGCCGGCGAGCGCCTGCGCGTCGTCGCCACGACCAGCATTGTCGCCGATGTGGTTGCCAACGTGGGTGGCGACCGCATCGCGCTGACCACGCTCGTGCCGCTGGGCGCGGATCCCCATTCTTTCCAGCCCACGCCGCAGGACATGGCGGCCTTGGCCAAGGCCCATGTGGTGTTCGCCAACGGCGCGGGGCTGGAGACGTTCCTGGCGCCGCTGATGGACAGCGTCGGCATCGGCGACCGACTGGTGTACGTCTCCGAGGGTGTGGCGCTGCTGGAGGCTGCGCACGAGCACGAGGGCGAAGCAGCGCACGAGGGCGGCGACCCCCATACGTGGTTTGACCCCAACAATGTGATGGTGTGGGCGCGCAGCATCCGTAACGCGCTGAGTGCGCTGGATTCGGCCAACGCCACCGTGTATCAGGCCAACGCTCAGGCATACATCGCGCGGCTGGAGGAACTGGACGCGTGGATTCGGCAGGAGGTGGCGCGGATTCCGCCCAACAACCGCAAACTGGTTACCGACCACACGGCGTTTACCTACTTCGCCGCTCGGTACGGGTTTGAGCAGGTGGGGGCCATCTTCCCAGGGTACAGCACGCTGGCCTCGCCCTCGGCCCAGGAATTGGCCGCGCTGGAAGACGCCATCCGCGCCCAGGGGGTGAAGGCCGTGTTCGTCGGCAAGTCGGTGAACCCGGCGCTGGCCGAGCGCGTGGCCCAGGATACCGGCGTCCGCCTTGTGTTCCTGTACACCGGCTCGCTGGGCGGGGCAGGCAGCCCTGCTTCCACCTATCTGGACATGATGCGGTATAATGTGTCGGCGATTGTGGACGCGCTGCGTTAGCCCAGCCCGCCGGTGGACGGATGTCGGAAGACGAGATTCTGGGAAAAGCCTATGACGCACGTATAACCCGCAGGCTCCTGGCGTTCCTGAAGCCCTATGTTCCCCAGGTGGTTGTGGGCACTGTGCTGATGCTGGTGGTGTCGGCCTGCTCGCTGGCCGGGCCGTACATCGTGCGCCTGGCCATTGACCGGGGCATCATCGCGCGGGACATGCGGGCGCTGGCCGCGTTGGCCGCCGCCTTTGCGGGAACCCGCTTCGTGATGTGGGGCAGTCGCTACGCGCAGATTCAGATCATCGCGCGCGTGGGCCAGCGGGTCATCCTCCACATCCGCACCCTGCTGTTCGCCCATCTGCAACGGCTGTCGCTGCGGTTCTTCTCCCACTATGCGGTCGGGCGGCTCATCTCGCGCCTCACGTCCGACGTGCACGTGCTGCAAGACCTGGTTACCTGGAGCGTCCTGGGCACGGTCAACGACCTGTTCGTGCTGTTCGGCATCGTGGCGGTGATGTTCGGCATGAACGCGCGGCTCGCGATGATGACGTTTCTCGTGTTGCCTGTGATGGCGCTGATGACCGCGTTCTGGCAGAAGGAGGCCCGGCAGCGTTACCGCGCGGTGCGCAGGGCCATCGCTGCGGTCAACGCGAACCTGCAGGAGAACATCAGCGGGGTGCGGGTGGTGCAGGCGTTCACCCGCGAGGCCCGGAACCTGCGCACCTTCGCCGAGGAGATCAACTGGAACAACCTCGTCGCCAACCTGCGGGCCGAGCGGCTGACGGCGCTGTTCTTCCCGGCGGTGGACTTCGTCAGCATGGCGGCGACGGCCATCGTCGTCTGGTTCGGCGGGCAGATGGTGCTGCGCGGGACGCTGACGGCGGGTGAACTGGTGGCCTTCATCCTGTACATTGACCGCTTCTTTGAGCCCATCCGCGACTTGAGCCAGCGGTACAACACCCTGCAGGCGACGATGGCGGCGGGCGAGCGCATCTTTGAACTGCTGGACACGCCACCCGACATCGCCGACCCGCCCGACGCGGTGGACATGCCGCCCATGCGCGGCGAAGTGGAGTTTGACCACGTCCACTTCAGTTACGACGACAGGACCGTGGTCCTGGACGACGTTACGTTGCACATCGCCCCCGGGCAGACGGTTGCCTTCGTGGGGGCGACGGGTGCGGGCAAGACGTCGCTCATCAAACTCATCGGCCGCTTCTACGACGTAGACGCGGGGGCCATCCGCGTGGACGGGCTGGACGTGCGGCGGTGGCGGCTGTCGTCGCTGCGCGGCCAGATGAGCATGGTCCTGCAGGAGCCGTTTCTGTTCACGGGCACCATCCGCGAGAACATCCGCTACGGGCGGCTGGACGCCACGGACGCCGAGGTGGAGGCCGCCGCGCGGGCCGTGGGCGCGGACGCCTTCATCGCGCGGCTGCCCGATGGGTTTGGGACGTGGGTGGAGGAACGGGGCGCGAACCTGTCCATGGGTCAGCGCCAGTTGATCTCGTTCGCCAGGGCGCTGCTGGCCGATCCGAAAATCCTGATTCTGGACGAGGCCACGTCCAGCGTGGACACGCAGACGGAGCGCGTTATTCAGGAGGCGATGCGCGTGCTGCGCCAGGGGCGCACGACGATCATCGTGGCCCACCGCCTGTCCACCGTCGTCCATGCGGACCGCATCGTGGTCCTGGAGGCCGGGCGGGTGGTGGAGGAGGGGACGCACGCGGAACTCTTGGCGCACGGCGGCGTCTATGCCCGGCTGTACGAGATGGGCTTCGCCGAGTGAATTTGCGCGGATGGGGGCTTTATGATACAATGCGCGTGCGCGGTGAGCGTAGCCGAGCGGTCAAGGCATCTGACTGTGGATCAGAAGACCGCGGGTTCGAATCCCGCCGCTCACCCCAAACGAAAACGGGGACGATTCGCCATCGTCCCCGTTTTTGATTTCCGCGCGACGTGCGCAGAGTCCAGTGTGTTGCCGCAAGGATTCCTGACGGGATGTCATTGCGAGGGCGCGCAGCGCCCGAAGCAATCCCAGCAGAGTGTCATTCTGAGACGCGAAGCGCCAAAGAATCTCGTCAACCGAGGTGCTTCGCTTCGCTCAGCATGACAGCCACAAGTTGTCATTGCGAGGGTGCGAAGCACCCGAAGCAATCCCCGTGATGCGAGATTGCTTCGCTTCGCTCGCAATGATGTGAGAAGGCACGTGCGACGCACCTCGGAGGTGCGTCGCACGTGGGCCGATATCAGCCCAGTTTGGCCCCGGTCTCCTTCTGCTCGCGGGCCAGGATGCGCTCGTACTCCAGCGGGTACTCGTGGCGCATGCGCTCCTCGGTTACCTTGCCGGTGAAGATGGTGGTGTCCAGCGGCATCTTGCCCTGGGCCAGGTGGGCGTTGTACATGTGCCAGATGAGGATGGCGAGGAAGGCCAGGAGGGCCTCGCCGCCGTGGGCCGCCTTGGCCGCGGGGATGAAGTAGCCCGGCAGCCAGCGGGTGATGACCTCCGGCCACATGAGGAAGGCGCCGGTCAGGAACATCACGATGGTGCCCCAGATGAGCGCCCAGTACTCCACCTTCTCCTTCCAGTTGAACCGGTCGTACTTCGGCAGTTCCTTGACCAGGCCCAGATTGTAGCCCAGATGACGCAGGGCGTCGGTAATGTCCTTCAGGCCCGGAATCATGGAGAAGCGGTTGGGCGACTTCTTGATGAAGATGCTGCGGAACAGGGCGAAGATGTGATAGACCGTCTCAATGCCCATCATGTAGGCGAAGAGGTGGTGCATGGTCTGGACGGTCTCAATCCCGCCCATGGCGTTCATCAGGTCCTGCGCCCAGTTGTAGTTGTGAAACTTCTGCGGCAGCCCCGTCAGGCACAACATGCCGAAGGAGATGATGAGCAGGATGTGCTCAATGCGGGCGCTTAGGTCAAAGCGGATGAAAACTCGCTGCTGTTCGGTGCTCATCTCGTGCGTGCTCATGAGGCCTTCCCTCGCTTGAAGTGGTTCACGATCCTGCGGCCGATGTCGGTGAGGACGAAGAACGCCATCGCGCCGATGACCAGCGGGATCAGGATGGTGTAGAACAGGTTGACGTAGTAGGTCAGCGGCGCGCGCTCGCGGGTGATCTTGTAGTGCCCCGCCCATGCCGTGGCGAACTTGTCGGGCGCGTCGGGGTGGCACTTGCGGCAGGCGAGGATCAGGTTATCCGGATGCACGCTGGACTTCGGGTCCGTGTGCGACCGAATCTCGTGGATGCCGTGGCAATCGGTGCAGACGGCTTCGTAGCAGTAGATGCTGGCCGTGGGCCACTTGGTCTTGTACAACTGCACCGTCATCCCGTGAAATTCCTGCGTGTACGTTACGTACACGTCGGCCGAGAGGTTGTACTTCGCCATGAGCGCGGCGTCCGAGTGGCACGAGGCGCACAGGTCCGGCTCGCCGATGCGGAATTGCGGCGTATTGGGATCAGGTATCTTGTGCGCGCCGTGGCAGTAGGTGCATCCGGGCACGTCGGGATTGCCGGTGATCAGTGCCGCGCCGTGGACGCCCTGCTTGTATTCCCCGTAGATGGCCGTGTGGCAGTGGGCGCAGGTCTCGGATGCAGCCTGCACGCTCTTGCGCAAGCCCTTCACGTCGTGGACGCCGTGGCAGTCGGTGCAGACGGGCGTCTTGATGGTGGGGTCCTTTTCGGCCAACTTGGAGTGGATGCCGTCCCGGTAGTCCTGATACACGTCCGTGGAAAGCCCGAAGCGGCTGACCACGTTGGGGTCCGTGTGGCACGTGGCGCACAGTTCGGGGCTGGCCGTGTGGAACTCGCCGGTGCGCGGGTCGGGCATCTGGTGCGCGCCGTGGCAATCCTCGCAGACCGGTACGTAGGGGTTGTCTTCCTCTTTGGCGATGACGCTCCCATGCACGCTCTTCGCGTAGGTATCCAAGATGGTGCTGTGGCACCCTTCCTGCCCGCAAGTCCGGGAGAGTTTGTACCGCGGCTGGTCGGGCGGCGTGATGTCGTGCCCGCCGTGGCATTCCACGCAGGTGGGGACGTCGCGGTTGCCTTCCTTCAGCAGGCGGTAGTGGATGCTGTCATGCTGCGCCTCGGTGATATCGGCGTGGCACGTGGCGCATGCCTCGGCCCTGCTGATGGTGAAGGCCCGGCAGTCCTGGGCTTCCAGTTTCGGGTGCGGGTAGCCGGTGATGTTGGTGTGGCAGCCGGTGCAGGTGATGCCGGCCTTGCCATGGACCGACTGGCTGAGTGCGGCCTGGTCCACCGTGAGCGACACCGTCTCGCCGCACCCAGGGAAGGTGTACGTGAGTCCGGGCTTGGAATGACACGCGAGGCAGCCCTGGTCGGTCATGGGGCCCGTGGGCGTGGGCTCCGGGACCGGCGGCTGTGCGGCGGCCTCGGGGTGGCAGGCCGTGCAGGTGCTCTCGGCGCGGTTGGCGTGGTCTGCCGGCAGTTTGCTGGTGGGGTGGCACGTCAGGCACGCCTCGCGC
This sequence comes from Chloroflexota bacterium, assembly GCA_014874485.1. Taxonomy (GTDB): domain Bacteria; phylum Chloroflexota; class Anaerolineae; order DTLA01; family DTLA01; genus DTLA01. The sequence goes on from JADBJK010000038.1 coordinate 20,708, forward strand.
CCGGCGATGGGATGGGGCGTCGTGGGCGCTTGAGGCGGCGTCGGCGGCTGTGCGGCGGCCTCGGGGTGGCAGGCCGTGCAGGTGCTCTCGGCGCGGTTGGCGTGGTCTGCCGGCAGTTTGCTGGTGGGGTGGCACGTCAGGCACGCCTCGCGCCCGGCGATGGGATGGGGCGTCGTGGGCGCTTGAGGCGGCGTCGGCGGCTGTGCGGCGGCCTCGGGGTGGCAGGCCGTGCAGGTGCTCTCGGCGCGGTTGGCGTGGTCTGCCGGCAGTTTGTCGGTCGGGTGGCACGTGAGACACTGCTCCCTGCCGGCGATAGGGTGGGGCGTGGGCTTGCCCTGGGCGACGGCGAGCACGGTGAGGAACGTTGCGCTCAGCAGCGCGACCAGGAACAGCGCCGCAACGATACGGGTATGTGGCTTCATTGCAAGTCCTCCACTAGAGGGGGTCTTGGTTGTTGGGGCGGTTCACAGCCTGTGAATTCCGCCACGACATGGTGAACTATATCACAAGGTCTGAATGTTGTCAATTTTCATTTACAGGGGCTATAGCGAAGCCGGGCAGGAAGGGTTGGAGCCAGGGCGCGCAAGAGGCCGCACAGGAGAAAACCGTCCGTGCTGGTTTCCCTTCGCCGGACACTTGCGTCGCAGCATCCGGTTATCCGTGCGTCCCCCAAAATGGCCTGAAATAGACGAATATTTATCTATATTACTATGCATATAATGCCCCCATATTGACAAACCGACCAAAAGTGTGCTATAATACAGCAGCATGGGGCAACGGGCGGGCACGGTCCCGCCCAGGTGTTTCTCTCCGCACGAGGCTCGCCCGCGCGAACCTGTGGAGGCACCGGCGTCGCCTGAAAAACGGCACTCTCCGGGCACGTGAGGGCAAAGCCGAAGGGTCCTGGTTCCCACACCGTGGCACGGACGCTACATCGCCGCCATGTGCTGCTGGAATCCAGACCCGCGCAGACCGGAAGCGGAAGGAGTTGGCCAGTGATTGACGCAGTAGATCTGCAGGGGAGCACCATGGATCTATCGCGCGCCACCGGTTCAGGAGGGGTGATGATGGCACACCCTCGGACGGAAAAAGAGAAGGTAGCCGTGAGCGAACGGGAAGCCAAATACCGGCAGCGGTTGCAGAAGGAAATAGATGAGGTTCAGCGCGGCTTGGCCGAGGTGGAAGAGCGCCTGGCCGAAAAGGGCGACTATAGCCTGGGCGAGGGCGACCCTGCGATCTACCTGTGGGAGATGAACCTGGCGCGGAGGGAGCGCCTGCGTGCCCGATTGGAAGAACTCCAGGCTGCCATGGCACGTCTGGATCGCGGGACATACGAGCAGTGCTCGGTCTGCGGCGGTCGGATAGAGGAGGACCGCCTGGAACTCCTGCCGACGACGCGCACGTGCAGCGAGTGCGCGCGGAAGGGTCGGTAGGGTCGTGCGGGAGATTGCGCTCCGCCTGCGATGACGGGGCGCGGGGAGCCCGCAACGAGAAAACAGTCCCGCCCGATTTGCATTTAGACGCAATTCGCGGTATAATAAGCATTTGCTGGCCAAAGGAGGCCGCCATCCTATGTCGGTACGCGGTGCAGGGCAAAGGTGCGCGGGCGCGCGCCTTTTTGCTGTCGCAGGCCGCGGGGCCGACACAGTGCCGACAACATCCGGGCCCCTGGGCCCGCGGGATACACGAGGTGATCCATTGTCTAGCCTTGAGGAACTGTTGGAAAAAGGAAAACGGCAAGGATACGTTACCTACGACGACATCCTTGCAACGCTTCCAAAGGTGGAAGAGTCCCTGGCTGAAGTAGAGGACATCATGTTTGAACTTCAGCAGCAGGGGATTGAAATCCTGGACGCGGAAGGCGCGGCGGACGAGGTGCTGGAGACCCAACTGGCCGAACTGGAGGAGACCCAGCTGGAGGACCTCCTCGCCGAGGACCAGTCGGACTTTGACCTCACCGCCGTGGACAGCGACGATCCGATGACGCTCTACCTGCGCGAAATCGGACGCTACTCCCTGCTCACGGCGGAGGATGAGGTGGCCCTTGCCAAGCAGCGCGAACGCGGCGAACAGGCTGCGCGGCTGTTGGAGCAGGGCGTCAGCGACCCCGACCTGGCCGACCAGTTGCGGCAGGAAGTGGAGCGCGGCAAGCAGGCCCGCGACCGCCTCATCCAGGGCAACTTCCGCCTGGTCATCAGCATCGCGAAGCAGTATCAGGGATACGGCGTGCCCTTCCTGGACCTGATTCAGGAGGGCAACCTGGGCCTGATGCGCGCCATTGACAAATTTGACTATCGGCGCGGGTACAAACTCTCCACCTACGCCACGTGGTGGATTCGCCAGGCGGTGGGGCGGGCCGTCGCGGACTATGGCCGCAACATCCGCCTGCCCGTGCACATGAACGAGCGGCTCCGCAGGCTGTACCGCCTGTCGCAGCGCATGGAGCAGGAACTGGGGCGCAAGCCGTCCACCGAGGAACTGGCCGAGGAGATGGGCATCGCGCCGTCCAAGATTCAGGCCATGCTGGGCCTGTCGCAGGACACCCTGTCGCTGGAGATGCCCGTCGGCGAGGAGCAGGAGAGCGAACTGGGCCAGTTCATTGAGGACGAGATCAGCCCCGCCCCCGACGACCGTGCATCGCACGAACTCTTGCATGAGGACGTGGAGGAGGCGCTGGAGACCCTCACGCCGCGCGAGAGCCGCATCCTTCGGCTCCGCTTCGGGCTGTACGACGGGCACAGTTACACGCTGGAGGAGGTGGGGCGCAAGTTCGGCCTCACCCGCGAACGTGTCCGCCAGATTGAGAAGCACGCGCTCCGTCGCCTGCGCCACGCCAGCCGCAGCCGCAAACTCCGCGGATACCTGTAGCGTACGCAGCGCCGCGCACACTGACCGCACGCCTGTACACTGCGACGCGCCCCGAGGGTGCGTCGCAGTTGCATTTCTTACGCCTCCCGTTGCGCTAGTCGGGGGAGACCTTCCCCCGCCACCCGCCACTCCGACGCCTATGACGAAAATCATAGCGCCGCTGCGCAGGAGGTTGTATGATGGATGTGTGCAGCATAGACCCCACATAGGAGGGTGGTCAAATGGTAAGCGAGGAGTTCAACGTTCTGGAAGCGATCCGACTGGCACAGGAGGCCGAGCAGAAGGCCGCGGCCTTTTACGATGACGCGGCCCAGAAGGTCAAACATCCGCTGGGCCAGAGTCTCCTCAAAGAACTTGCGGAGTTTGAGCGCCACCACTACGCCAAACTGGTGGCGCTGGAAGAATCGCTGCGCAAGCGCGGTGCCTTCATTGAGTACGAAGGCAGGGAGATGGCGACGAAGCCGCCTTCGCCTGGGGAAATCACCGTGGATCGGCAGCCGACCCAGGCGATGGAGGTCGTGGCCCTGGCGCTTGAAGCGGAGCAGCAGGCCGAGAAGCGCTACGACACGCTGGCCGAACGCACGTGGGACCCTGTGGCCCACGAGATGTTTCGGCGTCTGGCCGATGAGGAGCACACCCACTACCGAATCCTTCGCGACGTGTACTGGAATCTGAACAACCGCCGCGCATGGGTTTGGGCTGCCTGACGGGCGTTGGTAGCAAGGCAGAGGGGTCTTTGGGGCGCACTGTTGCTTCGCGATATTGACCAGTGACTGTATGTCATTGCGAGGAGCGCAGCGACGAAGCAATCTCCACGTGCGACGCACCTCCGAGGTGCGTCGCACGTGCCTTCTCGTGCCATGGTGGGCGAAGCATCTCGCTTGGCGAGATTCTTCGGCGCTCCGCTCCTCAGTAGGGACAATTCATAAATTGTCCCTACGGGCACTGCGTGCCCTCGCAATGACACACCATCCAGAATCCCTGCGGCAGAGTAGTAGCCCTATTTTCCCATTGCCGCTTCCGTGCGCGCGGGCTACAATGCAACCGTAGGGCATCCGAGATTGCCCTGTGTTGTTACGCACGCCATCGGGAGCGACGCCTATGAAACGGAATCGCAAACTCGTCTTCTCAATCCTGTCTGCACTCGTCGCCGTTCTGCTCATCGCCCAGCCTGCGTTCGCGGGAGACCGCTGGCGGTTCGGCTTCGGGGCCAACCGCAAACTGACGGATTACCCCGACTGGCCTACGCTGGGCGCGTCGTGGTTCCATATCTGGGGCCCTTATCCGAACTACAACGTGAGCGGGCTGACGTTTTTCCCCATGGTGGCGGCCTACGGCGACCTCATGGGCACCGAGACGCTGGAATCGTTGCAGCAGCAGTACAACTGGAAGCCCCAGTACTACCCGCCCGGCACCGTGTGGATCATCAGCAACGAACTGGAGTACGACACGTTCTGCACCAAGAACAACGTCCCCCTGAACCCATGCCGCGCCATCACGCCGACGGAATACGCCGAGAAGTTCAAGAAGTACTACGACATCATCCGCCAGTTGCAGCCTTACGGCCCCACCTACAAGTTCGCCATCGGCTTCATCAACGCCATCCCGGAGGCAGGCCGCCCCTTCACCCTCGCCGACGTGTTGGACGCCTACAAGGCGCGGTGGGGCGTGGACATGCCGGTGGATGTGTTCAACCTGCACGTGTACGGGTTCGGCCGCTCCATTGACTTTGACTACTGCTTCGTGCCCACCATCACCACCTACCGCCAGGTGATGGCCAACAAGGGCTACCGCGACAAGCCGCTGATGATCACCGAGGTGGGCGTCCTGGAAGGCGTGTACGTGCAAAATGTCCCGCAGGACTACGTGCTGAACTTCATGGTGCGGGCGTTTGACTGGCTGCGCACGGCCCGCTCGGACACGACGGGCATGCCCTCGGACGACAACCGGCTGGTGCAGCGGTGGACGTGGTTCGCGCTCACTTCCTGGCACCCCAGCGATATCCACAAGTGGCAGAAGACGGCGCTGTTTGACATTGACACCAAGCAGATCACGGTGGTGGGCCAGCAGTACCGGGCGTACCTGCAAAGCCTGACCCACACCATCACGACGACGGTGCAGCCTGGGTGGAACCTGCTCTCGGTGCCGGTGGAACTGTCCAGTTACGCCACCACCGACGTCCTGTCCTCGTTGACAGGGTCGTATGACCTGGCCTACACCTACGACGCGCAGACGGACACGTGGCGGACGTACAACGTGGGCGCGCCGCCCGCTGCCAACACCCTGACCACGCTGAACCCGGGCGACGGGCTGTGGGTGCGCGTTACAGCGCCGGACTCGTGGGTCGTTACCGGCGAGGAGCAGGCCGTGTCCCGTATTGTGCTCTACGAGGGCTGGAACCTCATCGCGTACCCGCTGACGACGGCCAAGCCGATTGACGCGGCGTTGTCGTCCATCGCGGGCAAGTACACGGCGGTGTACGCCTACGACCCGGCCTCGCCCGAGCCGTGGCAGAAGTACATGCCCGGCGCGCCGTCGTGGGTGTCCAACCTGAGCCAGATGACGCCGGGCAAGGGCTACTGGGTCAAGGTAACGCAGGACTGCACGGCGGAGTTCATGGAGTAGCGCGGGGGATTGGATCACGAAAGCGCGCGAAAGACGCGGAAGCCGCGAAAGGGGTTTGTATCCCAACCACGAGCGCAATGGGCGAATGCGCTGCGGATACCTTGACGCTTGCCCCGAAACGTGCTAGAATGCGCCCATCCTAGCCTGGGAGAGGGTGCGTCATGGATGCGAGCCGCTACGAGGTCCCCCCTGAGCAACTCCGACGGGCTTGCACTGCCGAACTGGAAGCCGCCGGGTTCGCGTCCACCGCCGAACTGGGGCGGCTGGATTCCATCATCGGGCAGGAGCGCGCCACCCGCGCCATTGAGTTCGGCATAGACATCCCGTCCTACGGCTACCATATCTTCGCCATGGGGCCGGTGGGCGTCGGCAAGATGACCACGGTGCAGCGGTTTCTGGAACAGCGGGCCGGCACCAGGCCCACGCCCCCCGACTGGTGCTACGTCAACAACTTCGCCAACCCCGACCGCCCTGAGGCCATTGAACTGCCCCCCGGCAAGGCGATCGTCTTCCGCAAGCAGATGGAAGACCTGGTGCAGCGCATTCAAGAGAGCATCGCCCGCGCCTTCTCCGGCGAGCAGTACGAGGAGCACCGCGCGCAACTCATCCGCGAGATAGACGACCGCAAGCGCCAGGTGCTGGAGGAGATCAACCAGTACGCCAACTCGCAGGGGTTCGCGCTGGTGTCCACGCCCGGCGGGTTGATGGTGGGGGTGTACGAGGGCGGCAAGGTGCTCAGCCAGGAGGAGTACCAGGCGCTGCCCGAAGAGCGCCGCCGCCAACTGGAGGCGATGCAGCCCGCCGTCCAGGCCGAGATGGAGCGACGCTTCCGCAAGGTGCGCGCCCTGGATGACGAAGCCCGCACGCGCCTGCAGAACTTGGACAGGGAAATTGGCGACTTCGCTATCCGCCACCTGTTTGAGCCGCTGAAGCAGGAGTACGAAGGCATCCACGACGCGCAGGTGTTCCTGGACGGCGTGTACCGCGACGTGCTGGAGAACCTGGCGCTGTTCCGCTCGCTGGCCCAGCCGCCAGAGGCAGGCAAGGAGGAGTCCGACCCGGCCATGCCCCAGCGCCGCCCCCAATCGCCCTACGACCGCTACCGGGTCAACGTGCTGGTGGACAACAGCCAGACCAGGGGCGCGCCCGTCATCGTGGAGAGCAATCCCACGTGCCGTGCCCTCGTGGGGCGCATTGAGTACCGCGCGGAGTTCGGCACGCTGGTTACCGACTACAGCATGATCAAGGCAGGGGCGCTCCACCGGGCCAACGGCGGCTACCTGGTGGTGGAGGCACGCAAGTTACTCCAGGACCCCTTCGCGTGGGACTGCCTGAAGCGTGCCCTTCGCGACCGCAAGATCGCCATCCAGGAGATTGCCCAGCAGTTCACGCTTCTCAGCACGACATCGCTGGAGCCGGAGCCGATCCCGCTGGACGTAAAGGTTGTGCTGACCGGCGAGCCTTACATCTACTACCTGCTGTTTGACCTGGACCCCGAGTTCGCCAAACTGTTCAAGGTGAAGGCCGACTTTGCCGAGGAGATGGACTGGGCCGATGAGAACGTGATGAACTACGCGCGGTTCATCGCCACCCGCTGCACCCACGAGGGCCTGCCCCACTTCACGCGGGACGCCGTGGCGAAGGTGGTGGAGTACGGCGCGCGGCTGGTGGAAGATCAGCAGAAACTCAGCACGCGGTTCGCCTTCGTCGCGGACCTCATCTCCGAGGCGGCCTATTGGGCGCGGCGCAGCGGCCACGACCTGGTGCAGGCCGAGGACGTGCAGCGCGCGCTGGACGAGAAGCGATACCGCTCCAGCCAAGTGGAGGAGCGCATCCGCGAGGCCATCCTGGTTGATACCCTCCTCATCACCACGGATGGGCTGAAAGTGGGGCAGGTGAACGGGCTGTCGGTCTCGTACCTGGGCGACTATGCGTTCGCGCGCCCGACCCGCATCTCGTGCCAGACCATGCTGGGCCGCGAGGGCGTCATGAACATAGACCGCGAGTCCAAACTCAGCGGCAGTATCCACGACAAGGGATTGCTCATCCTGGAACGTTACCTGGCGGGCAAGTTCGCCAAGGATCGCCCCCTGAGCCTGGCCGCCAGCCTATGCTTTGAGCAGACCTACACGGAAGTGGACGGCGATAGCGCGTCGGCGGCCGAACTCTACGTGATTCTCTCCGCCGTAACGGGCATTCCCATCCGGCAGGGGATTGCCGTAACGGGGTCGGTGAACCAGTACGGGGAGATTCAGCCCATCGGCGGGGTCAACGAGAAGATAGAGGGGTTCTTTGAGGTGTGCAAGGCGCGCGGGCTTACCGGCGAGCAGGGCGTCATCATCCCCAGCCGCAACGTGCGCGACCTCATGCTGCGCGAGGACGTGGTGCAGGCGGTGCGGGAAGGCAAGTTCCACATCTGGGCGGTGAGCACGGTGGACGAGGGCATCGGCATCCTGACCGGCGTGGAGGCAGGCGAGCGCGACGAGAGGGGCGAGTACCCGCCGGATTCCGTCAACGGGCGGTTCCTGGCCCAGATGGAGGAGAACGAACGGCTCATGCGCCGCCGCTGGCCCGTGGAGGCCAAGGCGCTCAACTGGTTCCAGCGGATGCTGAACCACGTGAGGAAGCCCCCGGCCGTGCCGGAAGGGAAGAAGCCGCCAGAGGATGGGAAGCCAGACGCCGGGAAGCCCGAAGGCGAGTAGCCGCCGGGCTCAGTGGCCGCACGTGGCGCAGGAGTGGGAGCCGCAGGTGGCGCAGGAGGAACCGGTGCCCGCCACCGAGTGGCTTTCGCCGCCGCTCCCTTTGGACACCGCGGCGAACACGGACAGGCCACGGCGCGCCTCGGTGCTCCCGCACTTGGGGCACGGGAGGGGGGCGTCGGCCTGGCTCATCGGGCGCAGGGCCTCAAACTTGGTCATGCACACAGGGCAGATATACTCGTAAACGGGCATGGTGCACTCCGCAATGCTGTCTCCGCGCACTATTGTACGCGGCAGCGTGCGGAGGTCAAATCGGCAGGGCGGGGCGGTCTGGGGTTGCTGGTCTGGAAGGGCCAAGCCGGGGGATTGCTTCGCTTCGCTCGCAATGACAGATGGGGTGTCATTGCGAGGGCGCACGGCGCCCGAAGCAATCCCAGCAGCCTGTCATTCTGAGGCGCGCAGCGCCGAAGAATCTCGCCAAGCGAGATGCTTCGCTTCGCTCAGCATGACAACTGGGGTGCGAGATTGCTTCGCTTCGCTCGCAATGACACGTACCAAATGTCAGCGAGGGCGCACGGCGCCCGAAGCAATCCCTGGGGTGCGGGATTGCCCCGCTCTGCGTGCAATGACCCAGCAGAGTGGAGTCTCGTGCGACGCACCTCCGAGGTGCGTCGCACGTGTGGGACTCCGCTCGCAATAACGGCAGACGAAACCGCATCGCAGCAGTCCCGCGATGAAGTCGCAAGAGTAGGAGGTGGACGTTGAGAGAACTGACGGATCGCGCACTGAATCTGGCGAAAGTGAAAGGCGCAACCTACGCCGACATGCGCATCGTGCGCCGCGACATTCGCGCCATCACGGTGAAGAACGGCGAGGTGGCGTCGCTGGAGAGTTACACCACCGCGGGGTTTGGCGTGCGCGTGGTAGTGGACGGGGCGTGGGGGTTCGCGTCCAGCGCGCGCCTGGAGCCGCGCGAGGTGGATCGGGTTACCGCCCTCGCGGTGCAGATTGCGAAAGCCAGCGCGCTGTTCAAACTGGAGCCGGTGAACTTGGGCGAGCCGGTCGCCCATGTCGGCACGTACCGCACGCCGGTGAAGATTGACCCGTTCTCGGTGCCGCTGGAGAAGACGCTGGAACTGCTGCTCGCTGCCGACGCCGCCATGCGCGCGGTGAAGGGCATCGTCGTCGCCGAGTCGTCCGCCGCGTTCATCCGCGAGGAGAAGACCTTCGCCAACTCCGAGGGCGCGTACATTGAGCAGGAGATTGTGGAGACGGGCGGCGGGCTGGAGGCGCTGGCCGTGGGCAACGACGATGTGCAGCAGCGCTCCTACCCCAACTCCTTCGGGAGGCACCAGGGCACCGCGGGCTACGAACTGCTGGAGGCGATGGATCTGGTGGGGAATGCGCCGCGCGTGGCCGAGGAGGCAGTCAAACTGCTGACGGCTCCCGTGTGCCCCAGCGGGGTTACGACGATCATCCTGGACGCGACCCAACTGGCGCTCCAAGTGCACGAGTCCTGCGGCCATCCCATTGAACTGGACCGCGTGATGGGCACGGAGGCGGCCTATGCGGGCACCAGTTTCCTCACGCTGGACAAACTGGGCACGTTCCGCTACGGCTCGCCCATCGTCAACATCACCGCCGACGCCACGATTCCAGGGGGCCTGGGGACCTTCGGCTACGACGACGAGGGCGTGGAGGCGCAGCGGACGCCCATCGTGCGCGAGGGCATCTTCGTGGGCTACCTCACGTCGCGTGAGACGGCGGCCAAACTGGGCCAGCGCAGCAACGGCACCATGCGCGCCGACGGCTGGAACCGCATCCCCATCATCCGCATGACCAACATCAACCTGGAGCCAGGCGAATGGGAGTTTGACGACCTCATCGCCGATACCGATGACGGCATCTACATGGAGATGAACAAGAGTTGGAGCATTGACGACAAGCGGCTGAACTTCCAGTTCGGCACCGAGGTCGCCTACCAAATCAAGAACGGCAAGATGGGGCAACTGTACAAGAACGCGACGTACACGGGCATCACGCCGCAGTTCTGGGCGGGGTGCGACGCCATCTGCAACCGCAACCACTGGAACGTGTGGGGCACGCCCAACTGCGGCAAGGGCCAGCCGCCCCAGACGGCGCACGTGGGCCACGGCACCGCGCCGGCCCGCTTCCGCAACGTCCAGGTGGGCGTGATGAAAGGCTAGAGCGCGCACGTCGCTGCGGCCTTGCCGGTGCCCCTCTGCCGGAGGGCCAAAGGCCAACGGCTACAGGCTAACGAAAGGAGTTCACATGCTCGGGGAGAAGGCATTTCGCAAACTTGCAGATCAGGTGCTGGCCAAGTCCAAAGCCGACCAGACGGAGGTTCTGCTTCAGGCCGGCGACAGCGCCCTGACGCGCTTCGCCAATTCGTACATCCACCAGAACGTGGCCGAATCCGACGCCGCCGTGCGCCTGCGCGTGGTCATCGGGCGGCGAACCGGCGTGGCCACCACCAACGACCTGAGCGCTGAGGGCCTGGAGCGGGCGCTGGAGACCGCCATGATCGTGGCGGGCCTGCAGCCCGAAAACCCCAACCTGCCGCCGATGCCTGGGCCGCAGGTCGTGCCCCAGGCTGTGGCGTTCTCGGAGGCCACCGCCAACGCCTCGCCGGAACTGCGGGCGCGGGCCGCGGGTGTGTTCTGCACGTTGGCCCGCGAGAAGGGGCTGACGGCCGCCGGCGCGTTCCGCACGTCCCTGTGGGAGATGGGCGTGGCCAACTCCCTGGGGCATTTCGTGCACAGCGTGGGCACCGTGGCCGACGTGAACACGGTCATCATGAGCGAGGACAGTTCGGGATACGCCGAGGCCGCGGCGGTGGATGTGCGGCACTTGGACGTGGAGGCGCTGGCCGCCGAGGCGGTGGGGAAGGCGCTCCGCAGCCGCAACCCTCGGCCCTTGCCCGCGGGCGAGTACCCCGTCGTTCTGGAAGCCTACGCCACCGCCGACATCGTGAGCATCATGGGGTATCTGGCCTTCTCGGCGCTGGCCGTGCAGGAGGGCCGCTCGTTCATGGCCGGCAAGTTCGGCCAGCCCATCATGTCGCCCGCGGTGTCCATCTGGGACGACGGGCTTGACCCATCGGGCCTGCCCTTGCCCTTTGACTTTGAGGGCGTGCCCAAGAAGCGCGTGGATTTCATCAAGGACGGCGTCGCAATCGGCGTGGTGCACGACTCGGCCACGGCGCTCAAGGAGGGCGTCCAGAGCACGGGCCACTCACTCCCGATGCCCAACCCCCAAGGCCCCTTCCCGCTCAACATGTTCATGGCGGGAGGGACGGCATCGGCGGAGCAATTGATCGCCGGCCTGGACAAGGGACTGCTGGTTACGCGGTTCCACTACACGGTGCCCGTGCACCCGGCCAAAGCGGTGGTTACCGGCATGACCCGCGACGGGACGTTCTGGGTGGAGAAGGGCGAGATCGCCTATCCGGTGAAGAACCTGCGGTTCACCGAGAGTTACCTGGATGCCTTCAACCGCGTGGAGGCTGTGGGCAGGGAGACGCAACTGCTGGTGTCCCGCTTTGAAATCGGCGGGGTGCGGGTTCCGGCGGTGCGGCTGGCGGGGTTCCGGTTCACGGGGACGACGGAGTTCTAGGCAAGGCCTGATTGGCGCGCGCGTTGCTTTGACGGCTCCCGTGAAGCCAGGTAGAATTGCCTCGGTAGGACGAGCAGCGAACTCTCCTGCCGCAGTACGGCTTGGAGCGACGTAGCATGTCAGCCCGGACGCGAACGGTGAAGCAGCCCTCGGCGGAAGAGGCAACCCGCATCCTGCGGGAGCGTCTTCCTGAACTCCGCGCTCGCTACAGCGTGAAAGCGCTGTGGCTGTTTGGGTCGTATGTGCGCGGCGAGCAGCGCAGGCGCAGCGACCTGGACATCCTGGTGGAGTTTGAGAAGGCCCCGACGCTGCTGGAATTCGTGGACCTCCAGTACGCGTTGAGCGAGTTGCTGGGGGTCAAGGTTGACCTCGTGATGAAGACGGCGCTGAAGCCCTCTATCGGCGAGCGCATCTTGGCGGAGATGGTGCCTGTATGAGCACTGGGCGCACCTATGCGGACTACGTGAGGGACATCCTTGTCCACGCGCAGAAGGCCCAGCAATTCGTTGCGGGCATGGACTTTGAGACTTTCCGCATGAGCGAGGAAAAGGTGTTCGCCGTCATTCGCGCGTTGGAGGTTATCGGGGAGGCCGCAAGACACTTGCCCCCGACCCTGCGGAGGCGCTACGCCCAGATTCCATGGCGGAACGTTGTCGGGATGCGCAATGCGTTGATTCACGGCTATTTTGGCGTGGACGTGGAAGTGATCTGGAAGACGGTCCATGAGAGTCTGCCGCCGCTGTGTGCGGTGGCCGAGCAGATGCTTGCCGATCTGGGTGCTCAGGACAGCGGAATCACGGCGAAAGCGTAAATCCCCGTTCCAAGCGCGGTGTGGTCGGCTCCGGTGATCCCACGTCAGGCCGTTTCCGCAAGTTGTCGGCTTGCCCTTCGCCGCCCCCGATGCTATAATCCCCCCGAATTCACCCGGTGGGGCAACCCGATGCCGCTCTCCCTGCAACAGGTGGAACATATCGCCGAACTGGCGAAACTGGCCCTGACGGACGAGGAGAAGGAACGCTACCGGCTCCAGTTGTCGGCCATCCTGGAGTATGCGGACATGCTCCAGCGCCTGGACCTGGACGGCGTGCCCCCCATGTCTCACGCCGTGGCGCTGACCAACATCACCCGCCCGGACGAGCCGGCCGCTTCTTCGCCGCGCGACGAGATTCTGGCCAACACGCCTGACCACAAGGATGGGCTGATCCGCGTGCGGCCGATTTTGGAGTGAGGCCCCGTGAGCGCGCACGCCCTTACCATCCACGAGGCCGGCGAACTGCTGCGCGCCGGCGACCTGTCCTCGGCCGAGTTGACCCGCGCCATCCTGGAGCGCATCCACCGCCTGGACCCGCGCGTGCGGGCGTACCTGCGGGTTGTGCCCGAGGCGGCGCTGGCCCAGGCGGAGCAAGCGGACGCGCACCTGGCCCGCTGGCGGCGAGAGGGCGGCGCTCTGCCCCCGCGCCTGCTGGGCATCCCCCTCGCCATCAAGGACATCCTGTGCACGCGGGGCATCCCCACGACCTGCGGCTCGCGCATCCTGGAGAATTTCGTGCCGCCCTACGACGCCACGGCCGTGGAGCGACTCAAGGCGCAGGGGGCGGTCGTCCTGGGCAAGACCAACACGGACGAGTTCGCCATGGGCTCATCCACCGAGAACTCGGCCTACTTCACGACGCGCAACCCGTGGGACCTGTCGCGGGTACCGGGCGGCAGCAGCGGCGGGAGCGCGGCGGCGGTGGCGGCGGACATGGCGCTGGGGGCGCTGGGCTCGGACACGGGCGGGAGCGTGCGCCAGCCTGCGGGGCTGTGCGGCGTCGTCGGCCTGAAGCCGACCTACGGGCGGGTGTCTCGCTGGGGGCTGGTGGCCTTCGCGTCGTCGCTGGACCAAATCGGCCCCATCGCCAAGGACGTGCGCGACTGCGCCATCCTGCTGCAGGCCATCGCGGGCCACGATCCGCGCGACTCCACGTCGGTGGACGCGCCGGTGCCCGATTACCTGGCCGCGCTGGAGGGCGGGATTCGCGGGCTTCGCGTCGGCGTGCCCAGGGAGTACTTCGTAGAGGGCGTGCAGGCGGGCGTGGCCGATGCGGTGCGGGCGGCGCTGCGCGTGCTGGAGGGCCTCGGCGCGACGCTGGTGGAAGTGTCGCTGCCGCACACCGAGTACGCCCTGCCCGCGTACTACCTCATCGCCCCCGCCGAGGCGTCGGCCAACCTGGCGCGGTACGACGGCGTGAAGTACGGCCTGTCGGTGCGCGAGTCCGCCGACGTGTGGGACATGATCCGCCGGACGCGGGGGCAGGGGTTCGGCCCCGAGGTCAAGCGCCGCATCATGCTGGGCACCTACGCGCTGTCGGCGGGGTACTACGACGCCTACTACCTGCGCGCGCAGAAGACCCGCACCCTCATCCGACAGGACTTTGACCGCGCCTTCCAGCAGGTGGACGTGCTGGCCTGTCCCGTGTCGCCGACGGTGGCGTTCCCCATCGGGGAGCGCGCCGAAGACCCGCTGCAAATGTACCTGTCCGACGTGTTCACGCTGGCGTGCTCGCTGGCGGGCGTGTGCGGCATCTCGGTGCCCTGTGGCTTCGCCGACGGCCTGCCGGTAGGGTTGCAGATTATCGGCAACGTATTTGACGAACCGACGGTTCTGCGGGTAGCCTATGCTTACGAGCAGGCGACCGATTGGCACACGCGGAAGCCGAAATTGGACGAGGAGGTCTGATTGGCCATGAAGGTTGTGATTCCCCTGGCGGGGTTTGGAACACGGCTGCGCCCCCACACGTTCACCAAGCCCAAGCCGCTGGTCAACGTGGCGGGCAAGCCGGTGCTGGCCCACATCCTGGATTCGTTGGCGGGTCTGGATGTGGAGGAGACGATCTTCATCGTGGGCCACCTGGGCGACCGAATTCAGGAGTACGTGAGCGCCAACTACTCTTTCCCCGCGCGGTATGTGGAGCAGCACGAACTCAAGGGCCAGGCCCATGCGCTACACCTGGCCCGCGAGCACCTGACCGGCCCGATTCTCATCATCTTCGTGGACACCATCTTTGAGGCGGACTTGCGCCATCTGCCCACGGACTGCGACGGCGTGCTGTACGTCAAGGAGGTGGAAGACCCGCGCAGGTTCGGCGTGGCCATCTTGGAGGGCGGCTACATCTCGCGCCTGGTGGAGAAGCCCGCCACGCCCGTTTCCAACCTGGCCGTCATTGGGGTCTATTACCTGCGCGAGGCGGAGCGACTCGCCGCTGCCATTGAGGAGTTGCTGGAGCGCGACATCCAGACCAAGGGCGAGTACTTTCTGGCCGATGCGCTGCAACTGATGATCAACGACGGCGCGAAGTTCCGCGCCGAGACCGTGGACGTTTGGGAGGACTGCGGCAAGCCCGAAACGGTGCTCCAGACCAACCGCTATCTGCTCACCAAGACGGGCGGGCACGCGGGGAACGCGAAGGACAGCATCATCGTGCCGCCGGTGTACATCGCCGACTCGGCGCACGTGGAGCATTCGGTCATCGGGCCGTATGTAACCATCGCCGAGGGTGCCGTCGTGCGCCGCTCCATCATCAAGGACTCCATCATCAACGCGGGCGCGTGCATTGAGGACGCCATGCTCAACCTGTCGCTCATCGGCGACAACGCCCGCGTGCGCGGCTCCTACGAGCAGTTGAACGTGGGCGACTCGTCCATGGTGGACGCCACGGGGAATGGATACGAAGAGTAGGCCGGTTCGGGTGGAGTGCTACTCGGGCTACCAGTATGCCCAGGAGCCGCGCGCCGTGGAGCACCCCGAAGGCCGCGCCGAGGTGGTGGCCGTCCTGCAGCGCTGGCGCGAACCGCGTGGCCCGGCCTTTCGCGTGCGCCTGGCCGACGGGAGCGAGGCCACGCTCTGGTACGACGAGGCGCTGGATCAGTGGTTCATGGAGAGCGACTGATCGGGGCGGGATTGTTGACATAACGCGCAGCGTTGCGCGGGATTTGCAGACATCATCAGGAGGAAAGTTCAATGAAGAACGTGTTGGCGCAACGGGTTGTGTCGGTTCCCCCGTCGGGGATTCGCAAGTTCTTTGACATCGCCGCGACGATGAAGAACGTCATCTCGCTGGGCATCGGCGAGCCGGACTTCGTAACGCCGCCTGCCATCACCGAGGCGGGCATCCGCTCGCTGCAACAGGGCGAGACGCATTACACGTCCAACTCCGGCATCCTGGAACTCCGCCAGGCCATCAGCGACCACGTGGCGCGGCTGTACGGCGTGCGGTACAACCCCGAGAGCGAGATTCTCATCACCGTGGGCGTGTCCGAGGCGCTGCACCTGGCCATGTCCGCGCTGGTTGACCCAGGCGACGAGGTCATCATCCCCACGCCGTGCTTCGTGGCGTATGCGCCTGCGGTGGTCTTCGCGGGCGGCGTGCCGGTGAACCTGTGCACGCGGGCAGAGAACGGCTTCCAGACCTCGGCGGAGGACATCGCCCAGGCCATCACGCCGCGCACCAAGGCCATCCTGCTGGGCTATCCCAACAACCCGACAGGCGCGGTGATGAGCCACGAGCGCCTGCTGGGAATCGCCCGCCTGGTGGAGGAGCGCGACCTGCTGGTGATCTCCGACGAAATCTACGACCGCCTGGTTTACGGCGTGGAGCATACGTGCTTCGCGTCGCTGCCGGGGATGCGCGAGCGGACCGTCGTCCTGCAGGGGTTCTCCAAGGCCTACGCCATGACCGGCTGGCGGTTGGGGTACGCGCTGGGGCCTGCGGAGATCATCGCGGGCATGCGCAAGATGCACCAGTACATTATCATGTCGGCGCCCACGCCGGCGCAGTACGCCGCGCTGGAGGCCCTGCGTAGCGGCGAGCCGGAGGTGCAGCGCATGCGCGCCGAGTACGACCGCCGCCGCAAGGTGGTGGTGGCGGGCCTGAACGCCATGGGGCTGACCTGCTGCGAGCCGAAGGGCGCGTTCTACGCCTTCCCGTCCATCCGGGCCAGCGGCATGACGTCGGACGAGTTCGCCAACCGCCTGCTGGAAGAGGAGCGCGTGGCGCTGATTCCGGGGACGGCGTTCGGGGCGTGCGGCGAGGGGTTCGTGCGCATCTCCTACGCCACGTCGCTGGAGAAGATTGAGGAGGCGCTGGAGCGGATGCGCCGCTTCATGGAGCGGCACGGGTAGGTTGGTTGTCGTAGGGGCAATTCATGAATTGCCCCTACGATTTATGCCCCATATTTTGCCAGGCGCAGGGCGTTGGCCATGGCCAAGCGCATGATCTCCTTGGCGGGGAAGACGCCCAGCGCCCCGCGCGCGCAGGCCCGCTCGCCGAATGCGTCTACGTCGTCGGGGCGGCAGTAGCGCGACCAGATGATCGTGGGCACGGGGTGCCACGAGTGGCTCTTGAGCACGGCGGGCGTGGAATGGTCGCCGCTGACGATGACCACGTCGGGGTTCAGGGCCATCATCTGCGGAACCAGTTCGTCCACGTGCTCTATGATCTGCCGCTTGCGGTCAAAGTCGCCGTCCTCGCCCGCCGAGTCGGTCTTCTTGACGTGGAGGTAGAAGAAGTCGTACTTGGCCCAGTTGGCCTTCAGGGTCTCCACCTCGTCTTCCACGGTCTCGCCGGTCTTCAGGATGTCCATGCCGACCAGTTTGGCCAGGCCGCGATACATGGGGTAGGTGGCGATGGCGGCGCACTTCAGGCCGTAGATTTGCCCCATGGACGGCAGGGCGGGGTCTTTGGCAAAGCCGCGCAGGGTTACGCCGTTGGCCGGGTGCTGATCGGCCAGCAGTTTGTGCGCCTCGGCCACCCACCGGTTGACCAGGTCGGCGGTGGGCTGGGCGTCGTCGGTCAGCGCGTGCACCGGCAGCGGCGGCACGCCCACCTTCTGCGGGTCGGTCTCGCTGAGGTTCGGCGACAGGCCCTTGCCCCGCAGCACCAGGGCGAAGCGGTAGTCCTGCACCGCCTCCACGAAGACCTCCACGCCCGGAAGGCGAATCTGGCGCAGGATTTCCACCAGTTCGCGGCACTTCTCGGTGGGGATGCGCCCGGCGCGGCGGTCGGTGATGTTGCCGTTGGCGTCCAGCGAGCAGAAGTTGCCCCGCGCGGCCACGTCGTCCTTCTCCAGCGGGAAGCCGATGCCGAGCGCCTCCAGCACGCCGCGCCCAATGACGTATTGCAGCGGGTCGTAGCCGAACAGGGCCAGGTGGCCCGGCCCGCTGCCCGGGGTGATGCCCGCGCCCACGGGCTGGCTGAGGCCGCAGATGCCCTCGCGGGCCAGGCGGTCCAGGTTGGGCGTGTGGGCGGCCTCCAACTCGGTGAGGCCGTTGGCCGTCAGGGGCAGCCCGCCCAGGCCGTCCAGGATGAGCATCAGGATTTTGGTGTTGGCCGGCTGGGCCAGTTCGTGAATCCAGTCCAGTTCGTTCATGTGGGTTCTCCGATTTGGGCAGAGCCGCGCGGTAGTAGGGGCATCGTAGGGGCATTATGGGGGCGTAGGGGCGTAGCCCCAGGGGGCGTAGCATGCTACGCCCCTACACGGCCCCTACACCCCTACCGGATGGCTCGCTCCGTGGCTCTGTCAAAGATGTGGATGCGGTCCATGTCAAAGACCACTTCCACGTCGTGGCCCACGCGCATGTTGGTGCGCGGGTCCACGCGGCCAACGTAGGAGTGCTTGCCGGTTACCAGGTACACGAACACCTCGTTGCCCATCAACTCGGTAACGTCCACCTTGGCGGGGACGCGGGCCGGGTTGATGCCGGGCGGTGTGAACTCGGCGTCGTGGACGTTGTCGGGCCGGATGCCGAAGATGACCTCTTTGCCCAGGTGCGGCGCGAGCACGGGCCGACGAGCCTCCGGCACCTTGAGCCGGAACGAGCCGGTGTCAATATACATGTCGTCCTTGGTGCCCACCAGCGTGGCGTCAAAGAAGTTCATCGCCGGGCTGCCGATGAACCCGGCCACGAAGACGTTGTCGGGCTTGTCGTACAGGTTCTGCGGCGTGTCCAGTTGCTGGAGGATGCCGTCCTTGAGCACGGCGATGCGCGTGCCCATGGTCATGGCCTCCATCTGGTCATGGGTTACGTAGATGAACGTGGTCTGGAGCCGCTGGTGGAGTTTGGACAGTTCAGCGCGGGTCTGCACGCGCAGTTTGGCGTCCAGGTTGGACAGTGGCTCGTCCATGAGGAAGACCTTGGGCTCGCGGACGATGGCCCGACCCAGGGCGACGCGCTGCCGCTGGCCGCCCGACAACTGCTTCGGCTTGCGGTCCAGCAACTGCTCAATGCCCAGGATGGCCGCCGCCTCTTTCACGCGACGGTCAATCTCGGACTTGGGCGTCTTGCGGAGTTTCAGGCCGAAGGCCATGTTGTCGTACACGGTCATGTGCGGGTACAGGGCGTAGGACTGGAAGACCATGGCGATGTCGCGGTCCTTGGGGGCCACGTCGTTGACCAGGCGGTCGCCGATGTAAATCTTGCCCTCGGTGATCTCTTCCAGGCCAGCGAGCAGGCGCAGCGCGGTGGTCTTGCCGCAACCCGACGGGCCGACCAGCACGAGGAACTCCTTGTCCCTCACTTCCAGGGACAGGTCGTTGACGGCGATGACGTCGCCGAATCGCTTCGTAACGTGTTCGTAGGTTACGCTTGCCATGTGGCAATCTCCCCAAATGGTATGGCGGGCAAATGCCCTGAAGGTGGAGTCATGGGAAACAGAACTGTTCGGTCGCCGATGCTGGCGCGTCGGCGGGCGCAAGGCCAAAACCGCTTTCCCAGACCCAAAGCGCGAATGTTGCAAGTGCGTTGAGTTGTCGTCGGCTACGCGATACGCATCCCCCCTTTCAACGTGTGCATTCGCTGAAACAGGGCCCTTTTCACCGCAGAGCACGCAGAGGCCGCGGAGATGATTTGTAGGTTATCCGCGTGCTCCGCGCTGCCCGTTGTGAACCAGCCTTTCAGCGAAGTTACACCTGATACTCGGTGCTGCGCGGATGGACGATTGCGGGGATATTATAGCACAAGTGCGGCGGGAGGGGGTAATTGCGAGGGCGAGATGGCCGCTCCATCCCTTGGCGAACCGCGCGCACATGCTGCGGACTTCCACCGGCTGCTGTTGCGACGCGCCTCGCAGGTGTTTGATTCACCGCAGAGCGCGCGGAGAGCGTGTCATTGATCGCCCTATACTGTACCAGGCATCGCCGCCTGATGTGTACCACCCGCAGTCGCCCGATCTGTACCACCCGTGATCGCCCGATGTGTACCACCCGCAGTCGCCCGATGTGTACCACCGGAGTGGCGCGATGGCGAGCTCGTGGCTACACTCCTCCGA
>JADBJK010000097.1 GCA_014874485.1 Chloroflexota bacterium
CATGCATCGGCCCAGCAGGCGAGCAGGGTTCACGTCTGGCAGCCATTGTCACCGATGGTGAGCGGGTCGCAGCCCGTTGTGGCCTGGGTGCAGTAATGGGAGCCAAGCGCCTGAAAGCCATCGCCATGCGTGGCAAGGGGCACCCTCCTCTGGCCGACTCACAGGCATTTGGGAAAGCGAACGCAGCGTACCGCCGTCTGTTCCAGAGCCGCCCATCGCGTTGGGCTTCCCTTATCCCGGGTTTCCTCGCCCGCTTTCTGCCCCTCCTCCGCCGCCTCCGCGCCAGGCTCAGTGGCGGACCGGTCCAGATGGTCATTGACTCCTATCGCCGCTACGGCACGGCAGCAGGGACTGCAGCCCTGATCGAACTCGGTGATACACCGGTGCGCAATTGGACCGGCATCGGTTTCCGTGATTTTCCCCTCCCGCTCTCCGAACGATTAAGCGACGAGGCAGTCATCCGTAATAAGATCAAGCCATACGCCTGCCACTCTTGCCCGGTGGCTTGCGGTGGGATCATCCGCCTCCCCAATGGCACTACTGGCCGCAAGCCAGAATATGAGACCTTGGCCGCATTGGGCCCGTTGGTACTGAACAGCGATCTGCGGGTGGTGGAGCAATGCAACCAAATCTGCAACCTGGCAGGGTTAGACACTATCTCCGTGGGCGTAGCCGTTGCTTTCGCTATCGAGTGCTACGAACGGGGATGGCTGCCGCAGGAATTGGCCAGTGAATTGCCTTTGCGCTGGGGCGATGGAGCGACGCTCATCGAACTGGTACGCCGTATCGCCAAAAGGGACCCGGGGTTGGGAGAGTGGCTGGCGGATGGGGTGCGGCTGGCGGCGGAGCGCCTGGGACCGGAGGCTCAAACAGCGGCCATGCATGCTGGCGGACAGGAATTGGCAATGCACCGCGGCCTTTATGAGCCGAACGTGGCCTTGGGCTACCAGGTGGACCCCGCTCCAGGACGGCACACCTCGACCCTTTCGGGCATCGCCGGGGGACCGGCATTCGCACCCTACTTTGCCCTGCAAGATTGCAAGCCCGCCGCTCGCTACGATTACGCGGCTAAAGGCAAGACGATGGCGATAGTCATATCGGTACTGCGTGCCTTCGATTCTCTAGGACTATGTCACTTCGCGCTGATGATGGGATCCCCACCCTTTCTGGAGTGGCTGAACGCCGCCACTGGCTGGGGATTCGACGAGGCAGAATTTTTCCAAACAGGGAAGCGCATCCAAGTGCTGCGCCACGCATTCAACGCCCGCGAGGGATTGCCGGCCCAGTTCCCATTACCAGCCCGCGAGCGGGGCGAACCGCCGCAGGAATTAGGGCCAGTAGCGGGCATAACGCTGGATATGGATGCAATGGCCAGAGGCTATTTTGAGGCCATGGGCATTGACCCGGTGACGGGCTGGCCACTGCCGGGGACGGCAGGGAAGTTGGGAGTGGAAGCAACGCTTGGTGGATGTGAACAACAAGAGATCTCCACCAAAAAGAGAGGATGAAGGAGAACAAAAGCCCCGTGGTATCTTGGTGCTCTAAGGTTTTCTGGACCAACCAAGTTGCTGATTAAGGAGGGAATGAACATGGTGTTCTCTTTGGCCCAACTGATCGAAGAGAGGCAAGGCGATCAATATCTCTTGCACGAGCAATACATCAACCCGTACATGGCGCGTGTACAGCGGATCATTGGCTTTGACAAGATCTACACGCGCGGCGAGGGTGCGTACCTATGGGACAAGGATGGTATCCGCTACCTTGACTTGTTGGCCGGGTACAGCGTTTTTAACCTGGGACGCGGACATCCGGCCATCAAACAGGCGATGATGGAATTCTTGTCTCTGGACCGGCCAACCCTCGTCAAGATGGACTGCCCGCTTCTGGCCGGACTTTTGGCAGAAGAACTTGTCAAACGCATGCCCCCTGGTCTCGACGCCGTCTTTTTCGCCAACTCCGGTGCCGACGCAGTGGATACTGCCATCAAGTTCGCCCGTTACGCGACGAAGAGGCCGCGGGTCGTTTACCTCAACCACGCCTTCCACGGACTGACGCTCGGAACGCTTGCCATCAACGGTGGTGATGCCTTCAGAAAAGGCTTCGAGCCCCTACTCCCAGGCACGGGCATGGTGGAGATGAACGACCTAGAGGCGCTGGAACGGGAACTGCGCCAAGGCGATGTAGCCGCCTTCATCGTAGAGCCGATCCAGGGCAAAGGCGTGTATATCCCGGCAGATGATTATCTGCCCGAGGCGCAACGTTTGTGCCGACGGTATGGGACGCAGTTCATTTGCGATGAGGTGCAGATGGGACTGGGACGCGCCGGGAAGTTCCTCTGCTGCGAGCACTGGAACCTAGAACCCGACATGGTCACTCTCGCCAAATCACTGGGAGGTGGGTATGTGCCGGTCAGCGTCGTCATCATGCGGCGAGAGATCCACGATAAAGTTTTCGGCTCCCTCAAGCGCGCTCAGGTGCATTCCACCACTTTCGGCCAGAACGATATGGCCATGGCCGCCGGGTTGGCGACCCTGCACGTGATGGATGAGGAAAAAATCGTGGAGCGTTCGGCCACTGTAGGTGCAAAACTGCTCGCCAGGCTATCTGCGTTGAAAGAAAAGCATGAGATGATCGCCGACGTGCGCGGCAAAGGTCTCGTCATTGGCATCGAGTTCCGTCCACCCAGTTCGCTTGCTCTTAAAGCAGCCTGGACAGCCCTTGAGGCCGCGGAAAAAGGTCTCTTCACCCAGCTGGTGGTAATGTCTCTCATGCGCGATCACCGCATCCTGACCCAGGTCGGTGGGCCGGGCGTCAACATTGTCAAACTCCTGCCTCCGCTCATCATCGGCGACGAGGAGGTAGAGATGATCGTCAAGGCTTTCGATGCAGTCATGGACGATGCAAGAAACTTGAAAGGCCGCGTTTGGGCGACAAGTGCAGAACTCATCAAGCAAGCGATGGCAGCGTGAATATGCTGTTGGATGACGTCCGCTACCTGGCCAGTGAGATCGGTCCACGCGGCACCGGCAGCAATGGCGAAGCAGCGGCTGCGGACTACGTAGCCAGCCGCCTATCTGCTTTGGGGCTGCCAATCGAGCAGCAGACCTTCCGCGCCGTCGCCAGCCAAAACGCCTTCCCACTGGCCATAGATGTGCTGGCACTGCTGGCGATGGTTATCTACCCCTTGGGTGGGGCCTTCACCCGCTGGCTTGCCACAGCACTGGCGTTGACCGCAGCGCCTCTACTGTGGTGGACGATTCGCTCCTCCGATAGCCCTCTGCGGCCCCTCTTACCCCAGGTGACCAGCCGCAACGTCTTGGCGCGAATCGAACCACAGGGCCACCTACATTTGCGCTGTGTCCTTCTGGCCCATCTGGACACCAATCGTTGCCGGCTGGCATGGCAATCATCTGGGGTGCGCTATACGGAGCCGCTAACCTGGCTGACGTTGGTGATGCTGGCTTTACCCGGGGTGCTCTATTTGGTCGGCGCGTTGCTTGGTGGCCCAGCCTGGCCCTGGTGGCTCTCGCTTCTTCCCGCCGGGTACATACTCGGCACAGTTGTTACCCTGTGGCGGGACGATCGCACTCCGTTCACCTGCGGGGCCAACGACAATGCTGCCAGCGTGGCTGTGGTTCTGGAGATCGCTGCTCGCCTGACGGCTCAGGCCCTGAGCCATACAGAGGTGTGGTTGGCCTTCACAGGGGCCGAGGAGACCGACCACGCTGGATTGCGGGCGCTCTTGCGCCAATACGACAGGTACCTACGCCAAGCCGCCTTCATTGATCTGGAAGGCGTAGGAGGTGGCGACTTGGTCTACTTGACCAAGCAGGGCCTGGTCGCTCACTATCAGCCGGATGCGGGCTTGCGAGCCTTGGCCGAGAGCGTTGCCGCTGCCTATCCAGCGCTGGGTGTGCAGGCAGCACAAATGAGAATATCTGATGAAGTGAGCACCCTGCGACGGGCCGGCTACCGGGCCATTTGCATTGCCGGGCGCGACCCGGCTACAGGGACATTGCCGCACTGGCACCGGGCCGACGACACAGCAGAGACAGTCTCCGCAGCAGCCTTGGAGCGGGCAGTGGATTTCGTATTGGCGCTGCTGAAAGAATTGGATCGCGGACCACTAACGGACGTGGAGGAGGAGGTATGCGTGCATTCGTAACTGGCGGGACGGGATTCATTGGTGGGGCCGTGGTGCGACGGCTACTACAGGCCGGACACGAGGTGCGGGCGCTGGTCCGTCCCGGTGCCGATACCCGCCAACTGGACAGCCTACCTGTGGAGCGGGTTGAGGGCGATGTAAGAGACAAAGAGAGCCTG
>JADBJK010000033.1 GCA_014874485.1 Chloroflexota bacterium
CTTCGCCCTTTCAGCACGGGGGTTTAGCCCCGCGCGGCCCCGTCGCAGCCCGAGGCTGAAGCCATCGGGCTGAATGGACAAAGCCCTGCGGGCTGCCCCAGCCCCAGCGGGGCTTCGCCCTCTCAGCGCGGGGGTTCAGCCCCGCGCGGCCCCCCGCCCCCGCCCGATGCTAAAGCATCGGGCTGAATGGGCAAAGCCCTGCGGGCTGCCAGCCCCAACGGGGCTTCGCCCTTTCAGCGCGGGGGTTTAGCCCCGCGCGGCCCCACCCTTTCGCGGGTTCCGTGATCCGAACGCCCCCGCCCCTCACCCTAGCCCCCTCCCAGCGGGCGAGGGAATGCACGCCCCCGCCCCTTTCACGCCTTTCGTGCCCTTTCGCGGGTTTCGCGATCCAAACGCCCGCCGCCCCCTACCTCCGCACCCCCGACAGGCGGTCGTACACTGCCGCGGCCCACGATTCCACCGCCGCGCGGTCGGCATCCGTCATCGGTGAATCGCCCCGCCCGGAGAATAGCAGACCGTCCGTCTCGGCGATCCCCAGTGCGTACAGCCACCCGTCCAGCCGCTCCAACTCCGCCGTCGTGAGCCAGCCACGCCCGGCCTCCGTCGCGTCGCCGCCGTCGCACCGGGCCGTGCTGGCAAAGGCGTAGCCGCACGCGTCCACCTGCAGGAAACGGCAGTAGCCCGCGCGGTCGGCGATGGCCCCCTGCCACCGCACGGCGAGGTCCAACGACGCCGCGCCGCGCCCGTACTCCACCTCCCGCATGGCCACCCGCGCCCAGTCCATGACCGCGCGCTGCCACGCGGGCGACGGCTGCTCGGTGCCCCGCCCCACCAGCACCAGTTTGGCGTCGGCGGCCTGCGCCTCAAACGGCGCGAAGCGGGCCAGCAGGTCGGCCAGTTGCGCCGGACGGCCCATCTCCTCCACCAGGTGCAGGGGCGTCAGCGGTGCGCCACACGGGCCGTAGGCCACCCGCCCGTCCGCCGCCACCAGAAACAGACGGCAGCCGCCCTCATCGCGCACCTCCATCGCCAGCGCCGGCTCGTCCACGCCGTGGAGCGGCCCGGCGGCCATGAGAACCCGTGCGCCCGCCCTATCCGTGCGGTACTCGTACACCTCGCCGCCGATTTCCAGCACCAGCCGGTAGCCCGGCACGACGGCCTCGGTGCACATCCCCTCCATGCGGATGCCCAGGCACCCGTCGGGCCAGTCCACCGGCTCCCAACTCAGCACCCGCACCTGGTTCCACCCCACGCGATGGCGGGCCAGGATGGCCGCGAGGGCAATCTCCACGGCGTCGGGGCGGTTGGGGTCGGGTGTGGCAGTGGGGGCGGGCGTTGGGGACGCTGCGGGCGAAGGCGTGGGCGGCGGGGTCGGCGTCGTCGCGCGGCCGCACGCGCCCAGCATCACCGCCGCGACGATGACCATCGCCGCCAGCGCACATCGTCTCGGCATGGCTCACCTCCTGCGCGGGCGCTAGACCCGCAATTCCACCACGTCGCCGTCCTGCAGGATGTAGTCGCGGGGGACCATCTGGCCGTCAAACTGAGCGCTGCCCCACACGCGCGCCGCTTTCAGGTCGCGCAGGAAGTCTTGGTGCACGGCGGCGGCGAAATCCTCCACCGTGCTCCCCTTCTTGATGACGAACGGCGCAGTGAAGTCGGGGTCTTTCCCCGGCGGCTTGGCGTAGATGCGGATGACGCCCAACCTCTGGAAGACCTCGTGCTTCAGCCGCTCCAGGTTGCGCCCCGTCTCCGCCGACACGGGCATCATCGGCCAGTCCTCGTCCAGCAGTTCGCGGAAGATGTCGTACACCTCGTCCCACTCCTCCGAGTCCGTCTTGTTGGCCAGGACGAGGAACGGCTTGAAGGTCCAGCGGCGGTCTTCGGGGTAGCGGTCCTTGCGGTGCAGGGGCACGATGCGGCTCTGCGCCAGCAGGGCGACCGCCTCCTCCAGGTGCTGCAGCGGGTCGGTGCGCACGTCCACCACCAGCAGGATGAGGTCCACGCGCCGCAGGAGGTCCATCAGCGCAGGTTCCACGAATTCGGCGCTCAGCGGCGGCGTGTCAATGAGTTGAATCTGCACGTTCTCCACGGGCATCATGCCGGGCGTGGGCGCCCAGGTGGTGAACGGCGCGTCGGACACCTCGGGCTCGGCGTTGGTGAGCGCCCTGACCAGGGCCGACTTGCCCACGTTGGTGGTGCCGACGACGGCCACCTGACCCGCGCCCTCGCGCTCAATGCGGTAGGCGGCGTCGCGTCGGCTGACGACCTTGGCCCCCTGGGGGCTGGTGCGCAGTTTGGACAACTTGCGCCGCAGGTCGCCCACCAGGTGTTCCGTGCCCTTGTGCTTGGGGATGAGCGCGATGAACTCCTCCAGGCGGGCGATCTTCTCCTCGGTGGTCTTCGCCTCGCGATATCGTCTTTCGGCCTCCTGGGCCTCTGGGGGAAGGTTGGTCGGCATGACTCCACTCGCGCAAAGGTTCTGGCCCATTGTATCCGCGACACGCGGCGCGCGTCAAATGGGGCGGCGCGGGCACGCGCGGGGGCGTTTGGATCACGAAACCCGCGAAAGGGCACGAAAGGGGCGGGGGCGTGCATTCCCTCGCCCGCTGGGAGAGGGCTAGGGTGAGGGCGTGCCGCGCGGGGCCAAACCCCCGCGCTGAACGGGCGAAGCCCCGCTAGGGCTGGGATAGCCCGCAGGGCTTTGCCCTTTCAGCCCGACGGCTTCAGCCGCGGGCGAAGACCGCGCGTCCCCTCGCACGCTGGGAGAGGGCTAGGGTGAGGGGCGCGGGGGCGTTTGGATCACGAAACCCGCGAAAGGGTGGGGCCGCGCGGGGCTGAACCCCCGCCACCTGTAGGCGCGCAGCATGCTGTGCCCCGACGCCCAGCCCGCAGGGCTTTGTCCATTTAGCCCGATGGCTTCAGCCTCGGGCGAAGACCGCGCGTCCCCTCGCACGCACAGGCGCAGGGTGAGGGGCGCGGGGGCGTTTGGATCACGAAACCCGCGAAAGGGCACGAAAGGCGCGAAAGGGGCTGGGGCGTGCATTCCCTCGCCCGCACAGGCGCGGGGTTGCCGCGGGTGGCGCGTGCCCGCGGGTTCGGCGGAGGCCACGACGGGCGATGCCTTTCGCGTGTTTCGTGGCTTTTCGCGCCCTTCGCGATCCAAAAGCCACACGTAGCGGCGTATCACCCTGTGCCCCTACGACCAGCCCGCAGGGCTTTGCCCATTCAGCCCGACGGCTTCAGCCTCGGGCGAAGACCGCGCGTCCCCTCGCCCGCACAGGGTGAGGGTCCAAACCTGCGACGCACCTCCGAGGTGCGTCGCAGGTGCATTCTGCGCCAGGGGGCTGGGACAGCCCGCCGTAGGGACACGGCATGCGGTGTCCCCTGCGAGTATCGCACCCCGATGGCCTCGGGCACGGCCGTGCCCCTTGCGCCCCTGAACGTTCCGCCCCGCGCCGCTTGCCCGCAGCCCGCCCATTGTCTATAATCCTTCCACACTCGCAGCGATGGGAGGGAACCTTGTCCGCGCAACGAGGGCCGGAAGCAGGCAGCGGCATCGCCTGGCACCTGCGCAAGATTCTGGACCTGGCCGACCGCATCTCGCGCGCCTACCACACGCGCAAGTATCGCACGTGGGAGCGGACGGTCGGCCACGCTGCGCCCACCGAAGACACCGCCAGGCGCGGGTTCATCCTCATCCAGATAGACGCCCTGTCGCACACGCACCTCCTGCAGGCCATGGAGCGGGGCTACATGCCCTTCCTGGCCGGGCTGGTGCAGCGGGGCAACGCCAAACTGGCGCGGTGGCGCTGCGGCCAGCCCACCACCACACCCGCCATCCAGGCCGGCATCCTTCACGGCGACAACTACGACATCCCCGCCTTCCGCTGGTACGAGAAAGAGCGCCACGCCTCCGTCGGCTGCAAGTCGCCGGGGTTCATGGCCGAACTGCAACAGCGCATCGCCGCATCGCACCCGGGCATCCTCCAGGGCGGCTCCAGTTATGTCAACATGTTTGACGGCGGCGCGGCCCTCTCCCTGCTCACCCTCGGCTCTATCGGCCGCCACCGCTTCTTTGAGAACATGCGCGGCGTCGGATTCCTGGTCCTGCTCGCGCTCAGCCCGTGGCGCATCGGCATCATCCTGGGGCGCGCCGCGTGGGAGTATCTCCTTCACTTCGGGCGGCAGGTGCGCGACCTGCTCTACCCCAGCCTGCGTCGTCCCTACGCGCACCCCTCGCCTTTCCTGAAGGTCGCCAACGACGTCATCTTCCGCGAGATTCAGACCTTCGCCGCCATGCTGGACGTGTACCGGGGCGTGCCCTCCATCGCCACCAACTACAATTCCTACGACGACGTGGCCCACCACTACGGGGCCGACAGCCCCCAGGCTTTCCGAACCCTGCGCGGCATTGACAAGCAAATCCAGCGGATTGACCGCGTGCGCAGGCGCTACACGCGTCGGCAATATGACCTATACGTGTTGTCGGACCACGGCATGACGCCATCGGTCCCGTTCCGCCATCTGTACGGCATGACCATCGGCGAGTACATCCGCGACCACGTCCAGCAGCCCGTGCTCTTGGACGAGGCCGCGTCGGGCGAGGACCTGGCCGCGCTGCGCATGCGCTTTCTGGTGGACGAACTCAAGGGCATAGAGGAGCGCCTCGGCAAGACCCAGAGCGCGCTCCTGCGCCGCCTCCGCCGGTTCCTGCACCGGCGCATCCCCACCAGCGTGGACCCGTCCGACTGGGACCTGAAGCGCATCAGCGACATCGTGGTGCGCAACTCCGGATCGGCGGCCCACGTATACTTCAACGTCGCGCCGCGCAAGTTGCGGCTGGGCGAGATCGCGCTCCTCTACCCCGACCTGCTGACGAGCCTCGTGGAGCATCCGGGCATCGGCATGATTCTCGCCTGCGAGGCCGACTGTGCCGTGGCGCTGGGCAAGGGCGGCCAGGCGCTGCTCACCCCGCGCGGCGCCGAAGTGGAAGGCGAGAACCCGCTGGCCCTGGCCGACGAGCCCCACATCGCAGCCGGGCAACTCCGCGACTTGGCCTCGTTCCCCCACAGCGGCGACCTCATCCTGTTTGGCGGCTGGCACAGGCCCGGCGTCATCGTCGCCTTTGAGGACCAGGTAAGCACCCACGGCGGCATCGGCGGCCCGCAGGACTACCCGTTCATCCTGTACCCCAGCGCCTACGCCATCCCCACCGAGGACATCACCAACGCGCGGGAACTCTACCCCTTCTTCGCCGACCTGTACCTGAACCAGAAGGAGCCGCTGCGCCTGCAGACAACAGAAGACCGCTCATCGCTGAGCGGTCCCCTGTCTGTGAAAGGAGATGTCGCTTAGGTGCGTGCTATGGCTTGCAGAGCACCTGACCCACGTAGATGCAGTTCGGGTTCGTCAGGTTGTTCTTGACCATGATGGCGTACACGGTCGTGCCCCAGCGGATCGCCAGCGAGTACAACGTATCGCCGCGCTGCACCACATAGCACTGGCCGGGTGGCGGCGGGGGCACCGTGCACGGCACCCGTAGCCGCTGCCCCACGTAGATGTTGAAGCAGCAGGTGGAGATGCCGTTGATGCTCGCCAGGTACCAGATGGTGGTGCCGTAGCGCCGCGCGATGGAGTACAGCGTGTCACCGCGCTGCACGACGTACCAGCAGTCCTGCGGCGGCGGAGGCGGCGGCGTTACGCCTGGGATGCACAGCACCTGCCCCACGCGGATCAGGCTCGGGTTCGCGATGCCGTTGGCCGCAGCGATGGCCTGCACCGTGGTGCCGTAGCGCCGCGCGATGGAGTACAGCGTGTCGCCCCAGCGCACGGTGTAGTACGCCGCGCACGGGCCGGGCGGGACCGGCGTGGCCGTCGGGCTGGGTGGCGCCGGGGTCGCCGTGGGGCCGGGCGTGGCCGTGGGGCCGGGGGTCCGCGTCGGCGTCGCCGTCGGCGCGGGCGTGTTGGTCGGCCCGCCCGTTACGGTGATGGTCGCGTTCTGCGTCGCCGCCGGAATCGGCTGCGTGAGGTTGTTCAGCAGCGAGACCGACGTGAAGATCACGCTGGCCGATCCCCCGCTGACGCCCTGGAACACGATGCGGGCCAGAGTCCCGCTGCCCGACACCGGCGCAGCGGGCGCCAGCAGCGTCATCGCGTAGATGATGGTCCCCGACGCGTTGTCCGCAGAGTTGACGGCCACGAACCCGTCGGCCGGATTCGGGAACGTCCCGGGCTGAATCTGCACGCCGGTCTGGTAGGCCAGCGCATCCTGCACCTGCAGGCGGGTCGGGTCAAAACTGAGCCTGACCTCCACCCCGAACAGCCCGGTTACGTTCTGAATCTGGACGTCCAGGGTAACCGTGCCGCCGATGGGCACGCTTGAGGCGCTGGGTATGAGCGCCACCGTTGCGCCATCTGCCCGTGCGACGTCACTTCCCGCGAACGGTATCCCCAACCCCACCAGGATGGTAACCGCTGCCATGACGAGAGAAATGATGCGCCGGGCCAATGGCATTTTCTCTCTTCCGTTCATGTTCATTCCTCCTTACGATACTCTGTCGTTTCGCGTTCTTGGTGAGGACGGGGGATAGGCCCGGCCTCCGGGGTGGGCCCTGGGCAGGATACCCAAGGCCCACCCGTTCGCACACGATGGTTTACTGAATCCGCAGCAGTTTGGCGTTCGGTTCGGCGCCGATGCCGCGGATGGGCCCCAGCCACAGGGAGCCATCCTGCGCCTTCACGTCCAGCGCCACGGCCTGCGCCGTCAGCAACTGCGCGTTGCCGAAGCGGAGCATGGTGGGGCCGGCCTTCAGGCCCTTGAACGTGATGCGCGCCAGCACCGCGTTGCCCTGGAGCGCCGGGGTCGGATCCAGCAGGGTAGCGGCGAAGCGGATGACGCCGGCGGCCTCGTCCACAGCGTTCAGCGCCACGAACGCGCCGTTCCCCGCGAACACGTCGCCGACGGCAACCTGCACGCCCTCCTTGTTCGGATCCGCGTCCACTACGCTCACGGCCGCCGGGTCATACCGGACTTCAAACTCGCCCGCGTAGAGGTCCGCCACGCTGCTCGCCACGACCTCCACGGTCGTCTGCGCGCCCGCGGGCAGGATGCGGAACGAGGGCGAGAAGCCCAGTTTGGCCTGGCCGCGCGCCGCGGCGACTTCCGCAACCGTTACCCAGTCGGTCGGGCCGGTCTTGTTGTAGTTCGCGCCCACCAGCACCAGGTCAATCAGGTTGCAGGTCCCATCGCCGTTGATGTCGGCGCGGGAGTCGGCCGGCGGCGTGGAGCCGTACATGGCGCCCACGATCACCAGGTCCACGATGTTGATGGTGCCGTCGTTGTTGGCGTCGCCGCCCAGCAGCATGGTGCTCCCGATGTTGACGGAGCCGGACGCAGGCACCACCACGCCGGTCTTGCGGGCCGACAGGTAGCCAGGCTTGCTGGCGATGACGGTGTACGTCCCGGCGGGCACACCGGCGATGGTGAAGGTCCCGCCGCTGCCGGTGCTAACCGGCGGCAGCGCGCCCGCGGCCACCGACACGCCGCTGTGGTCGGTCCGCGACTGGAGCGACACCTGCCCGCTGATGGAGCCGGTGGTGATCACGACTTCCAGCGACCCGCCTTGCGTGGTGCTGCACAGTTGCGTGCCGTTGCGGTCCACCAACTGGCCCAGGGTGAAGGCCACGTTGGCCGTGCCGGTCGCCAGGCCCCTGAAGTGGACCGTGGCCAGCACACCGCTGCCGCTGGCGGGCGGCGCCGGGTTCTGCAGCGTGA
The DNA here is from genome assembly GCA_014874485.1 of Chloroflexota bacterium. Lineage (GTDB taxonomy): Bacteria > Chloroflexota > Anaerolineae > DTLA01 > DTLA01 > DTLA01. The sequence continues at coordinate 7,778 of JADBJK010000033.1, forward strand.
ACGTGTAGCGGATCACACCGGTCCCGTTGTTGGCCGAGTTGTTCTGCATGTAGCCGCTGCCAACGGGCAGGAACGGCCCAGGCGTGATCTGGATGCCGGGCGTCGCCGGATCGTCGTCCACCACCTGCACGCGGGTGTAGTCAAACGACAGTTGCAGATCCACGCCGTACAGGTTGGACACGTTCTCCACGCGGATGTCCACCGCCACCGTCTGGCCCACGCCCACCGTCTGCGTCGTGGGCGACAGGCGGATCAGCGCGCAGGTGGAGACGAAGATGTACTCGGTCTTGGTCTCCGTGTCCACTCCGCACGGACCCGACACCGTCAGGGTTACGGTGTACACCCCGGGCAGGTTGTAAACGTGCGACGGATTCTGCTGAGTAGACGTTCCGCCGTCGCCAAAGTTCCACGACCAGGAGGTGATGGCCCCCACCGACTGATCGGTGAAGTTCACCGTCAGCGGGGCCTGGCCCTGCGTCGGCGTCGCGGTGAAGTCCGCTTGCGGCGGCGTGCAGGCCTCGGTCGTGTTGATGTAGATATCCTTCGGGTCGGTCGGGTCGTACCAGAACATCACCCGGTACACCGGTGCCTGCGCCGCCAGCGGAGTCGGCGGCAGGTACTGCGTGCAGTCAAAGTCCGCGCGCAGGTTGTACCACCACCAGTCGGTGGTCATCAGGTACTTCTCGCCGGCCGGGAAGGACAGTTCCGTGTACTTGTCGGGCGACGTGCGGTACTCGGTGAGCATCCAGAGTTGCGGCGTTTCCACGCCGTCAAACAGGTAGATTTCCTTCAACTCGCCGTAGAACTGCGGCTCACGGGCCTCATCCACGATGGTGATCTGGAGCGGAGGCCGCTGGGTGAGCACCCGCCCGATGCAGTTCGGGTCGGTCCACAGCATGTAGGCCGGGTTGCCCATGGTCAGTTCCGCGCGGTTCAGCGGAGTTACCAGCGGGCTCGGGTTGTTCCAGATCTCCGGCATGCTGAGGACGTCCTCACGCACCGTGTGCAGGTAGTTGAACGGCGGCATCACCGAGATGGCGTCCCGCAGCCAGTAGCCTTCCAGAATCTGGCTGTCCTCGTAGTTCACGAAGTCGTCGGGCTTCGGGACAGGGGTGCGGATGGTGATGTACTTGAACTCATACGGGTCTTCGTTCGGATACCCATAGGTATTCGGGACGGTCATCAGGGCGACGACGTTGTACTCGTGGCCGTCCACGAAGAACCGCTTGAGGTACCACGGGTCGCCGGGCGTGAGGTCGTGCCCGCCGGCCGCGTTGTCAATGGCCGAGTGGCTGGCACCCAGCGCGCGCCCGATGATGAGGTTGACCGTCTCGGTGGCCGAGTTGATCTGGTCCACATAGACGAACCACGCGCCGTTCAGGCTACCCAGGTTGGTGCCGCCGGCCAGGATGCGCCGATAGCCGGTGCGGTCCACGATGGCCATCTCGCCGGGCCGCAGCGTTACGGGCGAGCCGGGCACCAGGTCGGGGTGCTTGGAGTTGTTGGCGTGCATCCCGCCGCCCGTGTACCACAGCGTGATGTCCGCCGAGGTCGCGGGCACGGCGATGTTCGCCAGGCTCACCATGTGGTCCAGCAACTGAGCGCTCTGGCCGCGCTGCAGATGCACCGACCGCGCGAAGATGACCAACTCGTCGCCCGAAAGCGCAGTGCCGTCGGTGTCCAAGTTGTCAATCGCGCCGTTGCCATTGAAGTCGGCGCCGATGCCGGTGGTCTGCTGCAGCGTGAACTCGGAGTGGATGGTAACCGCATCCTCAACGCCGTCAAAGTCGGCGTCAAAGGTGGTCAGGCCGTAGCCCGCCGAGGGCAGTTGCCCGCTGGGGATGGAGCCGCCGACCGGCTTGGGCAGTTGGTTCGCGCCCGTGGCGATGGGGAAGGCGAAGACGCTCTTGCCCGGCTGGCCGTTGCTCGGCTGGTCGTTCATGTCCAGGTACATGTAGGTGAATTCCTGCATGACCGCCGGGAACGTCATCACCTCGGTGGGCGTTACCACCGGCGCCGCGCCTCCCAACTGGGCCCGCACGATCTTGTCCACGTAGGTGGGCTCGTACCACATGCGGAAGAACACCTTCTCGCCCGCGTTCCCCTCGCGGATGGAGATCTGCCGGTACAGGTCCACCAGCGGCTCGCCGCTGTTGTTGTACTCGTTCATGTAGGCCGGGTTCAGCGTTACGAAGTCCTTGCGCGGAGCCTGCGGATGATCCGGGTCAAACGGCGCCAGCGGGTCCGTGTACGGCAGCACTTCCACAGGGTACGGCGCCAGGCGGTCCATGTACGCCGTTACGTCGCCCGCGCCCTTGTTGCCCAGGATTCCGTCGGGCCACGTCCAGGCCTGAATCTGGCCGAGCACAGGCTCGCCGTAAATCCAGTCGCCGTAGATGCGCAGGCCCTGGGTGTCCTTGTACTTCTTGCCGCCCACCGCCGGGTCAAACCAGAACATGATGGGCACCGGAGGTTGGGCCGTGCCCAGGAGCGTTGCCCAGTCGGGCGCGGTGCGCAGCCAGTAGCGGCGCTCGGACTGGTAGTTGAAGAACACGCTCTTCATCAGGTACAGGTCGGGCGTGTTCAGGCCCGTGATGGCCGTGCGGACATCGGGGAACACCATCTCCGTGTACCACCACGGCACGGTCATGAACTGCCGCGTGCTCCAGTACTGCCCGCCGTCCTCGCGCTCCGAGTACAGTTCCCGCAGCATGCCCAGGAACTGCTCGTTCTTGTCCTCTTCCACGTAGTAGAGGCTGGTCTCGCGCGCGTCCGTGTAGGGGCTGTTCGGCCCATAGCCGACGTAGGGCAGGGTCTTGTTCTTCTGCAAGATGGGCGCAACCGGCCCCACCAGCCGCCCGACGGACCGGATGTTGATTTCCCACCGCTGCTGCACGGGATCCCAGACATCAAACTCGCTGAACTTGGTGATGGCGTTGATGTCCTGGATGTAGTAGTGTTCGTAGTTGTACGGCGGCAGGACAGACAGGTTGTCGTTGGCCAGGTAGTGCTGCAGTTGCACCGAGTGCTGCCCGATGCGAACCGGCACCTTCGGGATGGGCGTGCGGATGGTGATGAACTGGAACTGGGTCAGATCCGGCACGAAGTTGTAGGGGTCATAGGGCGGATCAATGAACCCGTCGTTGTTCACGTCCAGGTCCGGGACAGGCCCGAAAGCCCCGCCGGGGGTTATGCCGCCGTTCCGCGTCATGATCGCCACCACGTTGTACTCGTGGCCGTCCACGTAGAAACGCTTCAGGAACCACGGGTCGCCCGGGCGGCGGTCCTCGCGGTACATCCCGTCTTCCATGGCGCTGTGCGTGGCACCCACCGCGCGGCCAACGATGAGGATCGCCTGGTTCTCGTCACGGTCCACACCCTGGAGATACACAAACCATGGCCCGGTCGGGAAGCGGGTCATGTTGGTGCCCGGACCGCCATTGCGGACGGCGCGGATGAGTTGAGCAGGCCCCTGCGAGCCGGCCAGCACCATGTCGCCAATCTGGAGCGTTACGGACGGGAAGGGCCGCGGGGTCAGGTCGCCTGTGTAGTAGATGCCCAACTGCACGCCGTTGTCCGAGACCTGCTCCACCATGGCGAGGTGGTCAAGGAACTGCACGCCCCTGCCCCGCTCCACCGGCGTGGCGCCCAGCCGCAGCACCGCCAGTTCGGTGCCGTTGAGTACGGTCGCGTCGCGGTCCAGGCGGCTGATGAGCCCGTCGCCGTCAAAGTCTGCCGCAATGCTGGTGAGGGCGTAGAGCGAGCGTTCGCTTTCCACGTGGACGATGTCGGGAATCCCGTCAAAGTCGCCGTCCAGGCTGGTGAGACCGTAGCCGAACTGCGCGTTGGCCGAGGTCATGTCCACCGCACCGTTCGGGGTGAACAGGTCCTCGGACTTCATGCCCACGGGGAAGACGAAGGACGTGCCCACGTTGCCCCAGGTGGGCATCGGCGGCGGCTCGGCGGTCAACTGCTTGCCCTCCATCAGCAGGTAGGTGAACTCCTGCATCAGGGCCGGATACCAGATGTCGGTAACCGGCATGGTGGGTTCAAACTCCCACCGGGGCGAGGCGATGTCCAGGATTCCGTTGCCGTTCAGATCCTTGTCCCAGTGCTCCGGCTCGTACCACATCCGGAACCACACCTTCTCGGAGGCGTTGATGGGGGTCAGGATCTTCTGGTACAGCCCCTTGGCCCAGTTTTCGTCGCGGGTGGCGCCTTCGTACATCCACGCGGGGTTGAAGGTAACCAGGTCGCGACTAGGGGCTTGTACGCCTTCGGGGTCAAACACGGACATGGTGTCCGTGTACGGCGGATCCTCCGGGAGAGTGCCCAGGACGGGATCGGTCGCCGTAGTGTCGCCCGCCCGTGGGTCGCCCTCAATGGGCAGGTTGGGGCGGTCCCAGCCGGTCCCGTAGATGCGCAGGGTGTGGGCCACACCGTTCTGCGCCGTGGGGTCGGCCGGAGGGGATTGTGGCGGCGCAGCCGAGGCCGGCGCCACACCGGAGGGGACGATCGCCAACAGCATGGCGAGAATGACCAGCACGGCCACCACGTTGGCGATCCTTTGGACAGTGAGTCTCGCTTGCATTTTGTTGCCTCCCAATTGGTTTACTGGTGGTGTTCAGAACACCGTTGACGGTTCCACGCTAGACCCGACCGAAATGTTCACCAGGCGACCAGCAACAAGGTACAAAACGACCCCGCACGCCATCGTCAGGACGTGTGCACAACACATGCCAAAGGAGAAATCCCCTCTACTCTTGACATATTATACCACATTTTATGTCGCGTTTCAAGCCCTCTGCGAAAATCGCCGCTGGAATTGCGAGTTTTTCCACGCGACAGGGGACCGCCCCCGGCCCCCGCAAGCCCAGTCGCCGCAGAGAGGGGTTCTGCCACCCCACAGTCTGCAAGTTTCGTGCCATCGCCACATCCCTCGGGGCAGCTCGGCCACGGACATGGAAGGGCGTCGTCCCCGCACGCCGCCCGGTGCTGAAGCATCGGGCTAAACGAACAAAGCCCGGCGGGCTGGTGTACTCTGCCGCAGGGATTCTTGATGGTGTGTCATTGCGAGGGCGCGTAGCGCCCGTAGGGACAATTCATGAATTGTCCCCACTGAGGCGCGAAGCGCCGAAGAATCTCGTCAACCGAGATGCTTCGCTTCGCTCAGCATGACAGATGGAGCGTGAGATTGCTTCACTTCGCTCGCAATGACAATGGACTATCTTCTCTGTAGTAAAGTGCTACGCCAGCCCTGAAGGAATCTCGCCCGTGCAGCGCGGGGGTCGTCCCCGCAAGCCGCCCGATGCCCCACGCGCATTTCGGCGATGCCCTCCAATCCCCCTGCGGCCTCTGCGGAGAACCCACATGCCCTGCCCCCGCATCCCTCCCCGCACGCGCGGACAAAGGCCGGGGTGAGGGCAGCCGACGGGGACTCCTACGCAAAGGCGGGGCAATTCCCAACCCCGCCCCGCAGATGGCCTCCTATGTACATAACGCACAGAGCCGTTTTCAGGTGCGTTGTGCTAGAGTCCCACGCCATCTATCGCCGCGCCGCAGTACTCGCACTTCCCGTCGCGCACGTGCCGCTCGCGCACCGAGAACCCAAACCGCGCGATAATCCGCTTGCCGCAATTCCAGCAGTAGGTGTGCTCCTCCGGCGCGCCCAGCACGTTGCCGACGTACACGTACCGCAGCCCGGCCTCCTTGCCGATAGCCCACGCCCGTTCTAACGTCTGCACCGGCGTGCTTCCCCGGTCCAGCATCTTGTACATGGGGTGGAAGCGGCTCACGTGCCAGGGCGTCTCCACGCCCAATTCCTGCGCGATGAACCCGGCCAGGTCGCGCAACTCGCCTGGGTCATCGTTCAGGCCGGGGATGACCAGCGTGGTAACCTCCACCCATATCCCCTGTTGCTTCATCAGCCGCAGCGAGTCCAGCACCGGCTGCAACCGCGCACCGCACTGCTGGCGGTAGAACTCGTCGCGGAACGCCTTCAGGTCCACATTGGCCGCGTCCAGGTAGGGGAAGAACGTCTCCAGCATCTCCGCCGTCATGTAGCCGTTGGTAACGTAGTTGTTCGCCAGGCCCGCCTGCCGCGCCAGGACGGCGATGTCGCGCGTGTATTCAAAGAAGACCGTCGGCTCGGTGTACGTGTAGGAGATGCTCCTGCACCCGGTCGCCAGCGCGTCCTCCACGATGTCCTCCGGCGGGACGTGCCGCCCCACGATGCGGCCCTGGTCCCGCGGCATCTGCGAGATGTCCGCGTTCTGGCAGAAGCGGCACCGGAAGTTGCACCCCACCGTGGCCACCGAGTACGACGTGGTGCCCGGGTAGAAATGGAACAGGGGCTTCTTCTCAATCGGATCCACCGCCTGGGATATGGGCCGGGCGTACACCAGCGAATAGAGCACGCCCTGCCGATTCTGCCGCACGCCGCAGATGCCCGTCTCGCCGTCGGCGATCTTGCAGCGGTGGGCGCACAGATGGCACCGAACGCGCCCGCCATCCAACTTCTCGTATAGCCACGCCTCTTTCATCGCCCTCACCTCCGCAAATCCAGCCGCCACTCGCAGCCTTCGTCGGTCTTGCGGTACGCGACAACCGCTGCGCGAACGCCCCGCGCGCGAAGCAGCGCCGCAAGCGTCCCCAGAAGCACGCAGGGCGGCTCGGCATCGGGCTTGCCCGCCCGCAGGCGATCCACCGCATCCAGGCACACGCACGCCCGAAACTCGCAGGCCAGCACGTGGTCCGAGCGCGAGAACCCGCACCCGTCCACAAGCCCCCGCGCCCGCAGCCAGTCGCCGAAGGCGCCCAGGATTTCGCCCACCCCGCCCAGCAGTTCGGGGCTGGGCAGGCCCACGCCATCGGCCAGGTTGCGCCCGTCCGCGGACTCAAAGGCCGCCGCGAGGGCCTCGGACAGGCCGGCCTGCGTCAGCGGCGGGTCGCCGTGCGCCGCCAGCGCGTACAGCACGAACCCCAGCAGACTCCCTTGTCCCTCCCGTCCGCGCCCGTCCATAAGCACCTCCCGTTCTTGACAAAACCGCGCCGCGCGGGTATTATACCCTATGGGGGTATATGCGCCCCGTCATGCCGAGCGAAACATCGCGCGATGTGAATCGCCAACCCATGCAACGGAGGAACAGCCATGAATACGCCGAATCCCGACGGCCTGTCGCCCGAGGCCCTGCGCGAGGAACTCCGGAAGGCCCAACAGGCGCTGGAGGAACTGGAAGAGGAGCGCCTGCTCACCCTGGGCCAGACCGGGGTCCACATCGGCGCACAAGAACTCCACCGTTTGACCTCCTCGTTCGCACGCGACGAGGCGCGACTGCGCGCCCGCATTCAGGAACTGGCCGCCCTTCTGGAGGGGCACCGATGACCGCCGAGCAGCGCATCCGCGAACTGGAACGGCGGCTTGAGGACCTGCGGGCGCGCCTGCCCAAGCATTCCGTCCCCGCCGCCATGATTTTGGAACTGGAAGCGATGGAAGAGGAACTCGCCGCCCTGCGAGCCCAGTCCGAGGGAAATTCTAGCACGTCCTCATCGCCCGCGCAACCGCGCGAATGAGGCTGAGGCTGTCGTCATTGCAAGGGCGCGCAGCGCGTAGGGACAATTCATGAATTGTCCCTACGGTTATTCTGAGGCGCGCAGTGCCGAAGAATCTCGCCAACCGAGATGCTTCGCTCCACTCAGCATGACAACGCGGAGAAACCGCCAACCCGCGCGAATGAACACGAACGGCACCCTTGCATTCGTGTAGATTCGTGCGATTCGTGGATGAACATTCGCACAGCGCCGAAGAACCTCGCCAACCGAGATTGCTTCGCTTCGCTCGCAATGACGGGGGCAGGGTTGCCATTGCGAGGGCACGGAGCGCCCGAAGAACCTCGCCAACCGAGATTGCTTCGCTTCGCTCGCAATGACAGAGAGGGCCGGGGCAACCTCGCCGTCGGCGTGAGACCGGCCTGCTCCCCATCGCCTCACCGCGCCAGGAGCAGTGCGCGGCGCACCGGCTGGTCGGCCCCGCCGGGCCACGGGGCGTCGTTCCCGCGCGCCGCAACGGGCAGGAACACGCGGAACGGCCAGAACCCGGGCACGCGCTGCCGCGTCCCCGGCGAGTTGGACAGGCACGACCAGTTGAACACCTCGTCGGCGGCGCGAACGCAGAAGTAGTACGGCGCGCCATCGTCCTCTAGCCCGACCACCACACACGACTCGGCCGAACCCGCCGGGCCGGGCGCAGGCACGCCTGGGAGGGGAATCGCGGCCTCCCAGTCGGCTTCGGTCAGGATAGGCGCGCGGGCGTAGCGAATCTCGTACAGCGTGGCCGTCCCCACCATGTCATCGTCGCCGGGGGCCGTCCAGTACAGGATGAGCGCGGAGCCAGAGCCGTCTGCCGTCTCGCCGATGCGCAGGTCGGTGATGCAGCCGGGGGGAATGGTGTCGTTGGCGCGCACGGTGAACACGCCGGCCGCTGTCTGGCAGTCGGGTGAGCGGGCCGACGCCGTCGGCAGCGACAGCGTCAGCGCCGCAACGACCAAAGCACATGCGATGCGTCGTATCGCCGGCGGCACCATCTTCGCAACTTTCTGCATTCCCAGGGCAACCCGGCCGTCTCGTCCACGACGGCCGGGCGCGGGCGGTTACCGGTCGTTCGGTTCGGGCTGGGCCTTCTTGCGGCGGCGGGCCAGGATGGGCACGATGCCGATCAACACCGTCCCGCCGGCCGCCGACAGCATCAGCGCCCAGTTGAACCCGCCGGAGTCGGCGCGGGACTGGGCGGCCACGGTCCCCTTGCCGGTGGGGCTGGCCTCGGCGGCGGGTTCCACGCGCAGGGTCTCCACCGGACTGGCGGCGTAGGTCTGCCCGCCGATGGACAGGAGCGCCTGGAAGGTGTACTCACCGGCCACCCAGCCGTCGGCGGGGATGAAGGCGTAGTGCAGGCCGATGCTCCCCTTCTCCAGCGGGGCCAGCGTGGCCATCTGAATCTGAGTCAGGGGCGCGCCGTCGCGATCCACGGTGAGGATCGTGCTGGCCTCGGGGAAGGCCGTGTACAGGTTGTTGAGGGTGTACACGATGTCGGCGAAGGCCAGCGCGCCGGTGTCGTTGCGGTAGTTGGGCACGACGCCGAACCCCTCAAAGTACACGGTGGCGACGGTGAGGGTAACGGTCTTGGCCTCGCCGTTGGCCACGTCAAAGGTCTCCTCGCCCAGGCGCTGGCCGCCCATGTAGGCCACGGCGGCGAACCGGCCGGGCGAGACGGTCGCCTCCAACAGGCCGGTCTCGGAGTAGGCCACCTCGCGCCGGTCGTCGCCGACGAGTTTGAACAAGCGCACGGTCGCGGGCACGGGATCTCCCGACGGGCTGACCGTCCGCGCCTGGACCATGGCCGACTCGCCCAGCACCACCAGGCGGGCGCTCTGGCCCGCCGCGCCCAGCAGTTGGATGCCCTCGCCGGCAGCCTTGAACGACTCGGCGGTGAGGTTGATGGTGTACTCGCCCGCCGGCGTCTCGCGGCTCACCGACACGCCCACCATCACCTTCCTCTGTTCGCCGGGCTTCAGCGCGAACTCCTCCTCCGAGAGGAGCACCTGGACGCCTGCGGGCGCTTCCCAGGCCATGCGCACGCCGAACTCCTCGCTCCCCTGGTTGAACACGATGACGTAGATGCTGGGGGCGTTGACCGAGGAGCCTTGCGGAATCTCAAAGGACTGGCGGTAGAACGAGCCGGACATGGCCAGCCCGCCCCCCTGGGCATGAGCGACCGGCGCGGCCCGCATCCCCACGATGAGGATGACCAGCAGCGCCGCCGCAACCCATCTCCGATTCGCGTGCCATGACCTGTTACCCATACCATCCCTCACGAGGGCCTGGGGCACAGTCCCCCGCGGCCCGTGATCCCGATGGGCGCGGCTCCCACACCCGCCAGGCAGGCGTGGGAGCCGATCCCTCGGTTTCGCCCCTCTCCCAGGGCCCTAATCGTTGATGATCTGGAAGTAGATGTACCCGCTGTACGTGTCCTCAAAGAACGGCGAGCCGAGTTTCAGCCACAGGCTGTTGCCGGTCTCGTCGTGGCCCGATTCGCCGGTCTGGGTGCCAGTGTTGAACGTGGTGTAGGCCGCGCTCTGCACCTGCACCGCGTCGGCGATGGTGTTGTCGTCATCGGCCATGAGCGAGAACTCGTTGGCCGCCGGGGTGCCCGCCGCGTTCAGGGTGGCCGTGTGCGACGCGCCGTTCCACGTCCCGCCGGCCTTGACCTGCTGGTTGTAGCCGCCGTTGGCCAGGTAGTTGATGGCGATGCCGCTCTGGATGGTGTAGTTGGTGCCGGGGGCCAGCGTGCCCCAGTCCACCAGCGCCGTGCTCACCGTAACCTCGCCGTACCAGTTCATGTCGTAGTCGCTGCCGTCGTAGCGCGTGCCGGTGGCGCTGTTGTCGTCGGTGGCCACGGCGTAGGCGTCCCAGTCGGTGGCCTCGGTCGCGACCTTGCCGGGCTTGAAGTGGAACCACCAGGTGCCGGTGCTGCCGGTCAGCGTGGGCTCCACGCAGTTGGCCGACACGATGGCCCAGGTGGTGGGCGAGCCGCTGCTGATGGTCCACGTGGACGGCGTCCCCTTCGTCCACGTCAGGATGGCAGCGGTCTGCGTGTTGCCCGTCCCGGGCACGTCGCCCGCGTCGTCATCGCCGTCGGCGTCAAAGAAGATGGTAACGCGGACGGTGGTCAGGTCGTTGAGTGTGTTGGCGTCGCTCACGGTAACCTTGACCGCATATTCGCTTTGCGGCGTCATCGCCGTTACGGCGGTGGCGTGATCGGTCTCGTAGATGCCCAGATCGCTGATGCTGGGGGCCGCGTTGGCCGTTGTAAATTGTCCGGTGGTCTGGTCTTCGTCGGCGAAGGCCGCCACGGGCAGCATGGCTACCAGTATAACCAGAGCTGCCAGGATTGTAAAGAACTTCCGCTTTTCCATTTCGCTATCCTCCTCATGTTGACTTTTGCGCTGCGATGAAGAATGCGTTCGCACAAATGGTTCCGAATGACGATGTCTCCTCTCGTTGTCTCTTTGCCTCCCGTTGTTACCTCCTTTCTTCCGTTCCTGCCTCACTGGCCGAGTTTTCTATGGCGTGATGCGATAGTAAATCGTCCCGGCGTAGGTGGTGTCGGGTATGCCCGACGACCCCAGGCGGAGCCACAGCGTATTGGTGGCCACCTCGGTGCCCCCCTCGGCAGTCCGCGTGCCCACGCCGATGGTGGCGTAGGCGCTGGAGCGCACGACGACGGCGCCGGGCAGGTTGTTGGCGCTGTTGGCCTTGAGCGAGAACTGGCCGGGGCCGGGCGTGCCGGTCTCGTTGAGCGCGATCCAGCGGGGCGCGCTGCCCCACGGATTGGACGCGCGCACCTGCTGCTGGAACGCCCCGTTGGCAATGTAGGTAACCGAGACGCCGGTTCTCGGATTGGCCGGGAAGTCGGAGCCGAGCAGGACGACTCCCCAGTTGACGCTTGGCGTGTTCACGTGCACCTCCCCGTACCAGTTCATGTCGTAGTCGCTGCCGTCGTACAGCGAGGCCTGGGCAGCACCGCCGTCCCGCGCCGCGGCCCAGGCGTCCCAGTCGGTGGATTCGGTGGCCACCTTGCCCGGGCGGAAGTGGAACCACCACGTGCCCGACGTGCCCGACAGGTCCGGTTGCGCGCAGTTGGCGGTTACCAGCACCCAAGTGGTGGGCGAGCCCGCGCTGATGCTCCACGACGGTGTCGGGCCGTTGGTCCACGTGAGGATGGCGGCCGTCTGGGCATCGCCCGACGCGGGCACGTCGGCGGGGTCGTCGTCCCCGTCGGCGTCCAGGAACACCACGGCCCGCACCCACTGCAGGCTGGCCAGCCCGTCCGCATCCGACACCGACACGCGCACGGCATACTCGGCCTGGGGGTCCATGGCCGTGGCAGGCGTAACGCGGTCCGGCTGGTAGATGCCCAGGACGTTCACCGACGGCGGGGCGTTGGTTGGGGTCGGCGTAGGGGTGGGCGTGGGCGTGTTCGTGGGCGTCGGGGTGGCTGTCGGCGTAGGGGTCGGTGTTGGGGTGGGCGTAGGGGTTACCGTCGCGCCGGGGCAGGCCGGACCATCGATAGAGCCGATGCCAGTGTCGGGCGGAACGCGAGCCGCGATGGCGACGGTGGTTACGGTGTGCCAGTCGCCAAGGGTAACGGTGAATGTCTGCGGCGGGTCGCTGGGCCAGATGTCCACGTCCCACACGATGCCGTACACGCCGCCTGCATTCCGCACGTACCCTCGTGGGTTACTGGACACGACCGTGTGGCCGGAGCAGAGTCCAAGCACCCACCAATGGAGTTTCTTGGTGGCCCCGCAGTCATCCACTGTATACGTCCAGGTGGATGTGCCATCCTCGTTGTACGTTACGCCGTCAAAGTGGAAGCAGTAGCCGAGGAGCGTCTCGCTGTCGGCGGGGAAGTTCTGGGTTTGCCGCGGGGTGTCCGTGCGGGCGTCGCCGTGGACAGCAGGCGCGAAGAGGGCCGCCAGCAGCATCGCCGCGGCGATCAACAGCCCCCGAATGACCGTCTGCTTGCCCAAGCGTTCCATGGTCTCAAGCCTTCCATACGCCCCAGGTACGTGAACAGTCCGTGCAGAAAGCGTGAACGTAGCGTGAATTTCAGCCCCATTGTACGGCGGCGGGAAAACCCATCCAATGGGAAAATGGTACTATCCGTGAAGATTGCGTGAAGACAAAAGGAGAGCGGCGGACGCTATTCGCCGCCGCGTGAACGGAACGTGAACAGGGTTCGCGGGACAGGAGCGCGCCCCCTGCAAGAGCAGAACCAGGGCCTACTCGTCCTTCTCGCCCGCGAACTTGAGCAGCCAGCGCCGCGCCGTGGCGTCGTCCAGCCAGCCGCGGTCCACCGACGTGGCCAGGGCGGGCACCAGCGCGGCCAGCGCCGCCGCCTGCTCGCGGTTGTCCGAGGGCGTGAGGTCGGGGAACGTGATGCTGTACGGCGCGGCCCGCCCCAACCGCCGCCGCAGCGCCTGGTCCAGCACGTCGCGCAGGAGCGCGGCCACCTCCTCCCGCATCGCCTCAAACGTGCGCAGCGACGGCCCGCCCATCTCTGCCGCCACGGCCCGCGTCCCGCTCTCCACTTCGCTGAGCCAGTGGATGGGGATGCCCGCGCCCGCCGCGATCATGAGTTTGATGGCGTGGCCGTCCCAGCGGGCGTCGTCGGCCTGAAGGTTGGGCGCGGCGGCCCGCCATTCCTCGTCGTCGGCGTGGAACAGCACCGAGCCAGGTTCGGGCGGCTGGGCGTACTGGTTGGCCTTGGCCCGCAACTTCTGCGGCGTCGCGCTGCGCACCGCCACCGTCCACAGCCACGACGAGCGCCCGCGGTTCAGCATCACCCTGTCGGCCAGCCACTGGCGGTAGCGCCGCAGCCACGGCAGGAGCACCCACAGCGTGGAGCGGCCCCGCAGCGCGTTGGACACCTTGTGGATGGCGAAGTGCTGCACCTCGTCGGGGACGGCATACCACGCACCCGCCCCGCCTTCGGGTGCCATCTGGTGCACGCGCACCACCACCTGGGCGTTGGCGGGGTCGGTCTGGAGTTCGTCCACCGTGGACGGGTCCATCTGCCAGATGGTGCCGTCGGGGAGCCAGCGGATGAACTGTTCGCCGTAGAGGTGGAGTTCGCGGACGATGGCGCGGCCCTTGCGGGTCATGTCGTTGGCGGCCCAGAAGTCGTCCAGCGCAGCCTGCACGGCGGGGTCGGCGGCGGCGACGGTCGGCCCGCGCCCCCACAGGTACGCCGTGAGAATCTCAATGATGCGGAAGGCCAGGGGATTGCCCGTGTACGCCTCGTAGGCCGCGGCGTGGAGTTCCTGGTACGTGGCGGGCGTCAGGTCTTTGTCCGACGGCCACGGGCCGATGGCGCGGAACAGCGGGGCGTCGGCCTCGTCGGATTCGGCTTCGCGGACGCGGACGATGCGAAACGGCAAGCGCATGGCGCACCTCCTGCACGGTGTCGCGGGGGTTATACCGCGCGGGCGGGCGGTTGATAAGGGCGAGGCGCAGCCCGCGCGGGAGAACCTCACGGTCCGTTTGACACCCTGGCCGCCCGCGTGTTACACTTCCGCCACCATCCCGTGCCAACCTCATGAGGAGAGGACTCCCATGACACGCGAAGCGCAGAACTCCATCCGCCAATTCCTACGGCGGCACCACGAGGTCATCCTCCTGGGCGCCATCCTCCTCGCCGCCCTCGCCCTCCGCCTCTACCAACTGGAACAGGACAGTTTCTGGATTGACGAACTGACCCAGATTCGGCGCAGCCGCCTGCCCTTCTCCTCCATGATCAAGGACGTTCTGGCAGAGGTTAGCGCGGTGCCCATTGAGTACATCATCACCCACTTCGTGTACTACTACGTCGGCCGATCCGAGGGCATCCTGCGCCTGCCCGCCGTCCTGTGGGGCGTCCTCTCCGTGGCGACCCTCTACTTCCTCGGCAAGCGCATGTTTGACAAGACCACGGGATTCCTGGCCGCCGCCATCCTGACCATCCTGCCCTCTCACATCTACTACTCGCAAGAGGTGCGGGTCTACAGCCTCGCCGCTTTCATGGTCCTGCTGACCACCTTCACCTTCCATCGCGCCCTAGAGCGCAACACCCGCGGCGCGTGGGTGCTCTACGGCGCAACGCTGGCGGTCGGCATGTACGCCCACTACTACGTGGCCATCGTGGGCATCCTCCACGGCGCGTACTTGGTGCTCATGGCCCTGGCCAAGCGCCTGCCCTGGAACCGCCTGCTGCCCTACGTCGTGGCGGCGGGCATCGCGGGGCTCCTGTTCCTGCCGTGGGTGCTGGCCGACCAGTTCAGGTCGGGCTACTCGTTTCAGTGGCCATCCTGGAGCACCCTGCTCTCTGCGCCATTCGTGCCCCGCGGCGGAGGCGCGCTCCGTGTGAACTTTCGCCCCCTCAGCCTGTTCGTGGGATTCGCCTGGGCCTGTGCGCTTGCGGGCATTGTGATCGCCATCCGGGGTGGAGACACCAAGCGAGAGAACCTGGGGCTTCTCGCCGTGGTAGCGCTGGCGGGGATGGCCTCGGTGTTGGTGCTAGACTACACCGCCCCCTATTTTTTCGCCAACCGACAATTCCTGCCCTATGCGCCAATCCTTGTGCTGCTGGTGGCTGCCGGTGCGCTGGGCACCGTTCGCGCGGTCGCGGGGCGGCTGGCGCGAGCCGAAACGCGGGATGTAATCGCCACGGTCGCCGCGGTCCTGGTGGTCGCCTTCGCCGCGGCGACTCTGGCCGGGTCGCGGTCGGATGCGTATCGGCACAAGAAACAGGACTGGCGAGGCGTAGGGCGGTATCTGCTGCAACACGTGGAGAAAGACGATGCAGTGCTACTGCGCGCGACCTTTGATATAGAATTCTACGCGCCAGAACTTAAGTCGCAGATCATTCGACTGCGGAACCTGAACACACTGAAGCAAGCCGCCCGGACCCACAGGCGGGTCTGGATTGTGGACTGGTCAAGCGCGCTCGGCCGCTACGTGCCCGACGTAGCCAAGTGGGTGGCGACGGAGAAACCCCTCCGCGTGCCCGGGTTCACGGCGATGGAAGTGTACATATACTCCGAGCAGATGACCCGCGAGCAATTGGAGGCGAGCCTGAAGCAGTGGTAGCACGCGGCGGGTCTCCCGAGCGCCCCACGGACTCGCAGAGCGCCTGGCTTCCCGATAGGCAAGCACAATCGCCGGAGCAAGTAGGATGGTGAGCAAAAAGAGCGCGCGGATGCCCCGCGGACTTGTGGGCGTCCTGTTACTGGCCCTTCTGGCCGGGGTGATGCTTTCGTGCGTGCAGTATGTGTTCGGCCTGTCCAGTTACATGGAGTACCTGCCGCAGGTGTACCATACCCTGGACAGCAACTACCTGCGCAATGACTTCTTCACCAATGCCATCGCGAACTCCGCGGGCCGCTGGGTCTTCATCAACCTCATCGCCCTGGGAGGCCGCATCGCATCGGTCCCCGCAACGTTCCTCGTGCTGACGTTCCTGGCCAACATCCTGGTGGCCCTGGCAACGGGCCTTGCCGCCCGCGACCTATTCGGCGACCTGGCGGGGGCGTTGGCCGTCTGCATGGTCGCAGCCCTGAACGGCCCAACGCTCGGAGGCGCTACCACGCTCATGGGGTCCATGCTCTCGCATGCGCAACTGGCAATCCCCCTGCTCCTCGCAGCCCTCTGGGCCTGCGTGCGCCGACGCCCCATCCTCGCCGCGCTGGCCGCCAGCCTCGGTTCGCTCATCCACGCCCAAACCGGGCTGGCCGTGGGAGGCGTCGCCCTCGCAGCCCTCTGGGCACAGGCCCTGCTCCAGCGCCGCACGACCGAACGCACGCACTGGCTCCGCCTGGCGGGCGCGACCGCGTTGGTCGGGCTTTTCGCAGCGGTCTGGCTCGCCATGGACCGCATGCACGGCCCGCGGCTCTCCACCGAGCAGTTCATCCGAATTGCGGCGTTCTTCCGCCATCCCCACCACTTCGTGCCCAGCGCCTTCCCCCTCAGAGACTATGCGGAGACCGCCGCGTTCCTGGTGGCCGCAGGCGTCGCAGGATACTGGCTCTGGAAGGCGCGCCGCTCCGACGCCCGGCCCCTGCTGATCATCGCGCTTGTCGTGGGCGCTGTCCTCGCCCTGTGCGTCGTGGGCTACCTCTCCGTGGAGGTCATCCCGTTCCGCCCAGGGGCCATGCTGCAGCCCTTCCGCCTGTTCGCCGAGGTCAAGTGGCTTGGCTTCATCCTCATGGCCGGGGCCATCGCGTCGCTGTTGGAGCGCGGCGCGGAAGGGGAACACGCCGAGGGGTACGCCCTCCTGCTGGGCGCGACCACGCCCCTTTCCGCCGGCGCTACCTTCGCGCTGCGCGCCGTGAAGTCGTGGATCCAGCGGCTCATCCCCATCCCGGCCTGGGGCTTCGCGGGCATCCTTCTCGCCGTCGCGATCCCCCTGTGGCTCAACTCCGCCCCCACGCTCCGATTCTGCACGCTGCTGGCGGTGGGCTTGCTCCTCCACGCCGGCTTCACCCGCGCACGGCCTGCCGGACGCATCGCCGCCGCCTGCGTCTGGCTGGGGGTGGTAGCCATCGTGCTGGCGGGGTTCGTGTTCCCCAACAATCCGGCCCGCGCCCTCACGAGCAAGTTCGCCATGAGGCCCGCCTTCACCCTCAACGAACTCCGCGGGCCCGAGGCGGAATTGGGCCGCTGGGCCAAAGCCAACACGCCGGAAGACGCCATCTTCCTCACGCCGCCCGACTGGGGCCTCTTCCGTCTGACCGCCGAACGCGCCATCGTGGTGGATTTCAAGGCGTTTGTGTGGGCCGAGCCGGAAATGGCCGAGTGGTACCGGCGGCTCGTGGACTGTTACGGCGAACCCACGCAGGCCGGATTCGCTGCGCAGAGCGAAATGGTCAGCAACTACCACAAGATCACGGACGAGCGCATCCGCCAGGTGCAGCAGAAGTACGGCATCGGCTACGCCGTGCTCCACGAGGAGACCAAGACGGCGTTCCCCGTGGTGTACAAGGGCAGTGGGATGAAGATCGTGCGGGTGGGTGAGCCGTGAGGGCGGTGCGCGGTCGGCGGGCCCGCGGCTTCGGCGCCCAATGACGGCCCTTGCACGCCGCCCGCGCCTTGACGGGTGCAGCCGCCCCATGTATGATTCCGGTATGACCGAGCGCACAGAAGCCGAATACACCCATACGGGCATCCCCCGCAGTCTGGCCCCGTGCTTCCAGGAGTACGACCTGGAGACGCTGGACCCTGCGGTGCACGGCGACCTCATCCTGGAGCGCGTCCTGGCGCGGGGCGACCGCCGCGAACTCCGCTGGCTGTTCCGCACCTACGGGCAGGCGCGGGTCGCCGAATGGGTGCGGAAGTTCGGCGCACGGCGGCTTCCCTGGCGACGCTACAACCTGTGGTGCGTGCTGCTGGACCTGGGCCCTGCCCGGCGCCCGCGGGAGCGACAGATATGGCCCCACTAGCCGCGCCCCACTGGGAAACCGTTACTCCCGCCATGCGCGAGGCGCTTCGCTTCATCGGCACATGTAGCTTTGCCGCGCGGTTCTACCTGGCCGGCGGGACGGCCCTTGCGCTCCGCCTAGGGCACAGGCGGTCGGTTGACCTGGACTTCTTCTCCGAGAGCGACGAGGTGGGCACGGAAACCCGCCGCGAGATTCTGCGTGCGTTGACCCCGCTGAACCCGCGGGCACTAGAGAGCACCGAAGGGAACCTCCTGCTGGAAGTCCAGGGGATGCATGTCGGATTCTTCGGGTATGGCTACCCGTTGATTATGCCGACGGACTCTGTGGAAGGGGTCGCGGTGGCGAGCATCGCCGACATTGGCCTGATGAAACTGGACGCGATTATCAGCCGCGGCAGTCGCAAAGACTTCTACGACTTGTACGCCATCGCGCAAGAGATGCCTCTGGAGCACCTCCTCTCCCTCGGCCCTGCGAAGTATCCGTATGCCAAGGACTTCGGACTCATGGCCGTGGAAGCCATGGTTCTCTTTGACAGTGCCGACCGCGACGTTCAGCCCAACCTCATCGCAGGCCCGCCGTGGGAGCAGGTCAAAGCATTCTTCATCGGCCAGGCCCGCGCTCTGGGGCAGGCCTGGTTCGGCGAGACCCAGAGCGGCGCTTAGGGATGGCCGCCCCACGTCCCGCATTGCCATGCCGAGCGAGGCGAAGCATCTCGGTCGGTGAGATTCTTCGCCCCTCCGCCGCCCAGAACGACAGGGCGCGGCGGCTCGCCCCCTTTGCCACCGTGCGCCACGCGGGGTATAATCGCCCTGCGACCGGACTTGCCGACGCCATCTGAAAGGACGATGCCATGCTGGCTTTTCTCCAGTTCATCCCGTTTCTCATCCTGGTGCTGCTGGCCAACTACGCCGAACGGCAGCAGGTCGTTCGGTACGTGGTGTACGCGCTGCTGGCGCTGATAGATGCCGCGTTCCTCATGGGCGCGTTCCTCTTCGCCATCGCGGGCGTCCTGGCCCCCTACATGGCGGTGGACTTCTTCGCGCTCCTCGGAACCGACACGGTGGGGATGGCGCTGGTGCTGTTCCTGGTGGGCGCGGTCGGGCTGGCGGTGCTTCTGCCCCCAGTGCGCCGCTGGATCGCCCGCTTCACCGACACCAACCCCGCGTCGCCCGTGGGGGTGGTGGCCCTGTCGTTCGCCGCCTACTACATCGGCGCGAGCGTCGGGCAGGTGCTCTTCGTCGGCGGGCTGGAGGGGCTTGCCGCCCTGCCGCTGGAGACCACCGTGGCCGACCTGCTGCTCACGGGCCTGGCGATGGTGCTATTCGGCGTGTTCGGCGTGGGCTGGCCCATCCGCCGCGCCTGGGGCGACACGCTGCGCCGCCTGGGCCTGCGCATGCCCACCCTGCGACAGGCGGCCTTCGCCGTCGGCGCGGTGGCGGCGTTTCTCGCGATGGATTACCTCGTGGCGGTAGCCTGGCATGCCCTCGCCCCTGAACAGTACGACCTCATCGGGCGGGTGAGCCTGGGGCTGTTCGGCCCGATGAGCGTCGCCAAGGCGGCCGCCATCGGCTTGTCGGCGGGCATCGGCGAGGAGGTCCTGTTCCGCGGCGCGGTGCAGCCCCGCTTCGGCCTGGTCATCACCGCGTTGCTGTTCACCGCGGGCCACACCCAGTACGGCCTCAGCCCCGCCACGCTGGAAGTTTTCGTCATTGGAATCATCCTGGGCCTCATCCGCAACCGCGCGAACACCACCACCTGCGTCGTAATCCATGTCCTGTACAATTTCGTTGACATTCTGCTGCTGCCGTTGTTTCCGTGAAAGAGCGGTCAGCATTCAGCCGTCAGCAATCGGCGATGACGGGGAACTACCGACGGAGGATGGCTGACCGCTGAGGGCTAACTGCTGATGGCTACTCCCGAAGAGCGTCTGCGCAAACTGAGATCGCTGGGCGTCCACAAGGGCGCGGCGCACCTGAAGCCCGCCCCGCCCGCCCGCCGCCGCTATCCCGTGGAGGAACTGGTGGCGGGGCGGGTGGTGGAGAACGAGGCGGGTGCGTTCTACCTGGTGGAGGCGGCGTTCCCGCTGCACCACGCTCACGGCGCGCCGACGCTGGGCGACCTGCTGGCCTGCCCTTGCCACGTGCCCGCGCGCCTGGCCCGCGACCCCGCCATCGCCGACCTGGACTACCGCCGCGCCGCCTTCCTGGACATTGAGACCATCGGGCTGGCCGGGGGCACAGGCACGGTGGCGTTCATGGTGGGGCTGGGGTTCTACGAGGACGACGCCTTCCGCGTGGAGCAGTATTTCATGCGCGACTTCCCCGAAGAGCCCGCCATGCTCGCATCCCTGGCCCGCCGCCTGGACGGCATGGACTGGCTGGTGAGTTTCAACGGGCGGGGGTTTGACCTGCCCATCCTGACCACGCGCTTCATCATGAACCGCATGCCGCCTCGCCTGGCCGACGCGCCGCACCTGGACCTGCTCCATCCCGCGCGCCGCCTGTGGAAGACGCGCCTGCCCTCGTGCCGCCTCAGCGCGCTGGAGAAGGACATCCTCGGCTTCTACCGCGACCAGGCCGACGTGCCGGGCTACCTGGTGCCGCAGACCTACTTTGACTACCTGCGCACGGGCGACGCCCGCGAAATCGCCCGCGTCTTCTACCACAACCTGTACGACATCGTGTCGCTGGCGGCGCTGGCCGGGCACATGTGCCGCCTCATCCATGCGCCCGCCGACGCTCCCGCCGCCCCGGGCGAGGACCTGCTCCGCGCCGCGGCGCTGCTGGAGCAGGCGGGCGACACCGCCGGGGCCGAGGCCGCCTACCGCCGCGCCATTGCCTCGCCGCTGCCGCACGACGCGCGCGAGGAGGCGCTGCATCATCTGGCGCTGCTCCTGAAGCGCCAGGGCCGCCGCGACGAGGCCCGCGACATCTGGCGCGCGCTGGCCGAGGCGCGGTACGGCGGCGAGGTGGCCGCGCTGGTGGAACTGGCGAAGGACTGCGAGCACCGCCAGCGGGACTACGCCGCCGCGCTGGCGCACACCGAGCAGGCGCTGGCGCGGGTGGAGGCATGGCCCGACAGCCCGCGCAAGGCCCGCGCCCTTGCCGAGTTGCAGCATCGGGCCGAGAGGGTGAGGGGGCGGCTGGGGCGCAACATGGCAAGTTCATGCAGGGAGGCCGAGCAATGACGTACGAACCCGACTCGCCAGAAGCCGAAGCCGAGGAAGTCCTTGAGGAACTGTGGAACCTGGCCGTCTTAACCTGTGAGCAGATTGAGGCCTATCAGCCGGATATTGTCATCGGGCTTTGCCACCGCGGGCAGATACCGCTGCGTGCGACGCAGGCGCTGTGGGAGGAAACGCGCAGCGAGCCTTTCCCGCCGAGTATGCTCACCAACATCGGGCGGGAGAAGACGACCGACTTCAACAAGTTATACAAGCGGCTGCATGGAGGCCCTTTCATTGAGTGGGTATCGGGCCCCGAAGACGCGGGCTACTATCTCGCATGGATATCGGAACATATCGCCTGGCAGGACGAGTTGAGGGCACAGGCGCAGGCCGTGCTGGGTGCCAGGTGCAAGCCCAGCCGGATACTCGTCATTGACGATTTCGTGCACGAGGGCGAGACCTGGCTTCTAGCCCTGGGCCTGCTGAAAGACACCTTCCCGCACGCCGACGCCATCCTGTTCGCCGGCAATCTGGATGGTAGCCTGTCGCGACTCACCCGCCTGTGGCTGGCGAGCCGCTACCCTTCGGTCTATGAGCGCATCCTGGCACCGCAGGAGGAACGTGCAGGATTGCCCGCACTCTACCAGATCGCAAAAGTCATGCCTGGTACCGAAGATGTGGACCCGATGTCTTTGGCATGGAGACCCATCACCGCCGACAGTCCGTTGGTGCAGCAACTGAGTGACTACCTTCCCGCTGAAGCCTTGCTGGAACTGCCCGCGTGGGCCTATGCCTTTGTGGACTCTTACGTGCGCCGCCGCGCGCGGGAATCCGGCTCCCTGGAAGTGCCCGAAACCGTCCGCAGCCAGACGGGCCGTGCTCCATACCGGCTCACCTCTACACATCTGCTGTTCCGACACATCTGGCGCCATCGTCGCATCACACTCGCTGAAGCCAGTTGGATCGCATCGCCAAGCGAGGCAGCGAGCATGCTTTGGAGATTGAAGGAGTCCGGCTTCCTTGCAGCCCGAGGAGAGGACATGCAAATTGACTACTACGAACTCGCGCACAGGTATGGTCTCATGCTCTACGGCCCCCAGCGGTTGGAACCAGGGGACGACATCGCGTGGGCGACAGAGGGAAGGGCCACCAGCATCCTCACGCCCTTCTCGGTTGAATATGCGCTTTCCGACGGGAGTCGGGGAGGGGCGCCCGTTCTCGTTCCCGTGCCCGACGACTGCGGCGCGCCTGTGCCTGCGGACGTGTTGCGCGTGCGGCCGGACATGGATGAATTCGCTGCGGAGGACGTAGCGTGCCCACGCGCGCCGCGCACGTTTGCGGGCGATAACGTTTCGGCCCCGTCAGACCTCAGGGCCGAACCTGAGACCGGCCTGCGGGCCGGTTACGTCCTTGATTTCGCCGGGTTTGAAAAGCTTTTCTACGTGACGGGCGATCCGAACCTGGACTTTGTTTTGCAGCCCGAGATCAGCGTGGAGGAAAAAGCGAGCCGCCTCGCCCATCTGGCGGTGCAGAGCGTTACGCCGGAGACGTTCGCCGAGCGGCGGGACGGCATTTGGTACCTGCATCAGGCCATCCTCAGCGGAGCGCAGACGCCCCTCACAGAGCCTTACAAGCAGGCCATTCTGCGGCTGGTAGGCGAAGCCCAGGGCCTGCTGGATGCCCGCGAGCGAATTGCGGCGCGCTTTGCCCCACCGGACACGTGGGTAGAACCATAACGTGTAACACACCTTCAAGCGGTGCATCGCACGTGATATACGCGCTGCCCGCCGTCGGCACAGCGGGGACTTGCGAATCCTTTCCAATGAAGCGCCTCATTCCATTCACCTATTGACACGCAGGGGAATATCTGCTATAATTGTGCATAGAGTATTCGTGCTGCCATTGCAGCCTAGGCATTTGGGCGATGTGAGCGGCGTCCCCCGCCCCATGTTGCTTTGACACCCCTCTTATTGCCGCCCTCCGCTGCTCACCCAGGCAAGGCCCTTGGGGAGGATGCACATGAGGACGAAATGGCTTGTGTTTGTCTTCTTCCTTTTCCTTGTCGCGGCGCTGGCCGGGCTTTCGGCGACTGCTCGCCCCCACGCCGAGGGGCCGCTTCCGCAAGAGGGCGAGGTGAGCGCCGCCGCCGGCGTTACCCTGTACCCCGTTGCCGACTCGTGGGTCAACTACTTCCTGCCCAACACCAACTATGGCACCGCCCGACTCCTCTACGTTGGTTCCGACGAGTGTCCTGGACAGGAGTTCCCAGATCGGGGCCGCACCCTTCTGCGCTTTGACCTGTCCGCGATTCCGGCGGGCGCGGTGATCCAGAGCGCCACGCTGCAACTGTACCTTGAGGGGTACGTTACTTCAACCGCGCTTCAGATCAATGTGTATCGCGTTACCGGCTCGTGGACTGAGGGTGGCGTTACGTGGAACAACCAGCCCGGCCACTCCACGACCGTGTACGCGTCCACGAACGTGGGCTCAACCACAGGCACGTGGTACTCCTGGACCGTTACGACCCTGGTGCGCGAATGGTACGCGGGCACGTACACCAATTACGGGATGAAACTCATCAGCGCCGCAGAAACCACGTGCAATCAGCGCATCTTTGACAGCCGCGAGAATGTGAACGATGCCCGCCTTGTGGTAATCTACGGCACGCCGACGCCAACGCGCACGCCGACGCGCACCCTGACGCGCACACCCACGCGCACGCTGACGCGCACCGCTACCCCCACACCGCGCGTATCGCCGACGCCCACCGCGACGTCGCGGCTGTCTCCCACGCCCACGCCACGGGTGTCGCCGACATTCACCGCCACCCGCACGCCCACTCGCACGCCGACGCGCACGCCCACCCGCACGCCGACGCGCACCCCCACGCCGTCGGTGGACTTGCGAATTGGCTCCATTGAGATCACCCAGGCCATCCAAGATTTGGGCAACACGGTGCCAATCATCGCCGGCAAACGTACCTACGTGCGGGCCCACGTAGCGGCTAACGTCGCTGCGGTGCCCAACATCCTGGCGAAGTTCTGGGTGCTCAGGCCGACAGCGTCGGGAGGGCCCTGGGTGGCCGACAACCCGGGCGCGCGCATCACCGTGCGGTCCGCACCCGACCGCGGGAACGTCAACGACAGTTTCTTCTTTGAGATTCCGCCCGACATGGTAACCGGAGCCGGCCAGTTGCAGGTGTGCGTGGAGATCAACCCGGACGTGTACGTTCCCGAAAGCGACTACACGAATAACTACATGTGCCGCAGCGTTACGATGATCAACTCGCCGCCCGCCAAGGTGAAACTGAAGATCATTCGGTTCAACTGGGGTGGCGTGACCCACGTGGCGGGACCTGACCACTGGTGGCACCTGTTGTCTTGGCTCAGGCGGGCCTACCCCGTGCCCTCCGTGACGTGGAGCGTCGCCACCATAGACTGGACTCAGCCCGTCACGCCTCCGATCGCGGGGTGCGGTGTGGTCAACGACGTGCTGCGTGCCCAACGCGCCATGGACGGCAACCCGGCTCAGTGGCGCTACTACGGGATGGTGATTGACACCGCAGGGTTCATGCGCGGCTGCGCAGAACTACCGGGCTACGTTGCGTCCGGGCCGACGGGCACGGGCACCTGGGGCTGGGACTTTGACGGCTCCTACGGCGACTGGTACGGCGGCCACGAACTGGGCCACACCTATGACCGCGGCCATGCCAACTACTGCGGCGCAGGGGGCGGTCCGGCCTACCCGTACCCGAACGGCATCATCGGCGGCCCCATGGGGAACACGATGCGCTTCTACGGCTGGGACGTTGAGAACCGCGTCGTCATCCCCAACACGTGGTATGATGTCATGACCTACTGCGACTACGAGTGGATATCCGACTTCACCTACAACGGCATCCGGAGCCGTATTGCGTCCGAGGCAGCGGCAGCGGCCGAAGCCGTAACCATCGCGGGGCAGGAATACGTGGCGGTCTTCGGCCATGCGAACCTCTTGCTGGGCTCCGCTGAGCTGGACACGCTCTACCGCCTGCGGGACATCCCCGTGCCCGAGCCACCCACGCCAAGCCAGGAATGGGCGATCGCGCTGCTGGATGCCGAAGGCAAAGCCCTTGCCACCTACCCGTTCACGCCGAAGCAGGTCGCCGCCGGCCCGGGTGAGGGGCCTGAACCCCTGCCCGTCATCAGCGAGACGGTGCTGTGGGTCAACGGCACGGCCCGCGTGGCCATCCTATACAACGGCGTACAAGTCGCCGGCCGCGATGTCAGCGCCCACGCCCCCGTCGTCCACGTCATCTACCCCAACGGCGGCGAGAACCTCACCGGCCCACAGGTTACCGTCCGCTGGTCGGGCAGCGATGCTGACGGCGACACGCTGGTCTATGCGATTCAGTACAGCGCCAACGCCGGAGGCAATTGGGAGACGCTGGCCTCCGGCCTGACGGGCACGCAGCACACGCTGACGACAGACCTGTTGCCCGGGTCAACCACCGCCCTGTTCCGCGTCATCGCGTCCGACGGCGTGAACACGGGGCAGGATCAGTCCGATGCCACATTCTCGGTGGCGAAGAAGCCCCCACTGGCGAAGATCATCTCGCCGGAGGACGGGCGCCACCTGACTCTGGAACAGAACCTGATCCTGGTGGGCGAGGCCTACGACCCCGAGGATGGGATGCTGCCCGACAGCGCCTTCGCCTGGTACCTGGATGGGCATCTCATCGGCACGGGGTCGTACACGTCGGCCATCGGCCTGCCCGTTGGGTGGCACGAACTGACGCTGCGTGTGGTTGACAGCAACGGGCAATCTGCCACGGACAGCGTGAACATCTACGTCGGCGCCAGCCAGCCCGACATCTGGCTGCCGGTGATCATGGTGAACAAGTAGCACGGCGAAGCCCCGATAGGGGCACGTGCGAAGATGGCAAACTTGCGACGCACCTCCAGGGGTGCGTCGCAAGTTTTCTGTCGCCCCGTGCCGTTCTCCGCCCATCCCCCGCCGTCTGGCGCGTGTGCCCTCACAAGCAAGCGCGAGCCGGACTCCTCACAGGGCACAACCCGGGGGACTCGGGGCATTGCCCCCGCGCGGAATGCCTCCAGGCACGGCGAACGGGGGCGTGGGCATCAGGCAAGGTCGCGCGCCTTGCAGAGGCCGAGGCGCGGTACGGGGGCGAGGTGGCCGCGCTGGTGGAACTGGCGAAGGACTGCGAGCACCGCCAGCGGGACTACGCCGCCGCGCTGGCGCACACCGAGCAGGCGCTGGCGCGGGTGGAGGCGTGGCCCGACAGCCCGCGCAAGGCCCGCGCCCTTGCCGAGTTGCAACATCGCGCGGAGAGGGTGAGGCGTAAGTCCGAGGCCGAATCCGGCGCGTGAGTAGGTTGACATTCAGCCCATAAATGCGTATAATGCGCTCCGCTACTCCTTCAAAGGAATGTCTATGGAATCATCTCAACTTGGGGTGAATGACTACGTCCGCACCGTCATGGACGCGATTCCGGCGGCGGTGTTCGTCGTGGACCGGCGCGTGCAGATCCTGGATTGCAACGCGGCCGGGCTGGAGATGTTGGGCACTCCGGGCAAGGAGAGCCTGCCCAAACTCTGCGGCAACGCCCTGCAATGCGTGCACGCCCTGCAAAGCCCGGGCGGGTGCGGGACAAGCCGCCTCTGTTCCGACTGCGCGCTGCGCAACGCGGTCAGGGAGTCCATGGCGGGCGACCGCGTCATCCGCCGAAAGACCCAGATGCTCCTGGTGCGACACGGTCAGCCCCAGGAGTTTCACCTGCTCATCAGCACGGCTCCCTTTGAGTACAAAGGCCAGCGGCTTGTCCTGGCGACGCTGGAGGACATCACCGAACTGGAAGAGTTGCGCCACATCGTGCCCATCTGCGCCAACTGCAAGCGCGTGCGCACCGATGAGGAGTACTGGGAAAGCGTAGAGGCTTACGTCTCCAAGCACTCCAACCTGGATTTCAGCCACGGCATCTGCCCCGATTGCGCACGGGTGCTGTACCCCGATCTGTTCACGGACGAGGGCGAGCGGTCGTCCGGGCAGACCACCCGCCGATAGCGTTTACGGTTTTCACCGCAGAGACGTAGAGAGCGCAGCAGAGGAAAGGGAAGATAGGGATTTCCTCTGCGCACTCAGCGTCTCTACGGTGAAAAAGACCTCTCCTCCGCGCCCTCTGTGTCTCCGCGGTGAAAAAGCCCACCCCTCCGCGTCTCTGCGGTGCAAAAGCCCACACGCGCGGCGTTTTGCATACAGCCGCGCGCGGGTATAATACGGGCCGGAGGGGAACGCATGCCCGAAGGCCCATCGCCAACGGTTTCCGTCGTCATCCCGGCCCGCAACGCTGCGACCACGCTCCCGGCCTGTCTGGACGCGCTGCGCCGCCAGGTGGGGAATCCGCCCGCGTTTGAGGTCATCGTGGTGGACGACGGCTCCACGGATGACACGGCTGCCGTCGCCGAGGCGGCGGGTGCGCGGGTGGTGCGCATCGCCCACGCCGGACGCGCGGCGGCCCGCAATCGCGGCGCGGAGGCCGCACGGGGCGCGCTGCTCCTGTTCACCGACGCCGACTGCGTGCCCAATCCCGACTGGGTGGCCCGTCTCGCGGCCCCCTTCGCCGATGCGTCGGTAGCCGGCGCGCGCGGGGTGTACCGCACGCGGCAGCGGTCCTTGGTCGCCCGCTTCGTGCAGATAGAGTACGAGGACAAGTACCGCCTCCTCAAGCCCCTGCAGGACATTGATTTCGTGGACACGTACTCCGCCGCCTATCGCCGCGAGGTGTTCCTTGCCAACGGCGGGTTTGACCCCACGCTCCCCTTTGACGAAGACCAGGACTTCTCCTTCCGCGTGGCCAATCGGGGGCATCGGCTGGTGTTCGTGCCCGACGCCATCGTGTACCACCGCCACACGGAGTCGCTGCGCGCGTATGCATCCAAGAAGTTCCGCATCGGCTTCTGGAAGGCGAAGATCGTGCTGACCCATCCCAACAAACTGGCCCGCGACACCCACACGCCCGCGTCGCAGCGCGTGGAGTTGGTGCTGTTCTACCTGACCGTCCTGCTGGGCATCGTCGCGGCGGCGGGCTTGGCGTCGTTCTGGTGGCCCGTGGCGGCGGCGCTGGCGCTGACGGCCACGACCGTGCCCTTCGCCGTGCGGGCGGCCCGCAAGGATGCGCCGGTGGGCCTGGCCGCTCCGTTTCTGCTGTGGGTACGGGCGGCGGCGCTGGGCTCGGGCTTTGCCCTGGGCATGGCCCGATTCCTGACTCGGAGGCTGCGGCGGAGATGACACGCAGCGCGACCGGCCGCTCCTTGTTCCCCGCCCCGCGCGCGGCGGCGATTGCGGCGTTCGCCGTGCCGCTGGCCGTGTACGTCGCCACGCTCCCGCCCGGCCTCACCTGGGCGCACGATGGCGCAGACGGCGGCGACCTCATCGCCGCGGCCCGCACGCTGGGCGTCCCGCACCCGCCTGGGTATCCGCTGTACACGCTCGTAGCGCGGCTGTTCCTGCTGGCGGGCTGGGGCACGCCGGCGCATCGCGTCGCGCTCCTGTCGGCGGTGGCGGGCGCGGGGGCGGCGTGGGCGCTGTACCGGCTGTGCCTGGCGCTGGTCGGGCGGGCACAGTGGCCGCTGGCGCTGTCGGCGGCGCTCCTGTGGGCCTTCGCGCCGATTCCGTGGGGACAGGCGGTCATCGCCGAGGTGTACGCCCTGAGCGCGTTGCTGGCGGTGGGGTTCGTGGCGGCCCTGCTCCACTGGCGCAACACGGGGAGCAAGGCCGCGTGGCGGGGCGCGTGGCTGCTGTTCGGGCTGGGAATGGCCCATCACCTGCTCATCGCGGCGTGCCTGGTGCCTGCGGCGGTGTGGGCCTGGGAGCAGCGCCGCCGCACGGATGGGCGCGCCTTGGGCGAGGCGGCGGGGCTGGTGGCGCTGGGACTGTCCTGCTACCTGTACCTGCCCCTGCGCGCGGCAGCCTCTCCGCCGGTCAATTGGGGCGATGCGCGCACGCCCACGGGGTTCTGGTGGGTCGTGTCGGCTGCGCCGTACCGCCATTACGTCTTCGCCCTGCCCCTGGCCGAATGGCCGTCGCGCGTGGGGGCGTGGGCCGCGCTCCTGTTGAGCCAGTTCAAGGTCTGGGGCGTGGCGCTGGGCCTGTGGGGCGCGGTTTCGCTCCACGAGCGGGACAGGGCCGCGTCTTGGGGGCTGCTGGGGCTGTTCGCCGTCATCACGCTGTACGCCATCGGGTACAACACGACCGATTCCTACGTGTACCTGCTGCCCGCGCTGGCGGTGTTCGCGGCCTGGGTTGCGGCGGGACTGGCCGACATCGCGGAGCGCATTCGGGCGCGGCGCAAGGCCCTGGGACGCGCGGCGCTGGCGGGCATCGCGGCCGCGCTGGTGGCGTTGCCCGCGCTGTCGCTGGCGATGAACTGGGCGGCGTGCGACCTGCGCGGCGACCACGAGGCGCAGCAGTACGTGGACGCGGCGCTGGGGGCGCTCCCTGCCGATGCCGTTGTCCTGGCCGACGGCGACCGCGAGACCTTCGCCCTGTGGTACGCCCGCTGGGCGTTGGACAGCGCATTCCGGGGCGAGCCGATTTCCGTCGGCCTGCTGCAGTTTGACTGGTACCGAACGCAGGTGCAGGGCCGCAACCCCGACCTCGCGTGGCCCGATGCCGCCCTGCCGCAGGCAGAATGGCTGGCGGGTTTCCTGAGCGCGAACCTGGATCGCCGCCCGATTTTCGTTACAGCGCCACATCTTGCGCCCGCGGGCTGGGGGCTAGAACCCGCAGGGCCGCTCTTGAGGGTGCACTGATGAGCCTTGACGCCACGCCTCGCCGCTTCTACCATTCGGCCGTCTTCTGGATTGTCGTTGGGCTTCTGGCCGGGCTGCTGGTGGGCTTCGGGCCACGGCTGGTGCGTCTTCCGGGCCTGGTTCGCCAGGCGCAGGCCGAGGTGGCCTACTGGAGCGCCGTGCGGAGCGATGGGCTTCGGGGGATGAGCCGGGCCGGAGCCGCCGACGAACTCGGCGCACACCTGGACGCGGCCTGCCGCCTGGTGTCAGCCGCGCGGCGCGATTGGGGTTTCGCCGTGCAGGCGGCGGCATGGTTCGGCTGGGTGCCTGGCATCGGGGGCGACTTGGCGGCGCTGCCCCACCTGCTGGACATGGGCCAGAACCTGCTGGACGGCGGCGCGCTCCTGTACGCCGAGGCAAAGCCGGCGGTAGCGGCGCTGCCCGACGGCATGGGCGCGATGCTGGCCGCCCTGGCGACGCGCACATCGGGCAACGCCGCAGCCCTGCGCGATGCCGAGCAGGCTCTGCGGCGGGCGGCGGAGGCGTGGGCCAGGGTGGACACCCCCCGCCTGTCGCCCAGGCTGGCGCGGTTCGCTCCCCTGCTGGACCGGGCGCTGCCCGTGCTGGCCGCCGCACCGGACCTGCTGGCTGCCGCGCCCGAACTCCTGGGGGCCGACGGCCCGCGCCGCTACCTCATCCTGGCCCAGAACAGCGACGAAATCCGCGCCACGGGTGGGTTCATCAGCGGCGTGGGGATTGTGGAAGTGGAACGGGGCGAGATCACGTCCATCACCTTCACCGACAGTTACTCGGTCATAGACCTGACGAAGCCGCACCCCATCCCGCCCATCGCGCTGGAGACCCACATGTGGGCGCAGATTCTCCTGCTGCGCGATGCCAACTGGTGGGCCGACTTCCCCACCTCGGCCCGCAAGGCGTGGGAACTGTACGAGCAGGACACCGGCCAGCGAGTTCACGGGGTCGTCGCCATGGACACGCCGGCGCTGCAACTCCTGGTCGCCGCGACCGACCCCATCCGCTTGGACGAGTACGACGACACCATCACCGCCGACAACCTGATGGAGCGCATCCAGCACTATTGGGCGTCGCCCGTGGGCGGGCCGACCATCACCAGCGACGACCCCAAGTGGTGGAAACTGCGCAAGAACTTCATGGGCGTGCTGGCGAAGGCCGTGGTCCAGCGCCTGCTCAAGGATACGGCCAAACTGGACATGGGCGAGGTGGGACAGGCCGCCTTGCGCCTGCTGGATGAGCGCCACCTGCTGCTCTACCTGCCGCCTGTGCAGGATACCCTGCGCGAGCAGAAGTGGGACGGGGGCATCGTCCCGGCCCAGGGCGATTACCTGTTCGTCGTGGACAGCAACGTGGGGTTCAATAAGGTGAACCCGATGATCCAGCAGGCCATCACGTACACGGTGAACCTGGACGACGCCACCGCCACGCTGCGGATTCGCTACGCCCACGGGTCGCAGGCCCGCCTGGACGTTTGCGTGCATGAGTCGCGCTACGGCGACACGTACCAGGACATGATGGACCGCTGCTACTGGGACTACGTGCGTGTGTTCGTGCCGGCGGGGGCAGAACTCCTGAGCCGCGAGGGGCTGGAGGACGGCGACCTGGCCGAGTCGGAGGCCGGCCTGGCGGTGTGGGACGGCCTGCTGGTGCTCAAGCCCGGCGAGGCGCAGGAAGTTGTGTTCCGCTACCGGCTGCCCGCGTCCGTCGTCGGGGGTGCAACCTATCGCCTGTATGTGCAGAAGCAGCCGGGGACCTGGGGCATTCCGCTGCGGGTCGTCCTCCGGGGCGCGGGCGGCGCGGTGCGCGAGTTCCAGACCGACCTGACGGTGGATCGGGAGTTCGCCATTAGCCCTTAGTGGTCCTCTCGCTAAATAGTTAGGATATCCTGTGAACGACCAATCCCCAAGCCTCCCAGCACAACCTGCTCCTGG
>JADBJK010000005.1 GCA_014874485.1 Chloroflexota bacterium
TACGACTTCCCGTCGGCGTACAAGGCCATCGTGGACGACCAGGCCAAGGCGATGGACGAACTGCGCGCCCTGATTCCGGCGACGGCCACCAAAGAGCAGCGCCAGAGGGTGGAGAAGGCGATGGCGCTGGCGGTGAAGATGATGCCGCTGACTCCTGACCATCACTTCTACTTTGACCAGGGCACCTATGCGCGAATGCGCCTCGTCTTCCTCGCCATCGGGCGGCACCTGAAGAAGATCGGCCTGCTGGACGACCCGGAGGATGTCTTCTACTTGGAGTACGAGCAACTCCGCTGGTACGTCGCCAACCCCAAGACGGAGAGCAACCCCAACGGGTTTGACGGCAAGGCGGTCATCAAGCAGAACCGGCGCGCCCGCGAGGAAGCCTGGAAGGTTCGCCCGCGCGACTGGGTGGGCACTGTAACCCAGTGGTCCATGTACGAAGAGCCGTACCACACGCTGTGGGGCTGGCCGCAGAAGTTTGAGCGTGAGAAGGAGGCGGCTGCACCCAAGGGCGTGGTCAAGGGCTTGGCGGCTGCGGCGGGCGTGGCCGAAGGGACGGCGCGCATCGTCATGGGGCCCGAGGACTTTGACAAGGTCAAGAAGGGCGAGATCATGGTCTGCGTCATGACCAACCCGGCGTGGGTTGTGGTGTTCACCAAGATCGCCGCGGTGGTATGCGACGCGGGCGGCGTCCTGGCGCACCCGGCGGTCGTGGCGCGCGAGTTCGGCATCCCGGCGGTGGTCGGCACGTCTGTCGGCACGCGCACCATCAAGACGGGCGACCGCATCCGTGTGAACGGCAACACGGGCATCGTGGAGATTCTCGGCTAGGCCCGCAAGGCGGCCCGGCCTGGACGTGGTCTGGGATGAAGGGCGGGCCTGGGGAATCGGACTCCAGGCCCGCCGCTTTGTCCTGTGTTGACATAACGATTGCAATGGGTTAGACGAGGAGGTCCGGAACGGCATGGAACGGTTGAAGGGCGGCTACAGCGGCGTAGTGCTGTGGCTGGATTTGACAGAAGGCGTTGTGCGCAAGGAGGCTCTGGATGAGAGCCTGGCCTTGAATTACGTCGGCGGGCGCGGCTTCACCTCACGCCTGCAATACGACTTGATTGACCCGGTGGTGGATCCGCTTGGCCCCGACAACGTGCTCATCATCGCGCCGGGAGTGCTCACGGGGACGGTGGCGCCGTCATCCGGCCGGTTCACCATCGGGGGGCGGTCGCCGCTGACGGGAATCCTCGGCGACGCAAATTCTGGCGGCATGTGGGGAGCCGTGCTGCGGCGGGCCGGCTACGATATGATCGTCGTTCGGGGTCAGTCTCGGCAGCCGGTCTATCTGTGGATTGACAACGACCGCGTGGAACTGCGCGACGCCCGCCACCTGTGGGGCAAGGACACCCACGAGGCTGAACGGCTGATCAAAGAGGAGACGGGCAAGACGTGCAGTGTGGCGTGCATCGGGCAGGCGGGCGAGAACCTCGTCAAACTCGCGGGCTTCATCGCCGACGGCGAGCACGCAGCGGCGCGCACCGGCCTGGGGGCGGTCCTCGGCTCCAAGCGCCTGAAGGCCATCGCCGTGCGCGGCACGAAGGGGGTCCCGCTGTACGACCCCGCGCGGTTCAAGGAACTGTCCGACGAACTCACCGAGTTGCTGACGCAAGACAAGCGAAGCGGCGTGGAACTGCCTACCTACGGCACGACGGCGCTCCTTCGGCACCACATGGCGCTGGGCGGGCTGAACACACGCAACTTCCAGTCGGGGGTGTTTGAGGGCGCTGATCAGATTGACGGCGATGCGCTGAACGAGCGGTATCTCGTGCGCCCGACCGCATGCTTCCGCTGCCCGTGCAAATGCGACCGCTACAGCGAAGTCCGCGACGGCGAGTTCGCGGGCGTGGCGGTGGGCGGGCCGGAGTACAGCACGCTGGTGGCCTTCGGCTCGGCGGTGGGCAACAGCAACCTGGCTGCCATCCTCAAGGCCAACGACATGTGCAACCGTTACGGCCTGGACACCATTGAGACGGGCAATCTCATCGCTTTCGCGATGGAGTTGTACCAGCGGGGCATCCTGACGCGGGAACAGGCCGACGGCCTGGACCTGACGTGGGGCAACTACCACGCCGTTCTGGAGATGATAGACCGCATCGCGTTCCGCCAGGGTCTGGGCGACCTGCTGGCCGAGGGGATTGCCCAGGCCGCACAGGAGATCGGACACGGGGCCGAGCGGTATGCGGTGCACGTGAAGGGCATGACGCCGCCGCCGCTGGACCCGCGCTCGGTCAAGGTGTACAACTTCCGCTACGCAGTGGCGTCGCGGGGGGCGGACCACCTGCGCATCTCCGCGCCCGGGGCCTACGGCCTGGACGCGCTGCCGCCGGACGAAGCCGCTGCCAAGTTGAAACTGTGGGAGAGCATTGTTACCATTCCGGACCTCATGGGGGTGTGCAAGTTCCCGTATTCCTACTACGCCGAGACGCCGGACTTGACGCTTCGGAAGATGCTGCATATCGTACCAGGTCTGTATTCGGCGGCGACGGGTCTGGAGACCACCGGCGACGACCTGCTCCGCATCGCCGAGCGCGTGGCCAACGTGGAACGCGCCCACAACGCGCGGCTGGGGGTCGGCGCGAAGGACGATACCTTGCCGCCGCGCTTTACGGAGGACGTCATGCCGGAAGGTCCCGCGAAGGGCAGGGTGTACGACATCCTGGACGACCTCAAGCCGGCGTGGTACAGGGCGCACGGTTGGGATGTGGAGACGGGCCTGCCGACCCGCGCCACGCTGGAGTCGCTGGGCCTGGCCGACATCGCCGACGACCTGGAACAGCGGGGCGTCTTGCCGGCCTGATGCGTCCGCTTGAAGGCGATCATCTGTTGTTGGAGGAGATATGACCAAACTCATTGATCTCAGCATGGAAGTCAGCAAGGATATGGTGGTGTTCCCGCGCGTCGCGCCGCCCATTATGGCGATGCTGGAGAGTTGGGAGGAGTTCGCCACCAACATCGGCGCGGCGAAGTACGGGGCGACCTGGCTCACGGCGCACTATGTCGTCGTGCTGGGAGACCACGTGGGGACGCATGTGGACTCGCTGCGGCACATGCGAAGCGACGCCCCCGGCCCCGATGGCATCCCGCTGGAGTACTGTTATGGCGACGGCGTGGTGCTGGACTTCAGCGACAAGCCCGTGGGCTACGGCATCACGCCGGAGGACTGCGAGGCCGAACTGAAGCGCATTGGCTACCGCCTGAAGCCCCTGGACATCGTGCTGGTGAAGACGGGCGCGTCGCGGTACAACACCGAAATGCGCTACCTGACCGATCACTGCGGCATGACAGGCGAATCCACCGAGTGGCTGCTGGATCAGGGCATCAAAATGGTGGGCATTGACGCGCCGACATGGGATCGCCCGGTCAAGTCCATGTTTGAGACCAAGCAGTTCTGGCCCGGGCACCTGGTCATGCTGAAGCGCGAGTACTACCACCTGGAGAACCTGGCGAATCTGGACGCCATCCCGCGGCCCTTCGGGTTCAAGGTGGCGGTGTTCCCCATTAAGTGGAAGGGCACGACGGCTGCGCCGGTGCGGGCGGTGGCCATTCTGGACGAATAGCCCAGGCTTGCGCATTGGGGGCGCAGGGGGATGACCTTGTCTTCCTGCGCCTTTTTTCGCGCGGCGGGAGGCAGGTATGCCCATGCACGTGGCAATTCTGGCATCTCTGGACACGAAAAGCGAGGAAGCGGCCTTCCTGCGCGACATCATCCGCGCCGAGGGCGGGAACCCGCTGCTGGTGGATACGGGCGTGCTGGGCCAGCCGGGTATCTCCGCCGATGTTACGCGGGAGGAAGTGGCCCTGGCCGCCGGCACCACGTTGGATGACATCATCCGCGCGGGCGACAAGGCACGCGCGCTCGTCGCCATGGCCGACGGTGCCACCCGCATCCTCCTGCGCCTGCTGGCCGAGGGACGGTTGGGCGGGGTGCTGTCCATCGGCGGGTCGCGGGGGACGGCCCTGGGCACCCGCGTGATGCAGGCGCTGCCCGTGGGCATCCCCAAACTCATGGTTTCCACGATGGCCAGCGGCCCCACGCCCTTTGGCCCCTACGTGGGCACCAAGGACATCACGCTGATGCATTCCGTCGCCGACATCAGCGGGGTGAACTCGGTAACGGGGCCGATTTTCGCCAACGCCGC
>JADBJK010000004.1 GCA_014874485.1 Chloroflexota bacterium
TACGACTTCCCGTCGGCGTACAAGGCCATCGTGGACGACCAGGCCAAGGCGATGGACGAACTGCGCGCCCTGATTCCCGCGACGGCTACCAAAGAGCAGCGCGAGAAGGTGGAGAAGGCGATGGCGCTGGCGGTGAAGATGATGCCGCTGACCCCCGACCATCACTTCTACTTTGACCAGGGCACGTATGCGCGCATGCGCCTCGTCTTCCTCGCGATCGGGCGGCACCTGAAGAAGATCGGCCTGCTGGACGACCCCGAGGACGTGTTCTACTTGGAGTACGAGCAACTGCGCTGGTACGTTGCCAACCCCAAGACCGAGAGCAATCCCAACGGGTTTGACGGCAAGGCGGTCATCAAGCAGAACCGGCGCGCCCGCGAGGAAGCCTGGAAGATTCGTCCGCGCGACTGGGTGGGCACCGTGACCCAGTGGTCCATGTACGAGGAGCCGTACCACACGCTGTGGGGCTGGCCGCAGAAGTTTGAGCGCGAGAAGGAGGCGGCTGCCCCCAAGGGCGTGGTCAAGGGCTTGGCGGCTGCGGCAGGCGTGGCCGAAGGGACGGCCCACATCGTCATGGGGCCCGAGGACTTTGACAAGGTCAAGAAGGGCGAGATCATGGTGTGCGTCATGACCAACCCGGCGTGGGTCGTGGTGTTCACCAAGATCGCGGCGGTGGTCTGCGATGCGGGCGGCGTCCTGGCGCACCCGGCGGTCGTGGCGCGCGAGTTCGGCATCCCGGCGGTGGTCGGCACGTCCGTCGGCACGCGCACCATCAAGACGGGCGACCGCATCCGCGTGAACGGCAACACGGGCATCGTGGAGATTCTCGGCTAGGCCCGCAAGGCGGCCCGGCCTGGACGCGGTCTGGGATGAAGGGCGGGCCTGGGGAATCTGACTCCAGGCCCGCTGTTTTGCCTTGCATTGACATAATGATTGAAAACAGGTTAGATCGGGAGGTCTGGAACGGCATGGAACGGTTGAAGGGCGGCTACAGCGGCGTGGTGCTGTGGCTGGATTTGACAGAAGGCGTGGTGCGCAAGGAGGCCCTGGACGAGAGCCTGGCCTTGAACTACATCGGCGGGCGCGGCTTCACCTCGCGCCTGCAATATGACTTGATTGACCCTGGGGTGGATCCGCTGGGCCCCGACAACGTGCTCATCATCGCGCCGGGGGTGCTGACGGGGACGGTGGCGCCGTCATCCGGCCGGTTCACCATCGGGGGGCGGTCGCCACTGACGGGAATCCTCGGCGATGCGAATTCGGGCGGCATGTGGGGAGCCGTGCTGCGGCGGGCCGGTTACGATATGATCGTCGTTCAGGGTCGGTCGCGGCAGCCGGTCTATCTGTGGATTGACAACGAGCGCGTGGAACTGCGCGATGCCCGCCATCTGTGGGGCAAGGACACCCACGAGGCCGAGCGGCTGATCCAGGAAGAGATGGGCAAGACGTGCAGCGTGGCGTGCATCGGGCAGGCGGGCGAGAACCTCGTCAAACTCGCGGGGTTCATCGCCGATGGCGAGCACGCAGCAGCGCGCACGGGCCTGGGGGCGGTCCTCGGCTCCAAGCGGCTGAAGGCCATCGCCGTGCGCGGCACGAAGGGGGTCCCGCTGTACGACGCCGCGCGGTTCAAGGAACTGTCCGACGAACTCACCGAATTGCTGAAGCAGGACAGGCGGAGCGGCGTGGAACTGCCCACCTACGGGACGACGGCGCTCCTTCGGCACCACATGGCGCTGGGCGGGCTGAACACGCGCAACTTCCAGTCGGGCGTGTTTGAGGGCGCCGACCAGATTGACGGCGATGCGCTGAACGAGCGGTATCTGGTGCGACCGACGGCATGCTTCCGCTGCCCGTGCAAATGCGACCGCTACAGCGAGGTGCGCGAGGGCGAGTTCGCGGGCGTGGCGGTGGGTGGCCCGGAGTACAGCACGCTGGTGGCGTTCGGCTCGGCGGTGGGCAACAGCAACCTGGCGGCCATCCTCAAAGCCAACGACATGTGCAACCGCTACGGCCTGGACACCATTGAGACGGGCAACCTCATCGCCTTTGCGATGGAGTTGTACCAGCGGGGCATCCTGACGCGGGAGCAGGCCGACGGCCTGGACCTGACGTGGGGCAACTACCACGCCGTTCTGGAGATGATAGACCGCATCGCGTTCCGCCAGGGTCTGGGCGACCTGCTGGCCGAGGGGATTGCCCAGGCCGCACAGGAGATCGGACACGGGGCCGAGCGGTATGCGGTGCACGTGAAGGGCATGACGCCGCCGCCGCTGGACCCGCGCTCGGTCAAGGTGTACAACTTCCGCTACGCAGTGGCGTCGCGGGGGGCGGACCACCTGCGCATCTCCGCGCCCGGGGCCTACGGCCTGGACGCGCTGCCGCCGGACGAAGCCGCTGCCAAGTTGAAACTGTGGGAGAGCATTGTTACCATTCCGGACCTCATGGGGGTGTGCAAGTTCCCGTATTCCTACTACGCCGAGACGCCGGACTTGACGCTTCGGAAGATGCTGCATATCGTACCAGGTCTGTATTCGGCGGCGACGGGTCTGGAGACCACCGGCGACGACCTGCTCCGCATCGCCGAGCGCGTGGCCAACGTGGAACGCGCCCACAACGCGCGGCTGGGGGTCGGCGCGAAGGACGATACCTTGCCGCCGCGCTTTACGGAGGACGTCATGCCGGAAGGTCCCGCGAAGGGCAGGGTGTACGACATCCTGGACGACCTCAAGCCGGCGTGGTACAGGGCGCACGGTTGGGATGTGGAGACGGGCCTGCCGACCCGCGCCACGCTGGAGTCGCTGGGCCTGGCCGACATCGCCGACGACCTGGAACAGCGGGGCGTCTTGCCGGCCTGATGCGTCCGCTTGAAGGCGATCATCTGTTGTTGGAGGAGATATGACCAAACTCATTGATCTCAGCATGGAAGTCAGCAAGGATATGGTGGTGTTCCCGCGCGTCGCGCCGCCCATTATGGCGATGCTGGAGAGTTGGGAGGAGTTCGCCACCAACATCGGCGCGGCGAAGTACGGGGCGACCTGGCTCACGGCGCACTATGTCGTCGTGCTGGGAGACCACGTGGGGACGCATGTGGACTCGCTGCGGCACATGCGAAGCGACGCCCCCGGCCCCGATGGCATCCCGCTGGAGTACTGTTATGGCGACGGCGTGGTGCTGGACTTCAGCGACAAGCCCGTGGGCTACGGCATCACGCCGGAGGACTGCGAGGCCGAACTGAAGCGCATTGGCTACCGCCTGAAGCCCCTGGACATCGTGCTGGTGAAGACGGGCGCGTCGCGGTACAACACCGAAATGCGCTACCTGACCGATCACTGCGGCATGACGGGCGAGTCCACCGAGTGGCTGCTGGATCAGGGCATCAAGATGGTGGGGATTGACGCGCCGACGTGGGATCGCCCGGTCAAGTCCATGTTTGAGACCAAGCAGTTCTGGCCCGGACACCTGGTCATGCTGAAGCGCGAGTACTACCACTTGGAGAACCTGGCGAATTTGGACGCCATCCCGCGGCCCTTCGGGTTCAAGGTGGCGGTGTTCCCCATCAAGTGGAAGGGCACGACGGCTGCACCGGTGCGCGCGGTGGCGATCCTGGACGAATAGCCTGCGTTGGCTCTTGGGGGCGCAGGGGGATGACTTCGTCTCTCTGCGCCCTTTTTCGCGCGGTGGGAGGCAGGAATGCCCAAGTATGTGGCGATTCTGGCGTCTCTGGACACGAAGAGCGAGGAAGCGGCCTTCCTGTGCGACGTCGTCCGCGCCGAGGGGGGCGACCCCCTGCTGGTGGATACGGGCGTGTTGGGCGTGCCGGGCATCCCCGCCGATGTTACGCGGGAGGAGGTGGCCCTGGCCGCAGGCACCACGTTGGATGACATCATCCGCGCGGGCGACAAGGCGCGGGCGCTGGTGGCCATGGCCGACGGCGCGAGCCGTATCCTGTTGCGCCTGCTGGCCGAGGGACGTTTGGGCGGGGTGCTGTCCATCGGCGGGTCGCGGGGGACGGCCCTGGGCACCCGCGTGATGCAGGCGCTGCCGGTGGGAATCCCCAAACTGATGGTTTCCACGATGGCCAGCGGCCCGACGCCCTTTGGCCCCTACGTGGGCACCAAAGACATCACGCTGATGCATTCCGTCGCCGACATCAGCGGGGTGAACTCGGTAACGGGGCCGATTTTCGCCAACGCCGC
>JADBJK010000071.1 GCA_014874485.1 Chloroflexota bacterium
CTCCTCTCCTTGGTCTACTCCTGCCCATTCTACCATACTTCTGCCTTGGCGGGCCACTTGTGGGTAACGATAAGCCCAGCGGGCGAGGGGGAGGTTGCCCCGCCCGAGGCTGAAGCCGTCGGGCTAAATGGGCAAAGCCCTGCGGGCTACCCCAGCCCCATCGGGGCTTCGCCCGTTCAGCGCGGGGGTTTAGCCCCGCGCGGCACGCCCTCACCCTAGCCCTCTCCCAGCGGGAGAGGGAACGCGCGGCCCCGACCCCTTTCGCGCCCTTCGTGCCCTTTCGCGGATTTCGCGATCCAAACGCCCCCGCCCCGCGCGGCCTGCACCCTTTCGCACCCTTCCGCGGGCTGCGCGATCCAAACGCGCCGCCCCGCCCGAGCGGATTGCACCTACGGCGCACTTGGGCTGCGTCGCACGTCGGGGGCTCCGCCCATCAGTGCCCAGGGTTGCGCAGGTGCTCCACCAGCGCGTCCGCCGCCCGCTCGTAGGGGCTGAAGAAGTGAATCGTGGGCTTGGTCGCCAGGTCCATCAACGTGGCCAGTTCGCTGCGGTACAGGCGTATCCAGATTTCGGCCTGGGGATTCAGGCTGTGCGCCTTGTAGCCAGCCTCCAAGTTCAGCGCATCGTTGCCCGACGCGAGAATCACCAGCGCAGCCTCACGGCAGTTGGCCGCTTCCAGCGTGGCGAGCGAGGTCATGTCCGCCTGGAGATGGCACACGTTCGGGCTACGAATGCCCAGTTCGGACAGGACATCTGGCTTGGTGTCCACCAGCACGAGCGGCGTGTCCGGGTTCAGCGCCAGCAGCCTGCGGCACATGGCTCGCCCCAGTTCGCCAATGCCGCAGATCACCGTGTGTTTGGAAAACGTTTTCGCTACCAACCGATCCCACTCCTCTCGGTGTTCGTCGCGTCTGAGGTACACGGCCACCACGCGCAACGCGCCCTCGCCTAGGATGAGCACACTCAGGGCAGGGACGACGAAGGTCAACATGTCCGGCACCCAGCCATCCCCTGGTTCCACCACCGCCTCAAGGTAGGCCATGTGAAACGCGCGGACGATGAGGTCCAGAAGGCTCTCGCGCGGATAGGATCCGGCCAGGCGCATCAGGAGCGCCGCCCCGATGATGAGTCCTGCGAACAGGGCCAGGTTGCCCGACACAGCCCGCACGACGACCTGCAGGTCGCGCCAGGCGGTTCGTGCCCGTCTCATGCGCCTTCGTGGCCCAGTTCGGACGTGCAGAACGGGCAGCGCGTCGCCTTGATGGGAATCTTGGACAGGCAGAACGGGCAGTCCTTCGTCGTCGGCTCGGCAGGCGCGGGTTGGCGCTTCATCCGGTTGATGGCCCGCACCACCAGGAAGATGACAAAGGCCACGATGATGAAGTCCAGCACCGTGTTGAGGAAGACGCCGTAGTTGATGGTCGCCGCGCCGGCGGCCTTCGCCTCGGCCAGCGAGGCATAGGACCCGCCCGACAGGTTCAGGTACAGGTTGGAGAAGTCCACGCCGCCGAGGAGCAGGCCAATGGGCGGCATGATGATGTCGTTCACCAGCGACGTGATGATCTTGCCGAAGGCTGCGCCGATGATGATGCCCACGGCCATGTCCACCACATTGCCCCGCATCGCGAATTCCTTGAACTCTTTGAGCATCTCGCCACCTCCCGTCTAAGATTTTGACTGCGCCGCGCACATGGCGCTGCGCAATTGTAGCCCGCCCACGCACGGCGTCAAGGCGGCCCAGCAACAGCCTTGCGCGCTGCGCTGGCTCTGCTATACTGGCGCCGGATTCGGGCAGCCGCTGGCTTTCGGTAATCTATGCCCGTCGGGGGCAGCGTGTGGACACGCTATTCTGGGTGGTGCTTGGTTTCCTCGCAGGTTCCATACCGTTCTCGGTCTGGCTGGGGCGACTTCTGCTGCGCGCCGACATCCGCCGGTACGGCGACGGCAACCCAGGCGCGGCCAACGCCTGGCGCGCGGGCGGCTGGCCTGTAGGGTTGCTGGCCGTCCTGCTGGACTACCTCAAAGGCGCGATCCCCGTGGGCTTCGCCCATTTCAGCCTGGGGATACACGGCCCAGCGCTGGCGGCCATGGCGCTGGCTCCGGTCATGGGGCACGCCTTCTCGCCGTTCCTGCGGTTCCGCGGGGGCAAGGCCGTGGCCGTAACCTTCGGCATCTGGACGGGGCTCACGCTGGGCGAGGTGCCGATTCTCCTCGGTGTGTTGCTGGGCGTGTTCTTCTTCACGCTCGCGGCGGACTCCTGGTCGGTGATGCTGGGCATGGCGGGGGTGCTGGTGCATCTCCTGCTGCGCGGGCATGCGCCCATCCTCCTGGCGGTCTGGGCTGGCAACACGCTCATCCTGGCGTGGAAGCATCGCGCGAGCCTGCGCCTGCCCTTCCGCTTCCGCCCCTGGCTCCAGAGAATGATCGGGGGGCCGCAATGAGCGGGT
Source organism: Chloroflexota bacterium (assembly GCA_014874485.1). Lineage (GTDB taxonomy): Bacteria > Chloroflexota > Anaerolineae > DTLA01 > DTLA01 > DTLA01. Next base: position 2,448 of record JADBJK010000071.1, read on the forward strand.
TCTGGATACAGCACCAGTTCAGCCTGGCGGTGTTCCTGGCCGTCATCCTGCTCAACGCCCTTGCCAACCTGTGGACACTGCGCAAGATGGGCAGGCATCCCCTTCGCGCGCCCGCGCCCCGCGTCTCGGTGCTGGTGCCCGCCCGCAACGAAGAGCGCAACATCGGCCCGTGCGTCCAGTCCCTTCTCGCGCAGGGCTACCCCGACTTTGAGGTGCTTGTCCTGGACGACGAGTCCACCGATGGGACATGGGCGTGCCTGCGGGCGCTGGCGGCGGAGTTCCCCCGCCTACGCGTCCTGCGGGGCAAGCCGCGTCCAGACGGCTGGATCGGCAAGCACTGGGCTTGCGCCCAATTGGCGGAGGCCGCCAGCGGCACGCTGCTGCTGTTCACCGACGCCGACACCCGCCACCACCCGCAGGCGCTGCGCGAGGCCGTGGCTACGCTCCAAGCCACCGACGCCGACATGCTCACCTTGCTGCCGCAGGAGGAGGCGATCACCTGGGGCGAGCGGCTCATCGTGCCGGTGATGTACTGGAGCATCCACTCGTTCCTGTCGGCGGCACTGGCGCACAGGCTCCGCGCGTCCGACCTCTCGGCGGCCATCGGCCAGTACATGCTGTTCCGACGCACAGCCTACGAGGCCATCGGCGGCCACGCGGCCATCCGCGACAACGTGGTGGACGACCTGGCACTGGCCAGGCGCATCAAGGCGGCGGGGTTTCGGCTGCGCATCGCCGACGGCACCGCCCGCGTGCGATGCCGCATGTACCACAACTTCCGCGAGGCATGGGACGGCTTCAGCAAGAACCTGTACGCCGCGTTCAACTACAATGCGGCGCTGCTCCTGTTCGTGTGGGCGTACCTGCTGGTCGTGGCGTGGGAGCCTATCCTCGTGCTCCTGGCTGCGGGCTTGGGCGCGCTGTCGCCCGCGTTCGCGCCTGTGCCTGCGGCTATCGCCGTGGGCGAGATGCTTGCCCTCTGGGCCGTCGCGTGCGCCCGATTCAAGTTCCCCCTGTACCTGGCCCTTCTCTACCCCGTGTCCATCGCCATCGCGTTCGCCATCGCCATTCGTTCCCTGGCGTTGGCGTATCGGGGCGGCGCGGAGTGGAAGGGGCGCAAGGTGGTGCGCCCAGAGCGAGGCACGCAAGGCTAACCAGCACGCCCGACCTGTCCGCAAAAGAAAGCCCCGCTTCTGCAGCGGGGCCTTCCGCTATTCAATTGTAGAGGTGGGTTTCCGAGTGTTGCGACCTACAGGTTGGAGATGATCTGGCTGAACACGTTGCCGACCGCCGGGCCAAGCAGCAACAGCACAGCGATCACAACCACAGCGACCAGCACGAGGATCAGAGCGTACTCAACCAACCCCTGGCCTTTCTCCCGCGGCAAGTAGAACATCTTGACATCTCCTTTCAAACTAAATGGTGGATACTCCGATAATCTACCACCATTATACGAGGAATAACGTCCTTCATCAATAGGAATATGGTACTATCGGCCGCACAAAAACCTGCGATTTCTGGCCCTTCGCGCGGCTGCGCGCCTGTTCGCGGTTCCCGTCGGGCGCGCGGCGATGGGATGTCTCGGACGCCCGCCGCGCGGGTCGCCCAGGCTGGCCGCACGTGCCGCACGCTGTGATCGGGTGTATTTCCATTTTGGGGCAAGAGTGACCGAATGTCGTTAGGTTGTCGCGCAGAATCTACCTCACCTATCCCCACCCCGGCCCTCCCCTTTCCTCTCCGCGGGCGGAG
>JADBJK010000115.1 GCA_014874485.1 Chloroflexota bacterium
CGAGGCCTATACCCTCGAGGAAGACGACCACGTGCCCTTCACTAGCCCGACGCAGGTGTACTCGGGATCGGCCACCAGCGTCGCTCTCACAGGGCGCAATCCCTTGGCCACCTATTTCTACCGCGTGCGAGCAACGGGTCATGGCTGCACCAGCCCCTGGAGCGACCTGAAGTCGCTCCCTGCCAACCGTGGCACCTGGCAGATCAACAACGAGACGGGCGGTGTGCTCACTTTGGAGATCATCGGCCTCGGGGCGCGCAGCTTCAACCCCGGCACGCACTACTGGAACCTGGCCCCGCGCACCTACACCTACAACGCGCGCTCCTGGTGTGGCACCCGCACTGGGCTGACCCTCCAGATCACTGCCTACCAGACCTCCGGCGCGAGCGAGGTCTGGACGTGCCAGGGAGGGGCCGGAAAGGGCCAATTATTGATAGTCGTATTTGACCACCGGTGAATGCGATGTATAATATGCTGTATGCGACCATGGGAGTGGAGGCTGGGACATGTGTGCCATGATCCGCAAGCAGGTGTATATTGACCGCCGCCAGGAGTCCATGCTTAAACGTCTGGCGCGTCGCTTGGGCGTGACTGAGGCCGAATTGATCCGGCGAGCCATAGACGCCCAACTGGGCTCTGCGACCACGACCGCTTTGCCCCCCGACCCCGCCGCCTGGGACGAGGCCAGGGCCTTCATGCTCGCCCGCGCTGCGCTGTGTGCTGCGCCTGGCCCTCGCACCTGGAAGCGCGATGAAATCTACGAGGAGCGGACGGGGCGCTATGGCCGCTAGGCTGCTGGTAGATACGAATGTCCTGGTCTACGCCCATGACATCGCCGACCTACCGAAACAATCTCACGCCCTGGAGGTGCTGACCACGCTGCAGGCCCTGGGCGCGGGTCTGCTGAGCGTACAGATTCTGGCTGAGTTTTTCTGGGTTGCCACACGCCGCTTGATGCCCCCTCTGACCGGCGCCGAGGCCGCCCGCCAGATGGAACTGTTGGTGCGTTCCTGGCCGGTGCTTGACCTCACCCCACTCGTCTTGCTGGAAGCAATCCGCGGAGCACAAGAGCACGGCATGGCTCTGTGGGATGCCCAGGTGTGGGCCACGGCCAAATTGAACCAGGTGCCAGTGGTGCTGACCGAGGACATTCCAGGCAATAGAGTGGTCGAGGGGGTGCGTTTCGTAAACCCGTTCGCACCCCATTTCCACTTGGAGGATTGGCTGGCCTTGTAGTGCCAGCCATTTGAACTGGGGTTTGTAGTAGGCGCTTCAGTGCTCGACAACGGACTGTGAACTGCGCGCAAAGAGGGAGTCTAATGGCCCTGGCCCGCGAAAATGATCTCCTTCTGATTCTGGCTAAAGATGGCAAGCGTTTCATCGTCCGCCTGGAGCGAGGACAACTGCTCCACACCCACCGCGGCATCATCGCTCACGACGACCTGATCGGCGCACCCCTGGGCCAGGTGCGCCAGACCCACCTGGGCTACCCCTATGTGGCCCTGCGGCCCTCCATCCACGACTTGGTGATGGACATCAAGCGCGCCTCGCAGATCGTCTATCCCAAGGAAGCAGGTTACATCCTGCTGAAACTGAACGTGGGCCCCGGCAGCCGGGTTGTGGAAGGCGGGACGGGCAGCGGCGCGCTGACCATGGCGCTGGCCCATGCTGTGCGCCCCGACGGGCGAGTCTACACCTACGAGTCCCGCGAGGACATGTGCCGTCTGGCGGCCAAGAACCTGGCCAACGTAGGTCTGGCCGACGTGGTGGAGATCAAACAGCGCGACATCGCCGCCGGCTTCGACGAGCGCGATGCCGACGCAGTGTTCCTCGACGTGCGCACACCCTGGCTCTACCTGGATCAGGCCCGCGAGGCGCTCTCTGACGGCGGCTTCTTCGGTGCCATTGTGCCCACAGCCAACCAGGTGAGCGAGTTGATAGACGTGTTGGGGCGCAAAGAGTTTATGGATATCGAGGTCTGTGAGATCCTACTACGTTCGTATAAACCTGTCCCCACTCGCCTGCGCCCGACCGATCGGATGGTGGCCCATACCGGCTACTTGGTCTTCGCCCGCAAGGCAGAGAGCGTGGGAGAAGTTTTTCCAGAAGGTGCAGACGAGACGTAAAGCCCGCGATTTGTTTCGCTAGCACAACCCCTGTGCTTTTTGGCATTTGGGGCCGGGCGTGTTATACTTGAACCCGCAAACCGGACAGCGCCAGCCTCAGGGCGCTGTCACTTGAACCGAAGGAGGACATTTCATGGCGCATCGAGACCACGCCCGCTCCAGGCGTTTGCTTTTGGCGGCCCTGGCGCTCGGCTTGATTGTGATCACTGTGGCGAGTTGCAAGGTCGAACGGGTGACCCCCGAGCCGCAGGCTACCCACACGCCCATCGTCCTGGCAACGGATACAGTGCCCCCACCGCCCACAGGCCCAATCCGCATTATGACTGCTACGCCAGAGACCCCGCAGACCCCACTTCCACCGCCCACGGAAGGACCCTACCCTGGCCCTCAACCCACCGCGACCAGCGGGCCGTATCCATCGGGGTAAAGCCTCTACCCCGCAGAATAGGGTGAAATTGCGGTGAGAAGGACCTGGATCGCGCTGGCTATGCTGGGGCTGGCGTTGCTCCTGGGCCTCGCCGCCCGGTCGAGCATCTCGCCGGTTGGCCAGCGCATCTGGTTTAGTATCTCCTATCTGTTCATCATCCTTTTCATGCTCTCATACTTCTGGACTTGGATCAATGTGAACGGCGTGGAGATCACTCGCCAGACCCACGCGGAGCACACGCAGGTGGGCGGGGCGTTGGAAGAGCGCTTCGTGGTACACAATGCCACCTTTCTGCCCAAACTCTGGCTGGAGGTACACGACCACTCCACCTTGCCCCATCATCACGCCAGCCGGGTCGTCGCTTCTCTGGGCTCGCGGCAGCGACGCGGCTGGACAGTGAGGACCTTTTGCCGGCGACGGGGCCGCTTCACCCTCGGACCCCTCACGATCATCAGCGGTGATCCCTTTGGCCTGTTTGAGCGACGGCGCGAACTGAGCGACACCTTCACCATCATTGTTTACCCGGCGACAGTAGACTTGCCCCGCTTTGCCATGCCAATCGGCGATTTGCCCGGGGGCGGGACGATGCGGCGCCGCACCCATTATGTGACCACCAATGTTTCGGGGGTGCGCGATTACTACCCGGGCGATGGCTTCAACCGCATTCACTGGCCCTCCACAGCACGCACCGGACGCCTCATCGTCAAAGAGTTCGAACTGGACCCTACCGCCGACGTGTGGCTCTTTGTGGATATGCAGAGCCGCGTGCACTTCGGCCTGGTCACCGAAGAGACAGAGGTACCCGAACCCGCACTGCTAGCGAAGAAACCGACCTCGCTGATTGACCCTACCACCGAGGAATATGCCGTCACCATTGCGGCGTCCCTTGCCCAACACTTCCTCTCAGAGAACCGGGCGGTAGGGCTGGTGGCCTATGCACAACAGCGTCAAGTGCTCCCCGCCGATCGAGGGGAGCGGCAGTTGAACAAGATCCTGGAGATGTTAGCCGTTACCCGCGCCCAAGGTACCATCCCACTGGCTACCATCCTGTCCGCAGAGGGGACTATGCTAGGACGAAACACCTCCGTCGTGGTCATTACGCCCTCTACTGAAGTGGAGTGGGTCGAGGTCTTGCGAGATCTCAGCCGGCGAGACATCCGCGGGGTGGCCGTCGTGATCGATCCCGAAAGTTTCGGCGCACCAGTGGGTACACAGCCGTTTCTCGGTGTCCTTGCGCAGAATGGGATCCCCGCCTACCGGGTTCGTCAAGGAGACGATCTGAAGGTTGTGCTGAGCCAGCGCCTCTGGTGGGAAGGGGTATAAGCGCCATGCATTCCGAACTCTTCATCCGCAATGCTGTGCTGAAAGATCTGGAAGGCTGTGCCTCTCTCGATGCTTCTTACGAGACCGAATACGTCTGGCAAATGCGCCTGGGCGAGGTAGAGGGACAGTTGGAAATCACGTTCGTCCGCGTCCGGCTACCTTGGCCGATGGATGTGGCCTATCCGCGGGATTCCAGCGACCTGATGGGAGATTTTCGCCGCCGGGAGTGCTTCCTGGTGGCCACAGACCGCCAGGCGGTGCGCGGCTTC
>JADBJK010000011.1:0-143635 GCA_014874485.1 Chloroflexota bacterium
TCGGAGGAGTGTAGCCACGAGCTCGCCATCGCGCCACTCCGGTGGTACACATCGGGCGACTGCGGGTGGTACACATCGGGCGATCACGGGTGGTACAGATCGGGCGACTGCGGGTGGTACACATCAGGCGGCGATGCCTGGTACAGTATAGGGCGATCAATGACAAACCCGCTGATAGGCCGTTCCCCGTCTTGACGCAGAATGAGGTGATAGTGGTTCGGCATCAGGCAATACGCGATTATGCCCACTTGCCAATCCTGGATGCATGCCTTGATACGCTCCAGTAGAAAGCGATAGTTTTCATCGCTTCGGAATATCCTCTCGCGGTTGGCCCCACGGTTGTAGATGTGGTAGTATTCGCCAGGCGCAAAAGCCACTTTTCTGCGCGCCATAATCCCTCCTCGGATCGCTCTCAGGTGCGCCGCACGTGAATCCCCCACGCACCCCGCGCTCCTCACCAACGCAATTCGCCGCTCACGTGCGACGCACCTTGGAGGTGCGTCGCACGTAAATCCCCCACGCACCCCGCGCTCCACTGCTCACTTGATTCCGCGGTACGTCCAGACGCGATTCACCCCGAAGTTCCAGAACAGGACGACGATGATGGCAATCGCCTTGGCCACGTTGTACCCCAAAGGCCCCAGCCAAGGCCCGAACACGTACCGATCCAGGCTCAGAAACACGACCTGGTTGATGGCAAGCCCCGCCACGTTCACCAGGGCGAACTGCGCCAACTGGCTCCTCAGCGGGCGCTCGCGCGACTCCGGGAACGTCCACAGCCGGTTCCACGTGAAATTGTTGATAACCGCCAGCGAAAACGAGCACGTGTTCGCCCAGAACTTGCTGAACCCGAACACCAGGTGCAGCAGGTTCAGCACCCCGAAGTCCACCACCGCGCCGGACGTGCCCACGATGGCGAATTTGATGAAGCGGACGAACTCCTTGCGGTTCGTCTGGGCCAATTCCAGCAATCGCGTCAATTTCCACCTCACGCTCAAGGTTTTGTCTCCGAGACGCGGGCCGTCGGGCGCTCGTCGTAGAAAGCCCAGGCCATGCCCAGGGCCATGCCCACCAGCATATTCATCCCGTGCACGTACAGGTTGTCCACCACGTTGTGCACGCACAGGTGCACCAGCATCCCCAGCGCCCCGATGCACAAGGCGCGCGCCAGGCCCGAAGCGCGGCGTGCCGAGCGACCTGTCTGCGCCAACGCCGCGGCGATGACCGCCAGGTATGCCCCAAGCCCTATCAGCCCCGCCTCCGCCGCCACGTTGATGTAGTAGTTGTGCGCGTGCCCCAGCGGGTCGCGCCAGATGCCGATGGCATAGGCAGGGTACACAGCCTCGTAATTGCCGAATCCCACGCCCAGCCACGGTCGGTCGCCGAACATGGCCCAGCCCGCCTGCCAGTGGGCCATGCGCTCCACGATGGCCCAGTTGGCGTCGGTAACCTCTACGGTGCGCACGTCAAAGGGCCGGAAGTACGCCCCCACATCGGCAAACCGCTCCACGATGGCGGGCGGGAGCACATTCGCCGCCGCACCTGCCCCCAGGAGCGCGACAGCCAAGGCCGCCGCGATCAGCAGGGCCGCTGCCCACCGCCTGCCGCGCAGCAGGATGACCGTCGCCGTGCTGGCCGCTAGCCCGATCCACGCCCCGCGCGACCAACTGGCGACGATTCCCCCCAGCGCCAGGGCGGCAGCGATGGCCACGCCCACCCACGCGGCGACCCGCCACTGTCGGGTGGCGATGACCTCCCACCACGCCGCGGGGGCCGACAGCACCAGCGCCAGCGCCAGGGGGAACACCAAACCCAGGTATCCCGCATACGGGTTCGGCTGCTCAAATGTGCCGTAGGCGCGCATGAACCGCCCCAAGAGCACGAACCCCTCCGGCCCCGCCTGCCGGAAGAACTGGTACAGCCCCAGCAGCCCCTCCAGCGCCGCGCCCAGGAGCACAAACCCGGCCGCGACGTAGATGCGCCGGCCGCGCAGCAAGTTCCCCGCGGCCAGGAAGATGACCAGCAATTCGCCCCAGCGCAGCAGTTCCTTCACGCTGTGCGCCAGCGACAGCGCCCCTAGCGTGCTCACAAGCCCCACGAAGAGGAACACCACGAGCGCCCAGGTCAGCGGCGCGCGCCACCGAATCGGCTCCCGCAGCGCCAGGGCGCGCAGAACCCACGCCCCCGCCACCAGAATCCCCACCGCCTCCGCGCCGCCGATGGAGATCGGCCCCACGGCGAACTCGCGCAACGAGCCGAACGGGACGGCCAGCGCCAGCAAATACAGCGCGAAGTGGGGGCGGATGAGCGTGAGCACGACCACGAGCGCCCCCGCGATGGCTGCCGTGGCCACGGTCAGAGGCGCGAGCGCCACGAGGAATGCGGCGACCAGCACCAGGCCGCCTAACGTTACCCCTGGGGCATGCCTACGCAGTTCCCACCACAACGCCTTCATGTCTCAGTCCGGCTTCTGCCCGGCAAGGCGGACGCGCCGCCCGCCTCACGCGATGCGCCTACGGCCTCGCCAGCCGCTCCTTGAACCATGCGATGGTCTGGGTCAGTCCCTCGCGCAGGCCGACCTTGGGCTCCCATCCCAACAGCGTCCGCGCCCTGGTGATGTCGGGCCGCCGCTGGCGTGGGTCTTCGGGGCGGCCTTCCGTGAACACGATGCCCGCCTTGTTGCCCGTCAACTCGTTGATGATTTGGGCGAACTCCAGAATCGTGTGCTCGTCCGGATTGCCCAAGTTGACCGGGTTCACTTCCTTGCTGAACAGGAGCGCCACGATGCCTTCCACCAGATCGCTCACGTAGCAGAAACTGCGCGTCTGCATGCCATCGCCGTGCACCGTGAGCGGTTCGCCGCGCAGCGCCTGCGACACCAGGCTGGGCACCACGCGGCCGTCGTTCAGCCGCATGCGCGGGCCGTAGGTGTTGAAGATGCGGACGATGCGCGTGTCCACCCCGTGATAGCGATGGTAGGCCATGGTCATGGCCTCGGCGAAGCGTTTGGACTCGTCATAGACGCCGCGCAGGCCGATGGGGTTCACGTTGCCCCAGTACTCCTCCGGCTGGGGATGCACCAGCGGGTCGCCGTACACCTCGGACGTGGACGCCAGCAGGAACGTCGCTCCTTTGGCCTTCGCCAGTCCCAGCGCCTTGTGCGTGCCCAGCGCGCCCACCTTCAGCGTCTGGATGGGCAGATTGACGTAGTCCACCGGGCTGGGCAGCGACGCGAGGTGCATCACAGCGTCCAGCGGGCCCTCCACGTAGATGTAGTTGGTTACGTCGTGCTGGATGAAGCGGAAACGCGGATTGCCGATGAGGTGGGCAATATTGTCCGGGTTGCCTGTGATCAGGTTGTCCATGGCAATCACGTCGTGCCCGCGGGCGACCAGATAGTCGCACAGGTGCGAACCGATGAAACCGGCGCCGCCGGTGATGAGAATGCGCATGCCGCTGTCTCCCGAAACAGAATGCCCGGCACTCGCGCCGGAACCTGCCCCTCAGGGGGCGCGCGTAGTATACTCAAGGCCCGCGAGGGCGTCAAAGGTGGCTCGCAGGCGTGCGCCCTGCATTTGACCGCCGCGCCCGCGCCGGTACAATAGCCCCAGGGCGCGGCGGGGCGTCGCCCGCAACGCAAGCGGACCGATGGGCGACCCCGGCCGCGTGAGGATGTATGGCAAACCAGACGCGCAAACCCAAAAGCGACTCCCAGCCCGCCGGCACGCGCCTCCGCTGGATTCTGCACATAGACCTGGACGCCTTCTTCGCGTCGGTGGAAGAACTGCTGAACCCGGACCTGCGCGGGAAGCCCGTCATCGTGGGCGCGTCCCCTGCCCATCGCGGGGTGGTGGCGTCGGCATCCTACGCCGCCCGCGAGTACGGCGTTCGCTCGGCCATGCCCACCGCCCGCGCGTTGAAACTCTGCCCCCACGCGATTCTCGTGCCCCCACGCCATCACGTGTATGGCGAGTTCTCCGACCGCGTGATGCTCATCCTGCGCGACTTCTCCCCCATCCTGGAGCAGGTCTCCATTGACGAGGCGTTTCTGGACCTCACCGGCTGCGAGCGCCTGTGGGGGCCGATACCCGACGTCGCGCGGCGCATCCAGCAGCGCGTCATGGACGAAGTGGGGCTATCGGCGTCGGTCGGCTTGGCGTCCAACAAACTGGTGGCGAAGATCGCGTCGGACCTGCGCAAGCCGCGCGGCTTCGTGTACGTGGCGCACGGGCGCGAGGCCGAGTTCCTGGCCCCGCTGCCGGTGGAGCGCCTCTGGGGCGTGGGCAAGGTTACCGCAGCGGCCCTCCACCGCCTCGGCGTCGAGACCATCGGCAACCTGGCGGCGCTTCCCGAGTCGGTGCTCGTGGATGCATTCGGGCCGCATGGGGCCGCGCTCAAGTGCCGCGCCCTGGGCCAGGATGACAGCCCGGTTATCACCGAATGGCAAGCCAAATCGGTCAGCAACGAGGAGACCTTCGCCACAGACCAGACCGACGAGGAGTTTCTCCGACACGAGTTGCTGCGCCTCAGCGACAAGGTCGCCGCCCGCCTCCGCGCCAACGGTCAGGCCGGGCGCACGGTGCGGCTGAAGATCCGCTACCACGACTTCGCCACGGTGCTGCGGAGCGAGACCCTGCCCATGCCCACCGATTCGGCCCGCGACATCTACGAGACCGCCCTGGCACTCTGGCACAAGCACTGGCAGAAGGGGCGCGCGGTCCGACTCGTGGGCGTCGGCGTGGCAAATCTGGAGAGCGCACCCTACCGCCAACTGGGCCTGTTTGACGACGCCCACCCCCGCGAGGACAAACTGGCGCGTACCCTGGACGAAATCCGCGACAAGTTCGGGCGCGACGCCATTCGGCGGGCCTCGCTGCTGCGGCCCGACGAGGACGCGGACTAGCCCAGGGGAATCTCGCCGACGACCTCCACCCCGCCCTCGCCAACCGTGCAGGTGCAACAGACCACCGTTACCCCGCGCCGAATCGCATCCCGCAGGGCCGCGCCGAACGCAGGGTCGGTCTCATCGTTCGGGCGGAAGTGCGTGGCGTCGCTGCGCTGCACCACGAAGGCCACCGCCGCACGCTGCCCCGATTCCGCCAGCGCGGCCAACGTCTGCAGATGGCGACGGCCCCGTTCCGTGGGCGCGTCGGGGAACAGGGCCACGCCCCCGCGCACGAGGGTTACGCTCTTGGTCTCCACCCAGCAGCGGTCGTCGCCGCGCCCCAGCAGCAAATCCACGCGGCTATGGCCGACGGTTACCTCCCGCTGGACCGTCAGCCACCCCGACAGCGGCCCTCCCCCGCCCCGTTGCAGCCACTCGGCGAACAGGCGCGGCGGCAGGCGGGCGTCCACCGACACCCACCCGCCCGAACCCCAAACCAGCGCCAGGTCAAAGGCGGTTCGGCGGGCAGGCGCATGGGCCGGGGCAAGGCGCACTTCGGTGCCGGAGACAAGCAGTTCGCGCATGCGCCCGGAGTTGGGCACATGCACGGGCACGAGGCGGCCCGCCATGTCCACCGTGGCGCGAAAGCGGTTGTCCCGCGCCACGAAACGGGCCGAAACCAGCGGGGCCGGGAACCGCATGCCTACTTCCCGGCGGCGTGGACAAGCCGCGATGCGAGGTACCCGCCCAGCACGGCCAGGTCTTCGGTGGGCAGGTAGTTCGCCGCCGCGGCGTCAAACAGCACGTTGGCCGACGGAGAAAACTCCTCGTCGCCCTTGTACACGATGACGGCAAGCCACACCCTCGGCAGCGCGCGGAACAGGTACGAGGCATCGCCGAACGTGAGACGGTCTCCGCCCAATGCCTTGGCCGCGCGGTGGAATGCCTCTATGTCGGTGCCGAAGCGGGCGCGAATGCGGTGGCTGGCGCGGCCCTGGAACGCGGGGTCGTACACCAGCGCGTCGGGCAGTTCGCGGAACGCGACCCAGCGACCGGCGGGTGGCGCCCCATCGGCCGTGAGCAGATAGTGCAGCAGCAGGATGCGCGTGGTGATGGGCACTTCGGCCTCGCTCCCCACCAGCCGCACCTCGCCATCCGGGTGGCTGATGGTGTACTTCTCGCCCGTGAGCGTCAGGGACACCAGGCGCGAAGCCGTGTCAAAATCCGCGCCGGCTTTCCAGGCGGTTTCCTGTGGCTCTCGCTTCCTCCAGTCTTCCAGCGCCTTCTCCAGCGCTGGCCCGTACCGTTCCTCCGATGTGCGCGGCCCGAGTACCATAGTGGCCTCCTTATGGGGTTGGTGGTTGCTCTCCCGCAAGTATAGCGGAAAGCGCGCGAACGTTCAAGTCGGGTTGACACAAGCCCCAGTTGCCGCTAAACTGATGTGCACGGTCGGGCTCTGATCGGCTTGACGGTCAGAATGCCCCAGGCACGACGCATCTCCGAGATTTGTGAGGTTCGGCCATGATTTACACGAGGGAAAAACTGGAGGAGATAGAAGCCGCCACGCTGGCCCCCTACGCAGCGAAGAGCGGCCAGTCGCGCGGGCGCAAGTACCCCGAAGACGAGCACCCTTACCGCACGGCGTTCCAGCGCGACCGCGACCGCATCATCCACACGACCGCCTTCCGCAGGCTGGAGTACAAGACGCAGGTCTTCGTGAACACCGAAGGCGACTACTACCGCACGCGCCTGACGCACACGCTGGAAGTGGCGCAGATCGCCCGCACCATCGCCCGCGCCCTGGGAGCCAACGAAGACCTCGCCGAAGCCATCTCGCTGGCCCACGACCTGGGGCACACGCCCTTTGGCCATTCGGGCGAGGAGGCGCTGAACGAACTGATGAAGGATCGCGGCGGGTTTGACCACAACCACCAGTCCCTGCGCATTGTGGAGGAACTGGAGCGCCGCTATCCCGAGTTTCGCGGCCTGAACCTGACCTGGGAAGTGCGCGAGGGGATGATCAAGCACGAGACCGAATACGACAAGAGCGCCGCCGTGGGCTACGAACCGGAGAAGGCCGCGACGCTGGAAGCGCAGATTGTCAACGTGGCCGACGAAATCGCCTACAACTCCCACGACCTGGACGACGGCCTGCGCGCGGGCATCCTGCACCCGGACATGCTGCGGGGCATGGAACTGTGGGAGGAACTGCTGGCCGCGTTGAACGTGCCGCCGGGAACGTTTGACGAACTCACGCGCCACCGACTGATCCGCAAACTCATCGGGCGCGAGGTTACCGATGTGGTGCAGGAGACCAGCCGCCTGCTGACAGAGCACGGCATCCGCTCGGTGGACGACGTGCGCAACCTGGGGGCGCCCATCGTGCGATTCTCCGAGGAGTTGCGGCGGAAGAACCGCGCCCTCAAGGATTTCCTCATGCGCAACTTCTACCGCCACTATCGGATGGTGCGCATGTCGCAGAAGGCCAAGCGCATGATCGGCGACCTGTTCCACGCCTACATGAGCAACCCGGCCCAACTGCCGTTCTCGGTGGAGGAGCGCGCGTGCGAAACCGGCGATTTGGCCTGCGTCATCTGCGACTACATCGCCGGCATGACCGACCGGTTCGCCATCCAGGAGCACCAGCGGTTGTTTGACCCCACGGTGCAGGTGTAGGGAAAAGACGCGCCGCCGGAGATTCCTTCGGCGGCGCGCGTTATGACATCGGTCAACTCGCGGTCGGCGCGGGGGACTGCTTCAGGAACGGCTCCATCCGCACAACCAGCCGCTCAAAGTAACTGTTGGCGGGCTGTTCGCTGCCGTAGGCGACCTCGGTCAGGCTGGCCTTCAGCCGCAGGCGCTCCGTCTCCAGGGTGAACTCCGCCCCCGGCTGGGCCAGCAGCAGTTCGCCTTTGGGAGCCAGCGCCGCACGCATTTCTGCGTCCCCATGCGCCCACTCGCTCATCAGCACCTTCGTTACCGTGCGGATGTCCGTCTTGTCAAACAGCCAGATTTCCAGGGCCGTAACGCGATTCGGCGTGCCTTCGGCCAGCGTCTCGCTGATGCCCATGCCGCATTCGCCCAGGAATTCCCCTTCGGGCGACTCAATGCTGAAGGACTCGTCGTAGGTCGCCTCGCTGGACCGATAGGTGGCCACATAGGCGTTCAGACGGATGGTCCCTCCGGGCGCAGGCGCAGCGGGCGCGCTTGGCGCCGGGCCGCGCCGAGAAGCCGCCTGCTTCTGCTTGCGCGTGAGATACCCGATGGCGGCAAGCGCAATCAGCAGCAGCACCACGACGCCCAGGATGACGGGGAGCCATCGCACCAGGCCCGACGTGCCCTTGGCTGCCGGCTGCGGCGCGGGAGCAGGAGCCGGCGCGGCCACCGCCTCCAGCCCTAGCGCCTGGCGCAGCATCTCCAGGTTCTGCGCCTCCAGGCCCATCTGCCTGGCGCGGCGGTCCTCAATCAGGCTCTGCAGAATGCTCGCCAGTTCCTTCCGATCCCAGTTCTGCAACCGCTGCTGGGCCAGGCCCGAATCGCCGTTGGTGGCCAGCGAGTCCGCCACCATCGCCACATAAGCCTGTTTGTGCTCGGCCCGCAAATCCCATGGGTCTGCGTCCACCCACTTCACGGGCCACAGCCACCAGCCGATGACCAGCCAGCCCAGCAGGAGCCCCACGATTAGCCCCGCGGCACCCGCCACAAGGACTTCCTTCTTCTTCAACTGCGTCAACATGTTCGTCCCTCCTGACATGAGGTGCTGCGGCGCGAGATGGACAGGCCGCAAGCCGCCTGCACCCGCGCACTACCCTGGACACTGCCACATTCTAGCACAACATTTCGCCAAAGACAATGGCCGCTCCCATCAGTTTCAAGTCCACCTTTTGTCGGTGAACCGCATGCATCCGCCGGTAACTCCCGCTGGCCGTCGGTTGCGGCGCACCTGCGATTCGGCCCCGAACCTCAAACCCGCACGAACGGGTCCTTGTCGGCCTGGGTCAGAATCTCCGCGCCCGACTCGGTGATGAGCGCCATGTCCTCAATGCGCACGCCGCCCCATCCGGTGAGGTAAATCCCCGGTTCCACCGTAACCACATGCCCGGGCGCGAGCGTGTCCTGCGTCCGCTGGTTCAGCCCGGGCAACTCGTGCACCGCCAGCCCCACGCCGTGCCCCAGGCCGTGGCCGAAGTTCTCGCCGTAGCCGGCCTCGGCGATGATGGTGCGGGCGGTCGCGTCCACGTCGGGCCCCAGCGCGCCGGGCGCCAGCCTCGCCTCTGCGGCCTGCTGGGCGCGCAGCACGGTGTCGTACACCTGGCGGAATGTGCCATCGCCGTTGCCCAGGTACAGAGTCCTCGTGAGGTCCGAATGGTAGCCGTGCACCCTGGCACCCATGTCCACCACGATAGGCTCGCCCGCACGAATCTCCCGGTCCGAGGCCAGGGCGTGGGGCATCGCGCCGTTGGGCCCCGACGCCACGATGAGGTCAAAAGCGATCCCGTCCGCGCCGTGGGTCCGCATCCAGACTTCCAAATCCCAGGCCACCTGCTTCTCCGTCATGCCGGGCCGAATCGTCCGCTTCAGGTAAGCGTAGGCCGCGTCGGCAATCGCCACGGCCTGGCGGATGAGGGCGAGTTCTTCCGCCTCTTTCACGGCCCGGATGCCCTCCACCACGCCCTGGGTGGGCACGAGCGTCGCCTCGCGGACCTTCTCGGCCCAGACCTTGTACTCGGCGCAGGTTACGTGGGCGCTTTCAAACCCCACCCAGTCCACGCCCGCCTGGGCCAGCAGGTCGGGCAGGGCCGTCGCCACGTCGCGCTCCAGTTTCACGATCTCAAACCCGGGCGCTTCGCCCGCCGCGCGCTCCGTGTACCGCGAGTCGGTCAGGAGCACTGCGCGGTCGGCGGTTACGAACAGCGTCCCCGCCGAGCCCGAAAACCCGCTCAGGTAGTAGCGGTTCAGCGGGTGCGAGATGAGCATGGCGGGCAACTGGAGCGCCGCCATCCGTTCGCGAAGCCTGGCAAGCCGTTCTGTTTTCATCAACGCTCTCCTCGTTCTTCGTGTGCAATCAGCGTGCCACGTGGGTGGGTTGTGCGCCCTGTGCCGGCCCGGCGTTTGTGTTGTTCGCATGTGCACGCGGGTGGGCGCGCAGGTACACCTCGCGGAGCCGCTCTTGGCTCACGTGGGTATAGACCTGGGTGGTGGAGATGTCCGAATGGCCCAGCATCTCCTGGATGAAGCGCAAGTCGGCCCCGCCGTTGAGCAGGTGCGTCGCAAAGGTATGCCGAAGCACGTGGGGCGTAACCCGCCGCGTGATGCCGGCAGCACGGGCCGCCTCCCGCACCAGGTTGTCCACGCTCCGCGACGACAGGCGCAGGCCAAAGCGGTTCACGAACAGGGCATCGGTGGCGGCGGCCCGGTGCGCTGCGGCCAGCAGGCGTGGCCTCCCCTCGGCCAGGTAGGCGTCCAGTGCCCTGCAGGCCGGCTCGCCCAGGAATGCGATCCTCTCCTTCGCGCCCTTGCCCCACACCCGCAGCCGCGCGTCCTCCCGCTCGTAGTCGCCCACGTTCAGCCCCACCACCTCGGACACGCGGATGCCGCTGGCGTACATCACCTCCAGGATGGCGCGGTCGCGCAGGCCGGCGGGGGTGGTGATGTCGGGAACGTGGAGCATGGCCAGCACTTCGGGGTACTCCAGATACCTGGGGAGCCGCTCCGGCAATCGGGGCAGGGACACCATGCGGAACGGGTTCTGGGCGATGTCGCCGTTGCGCATGAGGTACTGCGCGAAGGAGCGGAGTTCGGACAGGCGGCGGGCGACGCTGGCCTGGGCCAGATTGCGGCTGCTCAACCAGAGCAGGTATCGGCGGATCAGCGGCACGTTGATCGCCGCCCAGTCCGCTGCGTCCTCGCCCGCCGCGAAGTCAATGAACTCCTGAATCTCCGTGCTGTAGTTCTTGACGGTGTAGGGCGATGCGCCCTTCTCGTAGCGCAAGTACGCCACAAAGCGATCCAGGTGCTGTTGCAGAATGGATGGCTCTGTGCCCTCGGTTTGTGCGCTCATAGATGCTGCCTAACTCTGCGCCGGCTGCGCTGCAAGTTCGGCGATCTGCGTCTCCTCGCCGCATTTGGCGCACACGGCCACGCCCGGCGCTTTGGGCTTCTCGGTCAGAAGCCCCCCGCAGTGGGGACAGGGCTGGGGTAGCGGCCGGTTCCAGGTGGCGAACTTGCAATTCGGATAGTTCGCGCAACTGTAGAACGTGCGCTTTCGGCGCGTGCGCTTCTCCACCAAGTCGCCGCCGCACTCCGGGCATTTCGCCCCCGTGGGCACCAGGATGGGCTTGGCGTTGCGGCACTTGGGGAACGCGCTGCATGCCAGGAACTTGCCGAACCGCCCGCGCTTGATGACCATCGGGCTGCCGCACTTCTCGCAGACCTCGTCCGTCATCTCCACGGGTATCGTGGTCGGCTCCATGTTCTTGCGCGCCGCCTCAACGGTCGCGCGGAACGGCTCGTAGAACTCGCGCAGCACGCGCACCCAGTCCTTTTCTCCCGATGCCACCTCGTCCAAACGGCTCTCCATCTCGGCGGTGAACCCCACGTCCATCACTTCCGGGAAGTGCTTGATGAGCAGGTCGTTGACGATGAACCCCAGTTCTGTGGGGACAAGCCTTCGCCCCTCAATCTGCTCCACGTAGCCGCGCTCCTGGATGGTGGACAGAATCGGCGCGTAGGTGCTGGGCCGGCCGATGCCTTTCTCCTCCAGCGCGCGCACCAGCGTCGCCTCGGTGTAGCGCGGCGGCGGCTGGGTGAAATGCTGCTCCGGGAACACGCCGCGCAGGTCCAGCATCTCGCCGACCGACAGCGGTGGCAGCATCCGCTCCTGTTCCTCTTCGGCCACTTCGTCCTCGTCCCGCTGCTCCATGTATACCTGCATGAAGCCGGGGAACTTCACCCGCGAGCCGGTGGCCCGCAGGCCGTAGGTCGCGTTCGCGTTCCCCACGGGCGAAACCCGGCTGTCCGCGGCGATGTCCACCGACACCGTGTCCAGCACCGCCGACGCCATCTGGCTGGCCACGAACCGCTTCCAGATGAGGTCGTACAGGCGGTACTGGTCGGACGTGAGGTACTGGCGAATGGCCGCCGGCTCGCGGAACACCGACGTGGGGCGGATGGCCTCGTGGGCTTCCTGCGCGCCTTTGGTCCTGGTCTTGTACGTCCAGGGCTTGGGCGGCACGTAAGGGGAGCCGAACTTCTTGCCGATGTAGTCCAGCGCCTCCCGCTGGGCGACCTCGGCCACATTGGTAGAGTCGGTGCGCATGTAGGTGATGAGGCCCACGCTCCCCTCGTCGCCGATGGGCAGACCTTCGTACAACTGCTGCGCCACGGCCATGGTGCGCTTGGGCGAGAAATGCAACCGCCGCGACGCCTCCTGCTGGAGCGTGCTGGTGATGAATGGCGGGGCCGGGTTACGCCGCACCTCCTTCTCGCGCACGTCCAGAACGGCGTACAGCGACCGCTCCAGGTCCTCCTTGAGGGCCAGCGCCTCCTCGCCCCGATGGCACTCAAACTTCTCGCCGCGCACCTTGACCAGCGCCGCGCGGAACGGCCGGTCATCGCCCCGCTTCTTCGCCGCCTCCGGCTTCTTGGCCAGTTCCACGTCCACCGACCAGTACTCCTCGGGCACGAAGGCTTGAATCTCGCGCTCGCGCTCCACCACCAGCCGCACGGCCACCGACTGCACCCGCCCTGCCGACAGGCGGTTGCGCCCCAGGTTCTCGCGCAGGAGCGGGCTGAGCGTGTAGCCCACGATGCGGTCCAGGATGCGCCGCGTCTGCTGCGCGTTCACCAAATCCTGGTTGATGCCCGACGGATGGCTGAAGGATTCCTCTATGGCAGGCTTGGTGATCTCGTGAAACACCACGCGATAGACCGGCTTGCCCCGGATGCTGCTGCCCAGCGTCTCCTTCAGATGCCACGAGATGGCCTCGCCTTCGCGGTCGGGGTCGGTGGCCAGGTAGATTTCCGCAGCGGCAGCCGCCTCCTTCTTGAGTTCCTTGACCACCTCGGCCTTCTTGGCCGGAATCACGTAGCGCGGCTTGAAGTTGTTCTCCAGGTCCACGCCCATGCGGTTCATGGGCAAGTCGCGGATATGCCCGACCGAGGGCTTCACCTTGTACCCTTTGCCCAGGAACTTGCCGACGGTGCGGGCCTTGGCCGGCGACTCCACGATGACCAGTTTGCCTTCGCCCTTCGGCGCGGCGGCGTCGGCGGGCAGGGCATCGTGCGCCTCGGTTCGGCCCAGCCGCGTGAGGGTCGTCCCACAGACCGCGCATTGGCCGCGGGTTGCCGCCCTCCCGTTGGTCAGGAAGATCGGCTCTGCGTTGACCATTTCGCGCTGCGTCTTGCACTTCACACAATAGGCTTCCATGCCATGCGCCTCTCTTTGCGTAGTCTAGAGGTACTGTCGCTTGTTCGCCTTGCGGAGCATCTCCACAAGGGCCTTCACGTCTTGCGCGCGATCCTTCGGGCACACCAGCACCACGTCGTCGGTGTCCACAATCACCATATCCCTCAGCCCGATGGCCGCGACCAGCCGCTTGCCGCCCCAGATGAGGGTATCGGCCGTGTCCAGCACGACGTGCTCGCCCAGGATCACATTGCCCGCGCCGTCCGCCTGGATGACCTCCGCGACGGCTTTCCACGACCCCACATCGTTCCAGCCGACGGAGATGGGGATGACGACGACGCGCCGCGCCCTCTCCATGATCCCCACGTCCACGGTTACCGGCTGAATCGTGGGCCACACCCGCTCCAGCACGGCGCACGCGTCGGGCGAGTCCAGCGCGCAGTCAATCTCATCCAGCGCCGCGCTCAAGTCCGGCAGCAGGTTCCGCATCTCATCCAGGATGCGGGAAATCTGCCAGACGAAGATGCCGCTGTTCCAGTAGTACCGGCCCGACTCCACGAATTGGCGCGCCCGCTCGGCGTCGGGCTTCTCCGTGAACTGCAACACATGGAAAGCGGGCATCGCAGGCGCATCGTCCACCGGCTCGCCGCGCTCTATGTAGCCGAAGCCGGTCTCGGCCCAGCGCGGGGTAATCCCCAGCGTGGCGATGTACCCCTTCTCGGCCAGGGCCACCGCCGACTGCAGCGCCGCGCGGAATCCGTCGGGGTCCAGGATCACGTGGTCGGCGTGGAGCGACGCCATCACGCCGTGGGGATTCTTGCGCCGCATGTGCAGCGCCGCCAGCCCGATGCAGGGGGCCGTCCCCTTGCCCATCGGCTCCACGATGATGTTCTCCGACGGCAATTCCGGCAGGTGCGCGCGGACTTGGTCGGCGTGGGCCGCAGCCGTTGCCACGTACACCTGATGCGGCTCCACCAGGGGAGCGATTCGGAGATACGTCTCCCTCAGGAGCGAATGTTCTCCGCCTATGGACAGAAGGTGCTTGGGCATGTGCTCGCGGCTGCTGGGCCACAGGCGCGTCCCGAAGCCCCCCGCGAGTATGAGGATGTTCAGTGCAGCGATGGTCAAGTCCCCCTTCCTCATCCAGATTGCGGCCGGTACACCTGCCGCCCTTCTCGCACGGCCACGTAGTTCATGCTGCCGACGTGCCGCACCAGGCCCTTGAGTTCCATCATCACGAGCGTGCTGTTCACGTCGGCGATGGACATGCCGGTGGCCCGCGCCAACTCATCCACGTGAATGGGCTCCGCCGCCATGTGCTGGAGGAGCAACTCCTCCCCGCTGGTCGCCGGCAAAGTCTCCCGCGCCTCCACGAACTCCTGCACCATGTTCAGGTTGAGTTCCTGCAGGATGTCCTCGGCGCAGACGACCGGCTTCGCCCCGTCGCGGATGAGTTCGTTGACGCCACGGCTGCCTGCCGCCAGGATGTTGCCCGGCACGGCGAACACGTCGCGGCCCTGCTCCAGCGCATGCCGCGCCGTGAGCAACGCGCCGCTCTCGCGTCCTGCCTCCACCACCAACGTCCCCAGGGCAAGCCCGCTGATGATGCGATTGCGTGCAGGGAAGTTCCCCGCCTCAGGCTTCGCGCCGATGGGATACTCGCTCACCAGCGCGCCGTTCTTCACGATGCGCTCGGCCAGTTCGCGGTGCTCGGCGGGGTAGATGACATCCACGCCCGACCCCAGCACGGCGATGGTGCGGCCGCCGACTGCCAGCGCCGCGCGGTGCGCCTCTCCATCAATCCCGCGGGCCAGCCCGCTGACAATCGTAACCCCGCACCGCGCGATCTCCGAGGTCAGCAGGTGGGCCACCTCGCGCCCGTAGGTGCTGGCCTTGCGCGTGCCGACCACCGCCAGCGCCAGTTCGTCCCTGGGCAACATCTGGCCCCTGATGTACAGCACCGGCGGCGACGCCGTGATGTTGCGGAGCAGGCGCGGGTAGTCGGAATCCCGCCAGGTGAGGACTCTTGCGCCTGCGCGTTCCACGCGGGCCATCTCCCGCTCCAGCGAGACCTTCGCGCGGGTCTCCTGGAGCGCCTGGATGCTCTTAGCGTCCAGTCCGGCGGCGGCCAGGTCCCAAGCACTGGCCTCCCACGCCCGCGACAGGTCGCCGAAATGATCCAGGAGCATACGGACGCGCTTCGGACCGATGCCGGGCACGAGATTGAATCCTACCCAGAACGCGACCTCATCCAACCCTGCGACTCTCCTTCTGGGCAAGGATATCCAAACCGCGCCCGCCTGTCAAGCGGCGCAAGAACCCGATTCGGCTCCGCGCGATTGCGAGCGCGGCAAAGCCACCTCGGATGGCAACCGCGAATGACCGCGAATTCGCGCGGGTGAGCACGCATCATTTTGGGGACGGCGTGGCGGGGGCAGGGACCAGGGGCAACGAATCAGCGCACGGGCGCGTTACACCAAGCCCGGAAGCAGGTGCACCGTCATCCGGCCCTGCGCGAGGTCTATATCCAGGATGACGTCGGAAATGGCGGGCAGCCAGATTTCGCCCTGCGGCGTGTCCACGACGTACACGTCGTTCGCCGGCAAGGAAAGCACTTCGGATACCGTGCCGAGTGGCTCTCCCGCGTCGGTCCAGACCCGCAGGCCCACAATCTGGTGAACGTAGAACGTGCCCTCTGGCAAGGGCATGGCCTGCTCCACCGGCACCGTAACCTCCGCGCCGCGAAAGGACTCCACCGCGTTGCGGTCGTCCAGCCCCACGAGTTTGATGAGGACATCGCCCTCGTGGAACCGCACCTTCTGAATGGTGTAGCGGCGGTGTTCGGGGCCGATGCAAATCTCCGCGCCCGGGCGGAACCGCTCGGGGAAATCGGTGAGGATTTGCACGCGCACCTCACCCCGGACGCCGTGCGGGGCGCGCACCTGGCCCACAATCAAAAAGCGAGGCTCAGTCGGCAGGTCTCGCCCGACTGAGCCGTTCTCGTCGCGAAGCGGCTGATCGTCCGCCACGCGCGCCATCAGTCAATCTCCAGGACGTAGGGCTTGCCCTTCTGGGCAGCCCCCACCCTCAACAGCGCGCGCATGGCATTGGCCACGCGGCCTTCCTTGCCGATGACCCGCCCCATGTCCTTGGGGGCCACCCGCAGATGGAGGATGATGCGCGCAGACGTTACGCGCTCGTCCACACGCACCGCCGAAGGGTCGTCCACCAGGGACTTGCTGATGTACTCAATGAGTTCTTTCACAGAAGCGCCTCTCTGGGTTGCCGCGCTGCGGCACGCAGGGCCTCGCTACGCCGTGGGCTGTCCGGTGCGGCCCTGCTTGGCGGCGGCCCACTTGTCCATGATGCCGGTCTTGGTGAGCATCCGCAACACCGCATCGCTGGGCTTCGCGCCCTGGGACAGCCAGTGCAGCGCCCGCTCCTCGTTGATCTGCACGGTCTCCGGCTCCGTCCGAGGGTTGTAGAAGCCGATGACCTCAAGGAATGCGCCGTCGCGGGGCGCTTCGCGCTCGGTTACCACGATACGGTAACTGGGTTGTTTCTTGGCACCAACTCGTCGCAAACGAATACGCAACATCTTTTCTCAACCTACTCCTGAAAGATTAGCAATGGAATATACCACAGGGTTCGCAAAACGGCAAACTCGCGCCCCAGGGACGAGTGCATTTCGGTTTGGGGGCAAGGCTGCTGCAATGGGCCGCCTCTTTCGCCGCCTGACGTAGGGCGATGGGTCTGCTTGACCTCACCTAACCCCTCCCACACCCTTCCCTTTCCTCTCCGCGGGCGGAGAGGAAAGGGGAGGGCCGGGGTGGGGATAGGTGAGGTAGATTCACGTGCGACGCACCTCCGAGGTGCGTCGCACGTGCCCTGTAACGTCCTCGCCAGAATCGCACGCCCCATCTGTCATGCTGAGCGAAGCGAAGCATCTCACTTGGGGCGGCTCTTCGCTCCTCACCACTCAGAATGACGGTCTACCGCCATGCCTCGGCCACTCCACGCCTCGCGATGACCACCCACTGGGCGATGGCCATCACCGAAACAGGTTCAGCAGCCCGCCCTTCTTCCCGCCGGCCATGCTTTTCATCATCCGCTGCATCTGCCGGAACTGGGACAGAAGTTGATTCACGTCCTGCACGGTGGTGCCGCTGCCCCGCGCGATGCGGCGCTTGCGGCTGGCGTTGATAATCTCCGGCCGCTGCCGCTCCTCCGGCGTCATGGAATTGATGATGGCCTCCACTTGCTTCATCTGCTTCTCGGTCAGGTCGGCGGGGATGTCACGGCTCGCCTGGGCAAGGCCGGGGATCATCTCCAGCAGTTGGCTCACCGGGCCCATCTTGCGGACCTCGCGCAACTGCTTGCGGAAGTCCTCCAGGTCAAACGTCGCCGTCCGCAGTTTGCGGGCCATCGCCAGCGCCGATTCCTTGTCCAGCGACGCTTCCGCCTTCTCAATGAGGGTCAGCACGTCGCCCATGCCCAGGATGCGCGACGCCAGCCGGTCCGGGTGGAATGGCTCCAGCGCGTCCGGTTTCTCGCCGGTCGCCAGGAACTTGATGGGCACGCCGGTAACTTCGCGCATGGAGATGGCCGCGCCGCCGCGCGCGTCGCCATCCACCTTGGTGAGAATCAGGCCGGTGAGGCCCACCTGCTCGTTGAACTCCGTGGCCACGCGCACCGCATCCTGCCCGGTCATGGCGTCGGCCACCAGGAGCACCTCGCTCGGCTTCACCGTGGCCTTGATGACCTTGAGTTCCGACATCATCTGGTCGTCAATGTGCAGGCGGCCCGCTGTGTCCAGGATGACGACGGTGTACGCCGCCTTACGCGCGCGGTCCAGGGCGTTGGCGCAGATCTTGGGCGGCGGCGTGCTGGTGCCCTCCGAATGCACCGGAATCTCCAGTTGCTTGCCCAGGACCTCCAGTTGGGTTACCGCGGCGGGGCGGTAGGTGTCGGCGGCCACCAGCATGGGCCGCTGCCCGGCCTTCCGCAGGTGCAGCGCCAGTTTGGCGGCCGTCGTCGTCTTGCCTGACCCTTGCAGGCCGACCAGCATGATGACGTTGGGCGGCGGCCCCGACAAGTCCAACTTGGACGGCTGGCCCAGCGTGGCGATGAGTTCCTGGTGCACGATCTTGATGACCTGCTGGGCAGGCGTAAGGCTGCGCGCCACCTCCGCACCGACGGCGCGCTCCTTGACTCGCGCCAGGAACGTTTTGACGACGGCGTAGTTGACATCGGCCTCAAGCAGGGCGAGCCGAACCTCGCGCAGCGCGGCGTCTATGTCCTGCTCGGACAGTTTGCCGCGGCCCGAAAGGCGGTCAAATATCCCTTGTAGCCTGGCGGTCAGCGTATCAAACACGGGTACACCTTTCGCGTAACTGGATGCGGATTGTAACCCCCAAGCCCCGCGCCGTCAAATCCACGTCGGCCCGCGCGCCCGATGAGGCTATTCGTGCTTCTCCTCGGTCTTGCGCCACACGAAGTACATGCGCTGGAAGGCCGTGATGTTGGTCAGAATCGCCAGCACCCACAGCGCCAGCGGCACCACGTCCAGCAGCAAAGCGATCACCAGGATCGCGATGCGCTCAAACCGCGTCAGAATCCCCTCTTTGCACTCCACGCCGATGCCCTCGGCCCGTGCCCGCGCATAACTGACCATGATGGAGCCGATGATGGCAGCGTAAATCAGGATGGTGTGCAACGTTGTCCCGTGGTGGATGTAGTACAACAGCAGGCCGAAGTACATCAGCGCTTCGGAGAACCGGTCCAGGTTGGAGTCCAGAAACGCGCCGAAGCGGCTCACGCGGTTGGCGGCCCTGGCCACCGCGCCGTCCAGCGCGTCAAAGATTCCCGCGAAGACGATGAGCAGCGCCCCCCAGAAGAACCATCCCTGCGACAGCACGTAGGCGATGCCCACGTGCATCACGAAGCCCGTCAGCGTCAGCGCGTTGGGCGAGATGCCCGTCCGCGCGATCGCCAGGGCCACAGGGTTGATGATGCCGTACGTCCATTTTCTCAAGCGTTCGCCGATCATAAAGCCCTACCTAGCCTCCCTCTTGCGCCGTTTGTCCAGCAGTTCGTAGTAGTAGTCCAGGACCTTGTCCGTAACCGTGTCCCAACTGAATTCGCGGGCGCGCCGAAGCCCCGCCTCGCCCATAGCCCGCCCCATCTCCGGATTCAGGAGAATCCGCTCCAGCGCGCTCGCCAGCGCCTCCTCATTCTCTGGCGGGACCAGCAGCCCCTGCACGCCGTTCTGCAGCACCGAGCGGTAACCCGGGATGTCCGTCGCCACGACAGGCCGCCCCGACGCCATCGCCTCCAGCAGCACGATGCCGAAACTCTCCGATCCGGTGGACGGCGCGCAGTACACCGTGCACGTCCGGTAGTAGCGCGGCAACGCCCCCGACGGCACGTAGCCCACAAAGCGCACGTCCCGGATGCCGCGCTCGCGCACGTAGCGAACGTAGGGGTCTTTGTCCTCCTTGCTGAACGCGCCCGCCACGATGAGCCTCGCCTCCGGCACGCGCGGCTTCAGAATCTCAAACGCCTTCAGCAGATACCGAAAGCCCTTGCGCTTCTCCAGGCGGCCCAGGAACAGGATGTTCGGCCTGCCGTCATTGAACCGCTCAATCGGCTCCACGTTCGTGTCCGAGAAGGCTTCCACATCAATGCCGTTCGGGATCACCCGATACTCACCCGGAAAGTACGACGCCACGTAATCCCGCGCGGCCTCGGACACGGCAATCCGCCCGTCCAGCCGCTCCATGAGCCGCTCCAGAATCACCTTCCATGCGGAGTAGGTGAAACTCGTCTCGCGGTAGGCGTGGAACGTCCCCACGTTCACGGCGTTGGAGTGGTACAGCATGGCCCAGGGCAGCGTCGGCGTGAGCGGCTCCTGGAGGTGAACGACATCAAAGTGGTGCTCCTCCAAGATGTCCTTGGCGCGGTTGTAAACTCTAGGCGACAGGGAGATGCGCGCCTGCGAGCCTGCGAATGGGAAAGAGACGATGTGCTTGGTGGCCGCGATGACGTGCTCGGGCAGTTCGGCGTCTTCCGGGCACGGCGCGATGATATGCACCTCGTGGCCCTTCTTGCGCAGCGTCGCGCTCAGATGTCGGATGTGTTCCGTTACGCCGCCTGGGTACGGGTACTCATACGGCGCAACCATCGCGATGGTCAGTCGTTCCATATCCTACGAAACACCACCCACTGAGAAGGGTCTCGCCGCATTTCCCTTTCCGCAACCGACAGCACCTGGCGCATGGTCTGCTCCACCGTCGCATCGTCCGGCTGCTTCACGACGGGGAACGCCATCGGCGGGTACGCGCGCAGGACATAGCGAGCGCCGGGGAGCCGCCAGTTGAGCACCAGCAGCACCGGCACGCCCGTCCGCAGCGCCAGCAGCGCGAACCCGTCGGGCAGATGCGCCGGCGCGCCGAAGAACTCCACCATGCGCCCGCTGTTCGTGGCGTCGCGGTCCAGCGCCAGGCCCACCCCCTCGCCGCGCCGCAGCGCCCGCATGATCTCCGTCAGCGGCCCGTCCACCGGCAGCAGGTTCAGCCCTTTGGCCGAGCGGAGCCGGCACAGGTACCGAAACAGCGCCTCGGGCTGCACGTGCTCGGCCGGTGCCCAGCACGGCTTGCCCACCAGCGGCACGATCTGGAGCGACAGTTCCGGGTTGCCGTAGTGGGCCGAGACGATGATGACCCCGCGTCCCTGGGCGAATGCCTGTTCCACGTGCTCCCAGCCTTCGGTCTCTACCCGCTCCCGAATTTGCTCCAGCGGGCGCTTCGCCATCCAGAAAAGGTCAAAGTAGTTCTTCAGGCTGCAACGATAGGTATTGCGGGCCAGCCGCTCCAGTTCCTTGTCGCCTGGGTCGCTGCCCATGACCCGGCGGATGTTCGCTTTGACGATGGCCCGCTCGCGGGGTCGCAGCCGCGCCACCACATCGGCGATGCGGTCCAACAGCCAGTGGCCCACGCGGATGGGAATGAAGGGCACCAAGAACCCTGCGATTCGGTACACATAGTACGTCAACACGGTCGGCTTCACCGAATCCTAACTCCTGGCTTCGTCGTGAGGGTCGTTGTTGGGCGACAGCAGATGCGACATGTGCGCGATGTGCAGGCGGAGCGCGTCGGGGCTGAGGGAGCAGTACACCTCGCGCCCGACCTTGCGAACCTGCACCAGCCCGGCCCGCGTCAGAAGCCGCAGGTGCCACGAGACCAGCGGCTGGCTCACCCGCAGCGTCTTCGCCAGGCCGGACACGTTCATCTCGCCGCCATCGGCCAGCAGCGTCAGAATCCGTAGGCGCAGCCCATCCGCCAGGGCCCTAAAGTATGCGGCTAGCGCGTGGAAATCCGATTGGAGCACAGCGCACCTGCAGGGAAAGATTCATAAAGAAGCGTTTATACATTACACCCGTTTCCCAGATTTGTCAAAGCGGCGCGGGAGCGGCGAAGCCCTGCGGCCGGCCCGCACACATGACCGCCGTGGGCCGCGCAACTCGTCGGCGTGGGTGCATTTCAGTTTTGGGGGCAAGCCTGCTGCGATGGGCACGTCGGAGCAGGCCGTGAGCCGCTCCCCACCAATGAAATCCACTTTCACCGCCCGACGTACGGCGAAGGGGCTGCTTGACCTCACCTAACCCCTCCCACACCCTCCCCTTTCCTCGCCGCGGGCGGAGAGGAAAGGGGAGGGCCGGGGTGGGGATAGGTGAGGTAGATTCTGCGCGACAACCTAACGACATTCGGTCGTTTTCGCCCCAAAATGGAAATGCACCCCTCGGCGTGTGCGACTTGCAGCGCCTGCGCGTTTGTGGTACAGTTCGCGCGGAGGGCTGGTCATGCACGTTCCCGCGGTAGACTTTTCCGCGTACACCCCACAGCAAGCCGCGGAGGAGCAGCGGCAACTGGCGTGCAGGGCGGTTCTGTGCCCGCTGCCCCACCCGCCGGCGACGGTCGCCGGGCTGGACGTGGGCATCCGCGACGGCATTGCCTGCGCCGCCGTCGTTGTCCTGTCGTATCCTGACCTGCGGGCAGTGGCCTGGAGCGTAGCCCGCGCGCCGGTCTCGTTCCCCTACATCCCCGGCCTGCTGGCCTACCGCGAGATTCCCGTGGCGTTGGCCGCGCTCCGCCAACTGGACATCGCCCCCGATGTGCTCGTGTGCGACGGCCAGGGCATCGCCCACCCGCGCCGCATGGGCATCGCCACCCACCTAGGCATCCTGCTGGACCATCCCACCGTCGGCTGCGCCAAATCGCGGCTGTGGGGGACCCATGCCCCGGTGGGCGAGGCGCGCGGCGAGTGGCAGCCCCTGGACGACCACGGCGAGACCATCGGCGCGGCGCTGCGCACGCGCGCGGGCGTGAAGCCGGTGTACGTCTCGCCCGGGCATCGCGCCGACCTGGACAGCGCGGTGCGCCTTGTCCTGGCCTGCGCCCCGCGCTACCGCCTGCCCGAACCCACGCGACTTGCGCACCTGCTGGCCGCGGTGGGCGAGGCAGAGTTCCTCGCCTGGGTCAAGCGAAAGGAGATGAAACGCGGATGATGGATTCCACCGACGCCATCCGGAAAGCCGCCGACATCCTGCGGGCGGCCAAGCACGCCGTCGCGCTGACCGGCGCGGGCCACAGCACCCCATCGGGCATCCCCGACTTCCGCAGCCCCGAAAGCGGCTTGTGGGAGAAGTACGACCCCATGGTGGTCGCGTCCATCCAGTCGTTCCGCGCCAACCCGCGCCTGTTCTACGACTGGATTCGCCCGCTGGCCCGCCAGACCGCCGAGGCCAAGCCGAACCCGGCCCACTACGCCCTGGCGCGGCTGGAGGCGAAGGGCATCCTGAAGGCAGTCATCACCCAGAACATTGACGACCTGCACACGAAGGCCGGCTCGCGGCGGGTATTGGAACTCCACGGCCACCTGCGCACGGCGACGTGCATCCGCTGCGGGCGCACGGCCGACGCCGCACCCATCGTGCGCCGCTTCCTGGAGGAAGACTGGCTTCCCACCTGCGAGTGCGGCGGGGCCATCAAGCCCGACGTAGTGCTGTTCGGCGAGATGCTGCCGGTGGACGTGTTCATGGAGGCCGACGCCGAGGCGCGCGCCTGCGACGTGATGCTGGTGGCGGGCAGTTCGCTGGAGGTGTACCCCGCGGCGGATTTGCCGTTTGTCGCCCGGCAGCACGGCGCTCGGCTCATCATCGTGAACCTTCAGCCCACGCCCGCCGACCCGGTGGCCGACGTCGTCATCCACGACGATGTCGCCGCCGCCCTGCCGCGCATCGCCGACCTGTGCTCGGGATGAGAGCGAGGATCACCGCGGAGATCACAGAGACCGCAGAGGAGAACAATGCTTGGTTTCTCCGCGCTCTCGTCCTCGGCGGCGAACAAGTCATTACACTTGAGGAGATGCTATGGAACTGCACGAGTACCGGAGCCTTTTCCCGTCTGTAGCGAATCATGTGTACCTGAATCACGCGGCCTGCTCGCCGTTGCCTGCGCCCACCGTCCAGGCAACCCAGAGCCTGCTGGAGGAGCAGCACCTGTACGGCTGCCGCTACTCCAACGGCTGGATGGGCCTGGTGGACAAGATACGGGACACAGCGGCTCGGTTCATCGGCGCGTCGCCCGAGGAAGTGGCCCTGACGCGCAACACCAGCCACGGCCTGCTCCTGGTGGCCAACGGGCTGCCGTGGCGGAGCGGCGACAATCTCATCGTGCCCCATGGGGAGTTCACGGCCAACGTGTACCCCTGGCTCACGCTGCGCGGCAGGGGCGTGGAAGTGCGGTTCGCGCCCATGCGGGACAATCGCATCCTGCCCGAGGACATTGAGGCGCTCATGGATTCCCGCACGCGCCTGGTCGCCATCAGCGCCGTGCAGTTCGGGAGCGGGTTCCGGTGCGACCTGCACGCCATCGCCGCTATCTGCCGGGCGCGGGGAGTGCTCCTGTGCGTGGACGGCATCCAGGCGCTGGGCCAGGTGCCGTTCAACGTCAACGACCCGCAGGTGGATTTCCTGTCGGCCGGCGGCCCCAAGTGGCTCATGGCTCCCCTGGGGACGGGCATCTTCTACTGCCGCAAGGGGCTGATTGAGCAGTTGGCGCCCGTGTTCATGGGCTGGCGCAGCACGCTGGACTCCGAGAACTACTACGACTACAACATGCCGTGGCATCCGACCGCCAGGCGGTTTGAGGAGGCCACGCTGAACATCCCAGGTCTGTTGGGGTTGCAGGCGAGCATGAACCTGCTCACGGAGGTGGGACTGGAGCGGATTCGGGCGCACCTGCTCCGGCTGACGGATGCGCTGGCCGATGGGCTGCGGGCGCGCGGGTACGTCATCACGACGCCAATGGACTCGGAGTCGGAGCGCTCGGGCATTGTCTGCTTCAAACACCCCGTGCGGAAGGCGGCGGAGATTCACGCGCAACTGACGGCGGCGAACGTCATCGTCTCCCTGCGCGGGGACGTGATCCGCGTCTCGCCGCACTTCTACAACACGCTGGAGGAGATTGAGTCGCTGCTGCGTGCGCTGGGGTAGTACCTTATAGCATGTCATTGCGAGGGCGCGGAGCGCCGAAGAAGCCAGCCAGACTGTCATTCTGAGGCGCGCAGCGCCGAAGAATCTCGTCAACCCAGATGCTTCGCCTCGCTCGCAATGACGTTACAGGGCACGTGCGACGCACCTCGGAGGTGCGTCGCACGTGAGGGCTGCCCCGCTTGGAACAGATGGAGTGCAGGGACGCGGCATCCGCATCCCCACGTGGCCGCCCTGCCGAAGTCAGGGGCGACGGATGCGGGCACTTCTCGGCGACCACCGCCCCGCCCTACGGCAGCACGTCCGCCAACTGCTCCCGCAACTCCAGCCACTTGTCCATGGCGGGGCGGGTAACCACCGACGGCGGCAGGAACGGGCACCCCTGCGACTCCCGCGTGGACACGTCAAACGTGCCGATGGCCCGCGCCAGGGCCATGATGTCCACCTTGTCGTAGCCGATGAGCGGGCGCAGGATGGGCTTGGCGATGCCCAACGAGATCATCTCCAGGCTTGGCAGCGTCTGGCTGGCCACTTGCCCCACGTTCTCGCCCGTAACGATGGCGTGGGCTCCGATTTCCTCGGCCAGCCGCGCCGCCCTGCGGAGCATGGCGTGCTTGCAGAACAGGCACGTCCACCGCTCGGCCCGCAGGTCGTGGAGCCGCTCCACAATCGGCGCCATGACCTCGTGATGGCTCACCACCAGCGGCTTGATGCGCCACCCGTAGGCGTATCGGTCCAGGACTTGGCAGTTCTCCAACGCCTTGGCGGTTTCCACCTCGCTCTGGGTAAAGTGGAGCGGGGCCACGCCGCACCCGCGCTTCATCATCACCCACGCGGCCACAGGCGAGTCAATCCCGCCCGAAATCAGCGCCACGACCCTGCCCTGGGAGTTCAGCGGCAGGCCGCCGGGCCCAGGGTGCGCCGCCGCGAAAATCAGCGCCTCCTCGCGGCGAATTTCCACGCCTATCGTTACGTCCGCGGCGTCCGACAGGTCCACCCCCGCCCCGGTTGCCACTCGGACCGCCTCGCCCACCTGGGCGTTGATCTGCGGCGAGGTCAGCGGGAACCCCTTATAGGCGCGGCGGGCCTCCATGCGGAAGGTGCGGCCCGGCCCCAGCCCTGCGCTCCGAGCGACGGCCAGCGCCTCTGCGGTGATGGCCTCCATATCCAGCGGCGCGGAGCGAACCGGACTGAGCGACACAATCCCGAAGACCCGCTGGAGATGGGGCAGCGCCGCTTCCACCGCGTCGGTCTCCACATACAGCCGCTGGCCGTGCACCGATACCTCGCCCGCCAGGTGGTTGCGTTTCAGGCAATCTTTTATGTTAAGCCGCAGCCGCCGAACGAACACGTTGCGGTTTCGCCCCTTCAGCCCGATCTCCCCATACCGCACCAAAATCAGACCCATCGCGTCCCCTCCCAAAAACAAGGCGGGGCAAGGGGGTGCCCCCTGCCCCGCCGGAAGTTCATGTCAGCGCCGCTTTAGGCAGTAGCAGGGCGCCGCCCAAACAGCCTGCGGAAGAACGCGCCGATCTCGCCTTTCTCCCAGACGACGAGAAGCGGCACCGCCGTGAACAGCGAAGCGTAGGTCTCGCTCAGCATGCCAACCAGCATGACGAGGATGAACTGCTTGATGGTCGCGCCGCCGAACAGCAGGATCGCCAGCAGAACGAACATGGCGTTCAACTGCGTCGCCAGCGACCGGTGGAGCGTCTCCAGCACGCTGCGGTTCACGATGGTCTCGTAATCCTCGCCGCGCCGCCGCGGGATGTTCTCACGGATGCGGTCAAACACCACGATGATGTCCTGCACGCTGAACCCGATGACCGTCAGCAAGGCCGTCAGGAACAGCGCGTCCACCTCCCAGCCCAGCACCTTGCCCAGGATGGAGAACAGCCCGGTAACCACGAGAATGTTCTGCACGATGGCGACCACCGCGCACACGCCGTACCGGAACGCATGGGGCACCTTGCGGAAGGCCAGCAGGATGAACAGCACAATCGCCAACGCCGTGAACCCGATGGCCGTGAACGCCGACTGCGTAACTTCCTTGCCCACCGACGGCCCCACCGAGCGGAAGTACAGTTCGGTTACCGGCCCGAACCGCTCCTCAACCTTCTTCACCAGTTCCGCTTTGGTCTCCTCGTCCACCTGCTTCATGCGGATAAGCACCGTGCGGTCGTCGCCCACGGTGGTCGCCGACGTGTCCGAATACCCTGCGTCCACGAAGACGTCGCGGACTTCAGTCGGCAGGACGGGCTTCTCAAACCGCAGTTCCAGCGCCGCACCGCCGGTGAAATCAATGCTGGGCTTCAGCCCGTTGATCGCAAGGGACACGACGCCCGGAATCAGGATGAGCAACGTGATCAGAAAGTACCAGTATCGTTTCTGCGCGAAACTAAACATGACGCCTCCTCAAGTCCGTTCCTATCAGACGCCCATGAGCCAGTGCTTGCCTTCAATCTTCTCGCCGACCGCGTCAAACAGCGTCCGCAGGAACGTCCGGGTTACCGTGATGGCCGTGAAGATGTTG
Organism: Chloroflexota bacterium; assembly: GCA_014874485.1. Lineage (GTDB taxonomy): Bacteria > Chloroflexota > Anaerolineae > DTLA01 > DTLA01 > DTLA01. Next base: position 27,377 of record JADBJK010000011.1, read on the forward strand.
ATGATCACACCAAGCCCCAGGGTGATGGCAAACCCCTTCACGATAGACGCCCCGAAGTTGGAGCCGAAGATGTACAGGATGGCGCACGTGATCAGCGTGGAGATGTTGGAATCGCGGATGGACGTCCACGCGCGGTCAAACCCCGCCGCCAGGGCGCTTTCCAGGCTGCGCCCCGCGCGAATCTCTTCCTTCATGCGCTCAAAGACCAGGATGTTGGCGTCCACCGCCATACCGATGGACAGCAGGAAACCCGCGATGCCCGGCAGGGTCAGCGTTACGGGAATGAGTTTGTACACCATGAAGTTCAGCAGCCCGTAGAGAATCAGCGCGAGCGCCGCCATCAGCCCGGGCAGGCGGTAGTAGGTAACCATGAACAGCAGGACAACGATGACACCGATAATGCCCGCCGTCGTGCTCTGCCGCACGGAATCGGATCCCAGCGTTGCGCCCACCGTGCGGTTGTCCACAACCTTGAGCGGAACGGGCAGCGCGCCGTATTTCAACTGAATCGCCAGGCTGCGCGCCTCGTCCAGCGTGAAGTTGCCCTCAATCACGCCGCGGCCATCGGGAATCGCCGACTTGATGACCGGGCACGAGATCACCACGTTGTCCAGCACGATGGCCAGGTAGCGCCCCACATTGGCCGCCGTGTGGTTGGCGAAGAGTTGCGCGCTCTCCGGCTGCAGTTCAAACTCTATGACCGGCTTGCCCATGTTGTCAAAGCCCACATCGGCCCTCTTGAGGTCCTTGCCGGTCATGACCGTCTTGTAGATGATCTCCGGCGTTGGGGTCGGCGTAACCGTGGGCGTCGTCGTGCCCGTCTCGGTAACGGTGCCCGTGGGCGCGACCGTGGCGGTGGCCTCGGTGGTCGGCGTAACCGTCGGCGTAACCGGCTCGGTCAGAGAGGCACCGAACGTCGTCTTCACCACCGTGCCAGGCTCAATGAAGGTCTCGGAGTCAATGAACTCCAACCGGCCGGTCTGCCGAAGGGTTGCGATGGCCTGGTCGGGGTCCTTGATGCCGGGGAGTTCCACGATGATGCGGCGGTCGCCCTGGAGTTGCACCAGTGCCTCCGTAACGCCCAGGCCGTTGACGCGGTTCTCCACGATGGTGCGCGCGGCTTCCATCGCATCGGCGCTCGGCGGAGTCGTCTCGGGCACGTCGGCCTCCAACAGCACCTGTGTGCCGCCTTGCAAGTCCAAGCCCAGGCGCACGGAAATGTCCCGCGTCTCCTTTATCAGCGGTAGTTTCAGCGTATTGTGGCCCGGCCAGTCAATCCACAAAGCCACTGCCGCGATGAGGATAACGAGAATCAGCAAGTTGAAGTTCCGATCCCTCATGAAGTGCTTCTCCTCCTCAGCCGGGATGGTGTTCCCGACTCAAGTTCTTCAACACAAACCAGGGCTCCTTGGCACGCGGCTCCCAGGAGCCCTGATTGTTTGAAGCCGTTTCTTGGTGCGGCCCATTATAGCCTACGGCAATAGCCGTGTCAAATACCTTGCGGCCTCGCGGAACACGCCTTCCTCATCCAGGCCGTCGGTGGCGATGACCAGGTCTGCATGCTCGCGGGCGTGCTGCACGCGTTCGCGCATCTCCGCGTACAGTCGCGGCGTCATCAGCGAGTTGGGCCGCCGCCGCATCACCGTCTCGTACTCCGCGTCCAGGAAGATGAGCACGTCGGGTGGGTGAATGCGCTGCCACATGTCGGGCACGTAGGAATGCTCCTGGGCGATTTCCGCGGCCTCGTACCCCGCCTGCCTCAACCGCCACGCCAGCGACGTCTTCCCCGCTCCGCACACCCCAACGATGCCGATCCTCATACCACAGGTCTGTCCCTAAATCGGAACGCGCACCACCAGCCGGCGAACTCCCCCATCCTCGCGCCTGGGCAAAATGCCGAGCGCCAGCACGCTGATGTCGTCGGCGGGACGGCCGGAGTCCAATTCCGCCGCCCGGCGCAGCAGGGCATCCGCCACCGCCTCCGGGTCGGATGTTCGCTCGGCCACCTCACGCGCGTAGCCCAGCACGTCCCACGGCCCGTTGCTCCGGCCCGCGCTCCAAAGCCCATCGGTAGCGACGACAACCCACGTCCCCGCCTCAAAGGGGAACTCCAGAATCGCGGGCTTGGTGGCGGCGTACAGTCCAACCGGCTGGGCCGATTCGTCTATCTGGCTCCACACCCCCTCGCGCCGCACGATGGCCGGGCACTGCATGTTGCGCGAAAGGACGACGGTCTTCGTGGTCAGGTCCAGCGACAGGATGGTCAGGTCGGCGCGCACCTTGCCCTGGTACTGGGTGAACAGGTAGTCGTGGGCGGCGCGCGCGGCTGCGCCATCCCTCACCCCCTCGCCCAGGAGCGACACCACCTTGCGCGCCACCATGTTGCTGATGGCCTTGGCCCCGCGCCCGCTGCTCTGCCCGTCCACCAGGACGAAGGACAGCCCCCCGCGCGGCCGCTCAATCATCTCCAGCGTGTCGCCGCTCTCGCGTGTGGCGTACTTGCCCACCTTGGCCGCGGCCACCCGCAACTCCAGGCCCACGTCAACGATCTCCATCGCGCCGCATCCTTTGCCGCTTGCACACCATCCGCGCCGCCAGTGCCAGCGCGTCGTCGCGGGTCGCAACCTTGCCTTCCGCCTGCGCTTCGCGGATCGCCTCCAACAGCGTGCCGATGATCGGCCCTTCACCGAGGTTCAGCGCGGTCATCAGGTCCCGCCCGCTGACCACGGGCTGGGGCGACACGATGTGCGGCTCGCGCAGGCACGCCTGGAGCACGCGCCGCACGATGGCCTGCGCCGCCGGCCAGTTCGGGTCTTGCTCCACCGGCTGCGTGGCGAACAGGTCGCCCAGGAACAGCAACGCCGCCGCCACCGCCCCATCGCCCAGCGCCCGATGGAACCGATACAGCGCGCGGTTGGTAACGCTTCGCGTCCGCACCAGCGACAGCAGCCACATGTGCTCGCGCACCACGCCCGACACCAGCGCCACCGCCGCGGCGCTGTACCGAAGCCTTGTCAACGCCTGGGCTGCCATCTCCGCGCCCACCTGCGGATGATTGTAGAACCGCACGCGGCCCCCCTCCTCCGTCCGCGTGGCGGGCTTGCCCACATCGTGCAGCGCCGCCGCCAGTTTCAGCAACGCGAGCCGCGACTCGCCCGGCGCGACGCTGACCGCCAGGTAGTCGGCCACATCCTGCCGCAGAGGGCCCAGCGCCGCCGCGAAATCCGCCCACGGCCCGCCAGTCCCCGCACCCGCCAGCGCATCCGCCAGGGCCTCCACCGCCTCCACCGTCCGCAGGCTGTGCTCCAGGGCATCCCATCGGTGCGGCAGAGGCTGCGCCACCCCTCGCAGGCCCGCCAGTTCGGGCAGGAACACGTCCAGCAGGCCGAGGCGGTCCATATCCCGCAGGCACGCGCCGAAGGCCGGCAGCGCCGCCATGCGGTTCACCTCGTCCCGCACCCGCTCCGACGCCACCTGCGCCAACAGCGGCGCATGTGCTGCGACGGCCTGCTCCAATCCAGGGGCCGCCATCAGGCCCAGTTCGTGGACAAAGCGAACCACGCGGAGGGTCCGCACCGGATCGTCCCGAAACACGTCGCCCGACACGGGTCGCAGGACACCCGCCGCCAAATCGGCCAGGCCGCCCGTCGGGTCCACGATGGTCTCGCGGCGCAGGTCGCCCAGAGGCATCGCCATAGCGTTGATGGTGAAGTCGCGGGCGCGCAGGTCGGCTTCCAAGTCCGGCCCGCGAAGCGCCGCCACATCCAGCGAAAACGGCGCCCCGTGCCAGGAGAACAGCACCCGCGCCACATCCCGCTGCTCGTCCAGGGGGTAGAAGGCCCCGCCCAGCGCGTCGGCCACACGCCTGCCCAGGGCGAGCGCGTCGCGGGGCACCACGATGTCTATGTCGTGCACGGCGCGCCCCAGCAGCAGGTCGCGCACGCTGCCGCCCACCAGGAACGCCGAAGGCTCCCACTGGCCCACCAGTTCGGCCACGCGCCGGATAGCGTCCTGCGCCGCGCCGTACTGGGCGACGGAGTCGGCAACCCGCCCGCGCGACGAACGCCGTCCATCCTGCGCCCCGCGCGAATCGGCCGCGTCGGGCGGCACGTACACCATCTGCGGCTCCTCGCGGCGGCGCGCGGCCTTGGCGGCCTGGTACGCCTCCTCCTCGGTGCGCCCCACGCCGACCACCCGACCCCTCACCAGGGCAACCCAGTACCCCGCGTAGGCGCGCAGTTCCGGTTCGCCTGGCATCGCCGCCGCCTTCGCCCGCCCATCAGGAAGCGCGGCTTGGCGCAGATTGGCCGCGCTCGGCCTCGGCGCGAATTCGTTCTGCCTCGGCCAGCCCCGCCTCCAACGCCTTGAGGTTCAGCGCCTCGGTCCCTTTGGGTGCTCGCGCGCGCACCGCTGCCTCAATGGCCTTCCTGGACACCACGCCGGTCAGCCCCACGATGATGCCCAGCGCCACGATGTTCGCCGTGATGCGGCGGCCTGTAGCCTCCTCCGCAATTTTGGTGATGGGAATCATGTAGGCGCGGCTCGTGGGCACACGGTCCACGTGCACCGAGTCCACGATAAGGATGCCGTTCTTCTTCATGCCGTACACGTACTTGCTGCACGCCTCCTGGCTCATGCACAGGAGCAGGTCCGCGGCGATGACCTTGGGATAGTCAATCACGCCGTCGCTGATGACCACCTCGGCCTTGCTGGCCCCGCCGCGGGCCTCCGGCCCGTAGGACTGGGTCTGCACGGCGTTCTTCCCGTCATACACCGCCGCCGCCTCGGCCAGGATAAGCCCGGCCAGGATAAGCCCTTGCCCCCCTTCACCCGCCAGTCGGATTTCGTAGCGGTCGTTCATTTCCATAGTGCCTCCTCAATGGCGCGCCGGGCATCACGCCTTGCGCTGCGCCGCCATGGCCTGCTCTATGATCTTGGCGTAGGCGGCCGTGTACTCCGGCAACTCGCGCTCGTGGAAGATGCCGCGGACGATCTTGCCCTGCAACTGCTCGGGCGTCATCTTGGCGGCGGCCTCGCGGGTTACGCTGTTCTCCTTCTGCCAGCGCAGCATGTCCACCGCCGTGCCGAGTTTGTTGATGCGCCCGAAGGTCGTGTGGCAGTAACTCACCGCCTCCACCACCGAGAACCCCTCGTGCACGAGCGCCTTCTCAATGAGCCGATCCAGTTCCACGGCGTGATAGACCGTGCCCCGCGCCACGAACGTCGCACCCGCCGCGATGGCCAGTTCGCAGATGGGGAACGGCTGGTCAATGTTGCCGTAAGGCGCGGTCGTGGCCAGGCTGCCTGTGGGCGTCGTCGGCGAGTACTGGCCGCCGGTCATGCCGTAGATGGAGTTGTTGATGACGATGGCCGTGATGCCGATATTGCGCCGCGCAGCATGGATGAAGTGATTGCCGCCGATGGCCAGCGCGTCGCCGTCGCCCATGATGGCGATGACGTGCATCTTCGGCTTCACCATCTTCAGCCCCGTGGCAAAGGCCAGCGCCCGCCCGTGGGTCGTGTGCATCGTGTTGAAGTCCATGTACACCGGCATCCGCCCGCTGCATCCGATGCCCGACACCATGGCGATATCGTCCTTCTCCCAGCCCAGGCGGTCTATCGCGCGAATCAGCGCCCCCATGACAATGCCGATGCCGCACCCCGGACACCACACGTTGGGGAACTTCTTGTGCCGCCGGAGATAGCGGTACATGCGGTTCTCTTCGTATCGTCTCATGGCTACTTCTCCTCAATGGCGGCCAGTATCTGCTGCGGCGTGATCATCTCCCCGTTTGCCAGGTTCACCCGCCGCACCTTCTGCCTGCCCACGACGCGCTCCACTTCCAGCGCCAGTTGCCCCAGGTTCATCTCGGGCACGATCACGCGCCTGCACTGCCGCGCCAGCCGCTCGGTAATCTCTTCGGGGAACGGCCAGATGGTCTCCAGTTTCAGGAAGCCCACCCTGTACCGCTTGGCCCGCGCCAGTTTCACGGCGTGGCGCGCCGAGCGAGCCGTCGCGCCGTAGGCCACCACCAGCACCCGCGACCCCGCCGGAAAATCCTCCTCCCAGGAGATGATGTCCTGGCGGTGCTGCTCAATCCGCCCGAACGCCCGCGCAATCCAGGCGTCAATCTCGTCCACGCGCTCGGTGGGGAAGCCGGCCCGGTCGTGGAACAGGCCGGTGATGTGATACCGATACCCCTCGCCGAACGGGGCCAGCGGCGGCACGTCGGTGCTGGGGTCCTCAAACGGGAAGTACCACTCGGGCGGCACGTGGGCGGCCACCCGGTTGGTGATCTCCAGCGACTCGGGCGGGGGCAGTTCCACCCGCTCCCGCATGTGGCCCACCACCTCGTCCATGAGCAGGATGACCGGCGAGCGGTACTTCTCCGACAGGTTGAACGCCCGCACCGTGAGCAGGAACGTCTCCATTACCGACGACGGCGACAGGACGATGATGGGGTGATCGCCGTGGGTGCCCCAGCGCGCCTGCATCACATCGCCCTGCGCCGGCTTGGTGGGCAGGCCCGTGCTCGGCCCCGTGCGCTGGACGTTGACGATGACGCAGGGGATTTCCGCCATCGCCGCGTAGCCGATGTTCTCCTGCATCAGCGAGAACCCCGGACCGCTGGTCGCCGTCATGGCCTTGACGCCGCCCACCGACGCGCCGATGACCGCCGCGATGCTGGCGATCTCATCCTCCATCTGGATGAAGGACCCGCCCACCTGGGGCAGTCGCCGAGAGAGGAGTTCCGCGATTTCCGACGAGGGCGTGATGGGGTATCCGGCGAAGAAGCGGCACCCCGCTGCAAGCGCCCCCTCCACGCATGCTTCATTGCCCTGCATCAGTCGTGCCGCCATCCGCATCCTCCTCCACATCCGTTACAACGATGGCCAAATCGGGGCAGTGGACGTCGCACCAGTGGCACGCCGTGCACTGATCCTCGTGGGCCACCACCGGCCTGCCGTCCTCGTCCATCTCGTACACGTGCTGCGGGCAGAACGCAATGCAGATGCCGCAGCCCTTGCACCAGTTGTCAAAGACGTGCACGCGGCCCCGACGCCGCTTCTTTCGCCCCGTGGGCGCGGGCGCAGTTTCCTCCGCCGCGACCGCCTGGGGGCTATCCTGTTCCTCCGACATCGTGTCTGCTCCTCCTGTTGTGCCTGGAAGTACAAAGGCCCAGGCCTATTCTACGAGTTTGGCCGTTCGCGTCAAGGTTGTGGGGTTCCCATACCACATTGCCACCCCCGAAAAGGTGTGCTACAATAAATGCGGAGTGGCGGGGCAAGCGCTCGCGTGAGTCTGTGAGAGGGGTCGTACTGTGGCAAATCTGGCGGACATCCTACCCATGCCCGAAATCGCCGAATTCTGCCGTCGGTGGAAAATCCGCGAATTGGCAGTGTTCGGCTCTGCCCTGCGCGCAGATTTCGGCCCACAGAGCGACATTGACCTCATTGTAACCTTTGTGGACGACGCCGACTGGAGTTTGCTTGACCACATCAGGATGCAGCAGGAACTCCAAGACCTCCTCCAACGCGACGTTGACCTAATCACAAGGCGCGCGATAGAACAGAGCCGCAACTGGTTGCGCCGCAAGGAGATTATGAGCACGGCTTCTGTGATCTTCCCTCAGTCTAGGGTGGCGTATGGGGCGAGATGAGGCTACGCTGCTGGACATCGTGAACGCCGCACGGGCCGTCCTTGCATTCACGCAAGGTATACAGCAGCCCGACATACAGACGTCAAGACCCGGCGGCGGACTGGAACGAAGTGTGGCGAACCGCCACGGCAGACGTGCCTGACCTGCTGAACAAACTGGAGATGCTGCTGGGGCAAGACAGCCAGCAAAACGAGTAGCGCTCACCGCGCGAGAAGCGCCGCTCCTTGCGGTTTCGCGCGGCATGACTTCGCGCCGGGGCCGCGGGCGCGCTCGGGGGACACACAGCCTGGCTCGCGCCTGAACCCCCGGCCCCTACTTCCCCTCCCGCCCCGCCTTCAGCACGCGCACGCTGTTGCTGCGGCACTTGGGGCACATGCGCTCCTTCTCGGGGTCGTGCTCGCCCTCCCACTCGTGCCCGCACCGCATGCACCGAAACCGCACCTTCTCCGCCATCGCCACCTCCTGCGCTTGCTATGTTCACCGCAGAGCACGCAGAGAACGCAGAGTTTATATGGTTTTCTCAGCGGTCTCTGTGGTCTCTGCGGTGAATCACGCCTTTAGAACTTCCATCGTGTACCGAATCTCCTCCGGCGTAACCGACGCGCGCAACTCCTCCATCTCGCGCATCGTCTTGGCCCACTTCTGCCCCTCTGCCGCGCTCACCCACTCCAGTTGCAGCCGTTCGGGGCGAATCCCCAGTTTCTCCAGCCGGTCCCACAGGCGGTCCACCCGCCGCACCGTGTTGCGGTTCGCGTTGATGTAGTGGCAGTCGGCGTAGTGGCAGCCCGACACCAGCACCACCGGCGCGCCCTTGCGGAAGGCGTACAGCACGAAGTCCTCGTCCACGCGCCCGCTGCACATGGTGCGGATGACCCGCGCATTGGGCGGGTACGCCATGCGGCCCGTGCCCGCCGTGTCCGCCCCAGCGTAGGAGCACCAGTTGCACGCGAAGGCAACGATCTTGTCCTGCGGCCGGTTCTCCAGGATGGCGTCTATCATCGCGTAGATGGCCTGGTCCGAGAAGTGCCGCATCTGAATTGCGTTGAACTTGCACTCGGCCGCGCACGTCCCGCACCCCGCGCACGCCGCCGTTACCACCTTCGCGGGCGTCTTCGCCTTCACGTCCACCGTGATCGCACCATACGGGCACACCTTGGCGCACAGCCCGCAGAACTTGCACTTGTCGGGGTCCACCACCGCCGTGATGGCTTCCACGGCGATCTTGCTCTTGTTCAGCAGCACCTGTGCCCGCGCCGCCGCCGCGCTCGCCTGGGTTACACTGTCCTTGATGTCCTTGGGTGCCTCCACGCACCCCGCCAGGTACACGCCCTTGGTCGGCGTGTCCACGGGCTTCAGTTTCGGGTGCGACTCCATCAGGAAGCCGTCGCTCGTCCGCGAAAGGGTCAGCAACTGCCGCACCAGTTCCGTGTCGCCGCTGGGCACCGCGCCGATGGACAGCACGATCATGTCGTGCTCGTGCTCCTCAATGCGATTGGCCGTCGTGTTCTCCACCACCACCCGCAGCGTCCCCGTGGCGGGGTCGCGGGTTACCTCGCCCGGCAGTCCGCGGATGTACCGCACCCCCGCCGCCTTGCTCCGCTTGTACAGGTCCTCAAACCCCTTGCCGAAGGCGCGGATGTCCATGTAGTACACCGTCAGGTCCACGTCGGGGTAGTGATCCTTCAGCAGGAGCGTGTCTTTGATCGTGTTCATGCAGCAGATGTTGGAACAGTACGGGTTGCCCTTCTTCTCCGAGCGCGAGCCCACGCACTGGATGAACGCGATGCGGTGCGGGTGCTTGCCGTCGCTGGGCCGAATCAGATTCCCCTCTGTCGGGCCGCCCGCCGAGATGAGGCGCTCAAACTCCATGCTGGTGATGACGTCCTCGTACCGCGTGTAGCCATACTCGTCCAATTCCGTCGGGTCATATGGCTCCATGCCAGTGGCCACGATGATCGCGCCCACGTTGAGGTCCAGGATTTCGTCGCGCATGTCAAAGTCAATGCACTTCTTCTCGCACTTCTCCACGCACTTGCCGCAGGCAATGGGCACGTCGCCCAGGCACTCTTGCATGTTGATGACATACGCCGACGGGACCGCCTGGGGGAACGGGATGTAGATGGCGCGGCGTGTGGACAGCCCCGCCTCAAACTCGTTGGGCACCGCCACCGGGCACACCTTCGCGCAGTCGCCGCAGGCCGTGCACTCGTCCTCGCGCACGTACCGCGCCTTCTTCCGCACCTTCACCTTGAAGTTCCCCACGTACCCGGAAACGTCCTCTATCTCGCTGTAGGCCAGCAACTTGATCTTGGGATGTCGACCGACATCCATCATCTTCGGCCCGAGGATTCATATGGAACAGTCCATGGTGGGATAGGTCTTGTCCAACTGCGCCATAATCCCACCGATGGACGGCTTTTTCTCCACGAGATAGACCTGATGTCCGGCGTCGGCCAGGTCCAGGGCCGCCTGGATGCCCGCCACGCCGCCGCCGATGACCAGCGCCGCGTCGGTAACGGGGATGTGCTCCTCGTCCTGCGGGTAGAGCCAGCGCGCCCGCGCCACGGCGGCCTTCACGATGTCCTTCGCCTTCTCCGTGGCCAACTGCGGCTCGCGGAAGTGCACCCACGAGCAGTGCTCGCGGATGTTCGCCATCTCCAGCAGGTAGGGGTTCAGGCCCACCGACTGGATGCAGGCGCGGAAGGTCGGCTCGTGCAGGCGCGGCGAGCACGAGGCCACCACCACGCGGTTCAGGCCGTGCTCCACCACCAGGCGCTTGATCTCCTGCTGGCCTGGGTCCGAGCAGGTGTACTTGTTCCGCGCCGCGACGACCACATCGCCCAGCGTGGCGGCGAACGCCCGCACCTGCTCTGTGTCCACGCTCCCCGCGATGTTCGTGCCGCAGTCGCACACGAACACCCCTATACGCAGTTCCTCTCTCGGCATGTGCGTCTCCTTTGAATGCGAACGGCTTCTTCTACCAACTCACTCCTTCGGCCCCCTGGTCTCACCGCAAAGCCTGCGGTTGATTGCCCTCGGCGTTCTCGGCGCGCTCGGCGGTGAAATTGCCCTACTTATGTCAACCAACGCACCAGCCCGCCGATGAGCAGGCAGACCGACGCGAACAGTTCCAGCGCGAAGTGCACCTTGAACGTATTGAGCGTCAGTTCGTTGATGCCGTCGCCCTCGTACCCGCGTGCTGCCATCTTGCGGAAGTTGTCCACCGCCGTCGGCAGCGCAAACGCCAGCGGGATGAGCGCCGCGTACACCGGCACGCCCCACGCCCACGCCGTCGCCATCGCCGCCAGCGAGATGACCAGGTTCACGCGGTAGAGCACCGACGCCCGCTCCGGCCCCAGCACCACCAGCCACGTGCGCTTGCCCGACTGGGCGTCGGTCCGCCGGTCGGCGTACTCGTTGGCCAGGATCACGTTCAGTATGGACAGCGCCAGCGCGATGCACAGGGGAACCAGCGCGGGAGAGAAGCGCCCCGCCTGCAGATAGTACCCCGAGATCACCGTCAGCGCGCCGGAACACGTGGCGATGACCAGTTCTCCCATGCTGTGGTACACCAGCATCAGCGGCTTGCCGGTGTAGAACCAACCGGCCAGCGCGCCGAACAGCCCCAGCGGGATAGTCCACGGGCCGGTGTGCAGCAGGAACCGCAGTGACAGCCCCAGCGGCAGCGCCGCCACCAGCAGCCCCACCGCGAAGTACAGCGCCCGCTTGCGGTTCGTGATCTTGTTCTCCACCAGCACGCGGATGCCGCCCGAATAGGCGCTGAACTCCCAGTTGTTCAAATCGGTCTCGTAGTCAAAATACGTGTTGCCCGCGTTCACGGCCCCAACGATGAGAAACACCGTTACCGACGACACGATGAAGACCGGCCAGTTGAACTGCCCCGTCTCAAAGTAGGCCAGCACCGCGCCCAGCGCGAACGGCAGCGACGCGGACAGAATGATGAACCGCGCCACCATGATCTCGTAGAACGCTCGGGCACTGTCCGGCTCAATCCCATCTAGCCGCTGCCTGTAGTATCGGTGAACTTCCTCAAAGGTCGGCATGTCCCCTTCTCCGTGTTGCACAAGATCAGGCTACGATGCGGAACAGGCGAAATGCCTCAAGGATGGCCGACGGCGAACCGTTGTACACGGCCTGCACCTCGGCCATGACGCCATACCCACAGTTCTCGCAGATGCGCGGGTCCACCAACCGCGCCCCGCACCCCTCCACGACCATGCCGTTGGGGTGGGCCAGGTGAATCAGCCAGTGGGTCTTGTTCCACCCAGGCTTCAGCATCAAGCGGAACGCCGTCTCCGAGTTCAGGATGGGGTACCCCTGGCGCTTCAGCGCGATGATGCGCTCCACCGCCGCTGCCCGCTGCGCGTAATCCAGCGTGTGCTCCTCCACGCCTGGGTACGGAATCTGGAAGTTGACCGAGATGCCCTTGATGCGCGGCATCGCCTCCACGATGTTGCGCACGTTGGCTTCCAGGTCGTGCACGTTGATCTTGGACAGCGTGATGTTGGCGTACATGTTCGGGTTCTGGCTCTCGGCCACGTTCTTCGCCATGGTGGCGTAACTGCCCTTGCCGCGCACCTGGTCGTGCACGTCGGGAGAACCGTCCACGCTGATCCACACCAGGTCGCACGGGTTGTCAATCGGCAGAATCGCATTCGTTACGCAGGCCACCTTGTAGAACCGCTTCTTGGCATCCCGCACCAGATCGTTGAAGCGGTAGTCGCCATCGTGCCACAGGGTTGGCTCGCCGCCCTGCAGGAACAGGATGCGCACGCCGCGGTCCAGAAAGGACTGCATCATCTCTTCCAACTGCGCCCGCGTCAGGTGCTCGCGGGGAATCTCCGAGCCGACATACGGGCAATGCGCGCAGGCCAGGTTGCAGTACGACGTGATGTTGATGCCGCCCACCAGCGGGTCTCGCTTCCCCAGCACCCGCGTGCGGACAAAGTAGCGGGCGTAGTGGCCCAGTTCGCTGAATTGTACGTTCACCCCAGGTCCTCCGTGAGTTAGGATGAGTGTAAGGATGAGACACTTATGCACAGGCTGTGCGAATTGATCATATGTCTGCGAGCGCATCCGCCAGGACGCAGACCAAATCGCGGACGGCCACCCGCGGCCCCGACGCCGAAGTCGGTCCGCTCATGGCGCAGGTGAAGTGAATCTGGCACTTGGGGCAGGCCGTTACCATCGCTTCGGCTCCCGCAACCAGGGCCTCGCCGATGCGCTCGTCCTGGAGCGCCTTCGCCACCTGCCCGCATTGCGTCCATACGCTGGTCCCGCAGCACAGCGCCCGCTCGCGCGCGTGCTCCATCTCCCGCAACTCGGCGGCGGCCTGGAGCACCGCGCGGGGCGCGTCGTACTCGCCGCCGTGCCGCCCCAGCCGACAGGGGTCGTGGAACGCCACAGGCAACGCGCCCTTGCGGAAGGCTATCTTCCCATCGGCCAGCGCCTGCGCCAGCACCTGCGAGATGTGGAGCACCTCCACCTTCAGGCCGCACGCTTCGGGGTAGTCCAACTTCAGCGTGCGGTAGCACTCGGCGCAGGACGTAACGATGCGGCGAATCCCCGCCTGGGCGAACAGCGCCGCGTTCAGGCTCGCCAGTTTGCGGAACCCCTCCGCATCGCCCGCCCACAGCAAATCGTGCCCGCAGCACCGCTCGTCGGCCAGCACCCGCGGCGCGATGCCCATATGGTTGAGCAACCGCACGGTGCTCTGGGCGATGGCCACTCCCTCAAACCCCTGCGCGCGGAACATCACGTCGTAGTGCGGCAGGCACCCCACGAAGTACAGGGTGTCCCCATCGGCGGACACCTGCAGGTCGTCCGTGAGCCAATCCAGGCGGTTCTGACGCAAACCCGGCTCCTGCATCAGGCGCATCCAGGCGAAAATCGCATCGCCATGAGTGCACGCCCCAGCGTTGCCCGACTCCCTCGCCAGCGCGCGCACGTCGCGGGCGAACTCCGAAAAGTGCACGTCGCCGGGGCACAGCGCGCTGCACCGCAAGCACGTGAGGCACTTCCACACCTCGTCGCCGCCGAGCCACGTGCTTGGGTCATCGTTCACGGCGCGCTCCACCAGGCGGCGCGGCGAGAATCCCGCGTCCTTCCTGGCGACAGGGCAGACCGCCGTGCACTTCCCGCAACTCAGGCACAGATAGGCGCGGTTCTCTCGGAGTGCTGTCTCCAGTGCGTTCATGCTACGTCCTCCGACCGTCCACAAGCCCGCGCGCGAAGGATGCGATGCGTTCGGCGCAGGCGGTCGCGCTCCCCTCGGGAACCGAATCCACCGCCAGGCGCGTCGGTGCGATGCCGAGCAGGTGCAGCAGATCCGACGCCTGCCGCGCCAGGGCCTGGGCATGTTCCCCGCCCACGCCGTAATGGCAGCGGTCGGGTGCGCAACCCAGCGCCAGGACGCCATCCGCGCCCGCCTGGAATGCCTTGAGAATCAACCCCGCGTGAAGCCGTGCCAGGCAAGGCAGGCGCACGACGCGCACCTGCGCATCCAGACCTTGCCGTGCCCGCCCCAGTTCCTCCAGGCCGCGGTATCCCTCCCAGTTGCATGCGAAGACCACAACGCGCGGATGGTTGGTGTGTGCGGTCATCTCACTTCCACCCCCGGCACAGGAGTTCCAGCGACAGCGCGATGTCCCGGTCGGAGTACGCGCCCTGCACCATCGCGCCCGATGGGCACCGCGCGACGCACAGGCCGCACCCCTGGCATCGGCCCGCGATGACCGAGGCCGCCTGTCGCCCGCCCGCATCGCGTATCTCCACTGCGCCGAACGGGCATACCTCCGCGCATGTCCCGCACGCCCGGCACAGCGCCTCGCGCACGCTGGCGCTGCTCCCATCGCGGCGGATAACGCTCCGTCCCAGGAGCGCGCTTGCCTTTGCCGCCGTCGCCTCAAGGGCTGCTTTCGGCGCGTCCGCGCTCACGTGGAGGATGCCCGGAACCCGGTGGTCTGGCTCCATGCCCACGAGCACCACCGCCCCGCACGTGGCCGCCATCTCGCCGCGCTCCCCGTGCAGGGTTACGCGGAAGTCGCCGATAGCGCCCTCTACCCGCGCAAGGCTGGCCCCCGGCAACACCTGCACCCCGGCCAGCGCATCCGCACCCCGAGCGCCCTCCCGCGTCGCCCACGACGTGGCCAGGCCCACGCGCGACAGCAGCCTCGCCATCTCCCGCGCCGCCTTGCCCTCGCCCACCACCAGCGCCGCGGGCATCACCGGATACTCGGCGAAGGCCATGTCGGCCCCGCCCATCCTGGCGCGGGCAACGCCCAGCGCAATCAGGCTTTCCGCCACAGCGTTCGCCTCATCCGCATCCTCGTACAGCCACGCGCACTGCTCGCGGATGTTCACGAACTCCAGCCACGCGCCGGCCTCGTTCAGGGGCAACAGTTGGGCCTTGCACCGAAGCCGCTGCGTCGTGCACGAATAGCAGACCTGGTCCAGCGCGCAGCAGGAACACGCCGCCACCACCACGCGGTTCAGCCCGTGTTGCTCCACGACCTGGGCCAGGCGCGCACCGGCATCGGGCGCGCACGCCTGCTCCACCACTTCGGCCCACGCCACATCGTGCAGCGTCGCCACGCGCCGGGCAATCGCCTCCAGCGCCAAACGCTCGGCGACTTGCCCTTGGCAGGCACACAGCCAGACGCCGATGCGGGGGCTTGCTGCCACCGCGCGCCGCCTCCACGTGGCGATGGTCTGGCGAGGCCGCCCCGCCGCGAGCGCCAGCAGTTCCGCCGCGGCTGCCGACGCCCCCACGCGGTCCCCCGCCGACACGCGCCGCACCCCCCGCCCGGCCGCCATCACCAAATCGAGCCGCGCCTCCGCAAGGATCACGCCCGACACCGCCAGGTCGCGCTGCTCCTCCACCCAGTCGTGGCGAATCGCGCGCGGCTCGCACACGCGCACGCACGCCAGGCATTCGGAGCAGGGGCCGCACGTGAGGCAACGGCTCGCCTCGGCCACCGCCTGCTCCGGGTCAAACCCCAGTTCCACTTCCTTGAACGTGGACAGCCGCTCGTCCATCGGTATCGTGGGCACAGGCAGGCGGGGGCGCGGTTGGCGTTGCGCATCCGACAACTCCCGACGCGCCACCGGCACGTCCGCATCGGCTTCCTCCACCGCCACGCCCCGCAGGTAAGCGTCTATCGCCGCTGCCGCGCGCTTGGCCGAGGCGATGGCGTGAATCACCGACACCGGCTGCGTGATGGCGTCGCCCGCCGCAAACACGCCGGGCCGGTTGGTCATGTAGGTCCGGCGGTCCACGTCAAACGTGCCCTGCGGCGTGATGCGCAACCCATGCCCTTCGCCCAGGAATCCCAGGTCGGGCGACTGCCCGATGGCCGGCACCACCACGTCCACGTCCATGCGGAACTCGCTGCCCTCAATCGCGACGGGGCGACGACGGCCCGAGGCATCCGGCTCGCCCAGCCGCATGCGCACGCACTCCAGCCCTGCCACGCGGCCATCCCGCTCCAGCACGCGCAGCGGCGCGACCAGGAACTGGAACGGAATCCCCTCCCGCTCGGCTTCTTCCACCTCTTCGGGAATGGCGGGCATCTCCTCGCGCGAGCGGCGGTACAGCACCGTAACGTCCTTCACCCCCAGCCGCCGCAGCGACCGCGACACGTCCATCGCCGTGTTCCCGCCGCCGATGACGGCCACGCGGGTATCGGCCCCGCGCACCAGCACCCGCTCCAGCCCCTGCCTCCACTGCGGGTCGTCCACCTGCTGCGACAGGTTGAGCATCTTGAGCAGGCGTGCGCCGTGGACAACGCCCTCCAAATCCTCGCCTGGGATGCCGAGTTCGGTGCTGCGGTGCGCCCCCACGCCGATGAAGATGGCCTCGTACCCCTGCGCGAACAAGCCCTCCAGGCCGCCTTCCTGCAATCGCACCGGCGAGTTCAGGCGAATCTCCACGCCCAGGGCCTCTATGGCCGCTATCTCCATGCGCAGGATGTCCTTGGGCAGCCGGTAGGGCGGAATGCCGACGGCCAACATGCCACCTGCGACGGGCAGCGCCTCAAAGATGGTAACCCGATACCCGCGCAGCGCCAGTTCCACCGCGACCGTCAGCCCTGCGGGACCGGAGCCGATGACCGCCACCCTGCGCCCGCCGCCGACATCGGGAGTCCGCTCCTTGCGGCCCAGGAGCGACGGGCGGCGCTCCGCCTGCAATTCATAATCCGCGACGAACCGCTTCAGCGCGCGGGTAGACACGGCTTTGTCCACCTCGTTGCGGCGGCAGTTGGCCTCGCACGGGTGATCGCACACGCGCCCGCACACCGCGGGGAACGGAATCGCCTCGCGGATGAGTTCCAGCGCTTCCTCAAACCGCCGCTGGGCGATGAGCGCCACGTAGCCCTGCACGTGGATGCCGCCCGGACACGTGTCGGAGCATGGCGCGCGCCCGGCCCGCTCAATCGCGTACACGTCGGGGACGGCGTCCGCGGGCCGCCAGATGGCGCGGCGCGTCCCGTCCACGACCACCGGACACACCTTCTCGCATTCGCCGCAGCCGGTGCAGCGGTCCAAATCCACGAAGCGGCTGCGGACCCGGACGGCGGCCCGGAATCCAGCGCCCTGTCGCGCCAGAGCCACCAGCGACGCCGGCGCGAGAAACCGAATGTTTGGATGGCGCGAGACCTGCAACAGCCAAGCCCGCGCGTCCAGGTCGCCCGCGGGCACTGCGAACCACGGGCTTGCGCTCACCAGCGACACCTGCGCCCCGGCCTCGGCCAAATCCCAGGCCGCCTGCGCCCCCGCCAGCGTCCCACCAACGACCAGGAACCCTTCCGTCATGAGCGGCTCTCCACCAGTTTGCGGCCGTAGTCCAGCCCGGCCTGGAACGCCTTGAGGTTGAGTTCCTCCGTGCCCTTGGGCACCGATTCGCTCACCGCGCGGCGCATGGACTCCTCGGACACGACGCCCGCCACCGCCGTCAGGAAGCCCAGCATGACGATGTTGGCGACCATCTTCCGCCCCACCTCCGCCTCAGCGATGCGTGTGGCCGGGATGGCGTACACCTTCACCCCCTCCGGCAGCGGGCCTAGCACCACCAAGTCCTCATCCACCAGCAGCAGATTCCCGTCGTGCAGCGTTGGCGCGTACTTGTTGTACGCCTCCTGCGACATGATGACCACGACCGACGGGTCTATCAGGTGCGGATACTGCACGGGCGCGTCGGAGAGAACCACCTGCGCCGCGCACGCGCCCCCGCGCGACTCCGGCCCGTAACTCTGGGTAAACGTCGCGTACTTGCCGTCGTAGAGGGCCGCGGCCTTACCCAGGATGTACCCCGCCAGGATGATGCCCTGCCCTCCGAACCCCGTCAGCCGTATCTCCGTTCGCGCCATCGCGCCCTCCATGTGTTGCGTTGGGTGTTGCCGATGGAGTCTAGTGCCACAACCTCAGTTATGACCTGTCATTGCGAGCGAAGCGAAGCAATCCCACACCCGAGATTGCTTCGGGCGCTGCGCACCCTCGCAATGACAGAAGCCCTACCCCACCTCGCCCCAGACGGGCTTCTCTATGTCCACAAACTTGCCCACGATAATGTCGCCGCCCAGTTCAATATCCACATCGCGCGGGTCGGCCCCGTGGACGATGCGGCTGCGCTCGCGGTAGTAGCGCAGGTGCTCCAGCCCCTCGCGCAGTTTGTTCATGCGCCCGTACAGCGTGGGGCACGGCGAGATGATCTCCACAAAACTGAACCCGCGCTTCATGAGCGCCTCGCCGATGGCCTTCTCCAGACGGCGCACGTGCAGCACGGTCCAGCGGGCCACATACACCGCCCCGCTCCCTGCCGCCAGGTAGGGCAAGTTGAACGGATGCTCCGCATTGCCGCGGGGCGACGTAGTCGTGCGCGCGTGCAGCGGGGTCGTCGGGGCCAGTTGGCCGCCGGTCATCCCGTAGTTGAAGTTGTTCACGCAGATGACCGTCATGTCCACATTGCGGCGGGCGGCGTGGATGAGGTGATTGCCACCGATGCCCGCCAAGTCCCCGTCCCCGCTGAACACCACCACCTTCAGTTCGGGGTTGCCCAGTTTCAGCCCGGTGGCGAAGGGGATGGCTCGCCCGTGCGTCGTGTGGAACGAATCCAGGCGCACGTAGCCCGCCACGCGCCCCGTGCAGCCAATGCCCGACACCACCACCACCTTGTCCATGTCCAGCCCGGACTTGATCAGCGCGCTGACAAAACAGGTGAGCGCCGTCCCCAGCCCGCACCCTGAACACCAGATGTGCGGCAAGCGGTCCTTCCGCAGCACAGCGTCCATCGGGTGCGATTCCGCCATCTCCACCTCTTGCGGCACCGTTTCAATCATCTGCACCCTCCCCGTCAGCGGCCCGCGGCCTTGCGAATCAACGCCAGGATGTCGTGCGGGTCGTGCAAGTCCCCGCCCGCGTGGCCCGCCAGGTACACGTCGGCCTTGCCCGCCGCGCACCGCTCCACCTCGTACACCATCTGCCCCAGGTTGATTTCCACCACGACGAAGGCGCGAACCCGCCCCGCAAGTGCGCGAATCTTCTCCTCCGGGAACGGCCACAGCGTGATGAGCCGCAGCATTCCCACCTTGATGCCTTCCTGCCGCGCCTGCTCCATCGGCCAGTACGACGTGCGCGCCGAGATGCCGTAGGTAACCACCACCACTTCGGCATCGTCCAGGTTCTGCTCCTCCACGTCTATCATCCGATGGCGATTCCGGCGTATCTTCTCCACCAGCCGCGTGATCATCCGCTGCTGCGTAACTGCGTCCACCATCGGATAGCCGCGCTCGTCGTGGGTGAGGCCGGTAACGTGAATCCGATACCCCTCGCCGGCGTTCACCATCGCGGGCACCAAGTCCTCGCCCGCCTCATACGGCTTGTACGCGTCGGGTCCAACCGTCGGCTTGCGGCGCGGGTAGATGGGAATCTGCTCCGGCGGCGGGATGACCACCTTCTCCGTCATGTGGCCCACTTCCGCGTCGGTCATCACCAGCACCGGCGTGCGGAACTCCTCCGCCAGGTTGAAGGCGCGGATGGTGAGGTCAAACAACTCCTGCGGCGAACTGGGGCACAGCGCGATGATCTCGTAGCAGCCGTGAGAACCCCAGCGCGCCTGCATCACATCGCCCTGCCCCACCAGCGTTGGCAGGCCGGTGGACGGCCCGCCGCGCTGTACGTTCACCACGACGCACGGCGTCTCGGTCATGATGCCCAGGCCCAGGTTCTCCATCATCAGGCTGAAGCCAGGGCCAGAGGTGGCGGTCATGGCGCGACGCCCCGCCCAGGACGCCCCCAGCACCGCGTTCATGGACGCCAGTTCGTCCTCCATCTGGATGTAGATGCCGCCCACTTCGGGCAGGCGGGCCGCCATGCGTTCGGCGATCTCCGTCGCGGGCGTGATGGGGTACCCCGCGAAAAACCGGCACCCCGCGCAGATGGCCGCCTCGGCGCAGGCGTCATCGCCGCTCATGAAGTACTCGCCGAAGAGAAGCCGAGGCTCGCTCATGGCGCCACCTCCATTTCTTCACGGACGTGGATGGCAAATTCGGGGCACAGCATCTCGCAGAGGCCGCAGGCAACGCACTGCTCGGGGTGGAGCGCATAGGGGGGGTGATAGCCCTTCTGATTGAACGTCTCGGAAATCGCCAGCACGTCGCGCGGGCAGAACTCCACGCAGAACCCGCACCCCTTGCACCGTTCCACGAGGACGGAAATCTTGCCGCGCGGCACCACAATCTTATCGGCATCCAGAGGACGACGCCAAAGCCTCACGCTGCTCCTCCTGTCGGTTTCTCGTGAAAACTGGGGCGCTCCATTGCAACCCCTGAGCGAATGGAGCGCCCTCGGTACCAGCAAGCGTTCCACACTCCGCCCAAGCGCCATCGCTTACGCGCGTGCGGCGTCCATGCAAAAGTCAGTATACTGACAGCCGTGCGTCTGTCAAAGTTATCAGGCGGTTTCTGCCACCAGGTCGGCCACTTCCACCGGATGACGGGCGATGCGGACGCCTGCCTCCCGCAGGGCCGCGACCTTCTCCGCTGCCGTGCCCGTGCCGCCGGAGATGATGGCCCCCGCGTGGCCCATGCGCTTCCCCGGCGGGGCGGTCTGTCCCGCGATGAACGCGGTAACCGGCTTGGTCATGTGCGTGGCGATGTACTCGGCCGCCCGCTCCTCGTCCGTCCCGCCGATTTCGCCGATGAGCACCACATGCTCCGTCAGCGGGTCATCCTGGAACAACTTCAGGGCGTCAATGAACGTGGTGCCGATAATCGGGTCCCCGCCGATGCCGATGCAGGTGGACTGGCCGATGCCCCTCTGCGTCAGGGCGTACACGACCTCGTAGGTGAGCGTCCCGCTGCGCGACACCACCCCCACCTTGCCGGGCATGTGGATGTGCCCGGGCATGATGCCCACCTTCGCCTCGCCGGGCGTGATGAGGCCCGGACAGTTCGGCCCGATGAGCCGCGTGGACGTGTGCTTCAAGTACTCGCACACCTTCACCATGTCCAACACGGGAATGCCCTCGGTGATGCAGACGACGAGTTCAATCCCCGCGTCCGCGGCCTCCAGGATGGCATCCGGCGCGAAACGGGCGGGCACGTAGATGATGGACGTGTTCGC
The DNA here is from genome assembly GCA_014874485.1 of Chloroflexota bacterium. Taxonomy (GTDB): domain Bacteria; phylum Chloroflexota; class Anaerolineae; order DTLA01; family DTLA01; genus DTLA01. Next base: position 48,679 of record JADBJK010000011.1, read on the forward strand.
GCCCGTGGCGTTCACCGCCTCCTTCACCGTATCAAACACCGGCACGCCCGCGGCCCACTCGCCCCCCTTGCCCGGCGATGTTCCGCCGACCACCTTCGTGCCGTAGGCGATCATCTGCAGCGTGTGAAACTCCCCTTCGCGGCCTGTAATGCCCTGCACCAGCAGGCGCGTCTGCTTGTTCACCAAAACGCTCATCGCATTCCTCTCTTATGTCAACGTCAAGATTGTGGCTCAATGGCTTTGCGGATGCGCTCTGCAGCCCGCTGCAAGTCGGCGTCGCCGGCGAAGTACTCCCGGCGCAGGGCGATGGAGCGGTCGCCCGCCCAACGCGGCAGGACGTGGATGTGGAAGTGGAACACCGTCTGCCCCGCGGCGGGGCCGTTGCTCTGGAAGATGTTCACGCCATCGCACCCAAAGGCAGCCTTCACCGCGCGGGCCACCTTCACCGCCGTGCGCATCGCCGCCGCTGCCTCTTCCGGATCAATCTCAAACGCGTCGGCTGCGTGGGTCTTGGGCACCACCAGCGTGTGCCCCTCGTGAATCGGCATGATGTCCATGAACGCCACCGTCGCCTCGTCCTCGTACACGATGTGCGCCGGAGCCCGTCTGGCGATGATATCGCAGAACACGCACCCCATACCGCCCCTCCGAGTCGCTACGCCTCGCCGCGAGCCGCCGCGACCGCCAACTGCGCCGCCTCCACCAGCGAGGTCGTGGCGCGCATGTTGGCGTTCGCCAGCAGCCGCCGCCCTTCCTCCTCGTTGGTGCCCACCAGGCGCACCACCATCGGCACGTTCGGCTTGACCTCCTCCAGCGCCGTCAGGATGCCCTTGGCCACCTCGTCGCAGCGGGTGATGCCGCCGAAGATGTTGAACAGCACCGACTTCACGTTGGGATCCGAGAGAATCATGCGTAGGGCAGCCGCCACCTTGTCGGCCTTGGCCCCGCCGCCGATGTCCAGGAAGTTCGCGGGCGCGCCGCCGAACAGTTTGATGACGTCCATGGTGGCCATCGCCAGCCCGGCGCCGTTGACCATGCACCCCACGTTGCCGTCCAGTTTCACGTAACTCAGCCCGTGCTTGCGCGCCTCGGTCTCGGCGGGCGCTTCCTCGTCCAGGTCGCGCATCTCCTCCAGGTCGGGATGGCGGAACAGGCCGTTGTCGTCCAGGACGATCTTCCCGTCCACCGCCAGCAACTTGTGCTCATCGGTAACGACCAGCGGGTTGATCTCGGCCAGCGACGCATCCGTGCCCACAAACGCCTTGTACAGGCCCTGCGCGATGGCCGCGAACGACCCGACCAAGTCCTTGTCCAGGCCGATGCCAAAGGCGATCTCGCGGGCCTGGAACGGCTGAAGCCCCAGGAACGGGTTGATGCTCACCTTGTAAATCTTCTCGGGCGAAACGCGGGCGACTTCCTCTATCTCCACGCCGCCCTCCGCAGACGCCATCATCACGGCACGCTTGGTCGCTCGGTCCACCACGACGCCCAGGTAGATCTCCTTCTGAATCCGCGCGGCCTCGTCCACCAGGACCTTCTTCACCTTCAGGCCCTTGATGTCCATGCCCAGAATCTGGCCGGCGATGCGCTCGGCTTCCGCGGGATCGCGGGCCAGTTTGATGCCGCCCGCCTTGCCCCGCCCGCCGACGAGCACCTGCGACTTGATGACGACCGGCTTGCCCAGCCGCGCCGCAATCGCCCCGGCCTCCACCGGCGTCGTCGCCACGTCCCCCTCCGGAATCGGGACACCGTAGCGCGCGAAGATGCGCTTGGACTGGAACTCATGCAGTTTCACGCTGACCTCCCCGTAATGTCAGGCTATTCTCGTAGAACCCAATGAGACCCGTGAAAACCAGAGGCCATTATGGCCCGAATGGCGCGAAGACCATGATGCGATGGTTCCCAGAGTCCGCCACGATCAGCCGCCCACTCTCATCCACCGCCAACCCAACGGGCAGACTGAACCGACTCTCATCCATCCCGTACTCCCCATAACTCGCCACAAACTCCCCCTCCACCGTCCACTCCAACACCCGATGCCCCTCTGGATCGCTTGCAAACACGTGCCCCCTGCCATCCACCGCCAGGTACGGCTTGTTCAACACCGACTCCCCTGCCCACGCCTTCACGTCCCACGCCTTCTCAAACTTCATCCCCGCACCAAACCGCTGAATCCGACGATTCCACGTGTCCGCCACGTACACCTTCCCGTCCTTGTCCACCGCCAACCCTACGGGCTCCCAGAACTGCCCTGGCCCCGCGCCAAACCCACCGTACCCCGCGATGTACTGCCCCTCCGCCGTGAACTGCTGGATGCGCTCGTTCCCCGTGTCTATCACCAACACCGTCCCGTCCGCCGCAAGCGCCACCGCACGCGGCCCGTAGAACGCCCCAGGCAGCGCCATCGCATCCCCCGCCGAATCCCCGCTCTCCCCCCACATCGTCAGGAACTTCCCGTCCTTGTCAAACTTCTGCACCCGATAGTTCCACGTGTCCGCCACGTACACGTTCCCATCCTTGTCCACCGCGATCCCCCACGGCTCGTTGAACTCCCCAGGCCCGCTCCCGTACTGCCCCCAACCTCGCAGATACCGCCCGTTCGCGTCAAACACCTGCACCCGATGGTTCCCCGTGTCCGCCACGTAGATGTTCCCCGCCCCGTCCACCGCCACCCCGCGCGGGTCCTGGAACTCCCCACGCCCCTGCCCCTGCCGTCCAAACGTCAGCACCGCAGGCACCAGCACCTTCTTCACCGCGTACGGGTCCTCGGTTACGACGGGCGGCTGCTGGGGCACCGCGCCGCCGATGCTGTACTTCCACATCAGCGAGGCGATGTCCTTGCGCACGTACATGGCGAAGTCGTGCCGATTCGGCCACGTGTCGGCGGTGTACTTGTACTTGCGCCACCACAGGATATCCCAGATTTCCGCGCGCTTGACAGGGTCTTGCAGCATGGCCCGCAAGCGGGACGGGGTCAGCCCTTTGTAGTCCTCCACGGGCCACCACACCAATTGCCGCCACGACTGCGTCGGGAAACGGTAGTAGTTGTCGCCCAGGAAAGGCCGCACCTTGTCCTCGTTGCACGAATCCACCAGCACCACAGGCACGGTAAATATCTGCGGGCTTGCCGATGTCCCGCCGTCCCAGTATTGGAAGTAGTGCCGATTGGGGTACTCGCGCAGGTACCATTCCAGTGGCCACGCCAGGCCGCCCACGTCGTCCTTCGGATTCGCCCTGTCCCGCAGGTCGCCGCCGTCGTAAGACAACTCAATGGACGTGTCCCCGTACAGCCGCTCGGATATCTCGGCGATTTCGCTCATCGTCTGTTTCACGAATTGCGTGCCGTGGGCGTACACGATGAACTCTTTCGCGGTGTCGTAGTTCACGTAGTTGGCCATCCACGTGAACCGCACCGTGAGCAGGAACAGGAGCGCGAATGCCGACACCGCCGTGCACCGCATGGCGAACCGCACGCCCAATCGCATCGTCGCGTAATAGTACAGCGCCCAGAGGACGGCCATGACCACGGCCGCGTTGAGAATCCATGTCGCCGTCCGCGACAGGTCTTGGAGCGACATCCCCGCGAACGGCCTCAGCAGGAACAGCCGCACGATGACGAACACGGCGAACGGCACAAGGAGAACGAAGCCCGCAGCCCCTCGCTTCCACGCCTCGCGCCAGTCCACGCCGCCGATCCAATCCTGCGCCAGCCGCCCCGTGAGCAGGGCCATCGGCAGGACGGGGTGCAGCACCAGCCACGGCATCTTCTCCCCCGCCCAACTGTACAACGCCGTGGCCGCAATCGTCCAGAAGACGAGGAACGGGACAAAGGGAAGCGCGTCCTTCTCCTCGTCGGCAGACCCGCGCACGAACGCGTAGTACACAAGCCCCACCACCGCCCCCAAGAGCGGCAGGAACTCGTACATCGGCATTAGCACGAAGTAGTAGTACCAGGGCTGGTCTCCTCGCTGCACGCTGTGCTGCTGGAGCCAGTAGACCACCTGCCCGATGGTGCCGCTGTACAGGCCCCTGAGGTTGCTGAACACGGTGGTGTACAGCACCACGAAGATCACCGCCGCCGCGACAGCCGTCCACGCGACCGCACGCCACCGCACGGCCGCCAGGCCCGACGACACGGGCGCGCGCTCGCCCATGTGTCGCCACGCGAAGCCCGCCAGCCCGAACGCGAAGACGAAACACGCGACCAGGACGAGGTCGGGCAGGGGACGCGGGGTGGGGGTCAGCACGCTGCCGCCCGAACGCACCGTGAGCCAGAGCGCCGCGACGAGGAACCCGCCGCCCGCCGCCAGCAAGGCCGACCGCACGACCACGCGCGCCGACGCTCCCAGTCGCTCCCAGGCCACAGCCCACAGCACGAAGACCACGAAGATGAAGCCCGTGATGTACGCCACTTCTTTGGTGGCAATGGACAGCAGCGCCACGATGCCGAACAGGTAGATGTAGCGATCCTTGCGCTCGTCCAGGAAGCGGAACAGCGCGATGAGCATCAGCACCGACCAGACGGCGATGTAGATGTCATTGCGGATGTAGCGCGAATAGTACAGGAACGACGGCGAGAACGTGAGTATGACAGCCGTTGCGAACGCGCCCAGCCGCCCCAGCCACTTGCGCAGGAAGTAGGGCAGAACCGCCAGCGACGCGCCGAACAGCGCGGGCACAAGCCGCGCCGTGAAGTCGCTCACGCCGAAGAGGTAGTAGGCCAGCGCGTTGGCGTAGAACAGGAACGGCCCGTGCATCATCGGGTCGTGCACGTACCCCTGCCCCGCGTACAACTTCCACGAGAACAGGGCGTGCAGGCTCTCGTCGTGGCTCATGCTGCGCGCGCCCAGGTTCCACAGGCGCATCGCCAACGCCACGGCGAACAGCGCGAAGTACGCCGCCTTCTCCCAGGTCAGCCACGCCAGCGCCCGCGCCGCAGGCTGCTGCCACCACCTTTGCAGTTCCGAATCGCGCTCCGTCTCGCTCATCCGCGTATGCACCACACCCGCCGAACTCGGCCAGCGTTTATGTCAAGTCGCATCCGACTTTCACGGCCCGAATGGCGCGAAGACCATGATGCGATGATTCCCAGAGTCCGCCACGATCAGCCGCCCACTCCCATCCACCGCCAACCCAACGGGCAGACTGAACCGACTCTCATCCATCCCGTACTCCCCATAACTCGCCACAAACTCCCCCTCCACCGTCCACTCCAACACCCGATGCCCCTCTGGATCGCTTGCAAACACGTGCCCCCTGCCATCCACCGCCAGGTACGGCTTGTTCAACACCGACTCCCCTGCCCACGCCTTCACGTCCCACGCCTTCTCAAACTTCATCCCCGCACCAAACCGCTGAATCCGACGATTCCACGTGTCCGCCACGTACACCTTCCCGTCCTTGTCCACCGCCAACCCTACGGGCTCCCAGAACTGCCCTGGCCCCGCGCCAAACCCACCGTACCCCGCGATGTACTGCCCCTCCGCCGTGAACTGCTGGATGCGCTCGTTCCCCGTGTCTATCACCAACACCGTCCCGTCCGCCGCAAGCGCCACCGCACGCGGCCCGTAGAACGCCCCAGGCAGCGCCATCGCATCCCCCGCCGAATCCCCGCTCTCCCCCCACATCGTCAGGAACTTCCCGTCCTTGTCAAACTTCTGCACCCGATAGTTCCACGTGTCCGCCACGTACACGTTCCCATCCTTGTCCACCGCGATCCCCCACGGCTCGTTGAACTCCCCAGGCCCGCTCCCGTACTGCCCCCAACCTCGCAGATACCGCCCGTTCGCGTCAAACACCTGCACCCGATGGTTCCCCGTGTCCGCCACGTAGATGTTCCCCGCCGCGTCCACCGCCACCCCGCGCGGGTCCTGGAACTCCCCAGGCCCCTGTCCCTGCCGCCCGAACGTCAGCACCGCAGGCACCAGCACCTTCTTCGCCGCGTATGGGTCCTCGGTTGCCGCGCCCGTGGGCTGCGGCGCGACGCCCGCCGCGAACGTGCCGTACTCCCACAGTTGCGCCGTGATGTCCTTGCGGATGTACAGGATCATCTCCTCGCGGTACGGCCAGTCGTTGAGCGCATAGGGATACTTACGCGCCCAGAGGATGTTCCAGATTTCGGTGCGCTTGGTCGGATCTTTCAGCATGGCCCACAAGCGGGCAGGGGTCAGCCCCTTGTAGTCCTCCACGGGCCACCACATGACCAGGCGCGGGAAGCGGTCGTAGTTCGCCAGCAGCGGCCGCACCTTGCCGTCATTCCAACCGTGCACGATGACGATGGGCGAGTCCAGCGCCTCTCGGCTCGGGCTCTCGCCGGTGAACGAAATCGCGTTCGGGAAGTCCCGCAGGTACCAGTTGCCAAAGGGGAAGCCCGTCCGCGAATCAAAGGCGACCTTGATGCGGTTGTCCCCCACCGTTCGGCGCGAGATGTCCAGAATCTCGTTCAGCGTTACCTTCGCATCCTGGGTGCCGTGCGCGTACACGATGAGTTCCTTGGCGTTGTCGTAGTTCACGAAACTCGCCATCCAACTGTACCGCACGGTCAGGACCAGCAGGACGGCGAAGGCCGACGCCGCGCACGTCCGCAGCGCCACCCCCGTGCCCAACCGCTCGCCCAGCCGCACCAGCGCCCAGGCGATGCCCGCCGCCACGCCGAGGGTAACCAGCCACAGCATGGTCGCGTTCAGTTGCGCCTGCGTGAACCCTGCGAACGGACGGATGGACAGCAGTTTGACCAGCGTGTACCCGCCCGCAGGCACCAGCGCGAAGAACGCCAGCACCTCTCCCCTGCGTGCGCCCGCCCACTGCCCATCGCCCAGCCAATCCTGGAGCAGGCGGCCCGTCAGCAGGATGAAGGGCAGCACCAGGTACACCGTGTGCTGCGGCATCTTCTCGCCGGTCCAACTGTGGATGGCCACCGCCGACACCGCCCAGAACGCGACGAACGGCACAAACGGTACGGCGTCCCGCTCCGGATGCTGCCGCCGCCAGGACGCCACGTAGTACACAATCGCCGCCACCCCGCCCACCAGCGGCAGGAACTCGTACATGGGCATCAGGACCAGCAGGAAGTAGTACCAGGGCTGGCCGCCCCGCGCCTCGCCGTGCTGCCCGAACCAGTAGGACAATTGGCTGATGGGGCCGGTCAAGCCCCTGGGGTTGGTGAAGAACGTGGTGTACAGGAGCACGACCACACCCAGGCCGATGCCGACCATCGCCCAGAATTGCGGCCAGCGGATGGATGCCAAAGCCCGCCCCACCGGCCGCTCCTTGCCCGCGCCTCGGTGCGCCCAGCCCGCCAGCACCGCCGCCGCGAACAGGCACGTGATCACCACCAGCACCGGCAGGAGTGCGCTCCGCACGGTTCCCACAGGCTGGGGCCGGTTCGTGAGCCACACCAGCAGCGCGAGGGCCACGGCGCTCACGCCCGCGCCGATTTGCCGCACCTGCCGTGCCGCCGACTCCGACAGCCGCTCCCACACCAGCGCAACCACCACGAACGCCACGACGATGAACCCCATGATGTAGGCCACGGCCTTGGTGCACAGGTAGAACCCCACCGCTGCGCCGAACAGGTACAGGTACTTCGGCTTCCGCTCGTCCACGTAGCGCAGGAAGCCGATGGCCATGAGCATCGTCCAGACCGCACCGTAGATTTCGTGCAGGTTGTCCCGCGAGTAGAACAGCAGGAACGGCGACACGGTCAGCATCACGGCGGCGGCCAGCGCCCCACCGCGCCCCAGGTACTTGCGCAGGAAGTAGGGCAGGAGCACCAACGCGGTCCCGAAGAATGCCGACGCCAGCCGTGAGGTGAAGTCGCTCACCCCGAACAGCGCGTACATGAGCGTGTTCGCCAGGAACAGGAACGGCCCGTGGGTGATGGGCCCGCTCACGGGGTCAAACTTGAAGATGGAGCCGACCGAATAGGGCTGCCACGAGAAGTACAGGTGCTGGCACTCGTCAAAACTGACGGCGCGCGCGCCCAGCGCCCACAAGCGCAGTGCCAGCGCCACGACCGCGATGAGGATATACGCGGCCTTCTCCCGCGTCAGTTTCTGCAGGCTATCCAGGACCGGCGTCTCCCACCAGTCCCTGTTGTCGGAAACCGGTACGGTTCTAGGCATCTATCCCATCACTCTGACGAGGCTTGAATCCACAGCACGGCGCGGGTCTGCGACGGTGCGGGGAGCGCTCGCCACAAGGCCCAGCGCCACCAATCCCTGGCCGGCAGCGCCCGCCACCGGAGGTCCCGCGTCAGTTCGTATGCCTGGCCGACATACGCGCCCTGCGCCGCCGGCTGCACCCCCTCGGGCGCGATGATGGCCTCGGCGCTCACAGGCCCTGCGACCCCCGCGAAGACCCGCAGATTGCGAAACTCGCGCAGGTACCACTGCATCACCGCCGGGTCGGGCAGCATCACGGCAACCGACATCTGGTGCGCGTCGCCCACCCGGCGCAGCGACCACGTTGCCACATCCGCTGCCAGCGCCCGCGCCTGGGGCGATGTCGGCGCGGGGTCCAGACACTCGGCGTTCTTCCCGCCCGCGTTGTACGCCGAGCCCAGCGCCGCCGACAGGGTGATGACCAGCGCCAGCGCCGCGACCGACAGGCCGAGGTTCCGCAGCGCGTTGTCCACGCTGTACAGCCCGCCCTGGCCCACCGTCAACACGACTACCAGCCCGACGCCAACCCACGCGAGCAAGACAAACTCAACGTTGCCCCTCTCGGCGAAACCGGCCAGTTGCAGGTAGATGTACGCCACCAGGATGGCGAACACGGCCACGTACACGCCGTCGCGTGCGCCGCGCCAGTCCGCCCGCGCGTTCTGCCACAGCCGCGCGATCTCCCTGCCCGCCAACAGCGCCAGCGGAGCCGTAACCAGCAGAAAATCGCCCGATGTGCGTGCGGGCCACGCCGCCAGCATCACCGAAAGCCCGAGCGCGCACCCCAGCAGACTGCTCCCCAGCAGATCCCGCTCGCGGACGGCGCGAACCCCGCCGACGATGCCGAACACCACCACCACAGGCTCGTACAGCGTAGGCCACAGGAGCGGGCTGAACCAGGGCAGCGCCCCCACCACCCCGAACCCGCGCCACCATTCATCCAGCACGTCGCCAAGCCCGCGCAGACCCTGCACGTGGAAGAGCAGCAGCGTGCCGACGGCCAACACCGTCCCCAGCCACACCAGGCCCGCGGTCCGAAGGCGCGCGCCGCCGGCCTGCACGCGCTCCTGGAGCACAGCGATGGCGGCGTGGCCCCGGCGGCCCAGTCCCCACGCCGCACCCGCCACCGCAAGCAGCGCCAGCAACACGAAGTACGCCCCTGCGCCCGAGGCCAACAGCAGCCCCAACAGCACAGCGCCCACGTACAGGGCGCGCGGCGCTCCCGTGTCCGCGAATCGTGCCAGCGCGGTGGCCAACGCCAGCCCCAGCCCCGCCGCCAGCACCTCCGTCCCCATCCAGCGCGACGCGAACAGCGACAGCGGCGACACAGCGAGCAGGACCGCCGCGAGGAACGCTCCTGCGTGGCCCAGGCGCTCCCGCCAGAAGTAGGGCACAAGCACCAGGAGCGCCCCGAAAAGGGCCGGCAGGAGACGCGCCATGAAGTCGCTAGCGCCGAACAAGAAGAAGATGAGCGTTGTGGTGTGGGTGAGCAGCGGGCTGCCCACCACCGTCGGCTCTTGGCCCTGGGCCAGTTGCCACGCCCCCAGCGCCCGCGCCGCCTCCGCCGAACTCAACGGGCGGGCGTCCAGGTCCACCAGACGGAGCATAAGGGATACTACGAGAAGAGCGACGTAGAGTGCCGTCTCTACCGTTATGCGGGACCAGAGGCTGTTCTTGGCATCAGGCTTTTCGGTCATCCCGATTTGCGGCTTCCTCGTCGGTCGTTGGGAACTCAGCGCGGGTATCGGTAGATGCGCACGCCGCCCACGTCGTACACGCGCACGGCGATGGAATCCCACCGATTCACCACGGCGTCGGACAGGCCGTACTTGCTCCGCTCCAAGTCCCCTATGTAGATATAACTTATACCATAGGTGTCCAGCAGCGTCAAAGATTCGGGACTGTCAGGGGCGCGGTAGATTCGCTCCACGTCCGAGGCGCGGCTGCCCGCCGGATTCCGCTTCCCGCGCCATTGCTGCTCGTGGAAGTCCCACCCCAGCACGGTGGGCAGCCCCGTGCGCGCCGACACGCGGGCCGCCTCACTGTAGGAGCCGCCGGTCGCCTCCAGGATGACGGGCGCGTCCTGCACGTTGGCGTTGAGCCACTGGATGGCGTCGTACTCGGCCGGATAGTACTTCTGAACGAAGGCCAGGCAGTTCAGCGTGGCCTGGCCGCGGAACCCGCCCGCCTTGGAGTACCCCGCCGCGAACGTATAGACCAGACTCGCCGCCAGGAGCACGGCAAACACCGCCGCGAAGGCCCCGCGCCCGACGGCGGCCCACCTGCTCGCCCCGCGCGAACCGCGCCCGAAGATGGCCCACAGCGCGTATGCCCCGCCAAGCCCCAGCAGCACCCACGCCTGGTAGTAGAACTTGAACACGGTGTTCATGCGCGTCCCGAAATAGTCCTTCAGGAACACGAACTCCACCGCGAAGGTCAGCAGGAAGCCCACGATCATCATCAGCGCGACCGCTACGTCATCCAGCGCACCGGAATCAGAGGCCGTATCCTGGGCCAGTCGCCGCGTCGCGGCAAGCGCCAGCATGCCGGTTATCAGGATCACGCCGAGCGCCGTCCATTTGCCCATGATGAGCGACACCAGCGCAAGCACGGCCACCACAATGCCGATGGTCTGCACATCGCCCGTCGCGGCGATCCTGCGCCCGCGAACCCAAGCCTGCGTCGCGTACACCAGGAACGCCACGCTGGTGCACAGGAACAGCCCGAACATCACGAAGTAGTGCCACGGGCGCGTCTTGTTGATGACCACCAGCCCGACGCCGCTGGCCTGCGACCCAAAGCCGATGTAGAACGGCAGGAACAGCAGCACGCCGAGGATCAGCGCACGCCCCGCCCACACCGCAACATCCAGCAGGTATGCCCTGTCCAGCCTGCGGCCCGCCGCGTACCGCCCCGCGGCATAGCACAGCGCCACCACCGCCCAGTAGATGGGAAAGTCCCACGTGTTCAGGAACCCCAGCGCACCCAGGCACAGCGCGATGAGCAGGTTGCGCTCCCAATCCTGCGCCAGGTACGTGGGGAGCCAGGCCCAGATACCGCCCTTCTTCGGCAGCGTCGGCGGCTTCTGCTCCGCCGCCCAGCGGATGACCTGCACCGCCAGGGCAATCGCCACCATGACGAACGGCAGCGCCAGCACGTGCGGGTGCATGTCCCCCAGGATGAAACTGAAGTACGGGAACTCATCAATGACTTCCTGATGCTCGCCCAGCAGGTTCGTGTCGTACACCACGCGGGACGCCCGCCACCACCACCAGTGGTCCTGCGGAATCCACGAGCCGGTTATCGGCGCATCGGCCAGCCCCTTGATCTGCACCCACTTCCAGAACGCCGCCGAGCCGATGCCCCGCGAATGCAGCGCGTCCAGCAGCCCCTCCAGATTGCCCACCAGCGCCACGAACAGCGGCCCGAACAGGCTGAACCCGATGGCCCGCCCCTCGCTATCCTCGCGCTTCCACGCAACCAGTTCGTACACCACGCCGAAACTGCCCGTGAGCGTCAGCGCGAACAGCAGCGCGATGCCCACGTTGAACGCCACGGCAGGCACCGTGCCCGCCAGTTTCGTCAGCATGGCGATGATGACGTAGCCGAAGTAGTAGTAACTGATGGCGTAGCCCGACAGCCAGGGGTCATGCGGCGGGAAGGTGTCGCTGCGGAGAATGGCGTTCAGGAACGCGAACTCCATCGGCTTCTCGGTACCCACCAGGTCGGGGTCAAAGGCGCGGAAGAGCGCCCACCCCGCCAAGCCAACGAGGAAGATGGCCTCGGTCGCCACGATGTAGCGCCAGCGCTCGCGGACGAAGCCGCGAAGTTCGTCCAGGTTTCCCCCGCCGCGCCGGTAGAACAGCACCGACAGCACCAGCACCGCCGCCCACGCGACCAGAATCCCGCCCGCGCTGTTGGGCAGCAGTTTCAGCGAGCACAGGAGCCAGAACACGTAGGCGACGAGCAACAGCCCCAGCGCCTTGGCCAGCGCGTATCCCCGTCCTGGCAGCCGATTGAACAGCCGCAACGCGACGGGCAGCGCCGTCCATCCCGCAAGAGTAACCAGCGCCCACCACGCCAGAACAGACAGCATCGTGCCTCCAGAGCCCCACACTTCATCCGCCATTCTGAGGAGCAAGAACCTCATTCCCGCGCAACAAGAGGTCGCGCGACTTCAAGAGATTCTTCGCTCCGCTCAGAATGACACCCCTTGACCGAATCTCAGCCCTACCATTCGGCCATAGGGATTCTTGACGGTATGTCATTGCGAGGGCGCGAAGCGCCGAAGAATCTCGCCAACCGAGATTGCTTCGCTTCGCTCGCAATGACAGGTAAAAGCTGTCATTGCGATGGCGCAGAGCGCCCGTAGGGACAATTCATGAATTGTCCCTACTGAGGCGCGAAGCGCCGAAGAATCTCGCCAACCGAGATCGCTTCGCTTCGCTCGCAATGACAATGGCAATCTCCTCCATGGTCAAGCCCTACTTCACCATCCGATAAATCTTGACTTCCTGGCTGGAAAACGCCAACTGCAGGATACCCTGTTCCACCCAGCGGTCAAACTTGGACGGGCCTTCCTCGCCGTAGAGCGCCCTCTCGGTCTGCCCCACGTAGATCATGGAAACGCCGTACTTCCTCAGGAGCGAAAGGGCTTGCTGGTCGTCCAGCGTGCTGTAGATGGTGCGCACGTCGGCGTAGCGCCCCTCCACCGTCCCCGGCGGCATGAGCATCCGCTGCTGAATCTGGTGCCAGTCCCAGCCGATGACCGTCGGCAGCCCCGTGTAGATGGAGACGCGGGCCACCCAGCGATAGAACGATGTCGCGCCCTGCAACACCACCGGCGAGCCGTCCACGTTCTGCAGGAGCCACAGGATGCCTTCCTTGTCCCATTTCAGATCCTGCACCTGCTCGTTCTCCCAGAACTGCGCCTTGGGCGAGTCCATGAACGCCATGCCATCCAGCGAGGGGCCTAGGCTTGGGTCGTAGCGCAGGCCGATGCGCGCGGGCGTCGCCGTTACGGTGTACAGCAGCGACATGGCGACGAGAAACGCCAGCCCGCCGCGGAAGAACTTCTGCCAGCCGCGCGCCCAATTGCGGCTGCGCTCGGCCAGATGGGCCAGGGCAACGGCGGCGGCGATGGCCCACATGACCCACACCTGCAGGTAGAACTTGAACACGGTGTTCATGCGGCCCACGTCGCCCTTCAGCACCACGATCTCCACCGCCATGGTCAACGCCAGGCCTGCCAGAATCAGCAGCGCCACGAACCGCTCCTCTGCCGACGCCCGCTTCTGGAAGAACAGCGCCACCGCCACCACAAACGGCAGGAGCAGGAAGGCCACAACGGGGTACTTGAGTTGCAGCAGCACATACGCCGCAAGCCCCAGCGTTACGGCGGCCATCACCAGCCCCGTCCACCACCCCGCGAACGACGGGCTCAGCGCCTGGGTAAGCGACCACCGCCTGGCCGCATGACGCCGCTGGGCAGCCATGCGCCCGATCCAACCCATCACGCCGCCCGCACCCCTGCCGAAGCCCTTGTCCAGCATGTAGGCCAGCAGGATGAACATCCAGAGTCCGGCAATCGTGAGGAACTCGCCCACGCGCGTGCGCTGGCCCTTCCACATCTCCACGCTGGTGTAGTAACTGCCATAGTAGGCGTGGAACGGGTAGAACAGCGCCACCGCCATCCCCGCCACAAACACGGCCTGCACCGCGACCTTCAGCACCCATTGCCAGGCGATTCTGCCCTCGCGGGCGTAGCCCCGAATCGCCAGCGCGCCGACGGCGATGACGAAGTACGTCGGGAAGTCCCACGTGTTCGTGGGCCACAGCGCCCCCAGCACCAACGCCAGGCCCAGCAGGATGCCCAAATCCCACTCGCGGGCGAGGCCCCACAGCCGCGCTAGGATGGACGCATTCGGCGGGACCTGGGCTGCGCCCGACCGCGCCCCGCGCACGACGTTCACCGCCATCCCCAGCGCCAGCAGCGTGAACGGCAGCGCAATGAGGTGCGCGTGCAAATCCGCGAACAGGAACGTGAAGAACGGGAACTCGTTGACCGTGTCGGGGATCGTGCGGGTCGCGTTCCAGAACCACCACTCCCGCGCGAACCCCAGCGACGCGCCCGACAGCACTTTCCACAGCCCCGTGAGCACTCGGACGACGGGCACCAGCCCTGGAATGCTGCTCTTGAACTCGGGCACGCCCAGCCGCATCAGCCCCCCGACGATGAGGTTCATGTTCCCCAGGTTGCCGAAGAACACCACGAACGCCACGCCCACGAGGCCGTACAGCCACCCCTGGATGCGCGTGCCCATCGCGCCGCGAACCCGCTCGGGCAGCAGGTGGTACGTTACCGTGAACGCCCCCAGGCCCGTCAGCGCCGCCAGCAAGGGCACCGCCAGGTTGAAGGCCACCCACGGCACAATGCCCGTGAACTTGGTGAGGGTGCCCACGATGATCTGGCCCCAGTAGTAGTAGTTCATGTAGCCGCCCGCGAACCACGGGTCATAGGGCGGGAACGTCGTGCTCTTGATGACCGCGTTGAGGTACGCGAACTCCATGGGCTTCTCGCCGCCCAGGTAACTGTGCCACAGGTCGGGATTGCCCCAGCGCACCAGCAGCCAGATGAAGAACAGCACGAGGAACAGCCCCTCTATGGCAACCAGATGCCGCCACCGCTCCCGCAGGAATCGTCGCAGGGCCTGGCGCTGGGTGTATCCCACGGCGCTCGCCACGACCACGAGCAGCAACAGCGCCAGGCCGATGGTCAGCCGCGTGAACCACGCGATCCTCAGCGCCACCGCAATCCAACTGACGAACACGAACAGGAGGATGCCAAACGTCTTGGACAGCGCATATCCGCGGTCGGTCATGTGGCGGAACAGCGGGAACCCGATGAGGAACCCCAGCACGCCGAGCAGTTCCACCAGCAACAGCCACACCAGCGTCGGGACGCGGTTCACCCACGAGTTGGGGTTGAAAATCTCGCGCCACGTGCCGCCTTGCTGCTGGATAGCCAAATCCTCGGGGCTGAGCAGCAGCGTCTTGAACTTGGACGCCTGCTTGGCCGTGTAGTGCGGGATCGCGTTCCAGTCGGCGGGAGCGATGGCCGCGGCGATCTGCTCCGCCGTGATCGGCTCCACCTTCTGGAACAGCAGCACCTTGGCGTGGTCGTACACCGTGAAAGCCTCTTCGGAACGGTCGTCGTTGAAGACCAGCCCGTCCAGTTGCGGGTACGACGTGAACTCGCCCACGAGTTTGAACCCCAGTTTGCCCGCGAACAGCAACTCGTAGAACTTGGTCGCCATGGGGAAGCGGGCCGCCATTCGGGGGATAGAACCGTAGCCGCGCTGGCTGGTGAAGCAGATGTAGTCGGCCTGGGTCAGCATCTCCTGGAAATGGCGCAATTTGTCGGGACTTTCGTCGTCGTACACGCGCAGTTCGGGGATGTTGTAGTTGCGGAAGGGGTCGCGCCCTGGCTCGCTGAACGGCACCTTCGGGTCGTCGTAGGTCTCCTGCAGGATGGTGCTGCTCTCGGCGATGAGCGACGCGCCGTCGGTAACCGAGAACTTCGCCACGTAGCGCACGCTCGGCGCCATGGTCAGGCCGCTCATCTCCAGCCGATAGGCGCGCCCCTTGCCATCGGCATCGGGCGGGAAGACGCCGCTCAACTCCGCCGACACCAACGTGTCATCGGGCCACATCTCGCGGGCGATCTCCACGCGCAGCGTGCTGGGGGCCGTCCCCTCGCCGCGCAGGTGGTTCAGCGTAACGTCCACGATGTCGCCCGACTCGGGCAGCGAGAACGAGACATAGAAGGGCTGCGTCCCAGGAGCCAGAATCTGCCCGTGCGGGATGCCCAACTGATATTGCCGCACCGTGCCGTCCGACGTGCGGTAGTGCAGCGTGGCCGCCATGGGCACGTTCTCGTAAATCCAGGCGCTCGCGGCCATGCGCGGATGGGGCCGCGTGTAGATGGTTGCGAAGGCCGTGCCGTACACCGCCGTGCTGACCACCACCAGCACCGCGACCAGTGCCGCCGCTCGCCTGGCCCACAGGCCGCGGTTCTTGGCCTCGCGGTACAGCCACGCCAGCCCGAAGGCGGCCAGCAGCGCCATCGCGGGATAGATGGGGATGAAGTACCGCATGGACTTCACGAACTGCCCGCCCTGGTACACGAACAGCAGCGTAACCCACGCCCACGGCAGCAGGTGCGCCATGCGCTTCTTGGACAGCATCTCCCACCCCGCGGCGGCCCACCCCACGAACGCCGCCAGCGCCATCGGCACGCCCATCCCGAACAGCACCATGTTGTACAGCGGGAAGATGTACGGCGTGCGGTTGGCCCACTGGAAGCCCCACGGCGGGTCGGCCTTGCCCGTCTGGTACGACTGCGCCTCCTTCATGTTCGCCAGAAAGTCGGGCGACAGGCTGAAGTTCAGGAAACTGGGGCCCGAGAAGGCGTAGGGCTGGAACACGCGGAACGCCAGGAGCACGCCCAGGCCCAGCAGTCCCAACCGCAGCAGCGCGCGCTCCGTCCAGACCTCCTCGCGGCGCGTGCGGAGCGCGTACATCAGCCAGGCAAGCCCCGCCACGGCGCCGAACAGCGCCATGCTGATCTTGGACGCCATGCCCGCCCCGACGACCGCGCCCAGCACGAAGAACTGCCAGGCGCGGCCCTGCTCCGCCGCGTACACGGCGCACAGCAGCCCCAGCGTGGCGAAGAACGCCGCGAACGTGTCCACCGCGAAGAAGTGCGACAACTGGATGTCCAGCACGGTGAACGCCAGCAGGCCCGCGGCCAGCAGCCCCACCTTCTTGGAGTACAGCCGCTTGCCGAGGAAGTAGATGACCAGCACCGACGCCACGTCTATCAGGGCCGATGCCGCCCGCCCCACCAGGTGAATCTGGCCGTACCCCGATTTGTGCAGCAGGTCGCCCAGGCGGTGCACCAGGAACAGCGGCAACTCGCCGTACACCCAGAACGTGAAGTTCTTGTTGCGCGGGTTCAGTGGCGATTGCGCCGTGTTGAAATACTCCCCGATGGACTTGGGCCAGCGGATGTCGTTGAGCACCATCCGCAGGAAGCGCTCGTCGGGGTGGATGCCGTTGCCCTTGTCCCAATCCAGCCCCACCAGGCGAAGGGCCAACGCCGCCGCCAGGATGACGGCCAGCACAAGCGCGCTATTGCCTGGGTTCAGCAGCCACCGCACCGCAGCGGCTGCCGCTTGCACCCCCCTCGTAGCCCACCGTTTCAAGAGCGAAAGCACCATAATCCAAACTCTCTGCCGAGTGTTCTTGGCCGCGTAGGCAGCCAAGTCGTCGTCCACGTTACGACCTGCAAGCCCCATGCCCGC
The DNA here is from genome assembly GCA_014874485.1 of Chloroflexota bacterium. Classification (GTDB taxonomy): domain Bacteria; phylum Chloroflexota; class Anaerolineae; order DTLA01; family DTLA01; genus DTLA01. The sequence goes on from JADBJK010000011.1 coordinate 66,206, forward strand.
CCCCAGCGCTCACTGTCCCGACGCAGCCTCAACCACGCTGCGCGGCACCACATACGCCGTGAACAGCAAGTCCTGCGACCTGGCATGGGCGAAGTCCCGAATCGTGCCACCAGGATACTTCTGCTTCACGAAGTTCCATTCCCATAGCCGTTCCGGCAGGAACACGAACACCGCGCCCTTGTCCGGCAGGACGAAGTCGGGCGGGCCGGAAATCGGTTGCAGCACGTCCAGCCCTTCCACGCCCCGCGCGATGAAGGGGATGGTGGAGAATCCGTAGTACATGCGCCCAGGCCCGAAGAAGTAGCACCGGTAGTCGGGCCCCAGGTCCCGCAGGTAGTAGCCCATCTCGGTGGCCACCTCGCCGTTGAGGCTGCCGTACAGCCGCTTGGGCATCAGCCTGTGGAAGTAGTACACCGTCCCGATGAGCGCCAGGCACACCAGCGAGATGGCGATAAAGCGGTCGCTCCAGGCGCGCGCCTTGCCCATCGCCGCGCCCAGCATGTCCCACGTCCGCGTCAGCGCCAGGCTCGCGAACAGGCTGGCCGACGGGGCCAGGGTGATGAGCCGCTGGCTGCTCGGCGGGCTTTCGGTCATCATGCCGCCCAGGATCAACCCCAGCCAGAACCACACGAGGAACGGCAGGTATCCGTCGCGCCGCCAGCGGAACGTCGCCAGCACAAGCCCCAGCAAGAAGAAGATGGACGACGCGAAATCCATCAGCGGAATCGTCGCGCCGTACCACACCGTGCGGTCGTGATAGTAGTTGAACGCGAAGAACGCCCGCTGGAACTGGTCGGCCAGGATGCGGATGGCGGGGCGGCCGGTGATCTGCACCTCGCGCTCCAGCCAACCCGACTGGATGATACCCACCATGTTCAGCCGCGCGTTGAAATCGTCGGGGTGCTTGTAGTAGAAGTAGCCCAGCGGGAGCGCCACCACGAACGCCGCGCCCGCGAGAATCATCAGGTTGGACGCCTGGCCGCGCAGTTTGCGCTCGTCCAGCAGGCCCACGACCACCAAGTATGCCGCGACCACCACGAACGTGAGCCGCGCCCCCGCGTAGAAGTAGATGCTCGCGCCCAGGGACACCCCCGCCAGGGCGAAGTCCAGCGGCTGCCGCGTGGACAGCCCGCGCGTGAGGAAGTACAGCACCAGCGCCATGAACAGCGCGTCGGCGACCTGGTTGGAACCCAAGCGGCTGTAGTGGATGTGGTAGTGGTACGTGGTCAGGAAGAACGTGGTGATGAGCGCCAGGCGCTTGCCCAGCAGTCGCCGCACCAGCAGGTAGAAGACCAGAAGGGTAACCGTGCCCACGAATGCCCAGGGCAGGCGCAGCGTCGTCACGCTGATGCCGAACATCTTGAACCACAGCGCCTGCCACAGGAACGACATGGTGGGCACGCCCAGCCAGCCGGTCTCAAACATGTTCGTCTTCGCGCCGGTCAGGAAGTCAATGGCCTCCAGCCCCTGCGACCCCTCGTCGCCGCCCACGTTCGCCGGAACGCCCGCCAGGTTCACGCCGCGCAGCAAGGCCCCGCCCACCAGCATCAGCGCCACCGCCGCGATCTCCCAGCGGTTCGCGTAGGCCCTGCGCTTCCACTCGGCCCAGCCGGCGAACGAGGGGCGATGCACGTGCGCCACGACGAACAGCGCGACGCTCACCAGCCACAGGTAGAACACGCCCCAATAGGTGGGCGGCCGCGAGATGATGATGCGCAGCGCCCCACCCGCGCACAAGAGCGAGGCCGCAACCAGGCCGATGCGCACTGGCCGCGGCCACACCGGCGGGTGGGCGGGGCCTTCGCGTACCTCAAACGACGGCACCGCCAACCCAATGCCCGCGCGGTCGGCGATGCCGTTCAGCACGAGGAACAGCACGGCGCTGATGGCGTACAGCACCACGCCGTCGGCGAAGGCAGGCCGCTGCCGCGCCAGCAGGTACTGCCCCCACAGCGCCAAGGCCAGGCAGCCCGCGAGTCCCACTCCGAACCATCGCCGCCGGATTGCCTGCGTCATGGTCTTCTGCTCCTCACCCCAAGTCGTGCGTCTTTGTAGCCGCGAAGAAGATGTACCCGCCGGGGTTCGGCGCGGGCTCTTCATAGTACCGCCGAAGCCACAGTTCGGGCACGACGTAGTTCCAGTACCCCCGAACGACGTTCCATCGGCCCAGGACCTTGTTCCAGAACAAGGACGGAAGGCCGTAGTAGTGCGCCAGGTCAATGGCCTGGAGCGCGGCGTGCGACAGGTAGTACTGCCACCGCTCCACGGCGAACCCCGCATCGGCCAGGCGGGCGATCCACCTCTCCGGCGGGTCGCAGTGGTAGTGGCGCGCCTTTCGGTTGAACCACGCGCCGTATGCGCCGCCCAGCCTGCGCAACCCCAATCGCGCGCAGACCGTGCTCCCGAACAGCATGTCCGCGAACAGGTGGCTGGGAACGGTCAGCGCGAACCGCCCGCCGACGACCAGCACGCGGTTCGCCTCGCGCAGCACCGCGTCCACGTCCGGGATGTGCTCCAGCACGCAGTTGCTCACCACCGTGCGGAATGCACCGTCGGCGAACGGCAGGCGCGTGCCGCTGGCGACCACCGCGTGCCGATAGGCGCGACGGGCCCTGGCCTGGCGCACGCCCTGGGGCCACGTGTCCACGCCCGCGAACCAGCGCCCGCCCGCCAGAATCTGCCCGAAGATGCCGTCGCCGCACCCGATGTCCAGCACCGGCTCCGGCATCTCCACCTCGGCCAACAGCCGACACTCCACGGCGCGAATCAACGCGCGAAACGCCGGCACCTCCGGCAGATGCTGACGGAAGTAGTCCGGCCTATTCGCCCCGCTTCGCGGTAAGCCGCTCAAAGAGTTCTTCATAGAGTTTCTGCGTCGTCTCCAGGCTGAAGGCGCGCTCAATCTCCTCGCGCGGGCGCACGTACTGCTCGCGGTTGCGGATCACGCGCACAATCGCCTCGGCCAGCGCCACCTCATTGCGGATGGGCACCGTCTCGCCCATGCCGGTTACGCGGGTGGGCACGCGCACGCCGGGCAGGTTGCTCGCCACCACGGGCGTCCCGCACAGCATCGCCTCCACCTGCACCAGCCCGAACGACTCGGTGGAGTTGACGCTGGGCAGCACCACCACGTCGCACACCGAGAAGAAGTCGGCCATCTTCTGTGGCGACAGGACGCCCAGGAACGACAGGTACTCCGCGTACTCGTCCATCACCGGCTTCAGCCGCTCGTACACCCGCTCGCCGATGACGTTCTGGTACTCGCCCGCGAACAGGATCTTGATGTTGGGGATTTCCGTCAGGATGTAGGGAATCGCGCCCAGCAGGTATTCCACGCCCTTCTCGGCGGCAAAGCGGGCCGCGAACCCGATGACCTTCTTGCCCTCCAGGCCGTGCCCGTCCCGCAGGGCCTGGCAGCCCTCCGCGTCGGCAGGCGGCATGATGACCGGCGGCGGGATGACGCACCGCTTGCGCGTGAACTTCCGCAGGTACCGCGAGTTATCGGCGTAGTCCTCCGTGTACGCCACGACGGACTTCGCCAGCAAGCCCGCGATGTAGTTGCTGACGAACACCACCTGATCCACCAAGCGGTTGAACAGCCCGGGCGGGAGTTGCAGGTCGCAGTGGTACGTCAGCACGGGCGGACGCCCCGCCAGCCGCGCCAGGAAGGCCAGGATGCTCGCCTCAAACTGCGGCAGGTGGATGCTCACCACGTCGTGCCGGCGAATCTCGCGCCAGGCGTACCACGGGAACGTGGGCATCACCACGCCCTTGCTGATGCGCCACGCCACCGGCACCCGCACAATGCGGACGCCATCCCGCTCCTCCTCGGCGGGCAGGTCTTTGCTGTACTGCGATGTCAGCACCGTTACTTCGTGCCCGCGCCCGGCCATCACGCGGGCCAGCCGCTCCACGTAGATGGTCAGCCCCGACACATGGGGCCTGTAGTACGTCAGTGCAAACAGAATCCTCACCCGATGCCCCCGCTCCTACAGACTTGCGAAAAGTTCAGGGTTTTCGCGCACCCAGTGCCAGAGGCGCGCGATGCCCTCCTCCTTGCTAACTTGAGGCTCCCACCCGAACGCCGCCTTGGCCTTCGCGCAGTTGCTCACGTACACCAGTTGGTCGCCGGGCCGCCAGGGGCCCCATGCCGCGGCCTCCACGGGCCTGCCCGCCAGGCGCGACAGAATTTCCTTGAACTCGGCCCAGATGGAGATGGTGTTGGCCGCGCCCCCGCCGATGTTGAACACCTGGCCCGCCGTGCGATCCAGGTGCTCCGGGGCCAGCCGCAGCGCCCGCACCAGGTCGTCGGCGAACAGGATGTCGCGCACCTGCTTGCCGTCGCCGTAGATCGTGATGGGGCGATTCCGCACCGCCGAGATGACGAAGTGGGCCACCCAGCCCTGGTCCTCTACGCCGAACTGCCGCGTGCCGTAGATGCAACTCATGCGGAACACGATGGTTGGGATGCCGTAGATGCGGTAGTAGTCGCGCACGTACTGGTCGGCCGCGCCTTTGGAGCAGCCGTAGGGCGAGTGGAAATCCAGGGGCCGCGTCTCGTCTATCCCGTCCGGGAAGTCGCGATAGGCGTAGCGCGTGGCCTGCTCCACGATGACCACGTCCTCCATGCCCCCGTACACCTTGTTCGTGGACGTGAACACGACCACGGGGTGATCGGCAACGGTGCGGGCGGCCTCCAGCACGTTGAACGTCCCCAGCGCGTTGACCTCAAAATCCTCGCGCGGGTCTTGCACCGAGGTGGTTACCGCCACCTGCGCGGCGAAGTGGTAGATGCGGTCCTTGCCCCGCGCCGCCTCGGCCACGGCCCGAAAATCGCGCACGTCGCCCTCAATCAGGCGGAACGCCTTGCCGTGCACCGACGCCAGCCATGCCGCGTTCAATTTGGAGCCGTTGCGCGAAAGGTTGTCCAATACGGTAACGTCGTACCCATCGGAGAGAAGGGAGTGGACAAGGTTGGAGCCGATGAAGCCGGCGCCCCCTGTTACCAGTATTTTCGGTCCGGCCACAATGCCCTCCTGAAATCCCAAGTCGGTTTGCCATTATAATCCCTTGCCCCTTGTCGGACAAATGGCAGTTTCCAGGTCTCGTTCCGTCTTCTTTGGAGAAACGGCGCGCGCCATCCGCTTCTGTCATTGCGAGCGAAGCCACGCGGGCCTTCAGTTGCGACGCACCTGCGAGGTGCGTCGCAACTGAACACCCCGCCTCTAGCGGTCTCCGGCGGACTGTGGAGTCCACGCGCACCCGCCCTACGGCTCCGCCGGCATCAGCGCCGCCTGAAGCTCCGCCGCGCTCAGCCGCCCCTCGTTGCGGAACACCATCACCAGCGGGCGGTCGTACACCGTCCACGACTCGTCGCCCCCCGGCAATAGCAACGCGCGCCCCTCCTGCCAGGTACGGACGACGGCCTCCGGCACGGGCAGCCCCGCCCGCGCAAAGGGGTTCTCCACAATCCGCACGCCCAGAACCTGCATGTCCGTCCCTTCCCAGTGCACCAGGCGGAAGCCCAGCCGCTCTTGGAACAGGAGCGCGTAGAACCGCGATGTCGTCGGATACAGTTCCCGCAGCAGGCCGACCGGCCCGTACACGCGCTGCGACGCCACGATGTAGTAGTCCGTGGCGGCCAGCGTCTCGGCCAACTCCGCCCACTTCTCCGGCGTGTCGGCGTCGTACAGGCTCAATTCGGTCAGGCGGAAGTCGCCTCGGTCGTGGTGGCGGCCCTCCACGGTCAGAGGGAGCGGCAGCGCCATGTCCCAGTACTCGGTGGCGACTGCGGCCAGGCGGGGCACGTTCGCGTACATCCACCGCGACATGCGCACCCACGAATGCTCCTGCCCGAAGATGCCCAGCAGGCCGACGGCGTAAGCGCCGGTCGCGGCGATGAGGATGGCGGTAATGGCGGCCAGGGCAACCCACAGCCCGCGCGCGCGCCAGCGGTGGCCGACGTTCGCCAACATCCCCGCCGCCAGGACGCACAGGAGCGGCATCATGGGCAACAGATAGCGCGGGAACTTGGCGTGCCATCCGCCCACGACGAGGAAGAAGGCCAGCGCCCACGCGGCCAGAACGGCCCAGCCATCCGGGCGTCGGATGCGAAGCCCCGCGCGAACGGTCGCCCAAACCAGCCCGCCCCACGCCAGAAGCCCGGCCCCGATGCCCCAGCCCCGCGTCAGGTTCTGCCACAGCGGGTACAGGTACGGCAGCGTGTAGTAGAACTGGAGCGTGTACGGGAAGCGGGGGTCTCCCCGCGCCATCAGGGCTTGGTTCCCCGCCTCGCCCCAGAAGGCCCAGGCGTCAATCACCGCGTAGGGGTCGGCGAGGACGAACACCGCCACCGCCACGCCCCCGGCCGCGGCGCACCACCCCGCCGCCCGCAGAGCGCCCCGCCAACTCCAGCGCCCACCCGCCAGCAGCCGCGCGGCCAACGCCAGCGCCGCGAACAGGACCACCGCAGCCCCGATGAGTTTCGTCGCCATGGCCAGCCCCGCCACCGCCCCAACCGCCAGCGCCCAGCGCAACCTCCCCGTCGCGGCCAGGCGCAGGGCAAAGTACGCACCCAGCGCAGCCCAGAACGCGAGAATCGTGTCCACCGTGTAGTAGTGCACCAACTGGACATGGATGGGCGAAACGGCCACCAGCAGCGCCGCCAGCACCCCCCACCACGCCCCGGCCAGCGAGGCCGCCAGCGCATAGGCCAGCAGCACCGTCCCGCAGTCAAAGGCCACCGACAGCAGCCGCGCCGGGATGTGAAGCGGCACCGCGTTGCCCACCAACAACTGCACCGCCTTGAGCAGGTACAGCGGGAACGAACCGTAGGCGTGAAACGCCGGGTTCAGCGGGCTTTGCGGCGTGAGCAGGAGCGGCACCTGCTCGGCCGTGGGGATGGACAGGCGGTTGCTCACCACCATCAGGATCATCCGCTCGTCGGGGTGAATCCACTGGCCCCCGTCCCAGTTCAGCCCGTAGAGGCGCAGCGCCAAGGCCACGGCCAGCACGAAGACGAGCGCAACCCAGGAGCCGACGACGCTACGCCGCACGCCCGTTCCTCCGGTGCAGGAATACAAACGCCAGAAGCCCCGCGAGGACCAGCCCCGCCATCGCGATAAACATGTTGCCGTACCCGACCGCGTCGGCCACCGCCCCAAGCCCCAGCGAGCCCAAGCCGATGCCGGCATCAAACACGCCGAACTCCAGGCTCACCACCGCCCCGCGCCCCTCCGCAGGCACCGAATCCACGCAGAAAGCGTCCAGGGAAATCTTCGCCGCGCCGAAGAGCAGCCCGATGGCGACCGCGAGGACGAGCAACGGGGCCAGGCTGCTCACCTGCGACACCAACGCCATCGCAACCGCGACGCCGAGCATTCCCGGCACGATGATGCGAGGGCGACCGTAGCGGTCCGAGAGGCCGCCCACCGAATAGTTCGCCAGCACCTGCGCCACCCCGTAGCCCAGGAAGAAGTAACTCCCGCCCACAATGCCGCGCTCCTCGGCGAACAGCGGCAGGAAGGCGCTCAGAGCGCCGAAGGAGAGCGCCAGCGCGACCACCGCAGCCAGCGCCGCCCACAGCCGCCGCATGCCCAGCACGCTGCGGAAGGAGACGCGCCTCACCCCCGACCGCCCGCTGTAGTTCCCGCGCGGCAGGCCCAGACTCACCAGCACGGCCACCATCGCCAACCCGCACGAGGCGATGAAAAGCGGCGGGAACCCGTAGTGATCCTGCACGGCAGCGCCCACGCGCGGCATGACCATAAGCGACAGCGGCATGGTAATGGACGCAAGGCCGATGGCCTCGCCGCGCCTCGCCGGTGCAGCCATATCGGGAATCAGCGCGCCGTAGCCAGTCGTGAACAGGCAAATCCCCGCGCCCTGCATCAGTCGTCCGAGCGCAAGCCACACGAGAGACTGCCCGGCCAGATAGCACAGCGAACCCGCGCCCGTTGCCGCCGCCCCGGCAATGAGCAACGCCTTGCGCCCGTACCGGTCGGCCCATGCCCCGGCCCACGGCCGCAACAGCACGGCAGACACCGCCATCAGGCCGATGATGAATCCCACCTGAGTCGCGCTCGGGAAGCGCAGGGAAACGTAAATCGGGAACGTCCACATGAGGAGGTGGTTGCTTGCGAAGAACACGAACTGGGCGAGCATAGCCAGGAAGAATGACCGGGAATAACGTTCTGGCAGGTTGGTTTCGGCCACAGCGCCTTGCTCCTTCAATGGGTTCATCTACGATGGCGGGATGTCCTGGAGCGCCATCCCCAGCGCGCCCTCCCACTCGCATTCGTCTCCGGCCAGAGCCAGATGCATGAGAAACTCCACATTGCCCGCCGGGCCGGTGATGGGCGAGCGGATCACGCCGCGCACGCGGAATCCCAAGTCGTGGGCCAGGCTCCGCACCCTTTCCAGCACCTCGCGGTGAACGGCAGGGTCTTTGACAACGCCCCCCTTGCCCACCTTCTCCCTGCCCGCCTCAAACTGCGGCTTCACCAACGCCACCACCTGCCCCGACTCCGGCTTGAGCACGCGCAGCGCCGCAGGCAGCACCAGCCCCAGCGAGATAAAGGACACGTCTATCGTAACCAGGTCAACGGCCTCCGGCAGCGCCTCCAGGTAGCGCACGTTCACACGGTCCATGACGACCACGCGCGGGTCATCGCGCAGGGGCCACGCCAGTTGTCCGTACCCCACATCCAGGGCGTACACGCGCCGCGCCCCGCGCTGGAGCAGGCAGTCGGTGAACCCGCCGGTGGATGCGCCGAAGTCGGCGGCGGCCAGCCCCTCCACCGCGATGCCGAAGGCATCCAGCGCCGCCGCCAGTTTCAGCCCGCCGCGGCTCACGAAGGGCAGTCCCTCGCGCACGCGCACGTCGGCATCGCGCGGCACGGCCATGCCGGGCTTGTCGGCAATGCGCCCGTCCACCTCCACATGCCCGGCCAGGGTCAGCCGCCGCGCCTTCTCCCGCGTCTCGGCCAGGCCCCGCTCTACCAGAAGCACGTCCAGGCGAACCTTGTCCTTGCTCACGGGTGCAGGATACCCGCACCCGCGCGAAACGTCAAGAACGCGCCCCGCTTGTCATTGCGAGGGTGCGCAGCACCCGAAGCAATCGCCAGGGCGGGGATTGCCTCGCTCCGCTCGCAATGACACGTGGGGGGCTTGTCATTGCGAGGGCACGAAGCACCCCAAGCAATCTCCACGGCCGGGGATTGCTTCGCTTCGCTCGCAATGACACGTGGGGGCTTGTCATTGCGAGGGCACGAAGCACCCCAAGCAATCTCCAGGGCCGGGGATTGCTTCGCTTCGCTCGCAATGACACGTGGGGGGCTTGTCATTGCGAGGGCACGAAGTGCCCGAAGCAATCTCCAGGGCGGGGATTGCTTCGCTCCGCTCGCAATGACACGTGGGGGCTTGTCATTGCGAGGGCACGAAGTGCCCGAAGCAATCTCCAGGGCAGGGATTGCTTCGCTCCGCTCGCAATGCAGCCAGCGCCCGGCTAAATTGACGCCGCGCGCGATTTCCGATATCATGTGCCCGTTACCCTACACAACCGAGGAGAAACATCGTGCTGCGCCTGCTCATCAAGAGTATGCGGCCCAAACAGTGGACGAAAAACGTCTTCGTGTGGGCCGCACTGGTTTTTGACCGCAAACTGTTCCAGACCCAGTATCTGCTGCCGACCCTGGCAGGCTTCGCCATCTTCTGCCTGCTGTCCAGCGCCGTGTACCTCATCAACGACCTGGTGGACATTGAGCGCGACCGCCTGCATCCGGTGAAGCGTAACCGCCCGCTGGCCTCGGGGCAACTGCGCAAGAGCACCGCCGTCATCGCCGCCGCCCTCATCATCGTCGTCTGCGTCCCGGCCGCCTTCGCGCTGAACGTCCAGTTCGGGGTCATCAGCACGGCCTACCTGCTGCTCATGATCGCCTACTCGTTCTACCTCAAGAACCGCGTCATCGTGGACGTGATGACCATCGCCGCGGGGTTCGTCCTGCGCGTGGCAGGGGGCGTGGTGCTGGTGAACGTGGAGCGGTTCTCGCCGTGGCTGTACATCTGCATGACGCTCCTGGCGCTGTTCCTGGGGTTCAGCAAGCGGCGGCACGAACTGGCCCTGCTGGCCGAGGACGCGAACAACCACCGTGCCATCCTGGACGAGTACAGCCTGCGGTTCCTGGACGAGATGATCAACGTGGTGGCGTCTAGCACGGTCATCGCCTACTCGCTCTACACCTTCTTCGCGCCCAACGTGCCCGCCAACCACACCATGATGCTGACCATCCCATTCGTCCTGTACGGCATCTTCCGCTATCTGTATCTCATCCACGTCCGAGAGGAAGGCGGCAGCCCCGAGGAACTGCTGCTGAAGGACAAGCCGTTCTTCCTGAACGTGGTGCTGTTCGGGATCGCCGTCATTGTCATCATGTACTTCACCCAGTAGCGCCGCACTGCGCGGGGCAACACAAAGAGGGTGCACAGGAGCGTCCTGCGCACCCTCTTTTGCTGTCGTACGTCAGCCTGCCTCGCCAGCGAGGCGGCGATTGCACTAGCGCTTGGTGTACTGCGGGGCCTTGCGTGCGCGCTTGAGGCCGGGCTTCTTCCGCTCTTTGGCGCGCGGGTCGCGGGTCAGCAGGCCCGCCTTGCGCAGCGGAAGGCGCATCTCCGGGTCAATCTTCAGCAGGGCGCGGGCAATGCCATGGCGCACGGCGTCCAACTGGCCGGAGACGCCGCCGCCCTTCACCAGCACCGTAATGTCGTACTTGCCCTCGGTCTCCGTAACCCGCAGAGGCTCCAGCAACTGGGTCATGTCGCCTTCGCGGGGGAAGTACTCCTCTGCCGGGCGGTTGTTGACCAGAATCTTGCCCGAACCGGCGAAGAGGCGCACCCTCGCGCTGGCCTCTTTGCGCCGACCGACTGCCTCATGATACTGAACTGACATGCGTCCTCCTAACCTACAAATCTAGCGGTTTCGGCTGCTGCGCCGCGTGCGGATGATCGGGCGAAGCGTACACTTTGAGCTTCTTGAGCATGACCCGTCCTAACTTGTTCTTGGGCAGCATGTTCCGCACAGCCGCCCAGATGACGCGCTCGGGATGGGTCTCCATCTGCTTGCGAAGCGTTACGCTTTTCAGCCCGCTGGGATAACCCGAATAGCGATAGTACTTCTTCTGGTCCAGTTTGCGGCCCGTAACGCGAATCTTATCCGCGTTCACGACGACCACAAAATCGCCGGTATCCAGATGCGGGGTGTAGTACGGCTTGTGCTTGCCCATGAGAATCCGGGCAATCTTGGAAGCCAGACGCCCCAGCGTCTTCCCTTCCGCGTCCACCACGTACCACTCTCGCTTGATTTCGCCTTCTTTGACAACGTAAGTCTTCACCTGGATAACTCCTTATACCTCAGAGATGCTACATGCCCCACACATGATTCAGTAGAGCACTTCCATCAGACACAGCCCGGACGCCGGGGCCGGCGGAGCCACTCGGCTGCGATCCGGCTTCTCCAGCAATTCCGCCAGCGCCTCCAGCGCCATGCGCCCGGTGCCCACCCAGACCATGGTGCTCACCAGGGTGCGCACCATGCCCCGCAAGAACGCGTTGGCCTCCACGTCCCACACCAGGAACTCGTCGCGGCGGCTCCAGCGGGCCTCCCGCACGCACCGCACCGTGGACTCGCCCCACGGCGGTTCGCCAAAGGCCCCAAAGTCCTTCTCGCCCACCACCAGCGCGCTGGCCTGCGCGAGTCTCTCCACGTCTGGCTCCTCGGCCAGCCGCCAAGCGTACCGTTCCCTCAGCGGCGACCGCACCGGCGACACAAACAGCGAGTATCGGTATCGCCGCCCCACCGCGCTGAAGCGGGCGTGGAACCCGTCGGGGGCTGCCGCGACCTCGCGCACCGCGATGTCGTGGGGAAGATGGGCGTTCATGGCCCGGCCCAGTTCCGCCGGCGGGTGTTTCCACACCGCCCGGAAACTGATGACCTGCCCCAGCGCGTGAACCCCCGCGTCTGTGCGTCCGCCGCCGACGATGTGAATTGGCTCGCCCAGCACCTTTGCCAGCGCCGCCTCCAATTCGCCTTGGATGGTCGGGGCATTCGGCTGTATTTGAAATCCAAAGTACTGTGTGCCGTCGTATTCTACAACGGCCTTGAAAACCTGACCTGCCGTCTCTGCGGCGAGACTAGGCGATTGCGCCTTCTCTGCTGCTGCGCGATTCACCCGTCCGTCAGCCCTACTCTTCCACCAACTCCAGGAGCACCATCGGCGCGCCGTCGCCTTGGCGCTGGCCCAACTTCAGGATGCGGGTGTATCCGCCCGGGCGATCCTGATACTTGGGCCCGATGGTGTCAAACAACTTCTGCACGACCTTGGGGTCGTTCAACTGCGCCGCCGCCAGCCTGCGGGCGTGCAGGTCGCCGCGCTTGGCCAGCGTGATCATGCGCTCGGCCTGGCCGCGAATGGCCTTGGCCTTCGCCTCGGTCGTCTGTATCTTGCCGTGATCCAGAAACTGCGTTACCAGAGTCCGGAACAGCGCCTTGCGCTGCCCGGTGGAACGTCCCAGTTTTCGGCCCGCTACCTTGTGTCGCATATCCAATCCCTCGTTGAATCAAGTCTCCGATGCAGGGCTATCGCAGGAGTTGCCTCTGCGCTACTCCTGCAGGTATCCCTTGGCCCGCAACTTCGCCAGCAACTCGTCCAGCGACTTGCGGCCGAAATTGCGGATGCTGAGAATCTCCTCCTCGCCCTTCTCCAGGCGCGCGAGGATTTCGCCGACTTTCGTGATGCCCGCCCGCTTCAGGCAGTTGTACGCGCGGACGGTGAGTTCCAGGTCCTCAATGGGCGCGGAACGCACCCAGTCGGGGACGACGATCTCAGCGGGCGCTTCCGCCTCCACCGTCGTTACGTCGCTCACGCCGGCGATGAGCGCAAAATGCTTCACCAGAATCTGCGCGCTCTGGCGCAGCGCCTCGCCCGGCCGGATAGTCCCGTCGGTCCAGACCTCCATGATGAGGCGGTTGAAGTCGGTCATCTGGCCGACGCGCTCGCGCTCCACGCGGAAGTTGGCCTTGCGCACGGGGCTGAACACGGCATCCACCGGAATCTCGCCGATGGGCAGTTCGCCGCGCTCTTCCGCCGGCGAGTACCCATAGCCGGTCTGCACCACCATCTCAATGTCCAGGTCGGCTTCGGGCGAGTCCGCGGTGAGCAGATGCTGGTCAGGATTGACGATTTCCACATTCGGTGGGCAAACCAGGTCGGCCCCGGTGATCACGCCCTCGCCCTTGACTTCCACGTGCAGGCGTGCGGTCTCGCCCTGCGGCATGATGAACCGCAACTGCTTGGCGTTGAGCATCAGGGTGATCATGTCCTCCTTGCAGTGGGGGATGTCCGAGAACTCGTGGAACACCCCGCTCACGCGGATGGACGTTACCGCCGCGCCCGGCAGCGATGACAAGAGCACTCGCCGCAGCGCGTTCCCCAACGTTACGCCGTAGCCGCCCGGCAAGGGACCGATGCTGAACCGACCGTACTTCTGGGAGCCTGCCTCGGTTTCTATTTTCGTTAGCACTTGATCAAACAACGAAACCACCTTCCTTGTTCGCTACAAAATGGCAGAGCAACACTAGCGGCTGTAGTACTCCACGATGAGTTGCTCCTGCAGCGGAACATCAATCTGCTCACGGGTCGGCATGCTCAAGACCTGTCCGGATAGCCTATTGTCATCGCGGCTGAGCCAATCCACCACCTTGCGCTCGGCCAGGAGTTCCTTCACCATAGAGAAGTAACCGTTGTTGTAACTGCTCTGGCGCACGGCCACCACATCGCCCGGCCGCAGAATCATGGACGGGATGTTGGTCTTGCGGCCGTTGACCTCAAAGTGCCCGTGGCGGACCAACTGTCGGGCCTGCGCCCGCGACTCGGCAAACCCCAGGCGGTACACCACGTTATCCAGACGCCGCTCCAGGATGCTGAGGAGCGTGGCGCCGGTCATGCCCGGCCGCTTCAGGGCCTCCTCATAGTAACGGCGGAACTGCTTTTCCAGCACGCCGTAGATGCGGCGCGCCTTCTGCTTCTCCCGCAACTGGAGCCCGTAGTCCGACACCTTGCGGCGGAACTGCCCCTTGCGCCCGTGCATCCCAGGAGCGTAGTTGCGGCGCTCCAGCGCGCACTTCTCGCCAAAGCAGCGCTCGCCCTTCAAATACAGTTTCTCTTCCTCACGCCTGCACAGTTTGCAGACCGGACCTATGTATCTAGCCATCTTTCCTCCTGCAAGGATCCTGCTACTCTTGCAAAACCCGAAACTTTAGACTCGCCGCTTCTTCGGCGGACGGCAACCGTTGTGCGGGATGGGCGTAACGTCCGAGATGGACCGCACCTTCAGGCCCGCCGCGGCCAATGCGCGGATGGCTGCTTCGCGGCCGGGGCCAGGCCCCTTGATGAACACGTCCACCTCGCGCACGCCGTGATCCATCGCCTGCTTCGCGGTCTGCTGGGCAGCCAGTTGGGCCGCGTAGGGGGTGCTCTTCTTGGACCCCTTGAACCCGGCCGCGCCCGTGCTGCCCCATGTGATCACGTTACCGTTCTGGTCGGTAACGGTAACAATCGTGTTGTTGAACGTCGCCAGGATGTGTGCCTGCGCGTAAGGGACATTCTTGCGCTCAATGCGCGCCCCTCGCCGTCTTCCACCACTCGTTCGCGCCATAATTCCTCCTCAATTCCATGCATTCGCAAAGCGGGCAACCCAATAGGGACGCCACGCTGTTCGTGCTGGGCCGATTACTTCTTCGCCCGCGATCTCTTCTTGCCGGGCACGGTCTTGCGCGGCCCGCGCTTGGTGCGCGCATTGGTGCGCGTGCGCTGTCCGCGAACCGGCAGGTTGCGCCGATGCCGCAGCCCACGGTAGCAGCCGATCTCAACCAGCCGCTTGATGTTCATGCTCACTTCGCGGCGAAGATCGCCTTCCACCCGGTAGTTCTTGTCAATGAACTCGCGGAGCGTCGCAATCTCCGACTCCGACAGGTCCTTGACCCGAATGTCCGGGTTCACGCCGGTCCGCGCCAGAATCTCCTTGGCGGTGGAAGGACCGATCCCGTAGATGTACGTCAGTGCGACTTCCACGCGCTTGTCGCGAGGCAAGTCAACTCCCGCAATACGTGCCATGCTCTAGTATCCTCCTAAAAACGTAGCCCTCACGGCTGCCTAACCCTGGCGCTGCTTGTGCTTGGGATTGGTGCAGATGACGCGCACCACCCCGCGCCGCCGGATGATTTTGCATTTTTCGCAGCGTCGCTTCACAGAACCGCTGACTTTCATGACCTGTTGCCTCCCATTTCCTTTGTCTACAGAACCGTGAGCACCTGCGGTTCCCCGTCGGTAACCGCAACGGTATGCTCAAAGTGTGCGGACAACTTCCCGTCTTCCGTTACCACCGTCCAGCCATCGCTGAGGACCTTTGTCTTCCACGTGCCCAGGTTCACCATCGGCTCCAGCGCGAAGGTCATCCCCTCGCGCAGGACGTAGCCGGTGCCCGCACGCCCGAAGTTCGGAATCTGCGGGTCCTCGTGCATCTGCCTGCCGATGCCGTGGCCGGTGTACTCGCGCACCACCGACATCCCCCGGCTCTCCACCCAGTCCTGGATGGCGGCCGAGATGTCGCCGGTGCGCAACCCCGCCCTGGCCTTGGCGATGCCGGCCCAGAGCGCGCCTTCGGTAACCTCCAGCAGCCGCCGGGCCTCCGGGCTGACCGTCCCGATGGGGATCGTGATCGCCGCGTCGCCGTGGTAGCCCTTGTAGATGGCCCCCACGTCCACGCTCAGGATGTCACCCTCGTTGAGCCTGCGCCCGTCGGGAATCCCGTGCACCACCTGCTCATTGATGGACGTGCAGATCGCCGCCGGGTAGCCGTGATACCCTTTGAACGAGGGGATGGCGCCCATCTTGCGGATGAGCCGCTCGGCCTCCTCGTTCAGTTCCGCCGTCGTAACGCCCGGCGCGGCCTTGGCCTTCATCGCCTCCAGCACCTGGGCGACGATACGCCCTGCCTCGCGCATCAATTTGAGTTCTCGGCTGGACTTCAGCGTAACCATCGGTTAGAAAAGAGCCTTCACTCGCCCCTGATGACCTTCAGGAGCGCCGCGTGAACCGCCTCAATGGGCTGTTCGCCGTCTATCTCCCGCAACAGCCCCTGCTGGCGGTAGTACTCAATGAGCGGAGCCGTCTGCTGGAAGTACACATCCAGCCGCTTCTTGGCCGTCTCCGGCGTGTCGTCGGCCCGCTGGTACAACGGCCCGCCGCACTTGTCGCATACGCCGGGCTGCTTCGGCGGGTCAAAAACTATATGATACACGGCTCCGCAGTTTTTGCAAGTATAGCGCCCGCCCAAACGCCGCAGCAGTTCCTCGGTGGACACCTTGATGTACAGCGCCGCCTTGATGCGCTGCCCGTTGGCCGACAGTGCCCGCTCCAGCGCCTGCGCCTGCGCGATGGTGCGGGGGAAGCCATCCAGGATTGCCCCCTTCGCGCAGTCGGGCTGCGCCAGCCGATCCAGCACCATCCGCACCGTAACGTCATCCGGCACGAGTTTCCCCTCGTCCATGTACTGCTTGGCGAGAAGGCCCAACTCGGTGCCCTTGCTCAGGTGCTCGCGGAACAGGTCGCCGCTGGCCACGTGCGGGATGCCCAGGGCCAGGACCAACATGGCCGCTTGCGTTCCCTTGCCGGCCCCCGGCGCGCCCAACAGGATGTAGTAGTTCGGCTCCATCGCTCCTGCCTCTCCGCGCTTCGGCGACAACCCTGCCACTACTTGATGAAGCCCTCGTAGTGGCGCATCAGCAACTGCGCCTCCAACTGCTTCATGGTGTCCAGCACGACACCCACCACGATCAGCAGGCCCGCGCTCGTGATGAGCATCGTGGATGTCTCCGTCAGGTCGCGGGTCAGCCACGGCAGGATGGCGACCACCGCCAGGAACAGCGCGCCCACCAGCGTGATGCGGCCCAGCACACCGTTCAGGTAATCGGCAGTGGGACGCCCAGGCCGAATGCCGGGGATGAACCCGTGATTCTTCTGGAGCATCTCAGGCAGATTCTGCTGTCGGAACACCACATCGGTGTAAAAGTACGTGAATCCTACAACCAGGATGAAGTAGAAAATCCAGTACCAGTTCCCCTGCGGCGAGAAGAAACTCTGCACGCCGGTTGCGATCTTGGACACGGTCGCGTTGGCCGACCCCACGAAGTAACTGGCCACCGTGCCCGGGAAGATCATCAGCGACTGGGCGAAGATGAGCGGGATCATGCCCGCCGAGTTGACCCGCAGCGGCACGTAGGTGCTCTGCCCGCCGGCCACCCGCAGGCGGTTGCCGCGCTGGGCCAGAACCCGCCGCCCGTACTGCACCGGAATCCGCCGCACGCCTTCCTGCACCACCACAATCACAGCAACCGTGATGGTTGTGATGAGCACGAACGCGATCAGCGCGCCGTAGGCCTGCTGCGCGATCATCTCGCCCACGCGCTGCGGAATCCGCGACACGATGCCGCCGAAGATGATGATGGAGATGCCGTTACCGATACCCTGTTCGGTAATCAACTGCCCCAGCCATACGGCCAGCATCGTGCCTGCCGTCAACGCGACCAGCGTCGCGAGGGTCGGCAGGAGCGCCGCGCCCGAGAACCCGAACCCCGACAGGACGCCCTCGCGCTGTAGGAGCGTCGCCTGCGCCCAGCCTTGCAGCAGGGCCAGCGGAATCGTCCCGATGTACGTGTACATGTTGATCTTCTGCCGCCCTGCCTCGCCTTCCTTGGCCAGCCGCTCCAACGGCGGGATGATAGGCTGCAACAGCGTCATGATGATGGACGACGTGATGTACGGGTACACGCCCATCGCCATGATGGAGAAGTTGGACATGGCGCCGCCCGAGAACAAGTCCAGCAGCCCCAGCAACTGGCTGCGAGCGAACAGGTCGCGCAGCACGTTGTGGTTGATGCCCGGAATGGCGATCTGCGACGCCAGGCGGTACACGATCAGCACGATGATGGTGAAGATGATCCGCCGTCGCAGGTCTGGCAACTTGATGGCATTTCTCAGGGCCTGAAGCATGATCCACGCTCCTTACGGACTGTTAGGCGATTTCCTCAACGGAACCGCCCGCGGCCAGGATTTTCTCCTTCGCGCCGGCCGTGAACCGATGGGCCTTGACCGTCAGCGGGCGGTCAAGTTCGCCGTGCCCCAGAATCTTCACCGGCAGGTCGGCCGAGCGGATGATGCCGCTCTCCACCAGCAATTCGGGCGTAACGACGGTGTTGGGTTCAAACTCGGCCAGGCGGTACACATTCACCGTCGCGTACTGCACCTTGAAGATATTGGTGAAGCCGCGTCGGAACGGGAGCCGGCGCACCATGGGCAGTTGGCCGCCCTCAAAGTACGGGGCCACCGGCCCGCCCGTGCGCGCGTTCTGACCCTTCGTGCCGCGCCCTGCGGTCTTGCCCCGACCCGATCCGTGGCCGCGGCCCACCCGCCGCTTATCCTTCTTTGAGCCCCATGCGGGCCACAATTCGTGCAACTTCATCTACTCTTCAACCTCCTGCACCTCTACGAGGTGGCTGACCTTGGCGACCATCCCTCGCACGGCGGGGGAGTCCTCTTTCTCCACCACCTGGCCCAGATGGTGCAGGCCCAACGCGCGCACGGTCGCCTTCTGGCGCTCCGAGTAGCCGATCACGCTCTTGCGCAGCGTGATGCGCAACTTGCGAACGGTTTCCTTCTTCTTACGAGGCACCATGCTTCCGCCTCCAGAATGGAGTAACTTCCACCACCTGCTTGCCCCGTCGGTTGGCTTCTTCTGTCGCATCCTTCAGTTGGAGCAGGCCCTTCATCGTCGCCTGGACGACGTTCAACTGATTGGAACTCCCCAGCGACTTGGTCAGGATGTCGCGAATCCCCGCGGCCTCCACCACGGCACGCACCGCACTGCCGGCGATCACGCCGGTGCCCGGAGAAGCGGGCTTGAGCAACACCTGCGCCGCGCCGAACTTGCTGATGACCGGGTGCGGGATTGTAGTCCCCACCAGCGGGATTTTCTTCATGTTCTTCCGCGCCCGCTCCGAGCCTTTGCGGATGGCATCGGGCACTTCGCGCGCCTTGCCGATGCCGACGCCCACGCTCCCGTTGCGGTCACCCACCACCACGACGGCGCGGAACCCGAAATGGCGCCCACCCTTGACCACTTTGGCCACGCGGGTGATGGACACCAATCGCTCTTCAAGTTGTTCCTGCTCTTCGTACTCTTCGCCGAACATGCATCCTCCTCAAAACCCTCGGTTGCAGGGTTAGAACTCCAGCCCGCCTTCGCGCGAACCGTCTGCCAGCGACTTCACGCGGCCGTGATAGCGGTAGCCGCCCCGGTCAAAGACCACCTTCTTCACCCCGATGGCCAACGCCCTCTTTGCAAGTGTCTGCCCCACCAGTTTCGCCTGTTCTGTCTTGCTCAGACTTCCCAATTTCGGGCGAATCTCGGCGTCAATAGTGGAAGCAGACACCAGCGTGTGCCCGATCGTATCGTCTATGATCTGCGCGTAGATATGCTGATTGCTGCGGAACACGTTCAGGCGCGGCCGAGCGCTCGTCCCCTTCACCGTGGCGCGAACGCGGCGATGCCGAATCTCCCGAGCCTTTGCCGTATCCACTTCCTTGCTCATCCTCATTCCTCCCTAGACCACCCCGCCCCGTTTCCCACGGGGAGGGAGAGAACTTTCTTGTTCACCGCCGGCACACGGAGCAATTACTTGCCGGTCTTGCCAGCCTTGCGGCGGATCTTCTCGCCTTCGTAGCGGATGCCCTTGCCCTTGTACGGTTCGGGCGGCCGCACGCGGCGAATCCGCGCAGCCATTTCCCCCACCAGTTCCTTGTCAATCCCGAAGATGGAGAAGGTGCGCCCGCCTTTGTCCACCTGGAAGGTAATCCCGGGCGGCGGCACAATCTCCACCGGATGGGAATATCCCACCATCAGCACCAGGTTCTGCCCCTGCGCCTCGGCGCGCCAGCCGACGCCCTCAATCTCCATACGGCGGGTAAACCCCTCGTGCACGCCGGTGATCATGTTCGCCACCAGCGCGCGGGTCAGGCCGTGCAGCGACCGGTGAATGCGGTCATCGCTGGGCCGGGTAACCACCACCTGGTCCCCTTCCACGCGCACCTGAATCGCCTCGGGTAGGTCGCGGGCGAGTTCGCCCTTCGGCCCCTTCACAATCAGGCGGTTTCCTTCTATCGTTACCTGCACACCCTTTGGAATCGGCACGGGTTGCCGTCCTATACGCGACACTTCAATCCCTCCCTGCAAACATCCTGCACGCCCTGCGGCGCGATCCTTACCAGACGTAGCACAGAATCTCGCCGCCTACGCCGAGCCGTCGCGCCTTCTGGCCCGTCATGATGCCCTTCGGCGTGGACAGAATCGCGATGCCCATGCCGCTCAGCACCCACGGGATGTCGGCGCGGCTGGTGTAAACCCGCCGACCGGGCGAACTGACGCGCTTCAGGCCGGTGAGCACAGGCTGTTTGTCCTGTGTATATTTCAGATGCAGCCTCAGAACAGGAGCAGGCTTCTGGTTTATAATCTCAAAATCCTTGATGTAGCCTTCTTCCTTCAGGATTCTCGCAATCTCTGCTTTCATCCGCGAGTGGGGGATGGACACCGTCTTGTGGTGCGCCATGATGGCATTCCGCACTCGGGTCAGCATATCGGCAATGGGGTCATTTACGCTCATTCCCTGCACTCCTGTCTGAATCACCAACTGGACTTCACAATACCGGGAATCTTGCCTTCCACGGCCAATTCACGGAAGCAAATCCGGCACAGGTCAAAGCGGCGCATGTAGCCCCTGGGTCGCCCGCAGATGTGGCAGCGGTTGCGAACCCGAACCGCGTACTTCCGCTTCTTCTCCCGCGCAATCATGCTCTTCTTCGCCACTGTCTTACTCCCTCCTGCTTATGAATCCCTGCTACTGCCGTTTTCGGAAAGGCATCCCGAGCAATTGGAGCAGTCGGCGTGCTTCCTCATCGGTCTTCGCCGTCGTTACGATGGTTACTTCCATGCCCCGGACCTTGTCAATGGTGTCGTAGTTGATCTCGGGCCAGATGAGTTGCTCGGCCAGGCCCAGCGTGTAGTTGCCGCGCCCGTCAAAAGCATCCGGCGACACGCCGCGGAAATCGCGCACCCGGGGCAGCGCCACGTTCATCAGCCTGTCCAGAAAATCGTACATCCGATTGCCGCGCAGCGTAACCTTGATGCCGATGGGATTCCCCTCGCGCAGTTTGAACGTGGCAATGGACTTGCGCGCCTTGCGGACGATGGGCTTCTGCCCCGTGATGAGCATGATATCGTTGGACGCAGCGTCCAGAGCCTTGGCGTTCTGCAATGCCTCGCCCAGGCCCACGTTCACGACCACCTTGACGATCCGCGGGACCTCCATCACGTTCCGGTACCCAAACTCCTGCTGCATGGCGGGCAGGACTTCCTGCTGGTACTTATCCTTCAACCTTGGCATACTCAAAACTCCTCACGCATCGGGCCGGCTTACAGCGGTTCGCCGCAGCGGCGGCAGACCCGCACCTTGGAGCCATCGGGGGCAACCTGATACCCCACGCGCACGCCCCGCTCGCAGTGGCTGCAGTACAGCGCCACGTTGGACACGTGGATGGGCGCTTCGCGCTCTATGATGCCCACCTGGGTGCGGGTGGAACCCGTCGGCTTCTGATGCTTCTTGATCATGTTCACGCCCGCGACGATCACCATCTGTCGCTTCGGCATGGTCAGTTTGACCGCGCCTTTCGCGCCCTTGTCATCGCCGCTGAGCACGACAACCGTATCGCCCTTCTTGATCTTCATCTTGCTCATAACGCCCCCTATACAACTTCCGGCGCCAGGGACACGATCTTCATGAAGCCCTTCTCGCGCAGTTCACGCGCCACAGGCCCGAAGATGCGCGTCCCCTTGGGATTCTTATAATCGTCCACGATGACTGCGGCGTTCTCGTCAAACCGAATGTAGGAGCCATCCGGGCGGGCGTACTCTTTCGCCGTCCGCACCACCACCGCGCGCACCACGTCGCCCTTCTTGTACGCACTGGTGGGCGTTGCCTGCTTCACCGAGGCGACGATGATGTCGCCCACCTCGGCGTAGCGCCGCCCCGATCCGCCCACGACGTGAATGCACATGATCTCTCGGGCGCCCGTGTTGTCTGCTACTTTCAGTCTCGTCTGAACCTGGATCATTTCTTCAACTCCCGATTACGACTTCCAGGCCGCCGGCCCATCTGGCATCCGGCAAACCATTACCGTCAGGGTTATTGGGCCCGTTCCAGAATCTCCACAACGACCCATCGTTTCTCTTTGCTCAGGGGGCGAGATTCCACGATGCGAACCAGATCGCCCACCTGGCAAGCGTTCTCGGCGTCGTGCGCCTTGAAATGCCGCCGCTGCCGAATGGTCTTCCCGTACAGAGGATGCCGCTTGAGGCGCTCAATCCTCACCACAACGGTCTTGTCCATCTTGTTGCTGGTTACGCGGCCCACCATCTGCTTGCGACGCTCCCTCATGACGCATCCTCCCCGTACCTCTGCAGTTCGCGCTCCCGCCAGACGGTGCGCATCCTGGCAATGTCTTTCCTGATCTCTTTCAGGCGGTTGGTGTTCTTCAACTGACCAGTCGCAAACTGAAACCGCAGATTGAGCAACTCCTGGTAGGCCTCGCCGATCTTGCGCTTCAGTTCTTCATCCGTCATATTCCGAATCTGGGAGACTTTCATGCTTCTTCGCCTCCGGCCTGTTCAATCCGCTGGATGAACTGGGTCTTGATGGGCAACTTGTGCGCGGCCAGCCGCAGCGCCTCCCGCGCCACGTCCTCGCGCACGCCCGCGATCTCAAACAGCACACGCCCGGGCTTGACCACCGCCACCCAGTGATCCGGCGCGCCCTTGCCGCCACCCATACGGGTCTCGGCGGGCTTCTTGCTCACCGGCTTGTCCGGGAACACGCGAATCCAAATCTTGCCGCCGCGCTTGACGTAGCGGACGATGGCGCGACGGGCGGCCTCCAACTGGCGGCTGGTCATCCAGCACGGCTCCAGGGCCTGAAGCCCGTACTCGCCGAACTGCACCTCGGCGCCGCGCTGTGCCTGGCCCTTCATCCTGCCCCGATGAACTCGCCTGTATTTCACTCGCTTTGGCATCAACATAACGATCCACTCCTACACCCGCGCCCTGTGGCCCCAGTCCCACCGATGGGGCGCGCTGAAGTCTATTCGGCTACGATGACCTCTTCGGTCTCCTCAGCCTCGGGCATCACTTCGCCCTTGTAAATCCAGACCTTCACCCCGATGCGCCCGAACGTGGTCAGGGCCTCGGCGTGAGCATAGTCAATGTCGGCCCGCAGCGTCTGCAGGGGAACCCGCCCCTCGCGCTGCCATTCGCGCCGCGCCATCTCCGACCCCGAAAGCCGCCCGCCGCACATGATGCGGATGCCCTGGGCCCCGGCTCGCATGGAACGGGAAATCGCCTGCTTCATGGCGCGCTTGTGCGAGATGCGGCGCTCCAACTGTTCCACAATGCTCTCGGCAACCAGGTACGCATCCAGTTCAGGGCGCTTGATCTCCTTGACCTCAATGCGCACCTTCTTGCCCGTTACGTCTTCCAGTTCTTTGCGCAGGTCGTTGACGCTGGCCCCGCGTCGGCCGATGACGATGCCCGGCTTGGCCGTGTGCAGCGTAACGATGATCTGCTTCGCAAATCGCTCAATCTCAATTTTGGACAGACCCGCCTTCTGCAGCCGGTCGCGCACGATCTGGCGAATCTTCAGATCCTCGCGCAGGAACTCAGCGTACTGGGGGCCTGCTGCGTACCAACGCGCATCCCACGTCTTGTTGATTCCTAGCCGATATACTGTCGGATGAACCTTGCGCCCCAAAGTCTACCTCCTGCCTAACGTTTCAGCGGACGGCCTGCCTAGGCCTCTCCGCGCGGGCTAAGCACTACCGTGATGTGCGACGAACGCCGAATAATCGGTTTGAAGCGACCCCTCGCGCCAAATCTCCGCCAGCGGCGGCTCGGCGCTTCGTCCACGAATATCTTCGCAATGTACAGGTCGTCGCGCGACAATTCCATGTTCTCCTCGGCGTTCGCAATGGCCGAGCGGATGACCTTGGCCACCGGCTTGGCCGCCGCCTGGGGCATGAACTTCAGCCGCGCCAATGCCTCATCGGCTCCCAGCCCGCGCACCTGGTTCGCCACCAGTCGCGCCTTCAGGGGGGATACCCCGCTGTATTTCAGTACCGCTCTCACTTCAAAGTCCATTCTCGCAACCTCTGCCATGCAATCTGTCGGACAGCCGCACAGGACTCCGGCCCGACGCTACCCGGTCTTGACCTTCGTGCCCTTCTCTTTGTACGAGTGGCCACGGAACAGCCGCGTGGGCGCGAACTCGCCCAACTTGTGCCCCACCATGTTCTCGGTGATGTACACGGGCACGTGCCGACGGCCGTTGTGCACCGCGATCGTGTGCCCCACCATCTGGGGGAAGATCGTGGACGCGCGCGACCAGGTCTTGATCACCTTCTTCTCGCCGCTCTTGTTCATCTCCTCAATCCGCTTGAGGAGTTTGGGATCTACATAAGGGCCTTTCTTCAAAGACCTAGACACTGTTCACCTCCAGCAAATGCCTAACTGCGACTACCGCTTCTTGGTGCGGCGGCGAACGATCATGGGATCGGTCCGCTTGTTGCGCCGCGTCTTGTAGCCCAGGGTGGGCTTGCCCCACGGCGTCTTGGGGCCGGGCATGCCGATGGGCGAGCGGCCCTCACCACCACCGTGCGGGTGATCCCTCGGCGTCATCGCAGACCCGCGCACGTGCGGCTTGCGCCCCAGCCAGCGCTTGCGACCCGCCTTGCCCAGGCTGATGTTGGAGTGGTCGGTGTTTCCCACCTGGCCGATGGTCGCCTTGCAGGCCTGAGCCACCAGGCGCATCTCGCCCGAAGGCAGGCGAATCTGGGCGTAGTCGCCTTCCTTGGCCAGCAACTGGGCCGCCGCGCCTGCGGAGCGCACCAATTGCCCGCCGCGCCCAGGGTACAACTCAATGTTGTGAATCAACGTACCCAGAGGGATATTCGCGATGGGCAGCGCATTGCCAGGGCGAATCTCCGCGTCGGGCCCCGACATGACCGTCTGCCCCACCATCAGGCCGATGGGCGCGATGATGTACCGCCGCTCGCCGTCCGCGTACAGCAGCAGGGCGATGCGCGCCGAGCGGTTCGGGTCGTACTCAATGGACTCCACCTTCGCGGGCACGCCGTCCTTGTCCCGTCGGAAGTCTATGACCCGGTACATGCGCTTGTGGCCACCGCCCCTGTGGCGCACGGTAACGCGCCCGTACACGTTGCGGCCCGCCGTCTTGCGCAGCGGCTGCAACAGGCTTCGCTCGGGCTCCTCCCGCGTGATCTCCTCAAATGTTGAGACTGACATCCCCCGCCTGCCCGGCGAGGTCGGCTTGTAAATCTTAATCCCCATGGAAACCCCTCACGGATTCATGATTCTGGGCGGCTGACCGCTACACGCCTTCAAAGAACGTGATCTTGTCGCCCGGGGCCAGCGTTACAATTGCCTTCTTCCAGGCCGATTGCGAGATAACCTTGCGGCGGCCGTAGCGCCCCATCGTCGCGGGGACGTTGATGATGTTCACGTCCACCACCCTGACGTTGAAGGCGGCCTCCACAGCCTGCTTCACCATGATCTTGGTCGCCCGCCGATCCACCTCAAAGACGTACTTGGATTGCTCGCGCATCGCATCCGATTTCTCGGTGAGCACCGGGCGTCGCAACACTTCGTAGATATTCATGCTCTCAACCCCTTCGCTAGCCCAGGAATGACTCAATGGTCTGAATGGCCGAGACGGGCATCACCACGTAGTCATACGTGAGCAGGTCGCGCACGTTGAGGTACTGCGCCCGCAGCGTCTTCACATCGGGCAGGTTGCGCGCCGACAGTTCCACCGTCTCGTTCCGCTCCGGCAGCAGGATCAGCGCCGAGCCGCCGCCCGCCAGGTTATCCACCACCTGCCGCATGACCTTGGCCTTCGGCTCATCCAGGTTCAGGTCCTGCACCACGATAATCTGCTCCTCGGCCGCCTTCGCCGAAAGGGCGCTGCGCAGCGCCAGTCGGCGCATCTTGCGCGGCATGGCCTGCGCGTAACTGCGCGGGTGCGGGCCGAATACGATGCCGCCCTTGCGCCAGTGCGGGGCGCGGATGCTCCCCTGGCGTGCGCGGCCCGTGCCCTTCTGCCGCCAGGGCTTCTTCCCGCCGCCGCTCACCTCCGCCCGGGTCTTCGTGTCCGAGGTGCCCAGGCGGGCGTTGGCCAGTTGGCGCAGCAGTGCCTGGTGCAGCACCGGCTCGTGAATCGGCGCGGCAAAAATGTCATCGCGCAGTTCCACTTCGCCGACAATTTCGCCTTCCAGATTTCGCAACGGAACCAACATCTCTATCCTACTCCTTGTCAGTCAGAGCGCGCTTGGCACTTCCGCGCCCCTCCTGAGGTCAGATTGCTATTGCTTCACGGCCTCGCGGATGAGCACCAGGCCATTCTTCGCGCCCGGCACGGCCCCGCGCACCAGCAGCAGATTGCGCTCGGGGTCCACCATGACGACCTGCAAGTTCTGCACCGTGCTGGTGTGGTTGCCCATGTGCCCCGCCATGCGCGTGCCCTTGTACACCCGACCAGGCGTCGTGCCCGAGCCGATGGAACCAGGCGCCCGATGCCGATCCGACTGACCGTGCGTCGCAGGCCCGCCGGCAAACCCGTGCCGCTTGACAACGCCGGCAAACCCCCGGCCCTTGGACAGGCCCGTGATGTCCACCTTGTCGCCGGGCTTGAACAGGTCCACCAGCAGTTTCTGCCCCACTTCATACCCGCTCACGTCCGACATCCGCAACTCGCGCAGGTGTCGCAGAGGGGGCAGGTTCACCTTCTTCAGCCGCATCCATTCGGGCCGGGTCAGTTTGCGCTGCTCGGTCTCCTCAAACCCGATCTGGATCGCGGAGTACCCGTCCGTCTCCACGGTCTTCTTCTGCGTTACGTAGCAGGGCCCCGCTTCTATGACCGTAACGGGAATCACCTTACCCGACTCGTCAAAGATGCGAGTCATTCCCAGTTTTCTTCCGAGTAATCCTTTCATACCACTCCTCACCAGACACTGCCCTTGCGTACAATGACAATAAGTCCTGTTTCTCGGCAGCGGTGTCCTAAGAGTTGCGCCGGGCCTACAGTTTGATCTCCACGTCCACGCCGGCCGGCAGGTTCAAACGCATCAGCGTGTCAATCGTCTTGGATCCGGGGTCTATCACGTCCACCAGCCGCTTGTGAGTGCGAATCTCAAACTGCTCGCGCGAATCCTTGTCCACAAACGGGCTGCGCTGCACCACAAACCGCTCTATTTTGGTCGGCAAGGGAACCGGCCCCACCACCACGGCACCGGTGCGCTCGGCCGTCTCCACAATTTGCCGGACCGACTGATCCAGGACGCGATGGTCATACGCTTTGATGCGAATTCGGATTCTTTGCTTCGCCATGTATCCCACTCCCCACAAGGGTCGGGGATAGAGGTTGCTCTACCCCCGACCTCAGATTGCCAGCAAACCTATTCCAGAATCTCGGTGATGACGCCTGCGCCGACCGTCCGCCCGCCTTCGCGGATCGCAAACCGCGACCCCACTTCCAGCGCCACCGGAACGATCAACTTCACCTTCAGGTTCACGTTGTCCCCAGGCATCACCATCTCCATCCCGGCGGGCAACTCCACCTCACCCGTTACGTCCATCGTCCGAATGTAGAACTGCGGACGATACCCCGTGAAGAACGGCGTGTGCCGCCCACCTTCTTCCTTCTTCAACACGTACACCGAACCCATGAACGTCGTGTGCGGCTTGATGCTCCCAGGCTTCGCCAACACCTGCCCGCGCTCAATGTCCGTCCGCTCAATCCCGCGCAGCAGGCACCCCACGTTATCACCCGCCTGCCCAAACTCCAGCGTCTTGCGGAACATCTCCACGCCCGTTACCACCGTCTTCCGAATCTCGTCCCGCAGGCCGATGATCTCCACCTCGTCGCCGACCTTCACAATCCCACGCTCAATGCGCCCCGTCGCCACCGTCCCGCGACCCTTGATCCCGAACACGTCCTCAATCGCCATCAGGAACGGCTTGTCTATCTCGCGCACCGGCGTCGGAATGTACTCATCCACCGCGTGCATCAGGTCCCAAATGCACTTGTACTCCGGCGCGTTCGGGTCCGTGGACGTGCTCTCCAGCGCCTTCAGCGCGCTACCCCGCACGATCGGCACCGAGTCCCCAGGGAACCCGTACTTGTCCAGCAACTCCCGGAGTTCCAACTCCACCAACTCCAGCAACTCCGGGTCGTCCATCATGTCCACCTTGTTCAGGAACACCACCATGCTCGGCACTTCCACCTGCCGCGCCAGCAGCACGTGCTCCCGCGTCTGCGGCATGGGCCCATCCGGAGCCGCCACCACCAGGATGGCCCCGTCCATCTGCGCCGCGCCCGTGATCATGTTCTTGATGTAGTCGGCGTGCCCAGGGCAGTCCACGTGGGCGTAGTGCCGCTTCTCGGTCTCGTACTCCACGTGCGCAATGGCGATGGTGATGCCGCGCGCCTTCTCTTCCGGCGCGTTGTCAATGCTGTCAAACGGACGGTACTCCGCCCAGCCCTTCAGCGACAGCACCTTCGTGATCGCCGCCGTGAGCGTCGTCTTCCCATGGTCAATGTGCCCGATGGTCCCCACGTTCACATGGGGCTTCTTTCGCTCAAATACTTTCTTGGCCATTCTGGACTCCTTTCTCTATCTCTGTACGACTTGTCATTATCTCACCAGTATCCTATCGGCTGTTTCCTTGGACACCTCGGCATAATGGTCAAATTCCATCGTGAAGGTGCCGCGCCCCTGGGTCATGGACCGCAACTCGGTCGCGTACCCGAACATCTCCGACAGCGGGACGAAGACGCGAATCGCCTGTAGGTCGCCGCGGCGCTCTATCCCCTCAATCTGCGCCTTCCGCTGGTTTAGGTTGCCGATGACGTCGCCCATGAACTCCTCCGGCGTAACGACTTCCACCTTCATCACCGGTTCCAGCAGGATGGGGCCTGCCTTCTCTACCCCATCGCGCACGGCCATGGACGCCGCCACCTGGAAGGCCAACTCTGTGGAGATTTCGGGGTCATACGACCCGTCCACCAGCGTGAACTTCACATCCACCAGTGGATACCCGGCCAGCACGCCGCTGCTCGCCGCGTCCATCACGCCGCGCTCTACCGCGGGGATGAACTCCTTCGGGATGGCGCCGAACTTGATTTTGCTGTCAAAGATCACGCCCTGCCCCTGGCCCGCCGGCTCTATGTCCAGCCACACGTGCCCGTACTGGCTCTTCGTCCCCATCTGGCGGACGAACTTGCCCTCGGAGCGCACGGCCTTGGTGATCGTCTCGCGGTAGGCCACCTGCGGGCGACCCACCTTCGCCCCCACGTGAAACTCCCGCACAAGCCGGTCTACCAGCACCTCCAGGTGCAACTCACCCATCCCCGAAATCAGCGTCTGGCCTGTGTTCTCGTCCACCTTGACGCTGAAGGTGGGGTCCTCGTCGGCGAGGGCCTGGAGCGCCTGCCCCAGTTTCTCCTCGTCCGCCTTGGTCTTGGGCTCAATCGCCACCGAGATGACCGGCTCCGGGAACTTGATCTTCTCCAGGAGCAGCGGGGCGTGGAACGCGCACAGCGTGTCGCCGGTGTAGGTCTCCTTCAGCCCCAGCAGGCCCACGATGTCGCCCGCGTAGGCCTCTTGCATGTCCTCGCGGCGGTTGGCGTACATCCGCAGGACACGCCCCACGCGCTCCTTGGCGTTGCGGCTCGCGTTGCGCACCTGAGCGCCCACCGTGATCTTGCCCGAGTACACCCTCACATACGCCAGCCGCCCCACGTAGGGGTCGGTGGCGATCTTGAAGGCCAGGGCCGCCAGCGGTTCCTGCTCGTCGGCCCGGCGCGAGACCGTCTCGCCCGAGCGCGGGTCCACCCCCGTTACGGCCGGGATGTCCACCGGCGAGGGCAGGTACCAGACGATGGCATCCAGCAGCGGCTGCACGCCCTTGTTGCGCAGCGCCGCCCCGCACAGCACGGGGACGAGCGCGCCCTTCAGCGTGGCCTGGCGCAGCGCCGCGCGGATTTCCTCCGGGCTGATCGGCTCCCCTTCCAGGTATTTGACCATGAGATGATCGTCGTGCTCCGCCGCCTGCTCCAGCAGGACCTCCCGGTAGTGCTCGGCCTGTTCCTTCAGGTCATCCGGAATCTCCCGTCGGGCGGCCACCGTGCCCAGGTCATCCTCGTAGATGATGGCCTGATTCTCCACCAGGTCCACCATCCCGACGAACGTCTCTGAGACGCCGATGGGAATCTGCACCGCCACCGGGTTGGCCGAGAGCCGGTCTCGGATCATCTCAATCGTGTGCCAGAAATCGGCACCGATTCGGTCCATCTTGTTAACGAAACAGATGCGGGGCACGTGATACCGGTCCGCCTGCCTCCAGACGGTTTCGGACTGCGGTTCCACCCCGCTCACGGCGTCAAACACGACGACGCCGCCATCCAGCACGCGAAGGCTTCGCTGCACCTCCGCGGTGAAATCAATGTGTCCGGGTGTATCAATGATGTTAATCTGGTGATCCAGCCAGTAACAGGTTACGGCTGCCGACTGGATGGTGATGCCGCGTTCCCGCTCCTGCTGCATCCAGTCTGTAACGGTCGTGCCGTCGTCCACGTTGCCCATTCGGTGCGTGCGCCCCGTATAGAACAGGATGCGCTCGGTGGTCGTGGTCTTCCCAGCGTCAATGTGGGCGATGATGCCGATATTCCGGATCCGCGCTAAAGGAACGTCCCTGGGCATATCCCAACCACCTGGGCCTCGCGCCGTCGGTAACCGAGTCTCCTCCCCTACCAGCGGTAGTGCGCAAACGCCCTGTTGGACTCGGCCATCTTGTGGGTGTCTTCCTTCTTCTTGATGGTGGCACCCTCACCCTTGTAAGCATCCAAAATCTCGGCGGCCAACTTCTCGGCCATGGAGCGGCCCGACCGCTTGCGCGCCGATTCCAGAAGCCAGCGCATCGCCAGCGACGGCCGCAGGTGCTCTGGAATCTCCACGGGCACCTGATACGTCGCGCCGCCAACCCGCCGCGGCTTGACGTACAGCACCGGCATGGCGTTGTTCAGCGCCTTCTCAAAAACCTCCAGCGGATTGGTGTGTGTCCGCTCTTCAATGAGGTTGAAACTATCGTAAACAATGCGCAGGGCCGTGCTCTTCTTCCCGCGTCGCATTACGTGGTTGACAAAGCGGCCGATCATTTCGCTGTTGTACCGCGGATCGGGTTCCACAGGCCGCCGCGCCGGACGATACCTTCTAGGCATTCCTCAAACCCTCCAACTAGACTTCGCGCTCCCGAATCCTCTCGCTGGCGGAGCGAACCGAAGGACTCGGCACTCCTACGCCGATTTGGCCTTGGGCCGCTTGGCGCCGTACTTGGAGCGCCCTTTCTTTCGGCCCTCCACGCCGGTGGCATCCAGCGCACCGCGCACGATGTGGTAGCGCACGCCGGGCAAGTCCTTCACGCGGCCGCCGCGAACCAGCACCATGGAGTGCTCCTGAAGGGTGTGCCCCTCGCCCGGGATGTAGGCGGTTACCTCAATCCCGTTGGTCAGGCGCACCCTGGCGATCTTGCGCAGGGCCGAATTGGGCTTCTTCGGCGTCATGGTGCGGACCACCGTGCAAACGCCGCGCTTCTGGGGCGAGCCTTTGCCGCTCGTCATCTTGCGCTTCAGCGCGTTGTACGTGTACCGCAGCGCAGGAGCCTTGCTCTTCTTGGTCTTCTCCGTCCGCCCTTTTCTCACGAGTTGATTGATGGTCGGCAAGTCTGAACCTCCCTAGGAACTCTTGAGCCAATCCTCATGTAACCTGTTTTTGGGCAAAACAACAGCCGCCTCACCTGACGTGGGCACGAGACCTGATAAATCAGGCCCAACTTATGGTGACGTGGCTGCTGCATCCAGGACCCAGCGACGATCTCTTTTTCGCTCTTCCGAGCGGATCACGCTATTTGGGCCCGCGAAAAGTCAATATACCACACCTTCTCTATCTAGTCAAATTCGTTGTCGTCGCCTTCATCCGCGTAGCCCGAAGTCTCCCCCGACTCCAGTTCGCCCGCGGCGCTCGGCTCCCGAATCTCCAGTTGCACCCGCTCGCGGAACAACCGCCGCGGCGGCCGGAACGCCGACCCCACGGGGATCAGTTTGCCGATGATGACGTTCTCCTTCAGGCCACGCAGTTCGTCCACCGCCCCTCCAATGGCAGCCTCGGTCAGCACGCGGGTGGTCTCCTGGAACGAAGCCGCCGCCAGGAAACTCTCGGTGCTCAGCGCCGCCTTGGTTACGCCCAGCAATGCCGGCGCGCCGGTGGCGGGCTTCCCTCCCTGCGCGATCACCTCCTCGTTGCGCCGCTCAAACTCAAACCGATCCACCATCTCCCCGGGCAGCATGTCGGTATCGCCCGAACTGCGCACGCGCACCTTCCGCAGCATCTGTCGGATGATGATCTCAATGTGCTTGTCGTGGATGTTCACGCCCTGGCTGCGGTATACCTTCTGCACCTCTTCCAGCAGGTACATCTGGGCGGCCTCGGCCCCCTGAATCCGCAGCACTTCGCGCGGATTCTTCGCGCCTTCCGTCAGTTGGTCGCCTGCCTTGACCTCCATGCCGCGCTCTACGCGCAGGCGGGCCGCCGCCGGAATCTCGTACTCGCGCTCCTCCACCTCCTCGCGCCGCACGATGGCCTTGCCTTCCTCAAAGAAGACCTGTCCGGGAATTCGGGCGACGACTGCGCCCTCCGGCCCTTCGGCCAGCACGGTCCCTTCCTGAATCTGATCGCCGTCTTCCACCTTGCGCGAGGCATCCGACGGGAGCGCGTACTCCTCGCTCACGACGCGGCTGGAAGTGATCTTGACCTTGCGCTGGTCGCCCTGCCAGAGGACATCCACCACGCCGTCAATCTCGGCGATGACGGCCTCGCCCTTGGGCACGCGCGCCTCAAACAGTTCCTCCACGCGCGGCAAGCCCTGGGTGATGTCCTCGGCCCCCGCCACGCCACCGGTGTGGAACGTCCGCAGCGTCAACTGGGTGCCGGGTTCGCCGATGCTCTGCGCCGCAATGATGCCCACAGCCTCGCCCAGCTTCACCAACTCGCCGCGGGCCAGGTCGCGCCCGTAGCACTTGCGGCACAGCCCGAACTCCGTGCGGCAGGTCAGCGGCGAGCGCACGTACACGCGCGTAATGCCGGCCTTCACCATGCGGCTCAGCGCATCCTCGTCTATCATCTCGCCGACCTGCACTAGCACCTCGCCCGTCTTCGGGTCGGCGATAGGGCTTGCGGCCACGCGCCCCAGCACGCGGTCCTTGAGTTCCATACGTGGGTCAATGCGCTTGGTGGATTCCACGTCCACCCAGATGCCGCTGCGCGTCCCGCAGTCCTCCTCGGTGATGATGACGTCCTGGGCCACGTCCACAAGTCGCCGCGTCAGGTAGCCGGCGTCGGCGGTACGCAGAGCCGTGTCGGCCAACCCTTTGCGCGCGCCGTGCGTGGAGATGAAGTACTCCAGGGCCGTCAGCCCCTCGCGGAAGTTGGAACGGATGGGCAGCGCGATGATGCGCCCCGACGGGTCTGCCATAAGCCCGCGCATCCCGGCCAACTGGCGGATGGGCTGTGCACCGCCTTTCGTCGCGCCCGACATGGCCATCGCGCCGATGGGGCTCAGCGGGTCCAGCGTCTTGCGGACCTCCTCGGTGATTTCGTCGGTGGCGCGGGTCCACAGGTCCACGATCTTGCTGTACTGCTCGCCGTCGGTGATGAGGCCGCGGCGGTACTGCCGCTCAATCTCCTCCACTTCCTCGCTCGTCTCGCGGACGATGCGCTCCTTCGCCTTGGGAATGGTGATGTCGCTGATGGCGATGGTCGCGCCCGACTGCGTCGCGTACCGGAAGCCGATCTCCTTGATGCGGTCCACCAACTTGGCCGTCTCCTCGCGGCCCAGTTTCTGGTAGCACAGCGCCACCACCTCTTTCAACGCGCCCTTGTCCATCAGTCGGTTCACGAAGCGGAGTTCCTTCGGCAGAATCTGATTGAACAGCACGCGCCCCACGGTGGTTTCTATCACCTTCGGGGCCGCGCCGTCGCCCTGGTGCAGCACCTTGATGCGCGCCTGCAGGTCCACGACGCCCAGGGTGTAGGCCAGTTCCACCTCGTCAAAGTCGGCGAAGACCTTGCCCTCGCCCTTGGCACCCGGCCGCTCAACGGTCAGGTAGTAGCATCCCAACACCATGTCCTTGGACGGCCCCACGACCGGCTCGCCGTTGGCGGGCAGCAGCAGGTTGTTGGCCGACAGCATCAGCGTGCGGGCCTCCTCCACCGCCGCCTTGGACAGCGGCACGTGCACCGCCATCTGGTCGCCGTCAAAGTCCGCGTTGAAGGCGGGACACACCAGCGGGTGAATCTGGA
The DNA here is from genome assembly GCA_014874485.1 of Chloroflexota bacterium. GTDB lineage: Bacteria > Chloroflexota > Anaerolineae > DTLA01 > DTLA01 > DTLA01. Next base: position 100,849 of record JADBJK010000011.1, read on the forward strand.
TGGCGCTGCCCTCAATCAGCACCACCTCAAACGCCTGGATGCCCAATCGGTGCAGGGTGGGCGCGCGGTTCAGGAGCACCGGCCGCTCCTTCGTGATCTCCTCCAGAACGTCCCACACTTCGGAGCTTAGGCGGTCCACCAGGCGCTTCGCGCTCTTGATGTTGTGGGCGAAGTTGTACTCCACCAGCCGCCGCATCACGAAGGGGCGGAACAGTTCCAGCGCCATGCGCTTCGGGAGTCCGCACTGGTGCAACTGCAAGTCAGGCCCCACGACGATCACGGAGCGCCCCGAGTAGTCCACGCGCTTGCCCAGCAGGTTGCGGCGGAACCGTCCCTGCTTGCCCTTGAGCATGTCCGAGAGGGATTTGAGTTTGCGCTTGCCCGTGCGGGAGATGGCACGGCCACGGCGGCCGTTGTCCACCAGCGAGTCCACCGCCTCCTGCAACATGCGCTTCTCGTTGCGCACGATCACATCGGGCGCGCCCAGGTCCAGCAGCCTCTTCAGGCGGTTGTTGCGGTTGATGACGCGGCGGTACAGGTCGTTCAGGTCGCTTGTGGCGAACCGCCCGCCGTCCAGTTGCACCATGGGGCGCAACTCCGGCGGGATCACCGGCAGCACTGTCAGGATCATCCATTCGGGCTTGTTGCCGGATCGGCGGAAGGCTTCCACAACCTGCAGCCGCTTGGCCGCTTTCCGGCGCTTCTGCTTGGACTTGGACGTGTTGAGTTCCACGCGCAGTTCCTGGGCCATCTTGTCCAGATTCAGGCCGGCAACGATTTCGCGGATGGCCTCGGCTCCCATACCGGCGCGGAACACGGCGCTCCACTTGTTCTTGAGGTCGTAGTACTCCGTCTCGCTGATGAGTTCCAGCGGCTGAAGGCTCTTCAGTTCGTGAACCTCGCGCTCGTACTGCTCGCGCTGCGCCTCAATGTCGCGGCTCAGTTTCTCCTGGATTTGCTCTATCTCCCGCGCCGCGTGGTGGCGGACCTGGTCCTTCTCCAGCGCCAGCGCGGCGGTCTTCTCCTCGCGGTCGCGGCGCAGGCGGGTCTCCAGGTTGCTGACCTCGCGCTGCACCAAATCGTTCAGCCGCTTCAGGTGCTCCCGTGTCAGGACCTCGCCCTTCTCCGCGATGACGTGCTCGCCCAGGGCAAGCGTGTCCGTCGCAGCCTGATCCAGGTGCGACTCCAGGTGATCGCGCAAGTGGTTCGCTTCGGCCAGAAGGCCCTCGGACTGGCGGGAGAAGTTCTCCTCTATCTCGGCCTCGTAGGCTTCCTGCTGCGACGTCAGCGCCTCCAGGCGCTCGTCGCGCTGGGCCTCAATGGAGTCTATGGCTTCTTGGGCCTCGGCCTCCAGTTTCTTGATTCGGGCGTCCAGGTCCTTCTCCTTGCGCTGGAGCGCCCGCTGCCGCGCTTCCTCATCCACGCTGGTGATGACATACTGGGCGAAGTAAAGGATGCGCTCCAGGTTGCGCGGCGACATGTTCAGGAGCAGCCCCAGGCGACTGGGCACGCCCTTCACGTACCAGATGTGCGCCACCGGCGACGCGAGGGCGATGTGCCCCATGCGCTCGCGCCGCACCTTGGCCGGCGCCACCTCCACGCCGCACTTCTCACACACGATGCCCTTGTACCGAATTCGCTTGTACTTGCCGCAGGCGCATTCCCAGTCCCGCGTGGGGCCGAAGATGCGCTCGCAGAACAGACCGTCGCGCTCGGGCCGCAGCGTGCGGTAGTTGATGGTCTCTGGCTTCAGCACCTCACCGTGCGACCAACTGAGAATCTCCTCCGGAGAAGCCAGCCCTATTCGCAAAGCAGCAAAGTCATTGACTTCCACTTATGCCCTCCTACCTGTCCCAGCCAGGGAGCGAAAGGCCGCCGCCCAGCCTGGGCACGCGCTCTTCCTCTTCCTTGCCAAACTGAATCGTCTCGCCCTTCTCGTCCAGCACCTGCACCGACAGGCCCAGGCTCTGGAGTTCCTTCACCAGCACGCGGAAGGACTCCGGCACGCCCGGCTCCATGATCGGCTCGCCCTTGACGATGGCCTCGTAGGTCTTCACGCGCCCGCTCACATCGTCCGACTTGATGGTGAGCATCTCCTGGAGCGTGTGGGCCGCGCCGTAGGCTTCCAGCGCCCAGACCTCCATCTCGCCGAACCGCTGGCCGCCGAACTGGGCCTTGCCGCCCAGCGGCTGCTGCGTTACCAGCGAGTAGGGGCCGGTGGAGCGGGCATGGACCTTGTCCTCCACCAGGTGCAGCAGTTTCATCATGTTGATCACGCCCACGGTTACCGGCTGGTCAAACGGCATGCCGGTCTTGCCGTCGTACACGATCATCTTGCCCGAGGTGGGCAACGGCAGGTTGCGCTCCCTGCTCACCTTCAGGGCCTGGGCGAACAGGTCCTCGTCCTTGATGGTGTCCGTCTCCACTCCCTGATCGTGCAGCCACATGCGGAGACACGCCAGCCGCGCCTCCTCGTCGGCAGCCCTGCGTTCCGCCAGGGATCGCTGGCTGTCCTCAAAGGCCAGAATGCGGTCGGGATCGTACCCCTGCTCCCGCAGCCACTCCTGCAGCGCCGCCCGCCGCGCGTAGCCCCGGTCGTAGGCCAATGCGTCGGGATCATATGGCTTGCCCTCAAGCCAGTGGGCCAGGAACAAGCGCCGAACCTCCTCGTCGTCTTCCAGTTCGTCCTCGGAGTAGCCTTGCTCGGCGACCCACCGCCAGGCGCGCTCGGTAACGTCCTCCCACGCGCGGTCGGCCATCCAGGCGCGGGCCAACTCCGCCGCGATCTCGTCCTCATCCGCGCCGTCAAACACGGGCGAAATGGCGCGGAATCCCAGGCGGTCCGCCGCCCAACCCAGGTGCGTTTCCAGAATCTGGCCGATGTTCATGCGTGCGGGCACGCCCAGCGGGTTCAGGATGATCTCAACCGGCGTGCCATCGGCCAGGAACGGCATGTCCTCCACAGGGACAACCTTGGAGATGACGCCCTTGTTTCCGTGGCGGCCGGCCATCTTGTCGCCTTCCATGACCTTGCGCAACTGGGCCACGCTGACCTGTACCAGCCGGTCCACGCCCGCGGGCAGGTCGCGGTGCTCCTCGCGGTCAAACACCTTGACCTCCACGACCTTGCCGCGCTCGCCGTGCGGCAGCCGCAGGGACGAGTCTTTGACTTCCCGCGCCTTCTCGCCGAAGATGGCGCGCAGCAGTTTCTCCTCCGGCGTCAGGTCCGCCTCGCCCTTGGGCGTGATCTTGCCCACCAGGATGTCGCCGGGGCGCACTTCCGCACCGATGCGGATGATGCCTTCCTCGTCCAGGTCCTTCAGCGCCTCGTCGCCCACGTTGGGAATGTCGCGGGTAATCTCTTCGGGGCCGAGTTTCGTGTCGCGTGCCTCAATCTCGTGCTTCTCAATGTGCACCGACGAGAACTTGTCGTCCCAGACCAGTTTCTCCGAGATGAGCACGGCGTCCTCATAGTTGCCGCCTTCCCACGACATGAAGGCCACCAGCACATTCTGGCCCAGCGCCAGTTCGCCACCGTCCGTGGACGAACTGTCGGCGAGCACCGTGCCGTTCGTTACACGGTCGCCCTTGGAGACGCGCGGGCGCTGGTCGATGCAGGTGCTCTGGTTGGATCGGGCGAATCGGCGCAGGGGGTACACCGTCAACTTGCCGTCATCCCCCGCCACCACAATCTGGCGGCCCGTAACCGAGACCACCTCGCCGTCTTCCTGCGCCAGCACCACCTGGCCCGAATCCCAGGCCGCCTGCGCCTCAATGCCGGTGCCCACGATGGGCGCTTCGGGCGAAATCAAGGGCACCGCCTGGCGCTGCATGTTGGACCCCATCAGGGCGCGGTTGGCGTCGTCGTGCTCCAGGAACGGGATCAGCGCCGCCGACACGCTCACAATCTGCTTCGGCGACACGTCCATGTACTCCACGCGCAGCACCGAGTCCATCATGAACTGCTGGCTGCGTCGCACCGAGACGCGGGTCTCCATGAATTGGCCGTACTCGTCCAACTGCGCGTTCGCCTGGGCGATGGTGTACTGGTCTTCTTCGTCGGCGCTCAGGTACACGATCTCGTTCGTAACCGCCGGGACCACGTCCACCATGTCCTTGCCCTCCAGGGGCAGGGCCGCGATCCGCTCGGCCAGGTCCCGGGTTACGAACGTGCCCGACTGCGCCACCACCTCGCCGGTCTCGGGGTCCACGATCTTCTCGCGCAGCGTGTGGTTCGTAAGCCCTTCCACCGTGCGCGGGACCTGGCGAATCACTTTCCGGTAGGGCGTCTCAATGAAGCCGAACTCATTGATGCGCGCATAGGTGGCCAGCGAACCGATGAGGCCGATGTTCGGGCCTTCGGGCGTCTCAATGGGGCAGATGCGGCCGTAGTGGCTGTGGTGCACGTCGCGCACGTCAAACCCGGCGCGCTCGCGGCGCAGACCGCCAGGGCCCAGCGCCGACAGACGCCGTTTGTGCGTCAACTCGGCCAGCGGGTTCGTCTGGTCCATGAACTGCGACAACTGGCTCCCGCCGAAAAACTCGCGGATGGCCGCCACCACGGGCCGGATGTTGACCAGACTCACCGGGCTCATCTGCTCCGGGTCGCGGATGCTCATGCGCTCGCGCACCACACGCTCCATGCGGAGAAGCCCGATGCGCAACTGGTTCTGGATCAACTCGCCCACCGTTTTGATGCGGCGGTTGCCCAGGTGGTCAATGTCGTCGGGCGGTTCGGCCCCGTTGTTCACCAGGATGATGCGCTCCACCATCTTGACCAGGTCTTCCCTGGTGAGCACCTGCACCGACAGCGGCGTGTCCAGGCCGAGGCGCTTGTTCAGTTTGTAGCGGCCCACACGGCCCAGGTCGTAGCGGCGGGGGTTGAAGAACAGCGCATCCAGAAAACTACGGGCGTTGTCCAGCGTGGGCGGATCGCCGGGGCGGAGTTTCTTGTAGAACTCCAGCAGGGCCTGCTCCTCGCCCTTGGTGCTGTCGCGCTCAATGGTGGACCGGATGTACGGGTGCGAGGGGATGGTGTCCACCGCCGCGAACAGCGCCTCTATCTCCTCATCGGTGCCATACCCCACGGCGCGCAGCAGCACCGTAACCGGCAGTTTGCGCTTCCGGTCCACTTTGACAGAGATGACATCTTTCTTGCTGGTTTCAAACTCCAGCCACGCGCCGCGGTTGGGAATCAGTTTGGCAAAGCAGAGGTCGCGGCCGGTGGAAGGCTCCTTCTCCAGCGTGAAGTAGGCGCCGGGCGAGCGGATCAACTGGCTCACCACGACGCGCTCAGCGCCGTTGATGATAAACGTGCCGTTGTCCGTCATCAGCGGGAAGTCGCCGAAGAAGACCTCCTGCTCCTGCACCTCGCCGGTGTCCTTGTTCACCAGCCGCACGGTAACCCATAGCGGAGCCGCCAGGGTCATATCCCGCTCGCGGCATTCCTTCTCCGAGTACTTCGGCTCGTCAAAGCGAAACTTGTCAAAGTGGAGTTCCAGGTTCTTGTTGAAACTCTGAATCGGCGAAATCTCCTGGAACAGTTCCTTCAGCCCCTCCGTCTTGAACCACTCAAATGCCTCCAACTGGACCTCAATGAGGCGAGGCAACGGCATCACGTCAGGAAGCCTGGCATAATTCTTAACCGCCGAGTTTCGCGCCATGCACATTCGCTCCTTCACGATAGGTTACGCATTTGGGTCGCGCACGGCTCTCCGTCGCAGACGAAAGACCGCACGCCACACGAACGGCTAGCGGGGACCTGTATCTCGGGAACGCCTGTGGGGAGCACGACCGAAGGTCGCGCCGCACGAATCCAACGCAGCGCAAAACCCCGGCTCTCGCCCATCCCTGCCCTAGGGTCATCCATATCACCCTCCGCGCAACGCAAGCGCAATCGGAGAGCGACCTTGCCCGCATCTTTGCAGGGAACCGAACCGGGGATAAAATACCGCCGCGCGCCCTGGAACAGAAATCAAAACCTAACCGTCCCTGGATTCCACACGAGAACGCACAGGTGTACCTGGCCCACTTGCCGCAACTTCCCATTATAGCAAAATGCCAATGGCGTGTCAAATTGAACCTGCCGAAAATTCAATTTCGCCCCGTGGCCGCCGGTCGGCGCGGGCAGCCGGTGCACTCCCGTCGTACCGAGAGCGCGGGTGCGTTTCAGTTTGGCGGCAAGGCTGCTGCAATGGCCGCCTCTTTCGCCGCCTGACGTAGGGCGATCGGTGTGCTTGACCCCACCTAACCCCTCCCACACCCTCCCCTTTCCTCTCCGCGGGCGGAGAGGAAAGGGGAGGGCCGGGGTGGGGATAGGTGAGGTAGATTCCGCTCGCCAATCTAATGATGTTCGGTCATTCCGCCCCAAAATTGAAATGCGCTCGAGCGCGCACCCATTTGACATTCTCCGCCCTCCCTGTTATCATTAGTGTGTGCCCAAGCAGGTCGGGCGGTCGCGGTTGGATTCGTCCAACCGAGGAAAGTCCGAGCTCCACAGAGCACGGTGCTGGATAGCGTCCAGGCGGGGTGACCCGACGGAAAGTGCCACAGAAAACAACCGCCTTCGCCGCCTCGCGGCGGAGGTCAGGGTGAAAAGGTGGTGTAAGAGACCACCAGCAGCCCGGGCGACCGGGCTGGCTAGGCAAACCCCACCGGGAGCAAGACCAAATAGGAGGGCAAGGCGGCTCTGCCGCCAGCAGGCTGCTCGTCTGCGCCCTTGGGTAGGTCGCTAGAGGTGGCAGGTAACTGCCACCCCAGATAGATGATCGCCGGCCGCTCCTGCGGCTACAGAACTCGGCTTACAGACCGGCTTGGGCACAAACGCACCTTAACTCCGACGTCTGCCGACCTCTGGCCAGGGCAAAGCCGCTGCGCACATGTGAAGGATGGGTGAAAAATGCAGGGTCTAATTTTAAAACTTCGCGCAGGGGCTTTACATATTCCATAAAGTGGTGTATAATGGGTCAAAGTGGGGCGTAGTAGAGGGCAAGTGGAGCATTGGCCCACTGCAAGGGCCGACCAGGGCGGCATACCATGTTCACCAACGACAGCGCGCAGACAAACGACGAAGCAGACCGGTACACCATGTTCCTCGGTGAGTACCTGCACACCGTTGACGAGAAAGGTCGGCTCACCATCCCGTCCAAGTACCGGGTCCACCTGGAAGATGGCATGGTCGCCACGCGCGGCCTTGACCGCTGCATCGTCGTGTACCCAATGAAGGTGTGGAAGGACCTGGTGGACAAAATCATGAGCCTGCCCTCCACGCCCCGGCCAACCCGCGAATACGCGCGCCTAATCTTCTCTGCCGCGTCGGACCTCCGCGCTGACCGCCAGGGCCGCATCCTCATCCCCGCCGTCCTCTACAACTACGCTGAGATTGACTCCGAGGCGGTCATCGTCGGGATGAACAACCGGTTTGAGGTCTGGCAGCCCAAGCGGTGGGAAGAGCACAGGAAGGCCATGGAGCGCGACGCCGAGTTCATCGCCGACAAACTGGCCGAACATGGCCTTGCCATATAGCGCGGCGCTGCCCGGAGGCCGCACATGGACCAGCCTGCGCACACCCCCGTACTCTTGAACGAGGCAGTAGAAGCGCTGGCGATACGGCCCTTCGGCTGGTACGTGGATTGCACGGTAGGGTTGGGAGGGCATAGCCAGGCCATCCTGGAAGCCTCCCAGCCGGATGGCAGACTCTTGGGGCTGGACGCTGACGCGCGGTCTTTGGAACTGGCGCGACAGCGGCTCGCGGCTTTTGGGGACCGCGCCGTCCTGGTGCACGCCAACTTCCGCGACCTGGAACGGGTCGCCAGAGATCATGGGGTGGATACCGCCAACGGGATTGTCATGGACCTAGGCCTCTCATCGTGGCAACTTGCCGATAGCGCCAGGGGTTTTTCGTTTCACGACGTTGGTGGCCTGGACATGCGGTTTGACCCGTCGGAGGGTGCCGGCGCCGCCGACCTGGTGAACACGCTGCCGGAGGACGAACTGGCAGCCCTTATCTGGCGCTACGGCGAGGAGCCCAAGGCGCGGCCCATCGCCCGGGCCATCGTCCGGGCGCGGCCCATCGCCACAGCAGGCCAACTGGCCGAGGTCATCGCCCGCGCGGTGGGAAGGCGTGGCCGAATCCATCCGGCGACTCGCACCTTTCAAGCGCTGAGAATCGCGGTCAACCGAGAGTTGGACAACCTGGAAGCGGCCCTGCCGCAGGCCGTGCGCCTTCTCGCTCCAGGGGGGAGGCTGGCGGTCATCTCCTTCCACTCGCTGGAAGACCGCATCGTGAAAACGTTCTTTAGAAACGAGTCCAGGGATTGCATCTGCCCGCCGGAAATCCCGCAATGCATCTGCGGGCATCGCGCAACCCTGCGCATTGTAACGAAGAAGCCCATCACGCCCAGCCCGCGCGAGGTCAGCGCCAACCCGCGGGCCAGGAGCGCCAAATTGCGCGTCGCAGAAAGGCTGCCGCACACATCATGAGCGCCGTTCGCCAGACAACCCAGGGAGCGCCGAGTGTCCAACCCGCGACGCGGGCCGGGACCCTGTGGCGAGCCATCCGGCAGAGGGGCCTGATGCTCGTCCTCGCGGCCCTTACGGTCTTCTGCTGGGCGGCCATCCCTCTCTACACCACTACGGAGCGGTCGCGCGCGGAATACCAAATCGGTGCGCTTCAGAAGCAGATTCTGGAACTCCAGCGGGAGAAGGCACAACTGACCCAGGAATTGGCGGAGCGGCTGCGCCTGGACGTGCTGGAGAAGGCGGCGCGCGACGAGGGGCTTGGGCCGCCGGTGCAGGTGGATTACCTGACAATTCCATAGTCTCTGGGTTTCGCACACCCCCCAGCCGCCGATCAGGTCGCGCGGCCAGGGGGTGGAGTTGCCCTTGCAGGCATACGCAGCACCCGCGCGGAAGCGCGTAACGCGCGGTCGGGAGTTTCGGCTCAGGGGATTGAGGGAGAAGGGGGCAAATGGATCGCTCGCCGGAAGAGATCACCAGACAGCGGTGGATCATCCTCATCGTGCTGTTCGGCACGTGCGCGATCTTCCTCATGCTGTCTCTCATCGTCGGCCAGTTCGTGCACGCGGACAGGCCATCCCAGGACGCGGCTACGGCGGGCACAATCCAACTGCCGCGCGGCGCGCTGGCCGACCGCAACGGCTTCCTCCTCGCCTTTGACGTTTTCCAGTACGACGTGGAGGCTAGCCCTGCCAATCTCAACTCGGAAAAGCGCGACAAACTGGCCGGCGAACTGGCCCCGATCCTCAACAAGCCGCGGGATGAGATTCGCGCCCTCCTGGAGACCGACGAGTCCTACGTAACCCTGGCTACCGGCCTCGGCGGCATGGTGGAAAAGGCGATCAAAGGCGTCTCCGAGGAGTTCCGCCACGTGGTCAAAGCCGTGCCACATCCGGTGCGGTACTACCCAGAAGGTCCTTTGGCCGCCCATGTGCTGGGGTTCGTCAACGCCGAGCCGAAGGGGTGCTACGGCGTGGAGGAGTACTACCAGCAGGACTTGCAGCGCGACGCTGTGCCCCTTGAGAATCTCGGCTCAGCGGTTTGGGACGAGATTCAGGCGTCGGACACGACCCTGATCCTCACGATTGATCGCTACGCGCAGCGCATCGTGGAAGAGGAACTGGACGCCGCCATAAAGCAGACCAAAGCCGTGAGCGGGCAAGTGATCGTGATGAACCCCAAGACCGGCGAGATTCTGGCCATGGCCAGCAGGCCCGCCTACAACCCCGCCGACTTCCTGGAAGCACCGCCCAAGGCCTGGATCAACCCGGCCGTCTCCGAGGTGTACGAACCCGGATCGGTGTTCAAACTCGTTACCTACGCGGCCGCGCTGGACGCACAGACCATCACCCCGAACGAACTGTTCTACGACCCAGGGGTCATTGAGATCGGCGGCCGCAAAATCTACAACTGGGACAAGGTTGGCCACGGCACGGTGGACATCACCGAGGCGCTGGGCAACTCGCTCAACGTCGTCGCCGCCACCATCAGCCAGCGCATGGGCAAGGAGCGGTTCTACACCTACGTGCGCCGGTTCGGCTTTGGCCAGCGCACCGAGATTGACCTGGCGGGCGAAGCCCCCGGCATCGTGAAGACGCCCTACGATAACCCGATGTACTCCGATTCAGATTTGGGCACCAACTCTTTCGGCCAGGGTATCTCGGTTACGCCCATTCAGATGGCGTCGGCGGTCGCGTCCATTGCCAACGGCGGCGTTCTCATGTCGCCCCAGGTGGTTCGTGCCAAGATCATCGGCGGGCAGGTCGTGCAACTTCACCCCCGCGCCATCCGCCGAACCATCACCGGCGAGACCGCCAGGACGCTGACCGCGCTGCTGGTGCGCGTGGTGGACGAGTACCTGCCCCAGGCCCAAGTGCCGGGCTACAGCATCGCCGGCAAGACCGGGACCGCGGAGATTCCCATGGGCGGCGCGTATGACCCGAGGGACTACATCGCGTCCTTCGCGGGATACGGCCCGGCCACCGACCCACAACTGGTGATCCTGGTCAAATTGGACCGGCCGCAGACTGTGAGGTCTGGCGGGGGAGCCGCAGCGCCCGTCTTCCAGCGCATCGCGGCGCGACTGTTCAAGTATCTGGCCATCCCACCCGACCGTACAAACTGATGGAGTTCGTATGCTGACCCTTGGCGACATTATCCAGGCCACAATCGGCACAGAGACCAAAGGCTTACCGGGGAGCGAACGCCCCATCCGGGACGTGGTCATTGATTCGCGCCAGGCTGGCCCCGATTGCCTGTTCGTGGGCCTGAAGGGCGCGTCCGTGGACGGCTCGGATTTCGCAGACGACGCCATCGCCAAAGGCGCGGTGGCGGTCATCGTCTCGCGCGCGCCTGCGGGTGCGGCGCAAGTCTGGACCCGCGACGCGGCGGCCGCCAGCATCACGCCGCCCATCGCCCTCGTTGTCCCCGACACGCTGTGGGCGCTGCAGGAACTGGCCGCCTACTGGCGACGGCGCATGACCGTGCGCGTCGTGGGTGTTACGGGCAGCGTGGGCAAGACCGTTACCAAGGAACTCACGGCGTCGGTCCTGTCGCGCCGCTACGTAACGCTGCGGAACGAGGGCAACCTGAACAACGAAATCGGCCTGCCGCTGACCCTGCTGAAGGTTACGCCCAAGACCGAGTACGCCGTCCTTGAGATGGGCATGTACGCGCTGGGCGAAATCGCGCGGCTGGCCGAAATCGCCCTGCCGTCGGTGGGCGTCGTTACCAACGTGGAGCCGGTCCACCTGGAGCGGCTGGGCACCATAGAGCGCATCGCCCAGGCCAAGTCGGAACTGGTGCAGGCACTGCCCGCCGACGGCGTGGCCGTCCTCAACGGCGACGACCCGCGCGTCCGCGCCATGGCCGCGCTGACCAAGGCCAGGGTCTTCACCTACGGCCTCACGCCCGACTGCGACCTGTACGCCACCGACATTGAAAGCCAGGGGCTAGAGGGCATTCGGTTCCGACTGCACTACCGCGGCGAGGCCATCCACGCGCGGGCCGCCCTGCTCGGCACCCACTCGGTCCACACCGCCCTGGCTGCGGCGGCGGTGGCGCTGAACGAGGGCCTCTCGTGGCAGGAAATCATGGCGGGACTGATGGATGTCTCGGCTCAACTGCGGCTCATCGCCACGCCTGCCATCCGCGGTGCGCTCATCCTGGACGACACGTACAACGCAAGTCCCAAGTCCACCATCGCCGCGCTCAATTTGCTGGCAGAGTTGAAAGGGCGTAGGATTGCGGTTTTGGGCGACATGCTGGAACTCGGCGCGCTGGAGGACGAGGGACACCGCAAGGTCGCGCGACGGGCCATTGAGGTCGTCTCGCGCCTCATCACCGTGGGCAAGCGCGGGCGCATCATCGGCGAGGAAGCCCTGGCGTGTGGCATGTCGCCCGAGAACGTGGTCATCGTGGACACGAACCAGGACGCGATCCGTATCCTTTCCGAGTGGATACAGGAGGGGGATATCATTCTAGTCAAGGGTTCCCGCGGAATGCACATGGAAGACATTGTGAAGGCGCTTCGGGCCTCATGAGGTGATAGATTGGCAAGTTCACTGGCGTTAGGGACAATCTCGTTCTTGCTGGCGGTCTTCTGGGGCGGCCCGCTCATCAAGTTGCTCAAGAAGTATCGCATCGGCAAGCAAATCCGTGTGGACGGCCCATCCAGCCACATGGTCAAGATGGGCACGCCCACCATGGGCGGGTTGATGACCATCATCCCCGTGCTGCTCATCACCGCCGCGCTCAACCTGCCCAACCTGCGCGGCCTTGACCTTATCGGGCGGTCCATCCTGCTGCCCATGGGCGTCATGCTGGCCTACGGCATCCTGGGCGCGATTGACGACCTGGCAGGCGTCCGGGGCACAAGGGGCACAGGGCTTCTGGCGCGCTACAAGTTCCTGTGGCAGGTGCTCATCGCCATCATCGTGGCCATCGGGCTTCACTTCGGGCTGGGCCTGCGCAGCGTCGCCATCCCCACCATCCCGTACAAGATTGACATCGGCCTGTGGTACCTGCCCATCGCCGTCTTCATCATCGTGGGCAGCACCAACGCAGTCAACCTCACCGACGGCTTGGACGGGCTGGCGGGCGGCACGGTGGCCATCGCGTTCACGGCCTACGGCGTCATCGCCTACCTTCAGGGGCAGGTGTATCTCGTCAACTTCTGCTTCACCGTCGTGGGCGCGACGCTGGCGTTCCTATGGTACAACGCCCACCCCGCCATGTTGTTCATGGGTGACACGGGTTCGCTATCCCTGGGCGCCACGCTGGGCACCGTCGCCCTGATGACCGGCCAGTGGCTCCTGCTGCCCGTGGTCGGCATCATCTTCGTGGCCGAGGCGCTGTCGGACATCCTACAGGTGGCGTACTTCAAACTGACGAAGGGCAAGCGCATCTTCAAGATGGCGCCCATCCACCATCATTTTGAACTCAAGGGCTGGTCGGAGGTGCAGGTTACCCTGCGCTTCTGGTTCATCGCCATGCTGGCCGCCATGCTCGGCGTGGCACTCGCGTTGATCTAGGATATGTACTCAGACGAGACCGATTTCCGAAACCGAAGAGTTACCATCATCGGGGCGGCCCGCGAGGGCATCGCTCTGGCGCGGTTCCTGCACGCCCAGGGAGCGCGCGTCATCCTCAGCGACATCCAGCCCGAGCGCGCCCTTGCCGCCAATCTGGAGGCCATCCGCGGCCTGCCCATTGACCTGCGGCTCGGCGGCCACCCCGAATCCATCCTGGACACCGACGTGGTCTTCGTCAGCCCTGGCGTCCCGCTGGAGATTCCCATCCTGCGCGAAGCCGTGCGTCGGGGCATCCCCCTCAGCAGCGAGACGCGGCTCTTCGTCCGCCTGTGCCCCGCCCCCATCGTCGGCATCACGGGGAGCAGCGGCAAGACGACCACCACCGCCATGACCGGCGAGATGCTGAAACAGGCCGGCTTCCGCACCTTCGTTGGCGGCAACATCGGACGGCCGCTCATCGGCCACCTGCACGAAATCCGCCCCACCGACAAGGTGGTCATGGAACTGTCCAGTTTCCAGTTGGAGATGCTGGGCGCAAGCCCCCACATCGCCGCCATCCTGAACATCACGCCCAACCATCTGGACCGCCACCCGAACATGGAAGCCTACATCGCCGCCAAGCGCGGGATTCTGGCCCACCAGACGGCGGAGGACATGGCCGTGCTGGGCTACGACAACGCCACGACTCGCGGCCTCGCCGGCAAGTACCAGGGGCGGGTGTTCTTCTTCAGTCGCAGGGAGCGCGTGTCCGCAGGCAGTTTCCTGGACGGCGACGCGCTGACGCTCCAAGTGAAGGGCGCGCCCGAACGGATTTGCAGCCGCGGCGACCTGCGCCTGCGCGGCGAGCACAATCTGGAGAACGCCCTGGCTGCCTCGCTCCTGGCGCGGCTGGCGGGCGCGCCTGTGGACGCCATCGCCCACGTCTGCGCCACGTTCCGCGGCGTGGAGCACCGCCTGGAGTTCGTCGCCACCATCCGCGGCGCGCACTTCTACGACGACTCCATCGCCACCACGCCCGAACGGGCCGCCGCGGCCCTGCGTTCGTTTACCGAACCCATCGTCCTGCTGGCGGGTGGGCGCGACAAACACCTGCCCTGGGAGGAGATGGCCGACCTCACCGTGCGGCGCGTGCGGCACCTGGTGCTGTTCGGGGAGGCGGCGGGGCTGATAGAGAGAGCCGTGTCCGAGGCCATGCGACGGGCCGAAGGGCAGGCGGTGCTCAGCGGCATCCACGTCGTCCAGCGGCTGGAGGAGGCCGTCCCGCTGGCCGCCGACCTGGCCCAGCCCGGCGATGTGGTGCTCCTGGCCCCTGGCGGCACGAGTTTTGACGCCTTCCGCGACTTCGCCGAGCGCGGACAACGGTTCAAGGAACTGGTGCGCAGCCTGCAATCGCAGACAGACGGTGCGGATTAGGAGAGACCCAGCCATGGCGACGCGCATCCGCAAGAGCAAACTGGACATCCCGCTGCTGGGCACGACCATCGGGTTGACGCTGTTCGGCCTGGTGGCGGTGTGGGCCACGTCCATCCCCGACGCCATGCTCTGGTTCGGCGGCGATGCAGCGCTGCACTTCGTCCTGAGCCAGACCCAGTGGCTGCTCATCGGCATCCTTGTTGCGGCGGCGGTGTTCGCCATAGGCTACCGCAACCTGACGCGGCTGGTTCCCGCGCTGGCGGTGGCCGTCTTGCTCCTGCTCATCGCCGTCTTCGTCGTCGGCAAGTCCGACTACGGCTCGTACCGGCGGTTGGAAATCTTCGGCCTGTCCATACAGCCCAGCGAGATCGCCAAGCCCGTGCTCATCCTGTACCTAGCGTGCTGGCTCTCGTCCAAGCGGGACAAACTCAACGACATAGATGCCGCCCTCATCCCCTTCCTCATCCTGGTCGGGATCTATCTAGCCCTCATCTTGTTGCAGCCGAACCTGTCCACGGCCATCATTCTCGCTGCGGTCTCGGTTACCATGCTCTATCTGGCCGGAGCCGCCACGCGCCAGGTGCTGACGGTGATCGGAGGCGGCGGCGTCCTGACCGTGATCATCGCCATGCTCATCCCCTACCAGCGGGCACGCATCCTCGGCCTTTTCGGCGGCAACAGCAGCGCCGCGACCCAGAGTCAGTTCGTGGAAACGCTAACCCGCTCGGCGGGGATGTTCGGGCACGGCATTGACGCACTCCAAGCGCAGGCGCAACTGGTGCGCGGCGCTCACATGGACTTCGTCTTCGCTTTCGTAACCTACGGCTTCGGCGTGTTCACCGCGCTGCTCCTGCTAGCGGCGTTTCTGTTCTTCGGCTATCGGGCGACCCGCATCGCCCAGCACGCGCAGTCCGAGACGGGCATGCTGGCCGCAGCGGGCATCGGCGTGTGGATCCTTCTGCAGGCGCTCGTCCACATCGGGGTGAACGTGGGCGTGCTGCCCATCACCGGCCTCACGCTGCCATTCGTCAGTTACGGCGGCACGTCCCTGGTGGCGTGCCTCATGGGCACGGCCATCCTGCTCAGCATCTCCAGCGACACCCAGCGCAAGGAGACCAAGACAAGTGCGGCTTATCTTTACGGGGGGAGGAACCGGCGGCCACGTGTATCCAGCGTTAGCCGTCGCGCAGGCGCTACGCGCCGGCGGGCACGGGGATGAGGTCTGGTACATGGGCCGCGGCAATAGCATAGAGCAGACACTGGCCGAGCGGGCCGGATTGCCGTTCGCGGCGGTCCCTGCCGCGCCGGTGCGCGGGACCGGTCCGGTGCGCCTCGCGCTCAACGTGGCGAACCTGGTGCGGGGCACGTGGAGAGCCGCGGGTATCCTGCGCCGCCTGCGGCCGGATGCCATCTTCGCCACGGGCGGGTACGTATCGGTGCCGGTGGTCGTCGCGGGCTGGCTGCGCCGCACGCCCAGCCTCATCTACCTGCCCGACATGGAGCCGGGCCTGGCGGTCAGAGCACTGGCGCGCATCGCTACCCGCGTCGCCGTAACCGCGGAGGAAGCCGCCCGCCATTTCCGCGCCGGCAAGGTCATCGTTACCGGCTACCCCGTGCGGCAGGAGTTCGCGGCGCTGCACCGAGACGCAGCGCGGCAAAGGCTGTCGCTCGCCGATGGCAAGGTGGTGCTCGTCTTCGGCGGGAGCCGCGGCGCAAGCGCGCTCAACAAGGCGGTGGAAGCCTCGCTGGAGGACATCCTGGAGATGGCGGAACTGGTGCACGTCTGCGGCGAGGGCGACTACGACGCCCTATCGGCGCGGCGCGCGTCGCTGCCCGCCGACAAGCAGGCGCGCTACCACCTGTTCGCCTACTTGCACGACCTGCCGGCGGCGATGGTGGCGGCGGACCTGGTCATCTCACGGGCCGGCGCGTCGGTGCTGGGCGAGTTCACGGCGGCGGGCGTGCCTTCCATCCTGGTGCCCTACCCCTACGCGGGGCAGCACCAGATGACCAACGCGCGCTATCTCGCCGACCACGGCGCGGCCGTCGTGATTGAGAACGACCGGCTGGGCGCGGACTTGCTGCCCACCGTGCGCGAACTGCTGGCGGATGACGCCCGCCGCGAAGCCATGCGAGAGAGCGCCCGCCGATTGGCGCGGCCCAACGCAGCGCAGGCGCTCGCGCAGGTCTTGCGGTCGCTCGCCGCCGAGGGGGTCTAGCGTGAAGGTCGTCGTGGATCAGGCGCTTCTGCTCAATATCCTGATCGCGGTGTGCGCGGTCCTTGGCCTGCGCCGTGGCGTTGCCAGGGAGTTGGTGGTGCTCATTGGCATCGTCATCGGGTTTGTGGTGTCGTCCACGGTTTCAGGCTACGTGCCGACGGTGGTTGCGTTCGGGCAGAAGGCGTTCGGCCTGACCAAAGGGGGAGCCGCACCATCGGCAGCCTCGGTCCTTCCGGGGAAGACGGGCGACCTGGTCGTGTTCGGGGCGATTCTCCTGGTCAGCATCGTGTTCGCGCGGATGGTGCGGAAGCCACCCAAGGGGATCGCCAACCGATTCCTTGGCGCAATCGTCGGGGGTGTCGACGGCTTCCTCATCGGCCGATTCGTCTTTCCGCGCGTTTTCGTGGAGCCGGAGACGATGTTCGTAGTGTCGGGCCTGAAGGCGCAGTCGCACTTCAGCCCGGGCAATACGGCAGCCGCCGTCATCGTGTTCATCATCGTGCTCATCGGGCTAGGAATCAAGCAATCATCGCCGCCCAAGAAGAAACAGGCGTAGCCGGTCTCAACGACCCGTAGAGAGGGAGTGGAGAAGTCGTGGGACCTATTGAAGTGTTGTGGGGTTCGCTGGTCGTCGTGTTCGGCCTCATCGGCCTGGTGCGCGGCTTCCTGAAGGAGGTCGGCGTTACCACCGTGCTGGCCTTCCTGCTGTTCCTGCTGACCTTCTTCGCCAAGCAGATCACGCAGGCGCTGGACATGCTGGTGGTGCTCGTGCGCGTCTCGCCGCCCGACAGCCCGCAGGCGAACCTGGTGCGATACGGCGTGTACGCAGGCGTCATCATCCTGACTGCATTCATTTCGTACCAGGGCGAGACGCTGGCATTTGAAGGCCGACCGGTCCCAGGCCCATTTGGCATCCTCCTCAACCTGATTATCGGCCTGTGGAACGGCTATCTGATCATCGGGAGCCTGTGGTACTACATGCACCAGTTGAACTATCCGATTTCGCTGTTCGGCCTGTTCCAGCAGCCCCTGTCGCCGGCGGCGACGGTGATGGTAACGTTGCTGCCCGAGGCACTGATTCCAGCATATGGCTTCCTGGCGCTGGCAGCGTTCCTCATCTTCATGCGGGTGGTCAAGTAGTGAGCGCATTCCGCGGCCGCATTGCCGAACGGAACAACGGCATCGTGAACCTCGCCGAGGTGCGACACGTGCACCTGGTGGGCATCGGCGGGGCAGGCATGAGCGCCATCGCCGTCATCCTGCTGGCGCGCGGCCTTGAGGTCTCCGGCTCGGACCTGCAGGCCAATGCCCAGACCGAGGCGCTGGCCCGGCACGGCGCGCGCATCTTCGTCGGCCACGCGCCCGACAACGTCCGCGGCGCGGACCTGGTCGTCGTCTCCTCGGCCATTTCGCCGTCCAACCCCGAATGGCAGGCGGCGGTGCGGCTGGGCATCCCGGTCGTGAAGCGCGGGCCGGTGCTGGCCGCCCTGCTGGCCGGCAAGGTGGGCATCGCCGTCGCGGGCAGCCACGGCAAGACGACGACCGCGGGACTCATCGCCTTCCAGTTGAGCGAGGCCGGCCTAGACCCGTCGTTCATCATCGGCGGCGTGGTGGAGAACTTCGGCGCCAACGCCCGCGCCGGGAGCGGCCCCCACTTCGTGCTGGAGGCCGACGAGTACGACCGCACGTTCCTGGCGCTGCGCCCCCACGTCGCCGTCATCACCAACGTGGAGATGGACCATCCCGACTGCTTCCGGGACGAGGATGACCTGCGCCAGGCGTTCCTGGAGTTCGCGGCCCACACCATTCCCGGCGGCCTCGTCCTGGCCTGGGCCGAAGACCCGGCCGTGGTAGCGTTGGCCCAGGAGGCCGCGTCCATCGCCGGCTGCGCCGTCCAGACGTTCGGGTTCGGCCCGGCCGCCACGTGGAGCGCACGCGACCTGAGGCCGCACGCCGAAGGGGGCACGGCGTTCGCCGTCCTGCGGGAGGGCCGCCAAGTCGCCCGCGCCCGCGTGGCCCTGCCCGGCCAGCACAACGTCGCCAACGGCCTGGCGGCGCTGGCCGCGGTCGCCTGGCTCGGCGTCCCGCCGGAGGCCGCCGCCGAATCCCTGGCCCGATTTCGCGGGACGCGGAGGCGGATGGAGGAGCGCGGCACCGTCGGGGGCATCGTCGTCCTGGACGACTACGCCCACCACCCGACCCAGATTGCGGCCACCCTTCGGGCGGTGCGGGAAAAGTACGGCCCGCGCCCGCTGTGGGCGGTGTTCCAGCCCCATACCTACAGCCGCCTCAAGACACTGTGGCAGGGGTTCGCCGCGTGCTTCGGCGACGCCGATCACGTCATCGTGCTGCCGGTCTATGCGGCCCGCGAGCCGCATGACCCCACGGTGCGGCCCGACCAACTGGCGCGACAGATGCCCCACCCCGACGTGCGTTACGCGGGCGGCCTGGACGCAGCGGCGGCCCTGCTGGTCGCACACGCGGAGCCAGATGCCGTCATCATCACCCTGGGCGCGGGCGATGAGTGGGTCGTGGGCGACCGCACCCTCGCCCTTCTGCGCCAAAACCTGGCCCAAACCTTGCAAGCGGGGAAGTAGAGAATGCGATCAGGGGGAATGGGAGGAAAACGGAAAATCCGAGTTGGCGTCATCCTCGGCGGGCGCTCCGGCGAGCACGAGGTCTCGCTGGTCTCCGCCCAGTCGGTGATGAACGCCATGGACAAAACCAAATACGAGGTCATCCCGATTGCCATCACCAAAGAGGGGCGGTGGATCGCGGGCGGCGACCCCGTCGCGGCGCTGAAGGGCCTGCCGGCGGAAGACACGCACCACACGGCCCTGCTCGGCGACCCCACCCAGCGCGGGCTGGTGCCCCAAGACGCCATGGAGGCGGTGGAGCGCGCGGCCCCGGTGGAACTGGACGTCGTCTTCCCGGTGCTCCACGGCCCCTACGGCGAGGACGGCACGGTGCAGGGCCTGCTGGAACTGGCCGACATCCCCTACGTGGGGGCCGGCGTACTGGGGTCTGCCCTGGGCATGGACAAGGCCGCGATGAAGGATGTCTTCAAGGCCCACGGCCTGCCCATTGTCCGATACCGGGTGTACAAGCGGCTGGAACTGGACCGGAATCAGAAGCAGGTGGAAGACGAGATTGAGCGGGAACTGGGCTATCCCTGTTTCGTCAAGCCGGCGAACCTGGGATCCAGCGTCGGCGTGTCCAAGGTGCACGACCGCGCCGAACTGGGCCCCGCCCTGCTCCTGGCCGCGTCCTACGACCGCAAAATCGTGGTGGAGCAAGGCATCAACGCCAGGGAGATTGAGTGCAGCGTGCTCGGCAACGACGAGCCGGAGGCATCGGTGCTGGGGGAAATCATCCCCTGCAACGAGTTCTACGATTACAACGCCAAGTACATAGACGGCCGCTCGGAACTCGTGATTCCCGCGCCGCTGCCCGATGACCTGGCCCAGCGGATTCGCCAACTGGCCATCCAGGCGTTCCTCGCGGTGGACTGCGCCGGGATGGCCCGGGTGGACTTCCTGCTGGATCGGGACACGCTTGATGTTTATGTCAACGAGGTCAACACGATACCGGGCTTCACCGCCATCAGCATGTATCCAAAACTCTGGGAGGCGAGCGGCCTGCCCTACCCGGCCCTGATTGACCGGCTGATAGAACTGGCCCTGGAGCGGCACGAGGAGAAACGCCGCACCCGGACCTCGTACACGCCGAAGGCAAAGGAATAGCGCGCAATGGCTTGGATGGAGCGACGACGCAGGGTTACGAAACGCAGAGGGCACACCTTCGCCCAGGCGCATGCCATGCCCCGCACGGGCGTGAGGGGGACTGCCCGCCGCAAGCCCACGTTCTCGCGGGCGAAGGCGGTGGGCCTGGCGCTGGTGCTGCTTGCCGCCGTGGCCATCGTCGTCTTCTCCACATCGCCCGCCTTCTTCGTGTACAGCGACGAGACGCGCTACGTCGGCCTGCACCTGCTCACGCCCGAAGCCGTTTGGCAGGCGGCGGGCATCCCGGATGGGTTGAGCGTCTTCTTCGTCCACACGGGGCGCATCGCGCAGGCGTTGAGGACGCTGCCCGAGGTCAAGGACGTGCGGGTAACCCTGCGCATCCCCAACCGCCTGACCATCGCCATCACCGAGCGGGCGGTGCGGGCAGCCTGGACGCAGGCAGGCGCGACCTGGTGGGTGGATGAGACGGGCCACGTGCTCGCCCAAGCGCAGGGCGACATCCCTGCCGATGCCTTGCGCATCGCCAGCATGGTTTCGGCCCCGTTGCAGGCGGGCAGCGATGTCAGCGCGACGGCCGTCCGCTCGGCGCTGCGCTATCACGAACGGATGCCGGAGATCACCCGGTTCCGATACGCCGAGGACACGGGCCTGTCCCTGATGATGCCGGACGGCTGGCCCGTGCACGTCGGCGATGACCGCGACTGCGAACTGAAATTGGCGCGACTGAAAGCGCTTGTGGAGCATTTCGCGCAGCGGGGCATCCGCCCCGTGTACGTGGACCTGCGCGCACCCGACGCGCCCGCGTACAGGCGCTAGGGAAGGAGACGAGGGTATGTGGCTGCCGCTCATTGGTCTCCTAATCGGACTGATCATCGGGTCGGTTGTGTCCATCTCCATACCGGCGGAGTACGCCCGCTACACTGCGGTGGCGATCCTGGCGGCGCTGGACTCGGTGCTGGGCGCGGTGAGGGCGAACCTGGCGCACGAGTACGACAACGCCATCTTCATCACGGGGTTTTTCGGCAACACGCTGCTGGCCGCCATCCTGACGTTCCTAGGGGACCGGCTGGGGGTGGAACTGTACTACGCGGCCATTTTCGCGTTTGGCGTCAGGCTGTTCAACAACCTGGCCCTCATCAGGCGGCATTTGCTCGTCCGGTTCAGGCGCAACCTGCGCCGCGCGTCGTAACGGCCGCCGCGTGGCGGACAGGAGGAACCAGGTGGAACAACTCGTTGCGGCAATAGATATCGGAACCACAAAGGTCTGCACCCTCATCGCCGAGGCACCCGGCGAGGGGTCTGTGCTCCGCATCATCGGCGTGGGCGAGAAGGATGCCCGCGGGATGCGCAAGGGCGTTGTCGTCAACGTGTCCGAAGCCGCCGAGGCCATCGCGGCATCGGTGGAGGAAGCGGTGCGCATCTCAGGCGTCCCCGTGGATGCCGCCTACGTCAGCGTGAGCGGCACGCACATCACCTCGCTCAACAGCCGAGGCGTGGCCGCCATTGCCCGGCCCGACCGCGGCGTTTCCCAGGAGGACATTGACCGCGCCCTGCAAGGCGCGCGCGCCATCGCCATCCCCCACAACCAGGAGGTCATCCAGGCCATGCCGCGCGGCTACTCCATTGACGGCCACGACGGCATCACCGACCCGCTGGGGATGCACGGGCATCGCCTGGAGGTGGAGGCCCACGTCATCACGGCGTCCGAGTCGGCCGTCCAGAACCTGCGCGACTGCGTCCTGGCGGCCAAGGTGGAGCCGCTGGGCCCCGTGCCCGACCCCATCGCCGCCGCCAAGGCCGTCCTGCGCCAGAGCGAACAGGAGGCGGGCGTCATCCTGGTGGACATCGGCGGCGGCACCACCAAGATCGCCGTCTTCGCCGACGGGTGCGCGCTGCACACGTCCATTATTGCTGTCGGCGGCGTGAACATCACCAACGACATCTGCTTCGGGCTGAAGGCCCCCTTTGAGGTCGCCGAGCAGATCAAGATCGCCCACGGCCACGCCATCCCCGACAAGGTGCGCCCCGACGAGACCGTGGACGTAACCGCGTTCGGCGACGAGATGCCCCAGTTGGCGTCGCGGCGGTTCCTGGCCGAGATCATCCAGGCCCGCGTGGAGGAAATCTTCGCCCTGGTGCTCAAGGAAATCAAGCATTCGGGGTACGACATCCTGCTGTCGGCAGGCGCGGTGCTGTGCGGCGGCACGGCCCAACTGCCGGGAATCAAGGAGGTCGCCCGCGAGGTCCTGCAGATGCCCGTCCGCATCGGCATTCCCACCGACCTGGAGGGGCTGACCGACCGCATCGTGGACCCGGCCCACGCCACGAGCGTTGGCCTCTTGCGATGGGGACTGGGCGACATGACCGTCCCCCCCACCGAAGAAGGCAAATGGTCCGACCGAATCAAGCGTTGGTTTACGAATATCCTGCCGAGTTAGACCCGTACCGTAGAGAGGGAGGAACCATCACAGAGCGCGAAAGGAGAATGACAGTATGGTAGACCTAGTAGAGCCCGAGAATTTCGCCAGGATCAAAGTCATCGGGGTGGGCGGGGCCGGCTGCAACGCAGTCAACCGCATGATTGAGGCCGGGCTGAGCGGCGTGGAGTTCATCGCCGTCAACACCGACGTGCAGGCTCTCATGCTCTCCAAAGCCCCCAAGCGCATCTCCATCGGCGAAAAACTGACCCGAGGGTTGGGCGCAGGCGGCGACCCCAACATCGGCCAGAAGGCCGCCGAGGAGAGCAGCGACGACCTGTACGAGGCCATCAACGGCGCGGACATGGTCTTCATCACGGCCGGCATGGGCGGCGGCACCGGCACGGGCGCGGCCCCCATCATCAGCCAGATCGCCAAGGAGACGGGCGCGCTCACCATCGGCGTGGTAACCAAGCCCTTCGGGTTTGAGGGCCAGCGCAAGAGCCGAACCGCCGAAGAAGGGCTGAGTCGCCTGCGCGAGCACGTGAACACGCTCATCGTCATCCCCAACGACCGCCTGCTCCAGATCGTGGACAAGAAGGCGCCCGTGGTGGAGGCTTTCCGCGTCGCCGACGACGCCCTTCGCCAGGGCATCCAGGGCATCTCGGAAGTGGTAACCGTGCCCGGGATGATCAACGTGGACTTCGCCGACGTTCGCGCCGTGATGCAGGAAGGCGGCTCGGCCCTCATGGCCGTGGGGCGGGGCAAGGGCGAGAACCGCGCCGTGGATGCCGCCAAGGCCGCCATCGCCAGCCCGCTCCTGGACGTTACCATTGAGGGCGCGCGCGGCGTGCTGTTCAACATCACCGCGGGCCGCGACCTCACCCTGAGCGAGGTGGACGCCGCCGCCAACATCATCAAGGCCACCGCCGACCCCGAAGCCAACATCATCTTCGGCGCCGTCATCAACGAGAGCATGAGCGATGAGGTGCAGATCACCGTCATCGCCACGGGGTTTGACGCCAAAGGCAAGGTGCTGCCCAGGCCCGCCGTGGTCCCGCAGCAGCGCCCCGCTGCCGCAGCGGCCACCGGCACCGACGGCAAGATCCGCGAGTTCCCGGTTCGCATCATCAACACGGACGACATAGAGGTCCCGGCGTTCATCCGCAACGCCATGAACAAAGGACCCAAGCAGAACTAGCCTTTGACCACCGAGGAGATGGTCCGTTGTCATTGCGAGCGAAGCGAAGCATCTCGGTTGACTGTCATTCTGAGACGCGGAGCGCCGAAGAATCTCGCCAACCGGAGATTGCTTCGGGCGTTCCGCGCCCTCGCAATGACACACCATGAATCCTGTGGTAGCGCAGTAGCGGCGCGCCCCGGCGACCGGGACACGGGGTTGGCCCGCGCGCCGCAACATGCACAACTCGGCGGCCCGCGCACGCATCGCGTGGCTCTACATCGGCACTGCCTGCGTCGCGTCTTCCGAGAGGGGCCCGCCCGTTACCACGTCGCCATCGCGTGGTAACGGGCGGGCAGTTCCCACGGGCTTGCATCGCAACACGCCATCGCCCCTCGCCCCCTAACCTTAAATCTTGCGACACACGAATTTTTCAAACGAAAAACACTTGCATTCTCGGCCCTTTCGTGGTATACTGGGGACGCTCCACGACACATAGTGCCTAAAGCGCGCACCCCACCCTATATCTGGTATGGTGTCGCTGTCTCAACCGTCGGGGAGCATTGTCGCCTCATTTGGCAGGCGGCGACGGAGGAGGACACCGTGCAGTGCCCTAACTGTGGAGAGCCGAACACCCAAGTGGTGGACACGCGGATGATCACCAACGGCGTGCGCCGCCGCCGCCAGTGCCCCAAGTGCGGCCAGCGGTTCACCACCTACGAGTACCCCGCGTCCACGACCCCGCTCGTGGTCAAGAACGACGGGCGGCGCGAGGAGTTTGACCGCAACAAACTCCTCGCAGGCATCCGCAAAGCCTGCGCCAAGCGCCCCGTCAGCGCCGAGCAGATTGACGCCATCGTCGCCAGCGTGGAAAGCCAGATTCGCAACTCCCGCGCCAAGGAAATCTCGTCCGAGAAGATCGGCCAGATGGTGCTGGAGCAACTCCGCCAGATTGACAAAGTCGCCTACATCCGCTTCGCCTCGGTGTACCTCCGGATGGACGATCTGGAGGCCCTCAAGCAAGAAGTTGAGAAACTGCTGAAGTCCGGCGATCAGGAACCCACCACGCGCCCCTAGGAGAGGACCCCATGATTACCCTGGAACCCACTCTCACTGCGAATGCCTTGACCGTGTTGAAGAAGCGGTATCTGCGTAAGGACGAACACGGCAACGCCGTGGAGACCCCCGCCGACATGTTCTGGCGAGTGGCATCCAACGTCGCCCAGGCCGAGCGCCTGTACGGCCCCGAAGACCGCGTGGAGTTCTGGGCACAGGCCTTCCACGAAATCATGGTCTCGCTGGATTTCCTGCCCAACTCGCCCACGCTGATGAACGCGGGCCGCAGGCTCCAGCAACTCTCGGCCTGCTTCGTCCTGCCCATTGAAGACTCCATGGTGAGCATCTTTGAGGGCATCAAGAACACCGCCCTCATCCACCAGAGCGGCGGTGGCACAGGCTTCTCCTTCTCGCGCCTGCGCCCCAAGAACGACGTGGTGCAGTCCACCAAGGGCATCTCCAGCGGCCCGGTCTCGTTCATGAAGGTCTTTGACGCCGCCACCGAGGCCATCAAGCAGGGCGGAACCCGCCGCGGAGCCAACATGGCCATCCTGCGCGTGGACCACCCCGACATCCTGGAGTTCATCACCGCCAAGGACCAGGAGGGCGTCCTCTCCAACTTCAACCTCTCGGTCGGCATCACCGCCGAGTTCATGCGGGCGCTGGCCGAAGACGCCGACTACCCGCTCATCAACCCGCGCAACCGCCAGGAGACAGGCCGCCTGAAGGCGCGCGAGGTGTTTGATCTCATCACCCGCATGGCCTGGAAGAACGGCGAGCCAGGCGTCATCTTCCTGGACCGCATCAACGCCGCCAATCCCACGCCCCACCTGGGCGAGATTGAGAGCACCAACCCCTGCGGCGAGCAGCCCCTGCTCCCCTACGAGTCGTGCAACCTCGGCTCCATCAACCTGGCCCACATGGTGCGCAACGGCGCGGTGGAGTGGGAGAAACTGCGGCAAGTGGTCAAGGTCGCCGTCCGCTTCCTGGACGACGTGATTGACATGAACCGCTACCCCCTGCCCCAGATTGAGGAACTGACCAAGGCCAACCGCAAGATCGGCCTGGGCGTCATGGGCTTCGCCGAGATGCTCATCCAGTTGGGCATCCCCTACGACTCCCAGCAGGCCGTGGAGACCGCCGAGGCCGTCATGCGCACGGTACAAGAAACCGCATGGGAAGCCTCGGCTGCGCTGGCCAAGGAGCGTGGCCCGTTCCCCAGTTTCAAGGGCAGCCGCCTGGACAGGCCCGACGCCCCGCCCGTCCGCAACGCCACCGTAACCACCATCGCCCCCACCGGCAGCATCAGCATCATCGCGGGATGCTCCAGCGGCATAGAGCCGTTGTTCGCCCTGGCCTACACGCGCCACGTCCTGGACAACGCCACCCTGCCAGAGGTCAACCCGCTGTTTGAGCGCGTGGCCCACGAGCGCGGCTTCTACTCGCCCGAACTCATGCGGGCCGTCGCCGAGCGCGGGGGCGTCCGCGGGCTGGACAACGTGCCCGAAGACGTGCAGCGCATCTTCCCCACCGCCCACGACATCGCGCCCGAATGGCACGTCCGCATTCAGGCGGCTTTCCAGCGCTACACCGACAACGCCGTGTCCAAGACCATCAACTTCCCCCGCGACGCCACGGTGGAAGACGTGCGCAAGGCCTACCTGATGGCCTACGAACTGGGGTGCAAGGGCATCACCGTGTACCGCGACGGGAGCCGCACCACGCAGGTTCTGCGCAAGGGCCACAGCGACAAGCCCGCCCAGTCTGCCGAACCCACCGACGCCGCCCCGCCGCCCTCGGTTCGCGTCCCCCGCACGCGCCCCGTCGTTACCCACGGGATCACCGAGAAGGTTGCGCTGGGCTGCAACCGCACCTTGTACATCACCATCAACGAGGACGACAAGGGCCTGTGCGAGGTCTTCCTGCAGATGGGGAAATCGGGCGGGTGCACGGCGTCCCAATCCGAGGCCATCGGGCGGCTCATCTCCCTGAGCCTGCGCTCGGGCATTGAGCCGAAGGCCATCATCAAGCAACTCAAGGGCATCCGCTGCCCCTTCCCCGTGTGGCACAACGGCAACGTGGCCTTCTCGTGCTCCGATGCCATCGGTCGCGCGCTGGAGCGCTACCTGGGCATTCAGCCGCACCAGTCCGACGCGCCGCCCGAGGCCCACTCTGAAGCCGACGAATCCCGCGACAAGCAGAGGGACAAATCCCCGCTGGACTTCTCGCCCGAGTGCCCCGAATGCGGCGGCATCCTGGAGTTCGTGGAAGGGTGCATGACCTGCCGCATGTGCGGCTACTCGCAGTGCGGGTGATACCGCAGAGACCGTCGGGGGCTACACCGCGTGCAGCCGCGCCGCCACGGCCTCGCTGACGGCCGTTACCGCCCGCGGACGCCGCAGGAACCCCTCCAGGTGGATGTCGTCCACGTACAGCGACAGGTGCAGCAGCCTACCGGCGGCGCTCGCCCGCCTCAGCGCCACCAGTGGACACTTCCACGCGGGCGTTACGGGCTTGAACGAGGCCGGCAGCCAATCGCGAAACGCGGCGACCATGTCGTCCAGCCGCTGCGCCTCGTAGAGGCTGGGATTCTTCAGGTGGTGGCGCAGGTCATTCATGTGCCGAGCGAGCGTGCGAATGCGGCTCTCGGCGTCGTCCAATAGCCGCGCGGCATCGTCGGGAAAGCGGCGCAGTTGCGGGTCTTGCGCCCGCGCTCGCGCCCACGCCCGCATCGCCGTCTTCAGTTGCTCATCGTAGGTGTCCAGCGCATCCAGTTCCTTGACAATGGCCGCCGTCTCGTCGGACGACAGCCCGCCCTTCTCCACGCCGCGGATGACCGCCAGTAGGCGATCCAGCAGCGCCATCATCCGCGCCTGCCGCAAGTCCAACTGCCGCTCGCGCCGCAGCGCCGAAATCCCCCAGCGCAGTTCCCGCCCCCTGGGCGATTTCGGGTCGCACTCGGCCAGCGCCCGCCGCATCGCCCCCAGTTTGGTCGGCAGGTCGCCCAGGATGTACGGGTTCGCGTCGGACACCTCGCGCAGGATGGCCTCGGCCCGCTCCAGCGGCACGTTGTCGGGCACGGCCACCTCCAGCGTTACGCGCAGGTCGGGGCTAGGCCGCGTGAGGTTCGTGATCTTCGTCGCCGCGAGGACGCTGTTGGGCACGTAGATGTCGCAGTGCTCCTCGGTGTTGTACAGCGTCGTAACGCGCAGGCCGATGCGCCGAATCTGGCACACCACGCCGTCCCAAATGATGAGATCGCCGAACCGGAACGGCGTGTCAATGAGGAGCGTCAGCCCGCCCAGGATGTTGCCCAGCGTGTCGCGGAGTGCCAAGCCCACGATGAGGGCCGCGCCGCCTGTGGTCAGCACCACCGTGGAGATGTCGGCCCCCAGCAGGCGAAGCATCAGAATCGCGCCGACGCCACCGACAACCACCGGCGCCAGCACGTCCAGCACCGGCACCAGCACATCGTCAAAACTGGATTCGCTCCGCTGGGCCAGGCGCCGGCCGTAGTACAACACCGAGTCGCGCATCAGCCGCCACATGGCCCACGTCGTGATCCCGATGCGCAGCAGATTGGCGACGGTGTTGATGGTGGCCTTCCCGCCGTCCGTCAGGGCGCTGCGGTTCGTCAGGCTGATGATCGCCGTGAGGATGAGGAGCAGAAGCGTGGGCCACTGCAGCACGCCCACCACCACGTCGTCAATATCGTTCGGCGTGCGCCGCGCCCACCACGCCAGCAGGCCGAACAGCAGGATGGCCGCCCCCGCGATAGCGCCCAACCACGACAGTACCATTCCCCAATCCAGCATACTTTCCTCCGCGACGTGAAACGTGAATAGGGCGCTTCGGACGGGCCCGGCAGCACGCCGCAATGCCCTGCCCGCGCCAGGGCGGGTTCAAAAGCCAACAGCGGCCCCGAAATGGGCGATCAGAGCGCACCCGCGGGTCGCATGGCCCTCTTCGCTACCGTGGCCCTTGATTGCACGTCATTGCGAGGGCGTGCGGCGTCCGCAGGGACAATTCATGAATTGTCCCTATGGAGGCGCAAAGCGCCGAAGAATCTCGCCAACCGAGATGCTTCGCTTCGCTCAGCATGACAGATGGTACTGTCATTCTGAGGCGCGCAGCGCCGAAGAATCTCGTCAACCGAGAGGCTTCGCTTCGCTCAGCATGACAGATGGTACTGTCATTCTGAGGCGCACAGCGCCGAAGAATCTCGTCAACCGAGAGGCTTCGCTTCGCTCAGCATGACAGATGGTACTGTCATTCTGAGGCGCGCAGCGCCGAAGAATCTCGTCAACCGAGAGGCTTCGCTTCGCTCAGCATGACAGATGGTACTGTCATTCTGAGGCGCACAGCGCCGAAGAATCTCGTCAACCGAGAGGCTTCGCTTCGCTCAGCATGACAGATGGTACTGTCATTCTGAGGCGCGCAGCGCCGAAGAATCTCGTCAACCGAGAGGCTTCGCCTCGCTCGCAATGACACAATCTTCTCTGGGGCCAAGTACTGCGCTCTGGGATTTGCCCGTGAGAGCAGGCGGAAGGGGGCCGCCCTAACCGACCTTGATGATCTCCACCGGGCAGCCGTCAGCAGCAGCCTTGGCGCAGTCCACCAGGTCATCGGGAATCTCGCCCTCTGCGGGGTTCCCGCCCACCTGGTATTTCGCCACGATCTGGCTGTTGCCGTCGTCGGGGTTCTCCTCAAAGACGGCGTCGCAGTCCGACCAGCACGCGCCGCAAGCGATGCACTCGTCTCGGTTGATGGTTACCTTCATCGCCCAACCTCCCGCGGATCGTCAAAATACGACTTGAAGTGTACGGATATTCGCCCGCGTTGTCAAGCCGCAGCGAATCGCTCGCCGCTCGCGTTTGCGGCTATCGCCTCCCCGCGCTACAATCGCCTCAAAACGCGGAGAGAGGAGCCGATGCAAGATCTCAGAGACTACTTCCGTGCGTTCGCGGCCCTGCCCGAAGCGGCGCAACAACTGGGCGCCGAGCAGGCCGCTGCGCGCCTGGCAGAAGAGGCACAGCCCCTCGCCAACCCCGACGCTGCCGCCGCCTTCGTGGAGAAGACCCGCGCCCGCTACCATCTCACGCGCCAGGACGCGCAGACCGCCTTCTGGATTCTGCAGGAGTACTACTGGAGCCACTACATCCGCCGCCGCCCCATCAGGGGACGCATCGCGCGGTTCATCGCCGCGTTCCTGCGCTACAAGTACCCCAAGGTCATCCTGGAGACGCGCGATGAGGTCATCGTAGAGTCGCCGTGGGGTGTGGCGTGCCCCCTCGTGCGCGGCTTTGGCGGCGATTTGGAGCGCTGCCGCCCCCTGTGCGAGGCCTGCTTCCGCCACGACGTCATCATAGAACCCGACCAGATCGCCCTGTTGAAGGCCGCCGCCCCCGCCCTTCGGCTAGTCCTGCACAAATACCGCGAGTCGCCCGACAAGCCCTGCGAGTACGCCCTCGTATCCGAATGAGCCGACCGCTGCGGTGAACCGTTGGCCGCGCCGCGAGGTAGTACAGACAGCACACCGCGCGGCGTGGGCCAAGGGGTGCATTTCTGTTTGGGGCAAGGCTGCTGCAATGGGCCGCCTCGTTCGCCGCCTGACGTAGGGCGATGGGGCTGCTTGACCTCACCTATCCCCACCCCGGCCCTCCCCTTTCCTCTCCGCGGGCGGAGAGGAAAGGGGAGGGTGTGGGAGGGGTTAGGTGAGGTAGATTCTACGCGACAACCTAACGATGTTCGGTCATTGCGCCCCAAAATGGAAATGCACCCTGGGCCAAGTTGCGGATCGCCGTGCAGAGTGATATATTCACATCGCGCCCGCCCCTGTGCGGTGCGCTTCGCCATCATACAGAGAGGTGATCATGCCTGGAATCTCCCAACGCTTCACGCGCACGAGTGTTCTCATCGCACTGCTCGCGGCGGTCGTGCTCCTCAGCGGGTGCGCGGCGGCCGCCGAGAAGACCGAGTTCGCCGGCCCCGACTGGAGCCGCGGCATCCGCGTCGGTACCTCGCACATCAACAACCGGCCCAGCATCCTGTGGGATTCGGCGAGCGGCAACGCTGTCATCTCCTACCTGACCAACACCGAGCAGGGCTGGCGCATCCAGATCGCCCGCGTCAACGCCCAGGCCGAGGTATCCGCGGCGACCCTGCCGTTCCCCATGCGCGCCCCCACCCGCCAGCAAATGGTGGGGGGCGGACAGGACACACTGCACCTGTTCTGGCTGGACTCGCCAAGCGGACAACGGCCGGGGCTTTACCACGCCCGCGCCAAGACCGACGCCACACCGCTGGACGAGCCGGTGCGGATTTCCGGCGACGCCAGCGACGTAACCGGCTACTGCACGTTCCGCGCGGCGGACGGGGCGCTGGATGTGCTCTGGGCCGACGTCTCCGGTGGCAACCCGCAGATGGTCCACGCGCGGCTGGCCGACTCCGGCGAAATCCTCATTGCCCCGCACGCCCTGGGCATCGCGGGCGCTGACCCCTACGCCGCCGTGGACAACAACGGCACCGTCCACCTGGCTTGGCACCTGGGTCAGGCCATGGGCGCCGAGAAGATTCTGTACGCCACCCTTGACCCTGCGAGCCTGCAGGTCAGCGAACCGACCGTCATGGCCTCGTTCCCCATGGGCACCGGCCTGGCGCTCTACCCGCCCGAGATCGCGCTGGAGACGGGCTGGGTCTACGTCATTTGGTCGCTGGAGCAGCGCGGCGGCGGCCTGACCCCAGGCACCGCCGAGACCCAGTACCAGGCCTTCCCCATCGGCCAGCCCCAGCGCCACAGCGGCGGGCCTGTGTACCTGCCCGCGCTGGCCAAGCCGGAGTACCAAGCCGCGAGCGGCGCGTTCAACTACGCGCACCTGTACCCCCTAGCCTCCCGCGACGGCGGCGCGGTGGTCCTTCGCTCCCCGTCCGATTATGTGTACATGCCCTACGCCGTCCCCGGCCAGCGGGATGAGGCCGCGCTGTTCGTCGCCAGTTCCATGGCGCTCCCCAGAAGGACGGGGAAGGTTCAGATTGCCTTCGCCCTGCTGGATGACGGTCGCGTGAAGGGGTATGAAGTAGCGGTGCGCACGTTGTCCGGCTCCCTGCGGCCCGCCGCGGCAGTGGACGACGAGGGCGCGTTCCACGTGGCCTGCCTGGGCGTCGGGGGATTCGGAACCTACGAGGTGCTCTACGCCAGCACGTCGCCGGCGGTTCGTGCGGTGCTGAACCGCATGACAGGCGCGGATGTGATGGCCCTGCTCCTGGGCAAGACGTGGAGCGCGGCCTCGGCCCTGTCCTTCTTCCCCATGCTGGTCATCTGGCTGTTCCTGCCGTTCGCCTGGCTGGTCGGGTTCTACTTGGTCCGTCCCGACGCCGACCTGACCACCCGCACGGGCCGCGTGGGCCTCATCGTCGCCATCGTCCTGTACCTGTTCTCCAAACTGTTCATGCTGCCCGCGTTCCTATGGTACGCCCCGTTCCTGGACGTGGTGCCCCCCAGATACGAGTGGGTCGTGCTGTTCGGGTTTCCGGCGCTTCTGCTGGGCGTGGGCATCCTGGCCATGCGCGCCTACATCCGCCGATCCGAGCGTAAGGTCGTCATGTTCGCCTTCGGCATCTTCGCGGCCACCGACGCCATCCTGTCGCTCATCTTCTACATGCCCAACGCCATGGGCGGATAGCAGCCCTCATCCGACGGGCAGGGTCAGGCGATGAAGCCCTTGCTCCGCAAGAGCGCCTCAACCCGCCGCCAGTGGGCATCGGGAACGCGGATGCTCGTGGGCCCGACCGCTTCGCCCAGCAGCGGGCCGATCTCCGAGTCGGCGCGGATTTCCGCCAGCACCTCTGGCGAGTCGGCCTCCAGCAGCACCGTGCGGGTCAGCCGGGCGCGGCCCCTGCGGCTCGCCCACCCGCGAACGCGCGCGAGAAGGCTTGCGGGAGCGCCGCCTGCGCTCGCCTGCGACAGGAACCGCACCACCGCTTCCACGTCCACGCCCTGGCCCAGAATCCGCGCCAGCGATGCGGGCGTGATGCGGTACACCGTGCCGTCCGCGTCGCCTTCCCACGCCGCGAAACGCTCCAACTGAAAGCGGTGCAACAGGTTGCCGTCGGCGGGCCAGTGAACGCGCCCGTCGTCCTGAACCGCAATGGGCGCGAACTCACCTACAGGCTCCGCCTCGCCCCCGTGCAGCCAGGCCCAGCCCCACTCGGTCAGGGCGAAGCGCACGTCCTGCCCCTCGGCGTCCCAGCCCAGGTCCACAGCCCCCAGGAAGTGCAGCGCCCCCCCGACGACCTGTGCGATGAGCCGGCCTTCCACCTCGTCCCAGTGCTCAAACCCCATGAGGTACTGGCCCGTCTTCACGTCCCGAATGTACCATGTTTCATAGTCGCCGCCCGTCCGCTGGAAATCGGGCGCGTAGTCGCGGATGGTCTGCGCCACCTGTTTGAGCGAGTACCACGTCCCCGCCTCGCACGCCTTCAGCAAGTCCAAGAGCCGCTGGCGCGTGCGGACAGGGTCGTGGCTCCACCCACTCCCCTCGCAGCGTATTTCCGGGATGTGCCGCAGTTCGTCCCAGCCGTCGTCGGCAACCCAGGCGCGGTACATCTGACCCCGTCGCGCCGGCGCAGACGCGGTCAGCCAGGCGCGCGCCGCATCCGATGCCGGCTTCAGCCTATCCCCGGCCCTGCGCACCAGTTTGAGCCGCCCCGCAATCCGAAGGAGCAACTGTGCACGCAGCGGCCCATATGCCGCGAAGGGCGGCGGAGACATCGGCTTCCACACCCAGCGCCGCACCCATGCCGCCTCGTCCTGAGACGACAGCCCTCGCCCACGCACGTACCGCGGCTGGTGATTCTGTAGATAGGCCAGGAACGTGCACACGTCCAGCGACGCCGTATCGCGCGCCCGCCAGACCTGCGTGGGGGCCTCTTGCGGCGCGAACGGCAGGCCCGCCTGCGCCCGCGGCGGCGGCAGCAGCGGCAGCAGATCCGTCGGGATGAACAGGAACGCCACGCGCTCGTCGGCGTAATCGGCGAACGCCTTGAACAGAAGACCCAGGAACCACAGCCGCTCGGTGATGTTGGCCGGCGAGAGCCACGGCTGCTCCAGCATCAGTTTGCCGTCGCCCATGGGGCGAATCTCCCCGAATCGGCGCATGAACGGGTCGGCGCGCACTTTGCCCCCCGCCGCCTGGACGGTTTCCAGCGCCTCGCGCTCCTGTGGGTTGAGGATTTCCAGCGCCTCGGCCACCGAGTCGGGCCGCAGCATCTGGTCGGCCAGGAAGCGCGCCGCCTGGACGCGGTTGTTGGTGGGCAGGTCAATGCCCCGCGCTGCGGCCAGCGCCCGCAGTCTCGCCACCGAGTAGTCCAGAAGACATTCGCTCAGTTTCCGCATCCTCGCCCCCGACCCGCTAGAGTCGCCGCTTATTATACGTGCCGCGCCGCCGCCCGACAACCGCCCCCCACGTGGTGAGTCGCTTGTTGCGTCGCGCGCCAAATGCGCTATACTTGGCCTGCATGGAGGTGTCTCCTATGACCGACAAACCGCCCAAGAACACCATCGGATTCTGGGCCAGCCTGTGGAATCGCCTGCGGCTCGCGTGGCGGCTGTTCCGCGACCCGCGCGTGCCCCCGTGGCCGAAAATCCTGGTCCCCGCCGTCGTGCTCGCGTATGTGCTCGTGCCTGTGGACTTCCTGCCCGACCTCACGCCCGTCCTGGGGCAATTGGACGACCTGACGCTCATCGCCCTGGGGTTGCAGGCGTTCATCTCCCTGTGCCCGAAGCACATCGCCAGCGAGCACCTGTCCCGCCTGCGGGGCGTGTACGCCGAACCCGCCCCCGAAGGCGAAGTCGTAGAGGGCGAGTACACCGTCCACACGGAGTAACGGGTGGAATTCGCCGAGGCACGCCGTGTCGTGCCTCGGCTGCTTCCCCGAATTGACCGCAGGATGTGTGCCTCGGACGGCGGCCCGGGATAGGCACTCTGGGAACCGGCTTCCCCACATTCACCGCGGAGCACGCAGAGACCGCAGAGATTCATAGCAACCCCTCTGCGGTCTCCGTGTTCTCGGTGGTGAAAATCTGGCCAAGTGCTACTTGACGAGCGTCCGACCCCGCTCAAACGCCCGCAGGTTCATCTCCACGAACTTGGGCGGGACACGCTCCTCTATCGCGGCGCGCCACACGGCCTCGTCCACATCCAGGAGCGCCGAGAGTGCCCCCAGCATCACCACGTTGTTCACGCGGGCGCTGCCCACTTCCTGCGCCACCTTGAGGCTGGGGATGAGGTACACCCGGTCGGTAACGGCCCTGAAGGCGGCCAGGAACCGCTCGTCGGACGGGTACTCGGCCCCGCCCGAACTCACGGCCACCGGCGGTATGGCCTGATCGTTCACCAGCGCCACGCCGCCCGGCTTCAGCCAATCCACATGGCGCAGCGCCTCCAGTTTCTCAAACGCCAGCAGGAAATCGGCCTCGCCCTTGCCGATAAGCGGCGAGTACACCTTCTCGCCCCAGCGCACGTGGCTGATGACGCTCCCGCCCCGCTGGGCCATCCCGTGCACTTCGGACTTCTTGGCTTCCAGGCCGGCACCAAGCCCCACCTGCGCGATGACATCGCTGGCCAGGAGCGTCCCCTGACCCCCTACACCGACCACGATGAAATCTATCGTTTTCATCATCCTCCCCCTCTACACATCCGAAGGCTCGTGCAGTTGCGCCCTGAACAGGATGGCCTTGCGCCCGCACACCTGCGCGCAGACCTCGCACCCCGTGCACAGCAGCGGGTCAATGAACGCCTTGCCATCCGCCTGCTTGACGATGGCCGGGCACCCCACGCGGAAGCACAGCCCGCACCCATTGCACCGCTCCTGATCCACACGCAGCGGCACGTACCGCTTGCGGGCCTCGGGCAACAGCGCGCACTCGCCGCGAACCACCAGCGCCGACGCTGTATCCCGCTTCACCGCCTCCCGCAGCGCCCGCTCTACCTCCTTCAGGTCAAAGGCGTTCACCGTCTCCACGTGATCCATCCCCAGCGCCCGTAGCAGCGGCTCAAACTCAATCTGCTTGGACTCCTGGCCCTGGAGCGTGCGGCCCGTGCCCGGGTTGTCCTGATGGCCGGTCATGGCCGTTACGCGGTTGTCCAGCACGACGGTGATGGTCTTGCCATTGTTGTAGGCCACGTTCAGCAGCGCCGGCATGCCCGTGTGGAAGAACGTGGAGTCGCCCAGCACGGCGACGTTCCGCTCGGGCGAGCCGGCCTTGTCCGCCCCGTGGGCCACGCCGATGCTGGCCCCCATGCACCCGCATGTATCCGTGGAGTTCAGCGGGGGCAGCGCGCCCAGCGTGTAGCAGCCGATGTCGCCGTTGATGGGCAGTTTCAGTTTCCGCGTGATGACGTAGAATCCGCGGTGCGGGCAACCGGGGCACAGCACCGGCGGCCGACCGGGCAGGCTCCCCACGTCGGGCACGATGTACGTCTTCCGCGCCGACTCGGGCAGCAGGCCCGCCGCGATGGCCTGCTCGCGCACCGTCCGCGGGTCCATCTCGCCGATGCCCGAGAAGATGGACTTTCCCTCCAACCAGATGCCCAGCAACTTGACTTCGTTCTCCACGAACGGGTCCAGTTCCTCCAGCACGATGGCGCGCTCCACCTGCCCCACGAACTCCCGCACCATCTGCGGCGGTATCGGGTAGGTCATCCCCAACTTCAGGATGGACGCGGTCGGGAAGACCTCCTTGGCGTACTGATACGCCACGCCGCAGGTGATGATGCCCAGGCTGCGGTCGCCCCACTCCACGCGGTTGAACGGGAACGTCTCCGCGAACACCGTGAGTTTGCGGATGCGCTCCTCAATGACTGGATGGCGCTTGCGGGCGTTCACCGGCAGCATCACGTACTTCTCAAACTTGCGCGGATAGGTCGGCAGCGGGGGCGGGCCTTCCCGGCGCTCGCCCAACTCCACCGGCGTGCTGGAATGGGCGATACGCGTCGTGATGCGCAGCATGACCGGCGTATCAAACTGCTCGCTGATGTCCAGCGCCGCGCCCACCAGGTCCTTCGCCTCCTGGCTGTCCACCGGCTCCACCACCGGCACGCGGGCGAACTTCCCGAAGTTGCGGTTGTCCTGCTCGTTCTGCGAACTGTGCATGGCCGGGTCGTCGGCAGACACCACGAGCAGCCCCCCTTCTATGCCCGTCATGGACGCGTAGAAGAAGGCGTCGGCGGCCACGTTCAGGCCCACGTGCTTCATGGTGGACATGGCGCGCCGCCCCGCATACGCCGCCCCGATGGCCACATCCAGCGCCACCTTCTCGTTGGTCGCCCACTCCGCGTACACGTTGGGGTAACGCGCGAACTCCTCCAGAATCTCGGTGCTCGGCGTCCCCGGATAGGCCGACGCCACGGCCACGCCGTATTCCCACGCGCCGCGCGCGATGGCCTCGTTGCCCGACAGCAGTTTTCGCATTCCACACCTCCCCGTGGTAATCGGTGCCTCTATGATTGCCCCCGCCGGTGGAGTTCCACTCCCCCAACCCGCGCGAGGAGTTCAAAGTACTCAACCAACGCCTGCGTATGCCGCACCCCCGTCTCCATCTCAAGAAGGTCCGCGATGGCCGACAGCGACCGCTCGCCGTCCGCCCAGTAGAGCGCCAGTTCGGGCGTCGTCCGCCCGAAATCCGCGTGCTCCTTCCTGAAGCGATAGAACGCCTCGCGGTCGCCCGGCTTGGACAGCAGGTCCCCCACCGACAGCGGCCCCCGGAATCGCCGCACGGGGACCAGGCTCGCGGCCTTCTCCTCCCACTCGCCCGACGGCGGCGCGACCGGCTCCCCTGCTTCGTCGCCCAGGAATGCCGCCGCGCGCTGCAATTCGCCATCGGCAAATGCCGCGCACTCGGCCTGGAATGGCGTTATGTCAAGCGGAGCCAGCCGCCGCAGGGTCGCCAGGGCCTCGGCCTGCCGCGCCGTCGCGAACCCAACCTCGCGTCGCAATCGGGCCAGGCCGGCCTTCTCGCTGCTCAGCGCCGCCTGCACCCGCCGCATGATGTCCACCTTGAACCGCGCCGTCATCTCGTGCGCGAGCCACGCCGCCTCCTTCGGCCCCGCGTTCGCTACCCAATAGCCGTAGGCCGCCGCGAGCACCGCCACCGTCCCCATCATCTGCGGGCTGACCTTGTCCAGCGTGTCCTCGCTGGTGTGGTAGTAGCGGTCCGGCCACTGGATAATCATCGGCGTCGGCACGCCCACCGTCGGGTCGGACAGGATGTAGTGGTCGCTCCCGCCGGAGAAGGGTGTGTCGGCGTAGCGGTACAGCGGGAACTCACCCTGGCCCGCGTGGCTCTTCGCGCCGCCCAGCAGCAGGTCTCGGACATGCCGCGCCAGCACCGGCGTGAAACTGCTCATGGCCGCAGGCGGCGATTCCACCAGGAGCGAACTGCCGCACTTGTCCTGGTCCTCGCCCACCATGTCCAGGTTCAGCCCGGCCACCATGCGCGGGATGTCCGCCTCGTGCGACGCGAGATAGGCATACGTGCCCGACATTTCCGGCACCCACAGGAACCGCAGCGCGCGCCGGGGCTTGGGCAGCCGCCCACTCGCCACGCATGCCGCCAACGCCCGCGCCACCTCCATCAGCGCGCCCGCGCCCGATGCGTTGTCGTTGGCCGACGGCTGCGGGTGGCACAGGTGCGCGACCAGGACCACCTCCTCCGCCGTCTCTCCGGGGATGACCGCCTCCACGACCTCCATCTGCCCGGCGTACAGTGCGGACTCTACCTTGGCGTGCACGCGCACGGGCGGCTTGTCCTCGGCCTTGGCCTGGCGACACCGCTCCCGCAGCGCATCGCCCTGGCGCGGCGTCAGCACGAACCCGAAGACCGACAGGCGTTCGCCGCCCCGAAACCAGAAGGACGTGTACTGCCGCGCGTCGGGAAGGTCAATGCGCTCGCGGATGGGCGGCGCTTTCATCATGCCGTCAAACAGCACGCCCGCCGCGCCCCGCTCGCGCACCGCCAGATCCAGCACGCGCTCTATGGGCGCTTGGGTGAGCACCACCTTGCCCTCCACGTCCAGGCCCTCGTAGTCCGCCCGTTCGTCGCCCCCCGCCAGCGCCACGACCTCAAAGTCGCCGTCCACGGGCGCGCTCCGCTGGATGACCGAGACTTTCACCTCGCGGTAGTCCGCCAGTTTCTCCAAAGGCTGGCCGTCTTCGCCCAGCAGGTGGAGCGTGGCCTCCCTGCAATCCCACTCGTGGAACGTGCGCATGGACCAGAACGTCGTCTCGCCGTCGGCGGGATACGACAGGATGCGCGCTTCCAGCCCCGCCTCGCGGAGCGCCTCGGCCACGTACTGCGCCGCCGCGCGGAATCCCGGGCTGGCCTGGATGCGGTGGAATCGGATGACCTCGCCCACGTAGTTCTTGGCCGCAGCGCCCGAAATCTCCTTGCGCAGCGTCGCCAGCAACGAGTCAAACATGCCTTTCCTCCTCTTGCCTAGCGTGCATACGGCGCCAGGTACCACAGCAGGAACTCGCGCCCGTACAGGAGCGCGAACGCGGCCCCCAGCACCAGGTACGGGCCGTAGGCGATGGTGCTCTTGCGGCCCACGCGGCGCAGCGCCAGCATCGCACCCGCGCCCAGCCCGCCCAACAGGATGCCCGCGAGAATCGCCACCAGCACCACCGGGAACCCCGTCGCCAGGCCCACGAACCCCATGAGGGTAACGTCCCCGCCGCCCAGCCCGCCCCGCGACGCGATGGCCAGCACGTAGAACAGCCCGAACCCGATGGCCCCGCCGATGAGCGCCTTCACGGGCGTCATGTTGGGCATGAAGAAACTGCCGATGAGCGCAATCGCCATCGCGGGAAACGTTACGAGGTCCAGGATCAGGCGATGCTCCAGGTCTGTAACCGCAACCAGGATGAGCACCGCGAAGTACAAGGCCATGAAGGCGAACTGCACCCCGACGCCGTAGCGCCACGCCAGAAATGCGAAGACGGCGGCGGTGGCGATTTCCACCAGCGGCGCGCGCAGCCCCCTCCCCGCCCCGCACTGCGGGCAGCGGCTCCAGCCCGCCGCATCGGCGATGACGCCCGCCAGGCTCAACAGACGCCGCACCGCGCCGCACGCGGAGCATCGGGGTAACTGAAACGGGGAACGCCGGGGTTCGGCGGGAAGGAAGTCGGCGCACAGGTTCAGGAACACGCCGACGCCGTATCCGAGCAGGGCTGCCGCGACTATCATCCTCTGTACTCTCTGTGCGAGTTGCGCGCCCATTATACCACGACCGCCGCCAATCACCAACCGCGGAAGGCGGGCGATGGGGGTTCAAAAGCCCGCTGGTGGCATGGTCA
This sequence comes from Chloroflexota bacterium, assembly GCA_014874485.1. Lineage (GTDB taxonomy): Bacteria > Chloroflexota > Anaerolineae > DTLA01 > DTLA01 > DTLA01. The sequence goes on from JADBJK010000011.1 coordinate 141,280, forward strand.
TGCTGAACGAAGCGAAACACGACAGCCATCCCCTGCGCGGTTGACCGCCTGCGCTTGCCTTCCCAGGCCCATCCTGCTATACTTCGCCCGACCTTACGGAGTCCGACGAGTCCGAACATGCTGCGTCTCCCGCTGCGAAGAAATCCCGCGCCCCAGGTAGAACTCCCGCCGCGCTGCCGCTGGGAGTGGGTTCCCGTCGGGCCGATGCGCCGCGAGCGCGTGCTCGTCTGCCCGCCGCTGGACGGGAGGGCTTCCTCGGCGCGCCGCCTGGTCATCTACTTCCTGCACGGCGCAGGGCACTCGCCCGCCTCGTTCTTCGCCGACCTGCCCATGGAGCGCCTGCTGCCCCTGGCCGAGCACGCCTGCCTGGCCTTCGTGGAGGGGGGCAGGCGCTGGTACCTGGACAGCCCCGTGGATGGCCACAGCCAGGGCGAGCGCGCATTCCTGGCCGCCCTGCGGGCCGTGGAGTCGCGCCATGCGGTGGGCGGCCACCGCGACAACCGCGCCATCTGCGGGTTCAGCATGGGCGGGTTCGGGGCCATGTACCTGGCGGCGCGCCATCCCGACCTGTTCGCCAGCGCATCGTCCATCCTCGGCCCGCTGGACATTGAGCCGCTGTGCCCCGACTACCCCGGCCTGCGCGCGCTCCTCGGCGATGACCCCAACACCTGGCGAGCGCACAACCCCGCCGCCCACGTGGCCGCCCTGCGCGACGTGCGCCTGCTGGTAACCACCGGCGACGAGGCGTGGGATCGGCCCCTGGGCAGGCGTTTCGTGGAGGCGTGCCGCGCCCAGGGCATCCCGGCCGCGTACCGACAACAACCCGGCGCTCACGACGTGGGCTTCGTGGCGGCGCAACTGGAATCGCACCTGGCCTTCCACCTGAACCCAGGGCCAGCCTGGCGAATCCGCCGCGCCCGGGCTGACGACGCCGACGCCCTGGCGCGCAACTGCTTCACCACGCCGGCCCCCGACGATGTGGCCCGCCACCTGGAGTGGAGCCTGACCGAGGTGGCGCGGGGGCGACGGGTGCACCTCGTCGTGGACATGGGCGAAGCCGTCGCCAACGGGGAGTTGAGCATCATGGACGACCGCGCCGAAATCGCCAACCTGGTGGTGGAGCCGTCGCTACAGGGGCGGGGGCTGGGCACGGCGCTCATCCACGCCCTGACCGACGAAGCATCGGCGCGCGGCATCCCCACGCTGGAAATCGGCGTCCGCTCTGACGACACCCGCGTGCGCGCCCTGTACGAGCGCGAGGGGTTCGCCGCCTACCGTGAGACGACCGTGCCGATGAACGGGCAGCCGACGCGGGTAACCTACCTGCGCAAGGCCGTCCCGTCGCGCGTCTCGCACGTAGGGGGAGAATAGGGCATGTCCGAGAGCCGCAAGGGCCTGCTGTACGTGGCGCTGGGCACGCTCATGTTCTCCACGTCGCCCGTCTTCATCCGCTGGGCGGCGCCCCTGTCGCCCTACGTCATCACGTGGGCGCGGCTTGCCATCGCCACGGCCACCGTCGCCGCGTTGGCCGCCGCATCCCGCCAGCGCATCCGACTGGGCCGCGCCGACATCCCGCGCTTCCTGTTGTTCGGGGGCATTACCGCCGCCCACTTCTTCTGCTACATCGCGTCGCTGAGTTACACGACCATCGCCCACTCGCTCACGCTCACGTACACAGCGCCCATCTTCGTAACGCTGTTCTCGGCGCTGTTCCTGCGCGAGTCCATCGCCCGCTGGAAGTACATCGGCGTCGCGGTGGCGGTGGCGGGCGTCGCCATCCTGGCCGGATTTGAGCCGCACCTGACCCGCGCCATGCTCATCGGCGACGCGCTGGCGCTTGGCTCTGCCGTGGCCTTCGGGTTCTACTCGGTGGCGGGCCGCTCGCAGCGCGACCGCTACCCGCTGTTCACCTACGCGCTGGCCACCTACGGCGCGGCGGCCCTGTGGCTCACGCCGGTGGCGGTCCCCCTGGCCCGCACGGGCTGGGGATGGCCGCAGGCGCTGTCGGTGCTGGCGCTGGGCGTCTTCCCGCTGGGCCTGGGGCACACGCTGTACAACGCGGCCCTGCGCAAAACGCATGCGACTTATGTAAATCTCGTCGCCACGCAGGAGGTTACCGGCGGCATCCTGCTGGGCTGGCTGTTTCTGGGCGAAGCGCCCACGTGGAACGCGGCCCTGGGCGCGGCCGTTACCCTGCTCGGCATCGCGCTGGTGCTCATCCAAGAGCCGCGGAGGCAAGAGAAGATTCTCACCGCGGAGAGCGCGGAGACCGCAGAGAGTTCAAAATAACCTCTGCGCTCTCTGCGTTCTCTGCGGTGAACCTACCAAATTTCATAGGGCGGCTTTCCATAGCCAC
>JADBJK010000011.1:143655-217128 GCA_014874485.1 Chloroflexota bacterium
ATTCTCACCGCGGAGAGCGCGGAGACCGCAGAGAATTCAAAATAACCTCTGCGCTCTCTGCGTTCTCTGCGGTGAACCTACCAAGTTTCGTAGCGGGCTTTCCATAGCCACCGCACCGACGCGCGCAAGGAATTCTCGCCGCAGAGAATTCAAAATAATCTCCGCGCTCTCTGCGTTCTCTGCGGTGAACTCAATAGCCGTTTCCGCGAACTCAAGCATCGGGAGGAGAACACAATGGCACACAAAGCGTTCATCATCTCGCACACCCACTGGGACCGCGAATGGTACCAGCCGTTCCAGGAATTCCGTCTGCGCCTGGTCAAACTGGTGGACAACCTCCTGGACATCATGGCGTCGGACCCCGACTACCGCTTCTTCATGCTGGACGGCCAGACCGTGGTGCTGGAGGACTACCTGGAGGTGCGCCCCGAGCGCGAGGCCGAAATCCGCGCCCTGGTGCAATCGGGCCGCCTGCTCATCGGCCCCTGGTTCATCCTGCCCGACGAGTTCCTCGTCAGCCCCGAAGCCATCGTGCGCAACCTGCTCCTGGGCGACCGCATCGCCCGCCGCTTCGGCGCGAAGATGAACGTGGGCTACGTCCCCGACCAGTTCGGCCACATCTCGCAACTGCCCCACATCCTGCGCGGGTTCGGCATGACCGAGGCCGTCCTGTGGCGCGGTCTGGACGACCACCCGTTTGAACTGCGTTGGCGCGGGCCGGGCGGCGACGAGGTCCTGCTCATCTACCTGCGCGGCGGCTACGGCAACGCGGCCCACCTCCCCGCGGGCGACCCCGACGCGTTCGCCGCCGCTGTGGAGGCGCTTGTCGCGGACATGGCCGCCCACTCCCACAGTGGCTGTCTGCCCCTGATGAACGGCACCGACCACATGGAGCCGCATCCGGGCCTGCCCGCCGCCATCCGCCACACATCCGCGCGCCTTCCGTCGGCGGAGATGCGCCACAGCACCCTGTCCGCCTACATCCAGGCCGTGCGCGAGGCCCTCGGCCCGTCGGGGGTTGACGCGCTCCCCGTCGTGGAGGGCGAACTCCGCTCGTGCAAGGTGCAGCACCTCCTGCCGGGCGTCCTGTCGGCCCGCATGTGGATCAAGCAGCGCAACGCCGCCGTCCAAACCCTGCTGGAGCGATGGACGGAGCCCTGGGCGGCCTTCGCCGAGCACCTGGCGCAGCAGGGACACGTGCCACCCACGCCCCTCACACCGACCCGCGAAATCGTGCGCCGCGCCTGGCGCTACCTGCTGGAGAACCAGCCCCACGACTCCATCTGCGGGTGCAGCGTGGATCAGGTGCACCGCGAGATGCGCACCCGCTACGACTGGGCCGAGCAAATCGCCGAGACGGTGGCGCAGCAAAGCCTGGACGCCATCGCCCACGCCGTTGCGGCCTCGGGCGGGTCGCCCGCGCTGGTCGTCTTCAACCCGCTGGTCTCCCCCCGCACCGACGTGCTGGAGGCCACGCTGGAACTGCCCCAGAGCCTGGAGGAATTCGCCATCACGGACGAGCGGGGTGGGCGCCTGCCCTGCCAGGTTCTGGAGCGCACGCAAGAGGAGTACTTCGCGGGCACCTTTGCGCGGGAGGAGTTGTTGCTGGTGGCGGCGGCCGTGCAGGACGGCAAGGTGCAGGACAGGCCCATCCGCGAGGTGTTCCTGCGCCGCGACGGCGAGCGGGCACGAGTGGACGTAACGCTGGGCGAAAGCGGTGCGCCCGACCCCGCCGTCCTGCAGAACTGGGCGTCGCTGTCGCAGAGCCTGATGGACGACGAGTCCGTGCGCGAGGTGGAAGTCCGCGTGCGGAGTCCGCTGCGGTGCCGCGTGGCCCTGGCCGCGTCGGACGTGCCGGGCTTCGGCTACCGCGTGTTTGCGGTGCAAGCGGCCTCGCCCACGCCGATCAACGGCCCAGTGCGGGCGTCAGCCCTGCGCCTGGAGAACGAGTTCCTCGTCGTGGAGGTAGAGCCGCGCGACGGAACCCTGTCCATCCTACACAGGCCGACGGGCATGCGCCTCGCCGGGGTCAACCGATTCGTGGACGGCGGCGACCGCGGCGACGAGTACAACTACTGCCCGCCCGAGCGCGATACCCTCGTGGACGCCCCGTGCGAGAAGCCCGTCATCCGGCTGGTGGAGACCGGCCCCGCGCGCGCCACGCTGGAGATAGACCTGCTGTACCGCGTGCCGGAATCCCTGTCGCCCGACCGTGCATCCCGCTCGCCCCATCACGTCGTCATTCCCATCACGACGCGGGTCTCGCTGGCCGCCGGCGTGCCGCGCTGCGACATCCAGACCACCCTCGTCAACGCCGCCCGCGACCACCGCTTGCGCGTCCTCGTGCCAACGCCGATTCAAACCGACCACTCGCTGGCCGAAGGGCACTACGACGTGGTGCGCCGCAGCCTGACGCTGCCCGCCGACACTGCCGACTGGATTGAGCAGCCCCAGCCCACCTTCCCCCAGCGCGCTTTCTGCGACGTGAACGACGGCGAGCGGGGCGTCATAGTGGCGGTGCGCGGCCTCCCCGAAGCCGAGGTCATCCCGAGCGACGGCGGCGCGACCATCGCCGTAACGCTCCTGCGCTGCGTCGGCTGGCTGTCGCGCGACGACCTGGCCACGCGCAAGTGGGGCGCCGGCCCTGGCAGGCCCACGCCCGAAGCCCAGGAACTCGGTGAGCACACGTGCCACTATGCCATCATCCCCCACGCGGGCGGATGGGAGCAAGCCTTCCGCCACGCCCACGCCTTTGAGACACCCATGCGGGCGGTGCAGGTGGCGGCGGGCGGCTCGCTCCCCGCTGCGGCCTCGTTCCTGGCTGTGCAGCCCGACTCGCTCGTCGTTACGGCGGTCAAGGTCCCCGAAGAGGGCGATGGCCTCATCGTGCGCGTGTGCAACTACGCGGCGCGCGCCGTGGACGCCGAACTGACGTTCGCCTGGCCCATCCGCCGTGCCGAGCGCGTCAATCTCGCAGAGGAGCCGCTGGCTCCTCTGGCCGTTGTGGGCGGCCGCACCGTGCGCTTCCCTTGCGGGCCGTGGGGAACGGCGACGGTGCGGGTGGAGGCGTAGTGCCGTGCTGCGGGCGTGAACCTGCGACGCGCCCGCGCGGCACTGGCCGAGCTGGCACCTGCAACGCGCCTCGGAGGTGCGTCGCAGGTTTGACCCCTCACCCTAGCCCTCTCCCGCGCGGGCGAGGGAACGCGCACGCCGCGCCCCGCCCGAGGCTGAAGCCCTCGGGCTGGGGGTTGTAGGGACGCAGCATGCTGCGTTCCTACACACGGCGGGGGTTCAGCCCCGCGCGGCCACGCCCCGCCCGAGGCTGAAGCCATCGGGCTAAAGGAGCAAAGCCCTTCGGGCTGCCTATGGGGCCCAACATGCTACCCCCAGCCCCAACGGGGCTTCGCCCTTTCAGCGCGGGGGTTCAGCCCCGCGCGGCCACGCGGCGGCCCGAGGCTGAAGCCGTCGGGCTAAAGGAGCAAAGCCCTTCGGGCTGCCTATGGGGCCCAACATGCTACCCCCAGCCCCGCAGGGGCTTCGCCCCTTTCAGCGCGGGGGTTCAGCCCCGCGCGGCTTTCGCGCCCTTCGCGCTCCAAACCCCCACGCGCCCCCAGCCCCAACGGGGCTTCGCCCTTTCAGCGCGGGGATTCAGCCCCGCGCGGCCACACCCCGCCCGAGGCTGAAGCCGTCGGGCTAAAGGAGCAAAGCCCTTCGGGCTGCCTATGGGGCCCAACATGCTACCCCCAGCCCCGCAGGGGCTTTGCCCTTTCAGCGCGGGGGTTCAGCCCCGCGCAGCCACGCCCCTGCGACGCCCCGCGCAGCCCCTCACCCGCCTAATCCCGCTTGAAGCGGCTGTAGTCCGGGCGCTCCAGGCCGGCCGCCCAGCCGTTCTCCATGTCCAGCAGCGCCTTCACCTTCATCGGCAGGCCGAACAGGTTGATGAAACCCTGGGCGTCGCTTTGGTCGTACACGTCATCCTTGCCGAAGGTGGCGAAGTCCTCGCGGTACAGGCTAAACGGCGACTTGCGCCCGACCACCGTACACGAGCCTTTGTACAGTTTGACCCGCACGGTGCCCGTAACGCGCTCCTGCGTCTTGTCCACGAAGGCGTCCAGCGCCTCGCGCAGGGGCGTGAACCACTGGCCGTAGTACACCAGTTCGGCGTAGCGATGCGCGACCAGTTCCTTGTAGTGCAGCGTCTCGCGGTCCAGGCAAATCTGCTCCAGCCCCTGGTGCGCCGCGTACAGGATTGTGCCGCCGGGCGTCTCGTACACACCCCGCGACTTCATCCCCACCAGGCGGTTCTCCACCAGGTCCACGCGGCCCACGCCGTGCGCCCCGCCGATGTCGTTCAGCCGCTCCAGAATCTGCACCGGCCCCAGCGCCTCGCCGTCCAGCGCCACCGGATACCCGCGCTCAAACTTCAGCGTGAGGTACTGGGGCGTATCGGGGGCCGCCTCGGGCGCGACCGTGAGCATGAACATGGACTCCTCAGGCTCGGCCCAGGGATCTTCCAGCACGCCCCCCTCGTGGCTAATGTGCCAGAGGTTGCGGTCGCGGCTGTAGATGGACTTCTCGGTAACGGCCACGGGCACGTTGTGGGCGCGGGCGTAGGCCAGGGCGTCCTCGCGCGACCGAATCTCCCACTCGCGCCACGGGGCGATGACCTTCAGGTGCGGGTTCAGCGCCTTGACCGACAGTTCAAACCGCACCTGGTCGTTGCCCTTGCCCGTGCAGCCGTGAGCCACGGCGTCGGCCCCCTCCTGCTCGGCCACCTTCACCAGATGCTTGGCGGTAACGGGCCGGGCAAACGACGTCCCCAGCAGGTACAGCCGCTCGTAGATGGCGCCCGCGCGCATGGTGCGGAAGGCGTATTCCATCAGGAACTCCTCGCGCAGGTCCATGATGTACGCCTTGCTGGCCCCGCTCGCCAGCGCCTTCTGCTCCAGGCCAGCCAGTTCGTCGGCCCCCTGCCCCAGGTCGGCGGTGAAGGTGATCACCTCGCAGCCGTAGTTCTCCTTGAGCCAGGGCACGATGCAGGACGTGTCCAGCCCTCCCGAATACGCCAGAACCACTTTGTTGACCTTGCCTTTCTTCATCTCCCATCCTCCTCATGGTGTGATCTCTTGGGTCTCTCTGGGTACGCAAAAGCGCGACGGGCATCTCCCATCGCGCCAAACAGAAAGGCCAGCCCCCTGTCTGGAGGCTGGCCGTATATCCCTATCGCAAGGCGAACGGAACTATCCAGACGCGGGGTCTGACCTTTCGTCCGTTCGTCGTCGGGTTTCGGATGTGGGCATCGTGCCGATGTTCATGCGAGCGCGTCCATCGGATAGGTTGCCTAACTCTACACCGAAAGGCGGGGATTGTCAATTTTGCGCCCGTCCCGCGCGGAATGCGCCCGCCGCTCTGCTCGTTGCAACCCCTCTGCGGTCTCCGCGGTCTCGGCGGTGGACTTGTACTCCGCGCCCTTGACACTCGCGCCAACCGTCGTCCGCCAGCCGATTCGCAAGCCGTAGCGCGCCGCCTGGCCCCACCGCTTTTGACGCCCCTGCCCTGCTGTGGTATACTGAAGGCGTGGGCCGTTAGCTCAGCATGGCAGAGCACCTGCCTTTTAAGCAGGGTGTCGCGCGTTCGAGTCGCGCACGGCTCACCTTTTTGTTCCCCAAATCTTCATCAGACCTTCAGCCCCCCTTCATAATCCCTTCACACTCCTGTGGTATCCTGTCCGCGGAACGGTGAGAGAAACAGACACCTTCCCAAATCAGACAGAACACGCAAACAGGAGGATTTCAGCATGAAACGGACAGTAGTGATCGGTGTAGCGGTTGTGCTGGCGCTCACGCTGGCGATGGTCATCGCGACGGCGGCCTTCGCCCAGGGACCCGCAGGGACCCGCGACGGCGTCCGCGATTTCTCAGGCAACGGCAACGGCCACGCCTACGGGTTTGTGGATGCCAACGGCGATGGCGTGTGCGACAACGCCGGCCAGGGCAACGGCCACGCGTGGGGCTTCGTGGATGAGAACGGCGATGGCGTGAACGACCGCTTCGTGGACGCCGACGGCGATGGGGTTTGCGACAACGCGGGCCAGGGCGGCATGGGCTACGGGCGCGCGGCTCACAGCGGCTCCAACGGCCAGGGCGCGGGCATGGCTCGGCGCGGCCACGGGATGCGCGGCGCGAACTTCGTGGACGCCAACGGCGACGGCATCTGCGACCTGTTGCAGCAGTAGAATCCCTTACAACTGAATACCGCCCAGGCGGCGAGAGAAGGTTTCTCGCCGCCTTTTCTTTTGCACGCGAGACCCCGCTGATGTACAATAGGGTAGGGTCTTGCGCACGCTGCACCTCTCCATGCCTCGCTTGCGTTTTCAGCAAGGGCACGCGCATCGCGCTGATCAGCACGCACCGTATCTGTGCACACGAGGATTCACGACGTGGAACCGGCCAACACGACTTACGCGAATCGCACCAACCTGCTCGCATCGCTGCTGCTTGCAGTGGTCGCCGTGGGCATCACACTCCTGGCCCTTCAGCGGCCCTTCGCGTCGCCCGGCTCGCCGCACCCGCCCACCCCAACCCCAACGCCGACCGCCACGCCCACGCCGACCATGACGCCGACGCCCACGGCCACACCGACGCCCACGCCCACGCCGACCCGCACCCCCACGCCCACTCCCACGGCGACGCCGACTCGCACCCCTACGCCCAGCCCGGTGCCGCCGGGCGTCCGCGCCTCCATGCTGGACACCCACACCATCGTCGCCTTCTACGGCCGGGCCTTCTCGCCCCACGAGCGCATGGACAAGGTCGCCATCCTGGGCAGGCTAGGCTACTACGACAACTTTGACCACTTCTACACCGAGGTCATCTCCTACTGCGCCGAGGTGGACGCCGCCAACGGCGACCTGGGCGTGATTCCCGCCATGGACATCATCTTCCAACTGGCGTCGGGAACCAAAGAGAACGGCGGGGGTACCTACCTCATCAGCGTGCAGGAATACCTGGACGCTACCGGAGGGGGCTCGTTTGAGGAAGATTATGTAAAGCCCGCCGCCGAGAAGGGCGTGCTCGTGTTCCTGGACAACCAGTTGGGCCTGTCATCGGTGTTGAGCCAGGCCGAGGCCATGCTCCCCTACCTGGAGAAGTACGACAACGTCCACTTCTTCTTTGACCCCGAGTTCCACGTCTATCCGGAGCAGTACGAGTCGGGCGAGGTAACCATCCCCGGCAGGCCGCTGCCCGGGCGCATTGACGCTGCCGATGTCAACGCCGCACTGCGGCGCATCCACCAGTTCATGCAGGAGAAGGGCATCCACCGCGAGGTCATCGTGGGCCTGCACCAGTTTGAGGACCTCAACGTGCCCACCGATACGCGCACCATGATCGTGGACAAGGCCGACATCGTGATTCCACCCGGCATCACCCTTGTCTTTGACGCCGACGGCTTCAGCCCATCCGAGAACAGCCAGGAGATCAAACTGTCCAAGTACCGAGGCATCACGGACCCCAAGGCGTACCCGTTCTTCGGCAAGGGCGGCGGCGCGTATCCTGCCATCAAGATTTTCCCGCCGAACGACTACGTCAGCGTAACGCGCTACGACTATGCCCCGCTGACGCCTCGCCACCTGTTCGGCCTGGAGCCGATCTCCAACGGGCGCTACTTCAGCCCGCCCCCGGCGCTGATCATCCTCAACTAACCCTGGCAAGGCCACAGGACAGGATTCACCGCCGAGACGCAGAGACCGCAAAGGATTTGCACCGCAGAGAGCACAGAGAACGCAGAGAATTCAAAGAGAACCCTCTGCGCCCTCCGCGTCTCTGCGGTGAACTCAGGAGCCACAGCCGAACGAAGGGCCAAAGATTTGCACCGCAGAGAGCACAGAGAACGCAGAGAATTCAAAGAGAACCCTCTGCGCCCTCCGCGTCTCTGCGGCGAGAATCCCTTGCGCAAGAGCAGTGCGGTGCAGTGCTCGTGCGTGGCAAAGCAAAAGCGGCGGGAGTTCCCGCCGCTTTTTGTATCCATGGTCCGGGCAGAGGACTATTCCTCGGCCTCTTCCTCTTCCTTCTTGCCCTTCTTGATGACTTCCACCTCGCCAGGCTCCACCGGCGCGGCCTCGGCTTCCACCACTTCCTCGGCCACCGGGCTGACGGTCGCCACCAGGTCCTCAGGATCGTCCAGCACCTGAATCCCCGCGGGCAGCACCAGGTCCTTCACGTAGATGGCATCGTCAAACGTCTGGAGCGTGCTCACATCCACCGTAATATGGGGCACCAGGTCCTTGGGCAGGCACTCCACCTCCACCTCTTCCTTCTGCTGAAGGAGAACGCCCTGGAACTTCTGGAGCACGGGCGGTTCGCCTTCCAGTACCAGGGGAATGTGGACGCGGATGGTCTCCGTCATCACGACGGCGTAGAAGTCCACATGCGTTATGGCCTGGGTCAGGAAGTTGCGCTGCTGGTCGCGCACAAGGACGGTGAGCGGCTCCTTCTGGCCCGCGATGTGCAGGGAGATCAGGGTGGACTCGCCCGCCTTGCTCAGGGCCGCCTCCAGCGGGCGGCGCGGAATCTGAACGGGGATGGGCGCGGTCGCCTTGCCGTACACGACTGCCGGCACCAGCCCCTGGCGGCGCAGTTGGTTCACCTGCTTCCCCTTGATGGTTCGGGGTTCTGCTTCCAAAATGAGTTGATCCATATATGCCAACACTCCTTCCCAAATTGCAGAAGCGCATTATATGCGCAATGGCGCGAGGCGTCAAAAATCGTTCGCCGCCGCCCAGCACTTTACCGCAGGTTTTCCTCATGGCGCGTCATGGCGAGGGCGGATAGCGCCCGAAGCAATCCCGCCAGCCTGTCATTCTGAGGCGCGCAGCGCCGAAGAATCTCGTCAACCCGGATGCTTCGCTTCGCTCAGCATGACAGATGACACTGTCATTCTGAGCGGCGAAGCCGCGAAGAATCTCCGAGCGCGAGATTGCTTCGCTTCGCTCGCAATGACACGTACCAAATGTCATTGCGAGGGCGCGCAGCGCCCGTAGGGACAATTCATGAATTGTCCCTACTGAGGCGCGCAGCGCCGAAGAATCTCGTCAACCCGGATGCTTCGCTTCGCTCAGCATGACAGATGACACTGTCATTCTGAGCGGCGAAGCCGCGAAGAATCTCCGAGCGCGAGATTGCTTCGCTTCGCTCGCAATGACACGTACCAAATGTCATTGCGAGGGCGCGCAGCGCCCGTAGGGACAATTCATGAATTGTCCCTACTGAGGCGCGCAGCGCCGAAGAATCTCGTCAACCCGGATGCTTCGCTTCGCTCAGCATGACAGATGACACTGTCATTCTGAGCGGCGAAGCCGCGAAGAATCTCGTCAACCAGATTGCCTCGCTCCGCCCGCAATGACGACGGACAATTTCCTCTGCGTTCAACCCCTAGAACCCCTCGGGCAGCGCGGCCACGGGCGCAAACGCAACGCCCACCAGGCCGGGGCCCGTGTGCGCGCCCAGCACCGGCGCGATGGGGCCTGTCGGCAGCCACTCGCAGGCGAACAGCGAGTCCAGCCGCTCCCGCAACTGGGCAGCACCCTCGGGGTTCGCGCCGTGCAGCACCTGCACGCGCAGCGCCGTGCCAGGGGCGTACTGCTCGGCCACCAGGTCTGCAAGCCGCGAAATCGCGCCGCGGAGCGTGCGGGCAGAGCCGCGCTGGGCGTATATCCCCTGCTCCTTCTCCACGCCGATCAGTGGCTTGATGTTGAGCACCGAACCCAGCAGGCCCTTCAGGTGGCTGATGCGCCCGCCGTGAATCAGGTAGCGCAGCGTCGCCAGCGTGTACAGCGTATCCGTGGCGGCGCGCACGCGGTCCACCAGCGCCAGAACGCGCTCCTTCGCCCATCCGGCCTTCACGGCCTTCGCCGCTGCCTCCACCTGCCACCCCAGCGCGCCCGAGAGCGTCTTGCTGTCCACGACGGTAACGTTGGCCTCGGGCACCATCTGCGCGCCCAGCCGCGCGGCGTTCACCGTCCCGCTCAGCCCCGACGAGATGTGAATGGACAGAATGTCGGGGTCCGACTTCGCCAGCCTTCGGTACAACTCGGCGAAGACGCCGGGCGAAGGTTGCGACGTGGTCGGGAAGCCGCCGTCGGCCTCCAACAGGGCGTAGAACTCGTCGGGCTGGATGTCCTCGCCCGAACGATACGATTTGCCGCCCAGCGTGAAGGTCAGCGGTACGAAGTGGATGTCCAAATCCTTCATTTGCTCGGGCGAGAGGTCCATCCCGCGGTCGGTTACAATTTGCACAGGAAAATCTCCTTGATCGGTTTTGCAGCAGGGGATTCGCACGGGGGCAATCAAAACCCATCCGGTTCGCTGCCGGATGGGCGTCAACTGCTGGTAAGGCCAAGTCTCTGCCGCTGTACTCCCATGATACACCCAAACCGCCGAAACTCAAAATCCGCCGAAGGCAAGAGAGCGGGTTGTTGACGCCGCGCCGATTCATGCTATACTATGGGCATGGAAAACATCCAGTCCCTGCTCGGAAGCGATAGGCAACCCGACACGCGCACCTACTGGGGCAAGATCTCCGCCGACGACCTTGCCCGCGCCCTCGTGGCCCACTTCAACACGCCCAACTCGCGCGCCCAGATGACCGGCGACGGCACCCGCATCCTGGTGCAAATCGCCAACCGCCAGGTGGAGTATTCGGACCCCACCACGGCCCTCACCGTGGGCATCGTGCAGGACTCGGACAGCATCACCGTTACGATGGGGCGGCAGAAGTGGATCGGCATCGCCGCCGACCTGGCCCGCACCGGCATCATGGCGCTCATCAACCCTTGGTACCTGCTGAACGAACTGGACAACGTGGCGCGCAACGTGGACTGGCTCAGCCTGCGCGACCAGGTGTGGGCGGTCATTGACCAGTACTGCCAGTCGGTCGGCGGGAGTTTGGGCATCCCCGAGGAACTCAAGCAGGTGGTGTGCCCGTACTGCGGCGTGGGCAACCCCATCGGCCAGCCCAAGTGCTCGGCGTGCGGCGCGCCCCTGGGCGAATATCAGCCCATCACCTGCCCCAAGTGCGGCTACCTGCTCCCCTGGAACAAGCGATTCTGCACCCGCTGCGGGGCATCCCTCACCGGCGACAAACCCGCCCAGCGCAGGCCCAAGCGCTCGTCGCTCATCTAGTACCGTACCACAGGGATTCTTGATGGTTTGTCATTGCGAGGACGTGCGGCGCCCGTAGGGACAATTCATGAATTGTCCCTACTGAGGCGCGGAGCGCCGAAGAATCTCGTCAACCGAGATGCTTCGCTTCGCTCAGCATGACAGAGCCATATCGTCATTCTGAGGCGCGGAGCGCCGAAGAATCTCGTCAACCGAGATGCTTCGCTTCGCTCAGCATGACAGAGCCATATCGTCATTCTGAGGCGCGGAGCGCCGAAGAATCTCGTCAACCGAGATGCTTCGCTTCGCTCAGCATGACAGAGCCATATCGTCATTCTGAGGCGCGGAGCGCCGAAGAATCTCGTCAACCGAGATGCTTCGCTTCGCTCGCAATGACAGGTGGGGTGTCATAGCGAGGGCGTGGCAACTGGGCAGCCGGGCGTCCGGGGCGGCGTGGGCCTACCGGTAGGCAATCACCAGCGCCGGGCCCTTCCCCGCCACATTCCGCGACGCGAACTCGTACACGTTGCTGGAGCCAGCCGTGTACACCAGGATCAGCCCGTGGTTCGGCGTGCCGGTGGCCCAAGCCTGCACCGCAGAGGTTACGCTCACGGCCACCCACGCGTTGACAACTCCCAGTGAGGCCGTCCCGTCCGCCGTCGCCTCCACATCCGACGGGTCGGTGGCTCCCGCTCCTGCCCAGGGCACCGCCCACGTTACGGTCATCTCCTCCCACGCCCGTTTCAGCCGGTACGCGCTTAGCGTGCCCGTGCTGGTGTTGGAGCGGGCCGACACGTAGAGCCGCAACTCGGCGCTGACGATGCTGCGGCCCATGATCTCCGCAGGCAGGTTGAACATCAGCAGGGCCTTCTGGACTCCGCCCGTGCGCACCTTGAGAGTGCTGTCGTTGCCGTGATTGGCAGGCGGGCTATCCCATGCATTGATCCACGAATCCGCGGCGGGCTGAACGGTGAGCGTAACCGGCTCGGGCAGGAGCGCGCGCCAGTCGGTGAAGACGATGGGGAGCCAGAGCACCCCACGTGCCCCGGGCACCCACGTGGGCGACGGGCCGGGCGTATTCGTGGGACGGCGCGTGGGCGTGGTCGTCGGCGTGAGCGTTGCTGTAGGCGTGCGGGTAGCGGTGGGCGTCCGCGTCGGTGTGGATGTCGGAGTCGGCGTCGTCGTCGGCGTATGCGTGGGCGTGGGCGACAGGGGGTAAATGTACGTAACGCCCGCCTGGTCATCGTCGGTCAACGTGCGCTTCTTCGTCTCGCCTTTTCCTGTAAACCCGTACATCGTCTTCTCGGCGTCCGCGGCCCCCACGAGGCTATCCAAACCGAGCATGAAGCCCATCCCCCACGCCGCGAGACTCTCCACATCGTAACGGTTTGCGCTGCCATCGGTGCCCCACGTGAACGCCCAATCGTTGAACATGAAATCCGATTCCACGATCTCGTATGGGTTATCGTGAATCCACCAGCGATACCCAGCAGCGAGAAAGCGGTCGGAGATGAGCGAAGGTGAGTCTGCCCACGAAGCCACGTTCTGGCCATCCTGCGCAAGGCCAACAAGCGTGGTCGTCCCTCCGAAACGGTACTGGAAGTTCGCCGTCGGGACGCTGCTCCACGTGCTCATCGCACGCCGCACGGCTTCCAGTTCCCCATCGCAGTCGGCGGTGTTGGGATTGATCAGCACGGGCTCCGACATAGGTTGGGGATACGTACCCTTCGGCCAGCGCCCCCCGCAGAAGCAGTACATCACGTTGAAATCCTTTGTGTTGCTGGTTCCATTCGCGTTCACGACGCGCACAGGGCCGCTGGACGCTCAGCCCGGCACGCGCACCCGGATGAGCGTGTCGCTCCAGAAGTCCACGCAGCCGGGCACCCAATAGTTGTAACCGCCGAAAAACTCCACCCGGCCGGTCCCCTGTACTGCGCCAAAGTTGCTCCCTGAGATCGTAACGAGGGTGGAGTCCATAGCACACCCGATGCCCTCCTCGTCGTAGCGCAGCCGATCCCAGTGCGACGCGCCTTTGGTTGGCGAGATGCTGGCAATGGAAGGCGCGGCTGCGGACACCGCCGAGGCTTCCACTTGCGCCTCGCGCCACAACCCAGCAGGGACACGGATGCCGGGCGCTCCCGCGATGCGCATCAGGAACGTGATCAGCGGCGTAGGTTCAAACCCCTCACGGGACACTTGGCCGTCCGCCAGGTAGAAGCGGCCCTGAAACCCGCCCACCGTACCGTCGGGCGTGTCGTCCAGGAACAGGAGGACGCGCTGGCCCACGCCGAACGTGGGCATGCCCGACACAGTGAGGCCCAGGCCGTCCACCTTCCCACCCTGCACCTCAAAAAGGAGCGTGTCCCCCGCCGTCCCCTTCAGCACATGCTCCACGTCCACGGTAACCGTGGTCAGGATGAGCGTGTGCGCCGGATTCCAATGCGAGCGCAACGCGGATACCGTGCCGACGACCGCCGTCTGACTGAGGCCGGCGATTTCCTGCAAGGACAGCGCCAGCCCCTGCGCTAGAACCGGATGCGGCAGCGTGAGGAAGATCAGCACAACGAGGACAACTGCGGTGAGGAACCCTTGCCGTGAACGAATCGCCCGGCCCGCCTGAATCGCCATGGTACACCTCCTGCCGTGCAGACCTGCCGGGTGGGCCGTCGCTTTGCCGGGAGTCTGTGGTCTGCGGTCTGGGTATTGACCACCGCCTCCCGCTGTGGCCTGATCGGTACGGTCTGCGCCTCGCACCGTGCAACAACCACTGGTTGCGAACTCTCGCCGACAGTGTACCGAACCCGACTGACACCAGACTGACAGTAGGCAATGGCCCTGTGCGGGGGAAGCAATCGGCCCGCGTGGCGCCCTTCGCCGGGCGAAGCGCCGCGCGGCGGGCATGACAAGAACTCCGCCGAGCGGCTGCACCGCAGAGCAGCGCTACATCTCCGCGCACGCCTCGGCGGCGAGCCAGAACAGGGTCTCGCGCACCGTAGTCCGCTGGTGCCAGCCCCGCGGATCCCACTCAAGGCCGCTCACGTCGTCGCCGCCGTACAGGATTTGCGCGAAGGGCACGCCGCGAAATTGCGCCACGGCGAAGAAGGCCGCCGCTTCCATCTCCACCGTGAGGCAGCCCTCGGCGCGGCGCAGGCGCACCTTGTCGGGCGTCTCGCGGTAGGGCGCGTCGGTCGTCCACGTCTTGCCGACCAGGTAGGGGATGCCGCGCCGTTGCAGCACCCGCTCAACGGCGGCGACGGCTTCGGGGCTGGCGGCAACCTCCCGCGCGGGCGCGAGATAGTGGTACGACGTCCCTTCGTCGCGCACGGCGGACGTGGGCACGACCAGATGGCCCGCGGCGATGTCGCGCCGCAGCACGCCCGCCCCGCCGCACGCGATGAACTTGCGGCAACCCATGGCGATGACCGCTTCCAGCAGGCCCGCGCCCAACGCCGCACCGACGCCGGGCTGGAACGCGGCCACGCGCACGCCGTTCACCTCCACGACATACACGGGAATCTCGCCGATCTCGCTCCGCAGGCTGGCGACGCGCTGAGCCTGCCCGCCCTGCTCCAGGCCGACAAGCACCTCGCGGAAGAAGCACAGCACGCACCGCTCGGGCACATCGGCGGGCTTCACCACCTGGCTCGGGTGAATCACCGCGTCGCGCGCGGGGTCAAACTCCAGGATGGGGTATCGCTCGCGCCTCATTCGCATACTCCCTGGCGCGCGGTTCACCGCAGAGACGCGGAGACCGCAGAGGTTCTATCGTTTTTCCCGCGTTCTCTGCGGCCTGCGCGGTGAGTTGACGCTCGCTCTCCACGTCGCCCGCCGAACTCAATACTGCCTCCCAGCGGGCCATAGAAGGCCTTGCCACCAAGCGGGTCATATCCCTCAAAGACGAAGGTTCGGTCATCCCGACGGAACACGCAGATGGCGATGGGGCGGATCGCGTTCATCACTACAGCAGTCCGAGTTCCCGATGCTTCGCCGCGATGGTATCCGCCAGCACCGTCAGCGCCGCGAAGTCCGCTTCGCGTGGGTGGCCCTTACAGTACACGGGCGGAAGGATTTCGGCCTTCAGGTTGGGGATCATCCCCGCAATTGTCTCCACCGCCTTGGTACCCCAGCCGTAGGAACCGATGACCGTCGCAAACTTCACCTGCGGGCGGATAGCATTGGCGAGGTAGGCCGCGTACACGGCGGCGGGGTGCGGCCCGACCAGCACCGTGGGCGTCCCAAGCACCAGCGTGGCGGCGTCCACCAGTGCCATAGCCAGTTTCCCGATGTCGGTAACCGGCAGGCTGAACTGCTCCACGCGCACGCCCCGCTCGGCCAGCGCGCCGACAAGGAACGTCGCCATCTTCTCGGTGCTGCCGTGCATGGAGACATAGGCCACGACGGCGACATTCTTCGGCCCGCCCGAAACCCATTCGTCGTAGGCGTCCACGATGAGCGCGGGCCTGCCGTACACGGGACCATGGCTCGGCGCGATGGCTGCGATGTCCAGCGCTCTCACCTTCTCCAGGTTCTTGGCAATGGCCGCGCGGAACGGCATCATGATCTCGGCGAAGTAGCGCTTGGCCGCCTCCACGACGCGCCCCTCGTCGGTCGCGTACAGGTCCGTCGTCGCGATATGCGAGCCGAAGAAGTCGCACGAGAACAAAATGCGCTCCTCGGGCACGTGGGTAACCATCGTTTCCGGCCAGTGCACCCAAGGCGCGTGGATGAAGCGCAGCGTCCGGTCGCCCAGCGACAGCGTCTCGCCGTCGGCCACGGTGATGAACTTCTCCCCAGGAATCAGGAGCAAGTCAATGAGCATGTCCTTGCCCTTGGGCGTGGCTACGACCCGGGCATCGGGGTACTTCTCCAACACGGCGGGGATGGAACCCGAGTGGTCCTGCTCGGCATGGTGAGCGACGAGATAGTCCACCTTGGGCACGTCGGCCAACTGCGCCATGAGGACATCGGTCATGGCCGGGTCTACGGTGTCCAGCACCGCGGTCTTCTCGCTGCCCCGCACGAGGTAGGCGTTGTAACTCGTGCCATCGGGGAGCGGAATCAGGGAATCAAACAGCCGTCTGTTCCAATCCACCGCCCCCAGCCAACTGACCCTGTCGCTGATGCGTCGCGCTTTCATCGCGCAACCTCCTTTCCTGCGATTCTACTTCTTCCCGAAGAACATCTGCGCCGCGACGATGAGCAGGTACACGGCGAACACCTTGCGCAGCACCGCATCGGGGATGCCCACGGCGACCCGCGCGCCAAGCAGCCCGCCGAGGAAGAACCCCAGCACGATGAAAACCGCCGCGCGTAAATCCACAAACCCCTGCTTGTAGTACGTCCACGCCGCCAGGATGCCGATGGGCGGGACCATGAGGGCCAGCGTCGTCCCCTGAGCCTTGTGCTGGGTGAAGCCGAACAGGAACACCAGCGCGGGGATGATAATGGTTCCGCCGCCGATTCCCACCACCCCGCTCAGCACGCCGGCGATGAGGCCAAGCAGCATGTACAGCAGGACTTGCATAGTCGGCACTCTCCGCAAAACAGGTTTGCCCGACATTCTACCACCGCGCGGGAAAGACGCCAAAGGGGAGCCGCGAAGAGGACTCGGTTCCACCCCCTGCTGGTGAACTATGCGCACCCTGCGGCCTTCCACCGTCCAAACCGCCACGGCATGCGGGGGCAACGACTTAGAACACGAAACCCGCGAAGGGCCGCCCCTTTCGCGCCCTTCGCGCTCCAAACCACCCACACGTCCCCAGCCCCGCAGGGGCTTCGCCCTTTCAGCGCGGGGGTTCAACCCCGCGCGGCCATGCCCCAGGGGACGCGCCCGAAATGCCCCGATTGCCCCTCTGCGTTCTCTGTGTCTCCGCGGTGAGGACCAAGCCCTACCCGTGCGTTCGCCGCAGCAGGGTGTGGACGAGCGACGGCTGCGGCGGGCCCAACTTCCCGCCCGGCCGCAGGGTGTACTGCTGCCCGCGCCACTGGATGGATCGCCCCACGCCGCCCGCCACCCACACCGCGGCGGTGAGGCCATCGCGCAGGGGCAGAAGCCCCAGGTTGCGGCGCGTCGTCTCGTCGCCGGTGTACCCCGACACCTGCCACGCCACCCACCACCGAATCAGGAGCGAGGCGACGAGAATCCACGAGAACGGCGCGGCAAAGCCCTTCGCCAGAGCGAGGCCCAGCGCCAGCGGCACGGCTAGGGTTACCAGGAGCGCGGGATACTCCAGCGGGCGGCTGACGCGATTGCACCGCGCCCAACGGACCTCGCGGTGCCACTGGTCGCGGAACGTGGTCTTGCCCAGCACCGCGCGCGGGATGTAGTCCGACAGGACGACGCGCCCTCCGTCCCGCGACAACTGGTGCCCCAACTGGAAGTCGTCGGCCAGGTAGTCGGCCAGGGCGCGGAACCCGCCGATGCGCTCCAGGTCGGCGGCGCGCAATGCGTCGGTCGCGCCCGTGGCGAAGCGCATGTTCAGATAGCGCCGCGCCACCATCACCATCGGCAGGAACGTCGCGCCCATGTACAGGGCCTCCAGCCGCGCCGTGAGGGTTACCGCCCTGTCGCCCACGTAGGCACAGGTTACCAGCGCCACCGCGGGGTCCTCCAGCGGGGCCACCACGCGCCGCAGGTAATCGGGCCCCACCCGCATATCGCTGTCGGCGACGACCAGAACGGGATGACGCGCCTGCCCTGCCAGCGCGTGCAGGATGCTGACCTTGTTGTTGTACCCAATCGGCTCGGCCACGACGAGGCGCACCCGTTGCGGGTACTCGCGCTGGAGCCGTGCGGCCAGGCTGACCGCCGGATCGTCCGGGTCCAGCACGCCGATGAGCACCTCGTACTCCGGATAGTCCTGGCGCACGAAACTCAGCAGGCATTCGTAGGCATCGGGGTCCACGCCCTTGATGGGCTTCAGGATGGACACGGGCGGCGTGTATGGACGTTGGCCATCGCCGGTGCGCGAGGGGGACTGCGCCTGGTGGAAGAAGTCATACGTGCACAGCCAGGCCACCAGCCAGAAGGCCCAACTCATCACGATGAGGAGCAGGAGCGCGGATGTCATGGTGCACCTCCCCGCTTCACGACCAGGTCGCGGTACGAGATGAGCCGCGCGCCCATCTGTTGCACCCGCTCGCGCACGCGCGGGCTGAGGAGCGCGGCCAGGTCGCCTGGGTTGGGGCCGCCGGGTTCGCCCAAATCCCGCTCCGATGGGTGGCCGTAAATTTCGGCCACACGCACGTGTGGCGGGATGCGCCCCAGCAGATACAGCAGGTACGGTTCCGACAGATGCCCCGTCTGGTACAGCCCATAAACCCTGTCCGCATGCGCCAGGGGCGACGCAGCCGCGCGAGCCTTGCCCCAGCGCCGCAACGCCGCATAGTACAAATGCCACAGCGTCTTGAGCGGGCGGCGCGATGCATCGTACCCCAGAGTCAGGCGCAGGTCGTCGTTGGGCAGGCGAAACCCGGGCGCGCCGAAGGTCTCGGCCAGGCGCAGGAAGATGGGGAACACGGCCGGGTGCATGTGCATGTGGTAGTGCCCGTCGGCATGGGCCAGGGGGAGCCCGGTGGCGGCAAACCGCTCAAACTGGGCCTCCATCTCGCGGGCCAACTCGGCGCGGGCCACGGCGCTGAACTGGTAGCGGATGCCCAGGCCGTAGGGGTCGGCGGGGAACCGCCCGGCCGCATCGGTGATGTGGGGCAGCGCGGCGTGGCCGAGCACCGACGGCCCGTCCACCGTTACCACATGCAGGCCCACGGCGAGGGTGGGCGTGCGCCTGGCCAGGTCCACCGCGTGCTCACAAGCCGCGCCTGCCACCATGAGGCTGGCCGAGGTCAGCACGCCGTCGCGATGGGCGCTCAGGACGGCGCGGTTGATGGCCTCGTCCCGCCCGAAATCGTCAGCGGTGAAGATGAGGGCAAGCGGCACGGGCCGCATCTGCGCCCCACGTCCGCTCATGGAACTCGCTCCCCTCGCTGTGCCAAACACGGATTCGCAAGCCTATGATAGCATAGCCTGGGCGTTCAGGAAAATCGCCCACGGTTGGCCCGGCTTGGCCGTCGCAATGGTGAGTGCGTCGCGTCCAAGAGCCACGCCGCTCTGCGGAGGGGCCGATTCCGCCGAGAAACGCAGCCACATCATTGCAGCGCTTGCTCCCCGAGGTGCAAAGTCTCCAGCACCGCGTGCGCCACGCGGATTCCACCCAGCGCCGTGGCGGCAACAGACTGGCCGGGGAAGATGCTGTCCCCGACCAGCCAGATGCCTGGGCGCAGCCTCGGCCCGCGGAATCGGAGCAGGCTGGTCTGCGGGAAACCGCCTACCCAGCCGCCCGCTCGTCGCGTGTAGCGATGGAACGTAACCGGCGTGCCGGTGAGGACGAACTCGGCGGCATCGCGCAGGCCCGGGAGCGCGCGCTCCGCTGCGGTCAGAATCCGCGCTGTGTATGCAGCCTTGCGGGCCTCGTAGGCGACGCGGTCTGTGCGGTGCAATTCCCACCATGGGGCAGGGCGCGTGTGGGCGCTGATGGTGATGGCGCGGCGGCCCGCCGGGGCGCGGGTAGCGTCCCAAGCAGGGCTGATGGAGATGAACGGCGCGTTGCCCTCGCTGAGCGGCTCGCCCGCCACAACCTGATGGTGCAGAACGGCGTCTTCGGGCACGACGCTCGCGTCCACCCCCACGTACACCATGAACGCCCCCCAGCCGTCGGCAGGACAGCGAGGAGTCGCTTCCTGGCCTAGCAGAACCGCGGCGTCCCCTGGCGTCGTGTTCAGCAGCACGATGTCAGCGATGAAACGTTCGCCATCGCGCGTGTCTACCCCAATCGGGCGGCCGCTTTGCAGGACCACGCGTGCGGCTTCGTGGCGGTACAGCACGCGCCCGCCGAACCGCGCCACGGCATCGGCCAGCGCCTGTGCGACCGCGCCCATCCCGCCGGGGAGGTGCCCCGGGCCGCGACGGGGGAGGTCTAGCGCCGCCGCGCCGTACAGTGCCACCGCGTGCGCACTGGTGGTTTGCGCTGAGATCATCAACTGCGCGTCCACAAACAGCCGCAGCCGCTCGCCTGCGCCGCGTAGGTGCGCCGCCACCGTGCGAACTGCGTCCAGGGCCAGCGCGGGATTCATGCGCCCGCGCCAGTCGTCCTTCAGCCAATCGGCGCCCATGCCGACGAACGCCGCCACATCCCGCGCGGATTGCGGCGGCCACGGAGGCAGTCGCAAGGCGAAGTCCCACAGGGCGTCTGCCGTCTGCTCCTGCCAGCGCCAGAACCGCTCGCCCGCATGCCCGAACTTGGCCCGGCGCTCGTCCCAACGGGCATCATCGCTCCGCCGCGTGATGCACGCTCCATCGGGCAGGTGGACCGTCAGCACGCGGGGGTCGTAGCGGATGGGCCAGTCTATTCCCAGGGCGCGCCCCAGGGTGTCCATCGGGCCGCCTGGGTAGAACCCCACGGGCAGCGTCGCGCCTGCCTCAAACCGATAACCCCCGCGCGCAAAGGTGCTCGCGCATCCGCCCGCGTCGGCGTGGGCTTCCAGCACGGTTACGTCCAGCCCCGCCCGTGCGAGAAGGGCCGCCGCGGACAATCCGCCAACTCCCCCGCCCACTACGACCACGCGGCTCATGCCCCACCTCGCGGCGTGATGGAGATATGGCGACGGCAACTCACCGCGTCAAGTCCCGCAGTGCCCCCTCCAGCGTAGGGAAGCGGAAGGCGTATCCCAACTCCTGCAACCGCTTGGGCACGGCGCGCTGACCCTCCAGCAGGAGCGTGGCGACCTCGCCGAACAGCAGGCGCATGACGAACGCCGGCAGCGGTAGCCACGACGGCCGCCGCAACACCCGCGCGATGACGCGGCTCACCTCGGCGTTGGTCATCACATCGGGCGCGACCAGGTTGAACGGCCCGCGCGCGTCGGGATGTTCAATGAGGAAGCGGATGGCACCCACCTCGTCGGCGATGTGAATCCAGGGGACGTACTGCTTGCCGCCGCCGATTGGGCCGCCCACGAACAGGCGGAAGGGCAACAACATGAGCGGCAGCACTCCGCCTGTGCGGCTGAACACCACGGCGGTGCGGATGATGGCCCGGCGCACGCCCATGGCCTCCACCGGCGCGGTTGCCGCTTCCCACTGGACGGCCACCTGCGCCAGCCAATCGGTGCCGGCGGGCGCGCTCTCGTCCAGCACCCGGTCGCCCGCGAACCCGTAGATGCCGATGCCCGACGACTGGATGACGACGCCGGGCTTGTGCGCGGCGGCCTGCACCGCCTCCACCACGGCCCGGCCCGCGTCCAGGCGGCTTTGCAGGATGAGCCGCTTGCGTTCCGGCGTCCAGCGGCTGGGCAGCAGGCCCTCGCCGGCGATGCTGGCCCCCGCCAGGTTGACGATAGCGCCCGCGCCGTCGGCGAGATGCCCCCAGCCCTGGGCCGTTCGCCCATCCCAGCGTTCGGCGCGGACGCCCGCGGGCAGGCCCTGCGCCTTGGCCGGGTTGCGGGTCAGCACGATGACCTCGTGGCCGGCCTGGGCCAGTTCGGCCGCCAGCGCCGACCCGATGAGCCCTGTTCCTCCCGTAATGAGCACACGCATGGCGATGACCTCCTAGGCGAAGACTCGCTCGGTTACAGTTCACCAGTGAACGGCAATTGCCGTCGTGCGTCCGACACCGAACGCTGTTCTCAGCATTTTTCCACATGCTCAAGGACAGGGCCAAGTGGCTTGGGCCATCCTCTGACGCATGTGAGATACAGCCGCTTGCGCGCCCGCGTCATTGCCGTGTATACAAGGCGGCGCTGCTCGGACAAGTATTGTGGAGATGGATCCTCCACCGCAAAGATGTGTGGCCAGGTGGTGAGCATCGTGCTGCAAAGCAGAGGTATTCCGTTGTGCATAATCCATTATACGCGAATGTCCGGTAATCCGAAATTGAACAAAACAACACCCCCTCCCGCACGACACGCGCCGTGCGGAGGGGGTGTATCTGCCGTAGGTGCGGGCTACAGTGCCAACCCGACTCGGTACCCCGCCTTGACCGCCTCAAACACGCGGCCCACGGAGAACGAGTCGCCCAGGTTGTGCACCTCCGGCGCCACGCGCTCGCGGACGCACGCCTCGTACAGCGCGTCGTCCGGCTTCAGGCCGACGGCCAGCACCACCAGGTCGGCCTCCAGCGTCTCCTCGCGCAACTCCTCGCGGATGGGCCGGGCCAGCGGGTTGGGCACGTTCTCGGGCAGGATGGGCCGCCAGGTAACGTAGGGGTCGGGCACCGTCGGCGACACGTTGCGGGCGATGACCACCTCGCGCTCGCCGATGCGCTTGACCGTGGCGCAGTTGAGCAGGCGCACGCCCTTACGCTCCAGATGGTGAATCAGGTGCCCGCGGTTGGCCGTGCAGACACCCTTCATGAAGTACGGCAGCATCTCCACGACGGCCACATCCTTGCCCAGTTCGTAGGCCAGGAAGTAGGCCGTCTCGCAGCCCACGGAGCCGCCACCGACGATGACGATGTGGCTCTTGCCGTCGGCCGGCGACGGGTCGCGCAGCAGGTCCACCGCCTGCACCACATGCGGCAGGTCGGCGCCGGGAACGGGCAGACCGCACGGCTTCGCGCCCGCGCAGATGACGACGGCGTCAAACCCGCCCGCGCGCAGGTCGTCGGGCGAGATGGCGGTGCCGAACCGCGCTGTCAGGTCATGGTCGCGCGCGCACGCTTCCAGCGCCGCGTTCAGGTAGTCCACGTAGTTGGCCACATCGTACTTGATTTTGGGCACGCAGCCGGGGATCAGCATGCCGCCGGCCTTCGGATTGCGGTCGTACAGCGTAACGTGGTGGCCGCGGCGTGCCGCCGTCATGGCGCACACGACGCCCGCCGGGCCGGCCCCCACCACCGCGACGCGCTTGGGCTTCTCGGCGAGGGGCGGCGTCTCGGGCAGGAGTTCCTCAAAGCCAGTGCGCGGGTTCACGGCGCACTGGGGGTGGCCTCCCTCCAGGAACTCGTTGAGGCAGCCTTCCTGGTCGCCGATGCAGGGGACGATCTCGCTCACGCGGCCGGCATACGCCTTGTTGGGCCATTCGGGGTCGGCCAGCAAGGGCCGCGCCAGCATGATCATGTCGCACATCCCCTCGCGCAGCGCCCGCTCGGCCAGGTCGGGGTAGCCCAGTTTGCCGACGGCCACGATGGGCACATCCAGCCCGACATTGGACTTGACGCCGCGCTCGGCGAAGTAGTCCTTGACGATCTTGGCGACTTCCAGATAGCACCCGGGCGGCATGGACGCCGGCGGATGGGGCAGCCACCAGTTGTCGTAGCAGCCCAGGTCCACGTCAAACATGTCCACGCCCGCGCGCACCAGGTTGACCATGTACTCCAGCGTCATCTCTACGGTGCGCTCGTTGCGGAACTTGCGCAGGCCCTTGACCGACTGCATGCGCTCGCCGT
Organism: Chloroflexota bacterium; assembly: GCA_014874485.1. Lineage (GTDB taxonomy): Bacteria > Chloroflexota > Anaerolineae > DTLA01 > DTLA01 > DTLA01. The sequence continues at coordinate 167,255 of JADBJK010000011.1, forward strand.
AGGTGGCGTTGAGCGCCAGCGAGAGGTCAATGCGGTACATGATGGGGTAGCGCGGGCCGGTGCGCTTGCGAATCTCCTTGACCAGTTCAGTCCCAAACGCCTGCCAGTCGGCGAATGTGCCCCACTTGCGGCGGTTGAAGGCGGGGTTGGTCATCTGCTCCAGCAGGTACCCCTCGTGCCCGTGCAGGTACACGCCGTCAATGAGCAGGCCCTTGGCGTCGGCGGCGGCCTGGCCCGCGTTGTCGATGATCTTCCAGCACTCGCGGTTGGTCAGCGGACGGCAGGGCACTTCCGGGATGTAGAAGTTGGGGTTCCAGTAGGACGAGATGGGCAGTTTGTACTTCTTGACCAGGCACTCGGGCGAGCCGACGCGCCCCAGGCCCGGCGTGAGTTGGATGAAGAACCGCGCGCCGTGGGCGTGGCAGTTCTCGGCCAGGATGCGCCACCCGGCGTAGTTGGTGCGCGAGCGGTCAATGCGCGGGAAGTAGGACAGGTCGCCGGGCTCGGTTACCGACGGGTCCACGCCGTGGCTCACGGGCACCAGACCCGACGTGATGAGGCCCGCGCCGCCTTTGGCCCGCTCCACGAAGTACTCTATCATCTTGTTGCTGGGCCGGCCCGTCTCGTCGGCCAGGCAGATGTTGCCCATGGGCCCCATGACGATGCGGTTGCGAATCTTCACGCCGTTGACCTGGATGGGCTGGAACAGGTGGGTGTAGGGGTACAGGTCGGCAGTCATGCGGCCGTCGCGGAGTTTGGCGTCATCGGCGAACCAGTCGCCGAAGCCACTCACCAGTTGTCGCAGTCGTTCCTCGTAGTCCATGGTGGTATTCCCTCTTCGGTAGGATATGCCCGCAGTGCGAATCGCCGCGGGTTGGATTTGTGTATTCCTTCACAAACCATTGTACACCGCCCGCGGACCGCTGTCAAAACCGTCGGTTGCCCTTGCAGGGGAGGCAAGGCGCCTCGCGCGGTATCCGCGAATGGGCGCGAATTCGCACGAATATTCAATCCACGAATCGCGCGAATCTGCACGAATGTAACAGCCTCCCTGCCCTGTCATGCTGAGCGAAGCGAAGCATCAGCGAAGCGAAGCATCTCGGTTGGCGAGATTCTTCGCGGCTGCGCCGCTCAGAATGACAGTATGGCCCTGTCATGCCGAGCGGAGCGAAGCAAATCCACGAATCGCGCGAATCTGCACGAATGTAACAGCCTCCCTGCCCTGTCATGCTGAGCGAAGCGAAGCATCAGCGAAGCGAAGCATCTCGGTTGGCGAGATTCTTCGCGGCTGCGCCGCTCAGAATGACAGTATGGCCCTGTCATGCCGAGCGGAGCGAAGCAAATCCACGAATCGCGCGAATCTGCACGAATGCAAAGGTGCCATTCGTGTTCATTCGCGCGGATTCGCGGTTCCATGCCGCGCCGCGATTGCCTCGGGCGCTCCGCCCGCCCGCGCAAGGGCAACTTCCACCCGCCATCGCAAGACGCGGCAAGCGGCGAAGCACTCTCTGCGCCAGCCGGGTAGTCGCACCAGGCTTTGCAGCAAGTGCCGTTGGCCGCCCTACTTACCAGGCAGGTTGTACTGGGCGTAGTTGCCCTCAAACTCCGTCGGGATGGTGGTCAGGATTTCCACCCAGCGGATGATGCGGTTCGCGCCCTGCAGGAGTTGCAGGAACGGCCCTTGCGTCTTGAGTTTGCGCATGGTGATGGCCTTGGTGGCGCCCATCTTGCCGCGCAGGATGTCCACCCACACGCCGTAGGGAGCCGACAGGGTGAACAGCGTGGGGCGCTCGCCGATCCACACCTCGTTCATCTTGCCGTCCACGTTGTTGAATCCGATGACGATGCGCTCGTGGACGCCCTGGGCCGGCTCCGGTTCCAGCACCAGCGTGTACGACTCGTTGTTGCCCTTGGCCAGTTCCAGGTACTGCGGGTCGGCGTTGGAGCGCTTCTTGACCTCTTCCAGGTACTCCAGGCTCGCGAGTTTCATGTGTACCTCCTCCATTCAGCAGTCAGCGATCAGCAGTCAGCGATCAGCAATCAGCGGTCAGCGGTTAGCGGTCGGCGGTCAGTTCGCCGCCGATGCGGACGAGAACTTTGACCGCCCCGCTGTTGGGCGTATCCAGCAACTTGAACCCTTTCTCCACAGCGTCGTCCAGGGCGATCTCGTGGGTAATCAGCGACTCCACGTCCACGCGCCCCTGCGCCACGAAGTCAATGGCAGCGGCGAATTGGGCGCGACCGGCTAGGCTGCCCTCAATGCACAGGTCGCCCATCGCCACGCTCATGAAGTCGGCTTCCACGGGCTCCACGCATAGGCCCAGGACGAAAATCTGCCCGCCCTTGCGCACCAGGGAGATGGCGTCGCGGTAGGGCTGGGGCGCGCCCGTGCACACGTAGATGACGTCGGGGCCTTGGCCGTCGGTCAGGGCCGACAGGTTCACGACCACGTTGTCGCGCGTTGGGTCCAGCACGACCGCTGCACCCAACTTCTGGGCCAGGGCCGCGCGGGTGGGGTCCACCTCGGTTACGGCCACCATCCGCGCCCCGGCCACGAGCGCGCACTGGAGCGTGAGCAGGCCGATGGGCCCCGCGCCCATGACCAGCGCGCGGTCGCCGGGCTTGAGCCGCGAGCGGTGCACGCCGTGCAGCGCCACCGAAAGCGGCTCCACCAGCGCGCCGCGGCGCAGGCCCACGCCATCGGGCAGGCGGTGCAAGCCGCGCACGGGCGCGACGCAGTACTCGGCCATGGCCCCGTCGTGGGTTACGCCGATCATGTACAGGCTTTCGCAGGCGTCCAGTCGCCCGTCGCGGCAGGGCCGGCACTCGCCGCAGGGGACGGCGTCGTTGACCACGACGCGGTCGCCCGGCCGCCAGTCGGCCACGTCCGGCCCCACCTGGGCGATGACGCCCGCGAACTCGTGGCCCACGATCAGCCCGGGCGCGTACATGCCGGTGTGGTACGCCTCCATGTCGGATCCGCAGATGCCGCAATAGCCCACGCGGATGAGGACCTCCCCCGCAGCCGGTTCGGGCATGGGCACATCGGCGACCTCAAACTGCTGGATTCCTCGCACAACGACGGCTTTCATGTGCTCCTCCTACATATCTTTGCACCGCAGAGACGCGTTCGGTTGTTCGCACCGCAGAGACGCAGAGCGCACAGAGGGTATTCGGTTGTTTGCGGTGAAACTCCTTACCACGGGAGTTCGCACCCCTCCATCCAGACGGCATCCAGGTTCTCCAGGTCGGGCGGCGTCAGGTTGGCCCATTTGTCCACCACCACGTCCAGCACCGCCGGCTTGCCCGACTTGACCGCGCGCTCCAGGGCCGGCGTGATCTGCGACGGCTCCTCAACGCGTTCCCCGTAGCAGCCCATGGCCCGCGCCACCAGGTCGTAGCGCACGTCGTCAAAGTCCACGCCGATGTAGCGTGCGTCGTAGGCGGCCAACTGCGCACCCTTGATCATCCCCCACTGGCAGTCGTTGGCAACGATGACGACAAACGGCAACTTGAGCCGCGCCGCCGTCTCCAACTCCTGCATGTTGAGGCCGAAGGCCCCGTCGCCGCAGATGGCGTACACCGGGCGGTCGGGCGCGGCCAGTTTCGCGCCGATGGCGTAGGGCAGGCCCGTGCCCAGTTGCCCCGAGTCGGCGGCCCACAGGAACGACCGCGGCGCGTACACGCGGTTCAGGTAGTGCGCCCAGACGTTGGTGTTGCCGCCGTCCACGATGGTGATGGCGTCGCGCGGGAAGAAGGCCCGCACGTCGCGCACCAGGCGCAGCGGGTGAATCGGCGTCCTGTCCGAGGCGGCGTCGGCGGCGAACTGCGCCAGCCAGGCCTCCTGCGTCGCGCGGTAGTCGGCCATGTCGGGCCGTTCGGGGATGGGCTTGGTGAGGCGTTTCACGGCCTCAATCAGCAGGCGCAGGGTGGCCTTGGCGTCGCCGATGAGGGCCAAATCCACGGGGCGGTTCAGGCCGACCACCTGCGGCTCAATGTCAATCTGAATCAGTTTCTGCGCATCAGGCTCGCCCCAATAAGGTGGCTGGCCCCAGAAATCCACATCGCCAAGCCGCCCGCCGACGAGGAGCACCACGTCGGCCATGGCCTGGGCCCCCAGCGCGCCGAACCCGCCCGGAATCAGGCACAGGGGGTGGTCCTCCGGGATGACGCCACACGCGCCCTGGCTGGTGGTAACGGGGGCCGACAGGTACTCGGCGAGTTCGCGGACCTCGTCCCACGCGCCGGAGCGAAGCGCGCCGCCGCCCGGGTGGATGAGCGGGCGCTCGGCTTCCACCAGCATCCGCGCCGCCTGCTCAATTAACTCGGGCTGGGCCACGGGGCCGCGGTCGGCTCGGTAGCGGGATGGCGGCGAGATGTCCAGCGACTCCTCGTCGCCGGTGCCCACCATCACGTCCACGTGCAGGTCCAGGTGCACCGGACGCGGGCGACCGGACACCGCCGCGCGGAAGGCCGCATGCACCAGTTCCGGGATGCGCTTCCAGTGGGCCACGCGGGCGCTCCATTTGGTGATGGGCTGGAACAGGCCGATTTGGTCCAGCGACTGCATGGAGCCGCGCTCCGGGTACGATTTCCACGTCTGGTTCTGGGCCGTGAGCACCACCATCGGGATGGAGTCGGCCCAGGCCGCGTACACGCCGGGCACCAGGTCTGCGGCGCCAGGCCCCACCGTGCCGATGCACACGCCCGGCTCGCCGGTAACCCGCGCGTAGGCGTCGGCCATGTGGGCGGCGGCCTGCTCGTGGCGCGTCATGATGAATTGCAGGCCCGCGTCGCTCCCGAAGCGCCGTATGGCATCCAGGATGGGGCACAGTTGCCCGCCGGGGATGCCGAAGACAAACCGCACGTTCTCCTGAATCAGGCATTTGACCAGGACATCGGAACCCATGATTGCGCCCATCTCTACCTCCTTATGCTCTCAATCTTCGTGGTCTCCGCGGTGATTTCCAGTGCAAGGCGTTTACTCCAGGATCGGGAACGTGATGCCGCCGTGGGGGAAGGCGCGGACGGCGGCCCGTCGTGGGAATCGGCGCTGGGCGTGGGCGATGGCCGCCTCGGGCGTGTCGGCGAACTCCACGAACGGCAGGTTCCCGCGCACTTCGGCGGGGATGGTCGGCGCGTAGATCACCAGCGTGGCGTGGCGCATCGCCTGGAGCGCGAAGTACAGGAAGAACCGGTCTTCCTCGCCCATGCCGCGCATCTTCATCTTCGGGATGGCCTTCAGGAGCAGCGGGGCCAGTACCCGCAGCGCCCCGCGTCCCAGGGGCAGTTTCCGATTCGCCAGGCCGAACACGCCCACGCCTTCATCCGCCTTGACCAGCGTGATGAGGACGCCGCCCCGCCGCACCGCGCGGATGGTATTCGCCAGCGCCTTCACGCCCTGGCGCAGGTCCTGGTTCATGGGGTTGGAGTCGGTGATGACCACATCGGCGGGAGCGGGCACGGCAACGCCGTACAGGGTCGCGCTGGTGCGGACGCCCTCCCGATGCGCCGCGATGGGATCGCCCGACACGACGCGCACCACCTGCTGGCGGCTGTCCAGCACGGCGTTGACGATGAAGACCGGCGGCGTGAGCATGCGTCCGGCCTCCTCCAGGTCCAGGCGCATGGGGTTGCGGTCAATGGGCTGGCCCACCATGTTGAACGTGGCCGGCGCGCAGTTCAAGGCGTGGTTGTGGGCGATGGCCTCGCGGGACGCCACGCCCGGCAGGATGTTCTTGTACCCGCCGCCGAAACTGGCGATGATGTGCGGCTCAATGCAGCCGACGGACACGACCACGTCCGCCTCCGCCACGGTCTTGTGAATGCGGACGGGCGTGCCCCGCTGGGTCGTGCCCAGGAATGCGAGCCTGGCGGGGTCATCGCCGTCGGGGTTCTCCCAGCGTAGGCCGGCGAAGTTGTCCGGCCCCACGCGCGCGGCCAGTTCGTCCTCGTTCATCGGGCGGTGGACGCCAAGCGCAGGGACGAGGGTGATGTCCCCCCGCGCCACGCCCGCGGCCTCCAGTTCCGCCAGGACGCCGCCGACCAGAACCGACGCGGGCGTGGGGCGGCTGCCGTCGTCCACCACCAGGGCCACGCGCATGCCTGGGCGGGCGAGTTCCCGCAGGCGCGGCATTCCGAAGGGCTGCTGCAGGCTGCGACGGACTTCCTCGGCGGCGTCGGGCGCAGGGGGAAGCGAGGCGGGTTCGTGGATTCCGGCCACCGTCCAGGATTCGGGCAACCGAAGGGAGAGCGTCTCCCTTCCCCAGGGCATGTCCAGGGTCTGACTCGCCATAGAACGCCTCCTTATTATGCATTCGGTTGTCGTCAACGAATTCACCGCGGAGACGCAAAGGACGCAGAGATTTGCTTGAATCCTCCGCGGTCTCTGCATTCTCTGCGGTGAGAATCCCTCCACCGCCCCATTCCCCGCAGCGACGCACAGGGCGCAGAGATTTGCTCTGAATCCTCCGCGGTCTCCGCGCTCTCTGCGGTAAAAACCCCTCCGTTACTCAGAATGCGCTGCCATCAGCGAATGTCGGAGCCAACGCTAATACCAGACCTTGTCCAGGCGCACCAGGTCCTCGCCTGCAAAGGCGACGCCCTCCATCTCCAGGAGCGCGCGCTTCATGGCGAGGCCGCCGCGGTAGCCGCCCAAGTTGCCGTCGGAGCGGACGGCGCGGTGGCATGGGATGACGATGGGGAAGGGGTTGGTGGCCAGCGCCCTGCCGACCGCCCGCGCCGCCTGGGGCGCTCCCAGATGCTTGGCGATGCGCGCGTAGGTGCTCACCCAGCCGCGAGGGATGCCGAATTCGGCCAGCAGCACCTTGCGTTGAAACTCGCCGCACTGCTCCATCAACAACAGATCCAGGTCAAAAGCAACCGGTTCGCCGGCCAGATACGCCTCTATGCGGGCAGCCAGTTCCTTCAGGGGGGAAGGGGGAACGCGCTCCTCGCTCGGAAACCAGGAAGGTACCTCGTTGGGCAGGTAAATGTGGGCAACGCGAGGGCCTGCGGGCGTGTCCAGTGCGGACATGCCCAGCGCACCGAAGCGAGAGGGGATTCGGTAATGCAGGAGTTCTGCCACGCTTGCTCCTCCCACAAAACAGTGTACCGAAACCGCCGACGGGTGTCAAGCCTCGGCGCGGGGCTGCCTCGCGGGCTGGGGCGGCAAACGGGCCTGCGCCGCTACACCTTCGCCTCCACCTGGTCCAGGCGCAGGGATAGCACCCGCGACACGCTGTCGGCACCCATGGAGACGCCGTAGATGGTGCTGGCGGCCTCAATGGTCCCGCGGTTGTGGGTGATGACGATAAACTGCGTGTCGCGGGCCAGTTCCTCCAGCACGGCGCGGAACCGCCGAACGTTGGACTCGTCCAGCATGGCGTCCACCTCGTCCAGGATGCAGAACGGGGTGGGGCTGACCTTCAGGATGGCGAAGATGAGGGCCGCTGCCGTGAGGGCGCGTTCGCCACCAGACAACAGCGCCAGGCTTTGGGTGCGCTTGCCTGGGGGCCGCGCCACGATGTCCACGCCCGACGCCATGGGGTTGTCGGGGTCGGTGAGCACCAGGCGGGCCGTGCCCCCGCCGAACAGTTGGGTGAAGTACACCGTGAACTGCTCGGCGACGGCCTCAAACGTGCGGACGAACTCATCGTTCATCATGCGGTCCAGTTCGGCGATGGCCGCCCGCAGGGATTTGTCCGCTTCCTGCAGGTCCTCGGACTGGGACGTGAGGAAGTTGTACCGCTCAAGAGTTTCGGCGTATTCGGTGGGGGCGGTGGGGTTGATGCCGCCGAGCCGCCGAATCTGCCCGCGCAGTTGCTGAATCTGCTCCTCCAGGCCATCGGGCAGGGTGTCCACTTCGGGCAGCGAACTCACGATGGGGCGGAGCGGCAGCGGGGGCTGGGCAGGCAGCCCCTCGGCGATTTCCACGTCAATGAGGCCCAGGTCGCTCTCCATCTGGCGCTTGAGGGCGGCCAGTTCGTCGCGGCGGCGTTCCATCTCCAGCAGCGCCTGGTTGTGGGCCTGTTCGGCTTCGCGCAGGGCGGCGCGTTCTTTCTGGATGCGCGCCTCCACATCCATCTGGGCGGCTTCCATCTCTTGCAGACGCGCCTCCGCAGGGCGGATGCGGGCCGCCACTTCCTCCAGTTGGGCCGCCAGCGCCTCGGAACGGCTGCGGAGGTCGCGTTCGGCAGCCTCCAGTTCCTCGCGCTCGGACTGCAACGCCTGCATCCTGGCGCGGCGGCTCTCTATCTGCCCGTCCAGTTGCGCCAGCGATTGCTGGTGGCCGCGCACGATGGCCTTGTGGTTCTCCACGTTCTGCTCGGCCAGCGACACCGCAGCCTTGGCCTCGGCCAGCGGCACCGCCAACGAGTCGGGCATGGCGTCCAGCGACGCCTGCAGTTGGGCCAGGCGTGCCTGGGCGTCGGCCTCGCGCTGGGCCAGTTGCGCCAGGTCGTCGCGGGCCTGGGCGTCCTTCTGCGCCAGGGCTTCCAGGTTCTGGTCCAGTTGGTGGATGAGGGCTTGCCGCCACTCGGTTTCCTGGGCCTTCTTGTCGGCCTGGCGCTGGAGCGCGGCGAGGGACGCGCGCAGTTGGGCCTCTTTCGCGGCCAGGGCGCTCATCTCCCGCTCGGCCTGGGCCAGTTCATCCCGTGCAGTCTGTTCCGCTTCAGCAGCGGAATGGAGGGCTGCCTGGAGCGCCTCGCGCCGCTGGGCCAGGTCGCGCAGGAGCGCCTCGTGCTCGGCCCGCTCGCGCTGGCGGGACAGCAGCCCAGGCGACTTGCGGGTTTCGGCCCCGCCCGTGATCGCGCCCGTGGAGCGGATGAGTTCGCCGTCCAGCGTTACAATCTGGAACGCGCCGCGCATCTGGCGATACAGTTCGCGGGCGGCCTTCATGTCCTTCGCCACGACCGTGTGGCCCAGGAGCAAATCCAGCACAGGGGCCAGGCGCTTGGGAGCCTGCACCAGGCGCGACGCAACGCCCAAAACGCCCTGCACATCTGGCGGGTTCACGGGCGAGGGCGGCCGCAGCGTCTCCAGGGGGAGGAACGTGGCGCGGCCCGCCGACTCGCGCCGCAGGTACTGGATGGCCTGCTCGGCGTCGGCCCAGGTCTCGGTGATGATGTCCTGGAGGTGCGCGCCCAGGGCCGTCTCCACGGCCTTCTCCAACTCGGGCGGCGTCTGAATCTGGTCAGCGACGACGCCGAGCGTGCCCCGCAGTCGGCCCTCGCGTGCGGCGGCCAGGACGGCCCTGGTGCCTGCGTACAGGCCCGTGCCCTCTTCCTGCATGCGGCGGAGCATGTCCAGTCGCGTCTGGACGGTGGCGGCCTCTTCGCGGACGCGGGACATCTCCTGCTCGGCCTGGCGCGCCTGGGCCTGGGCGGCCTGGATGCGCTGCCGCGCCTGGTCCAGGGCCTCGCGCAGTCGTGCGGCCTCGCGCTCGCACTCGGACAGCGACTGCTGAAGCGCCTGCTGCTGTGCGCGTAACTGGCTCAACTCGTCCCGCTGGGCGGCGATGGCCGATTCGTGCTGCGCCTTCTCGGCGAGTTGCTCTTTGCGCCGCTCGGCGAGTTGGGCGAGGCGGTTGCGGCGGTCGGCGGCCTGGGTCGCAATTTCAAACAGTTCGTTCTGCAGTGCCGTAATGCGGGACAGGATTTCCTGCCGCGCGCGCTGCTGGGACTGGTATTCCGCCTCCACCTGGCGCAGGCCAGCGATGGCCTGTTCCCACTGGGCCACGAGGCCCTGAAGGTGCGACTCTGCCGCCTGGAGGCGCTCGGCCTGGGCCGCCCGACTGGCCTTCAGAGGCTCCATCTCCTCTTGCGCTTCGGCGAGGAGACGCCCCACGAGGCGCAGGCGCTCCTGGCGCACGGCCCAGTCCCGCTGGACGGTCTCGGCGCGGGTGTGGAGGTCGGCGCTTTCCCGATGCCATTCGGCCAGTTGCTGGCGCAGGGTGTTCTGCTCGGCGCGGGCGGATGCGGCCTGCGATTCCAGGCGTTCCAGCCGCGCCTGCGCCTGCTGGAGTTGCTGGCGTGCCTGGTTCAGCGCCTCGCGGGCCTGCTGCAGGGCGCGGCTTCCCTTCCGCCAGCGGTAGCCGTACCAGACGCGCAGCAGGTCTTCCAGTTCGCGGTTCAGCGCATGGTACACCTCGGCCTGCTGGGCCTGGCGGCGCAACGTCTTCAGGCGCGGCTCAATTTCGGCCAGGATGTCGCGCACGCGCACCAGGTTCTGCTCGGTGGCCTCCAGTTTGGCGAGGGACGCATCGCGCTTGGACTGGTACAGCGTGATGTTGGCCGCCTCCTCAAACAGCGTCCGCCGCTCTTCGGGGCGGAGCGAGAGGGCCGCGTCTATGTGCCCCTGGCCGATGACGATGGAGTTGCGCTTGGTCAGGCCGCTCTTGGCGAGGAGTTCCGTTACGTCGCGCAGGCGCACGCGGCTGCCGTTGATGGTGTACTCGTTCTCGCCCGAGCGATAGGCGCGGTGGGTGATGGTAACTTCGGCGAAGTCCAGGGGAAGCCAGCCGTCGGAGTTATCCAGCGTGATGCTGACCTGGGCCATGCCCACGCGGGCGCGCTGGGAACTCCCGTGGAAGATCATGTCCTCGGTGCGCTTGGCGCGGAGGAGGCGATAGGACTGCTCGCCGAGAACCCAGCGCACGGCGTCGGCGATGTTGCTCTTGCCGCTGCCGTTGGGGCCGACGATGGCCGTGATGCCATCGTTGAAGACGAACTCGGTCTTGGTCGCGAATGTCTTGTATCCCTGGAGTTCCAGTCGTTTGAGACGCAATCTGCCCTCCGCAAATGCCAGGCGGGTTGTCTGGGACGCGCTCACCAGGCGACGGACGAGGCGAAATGGCGTTCCCGAAGCCCATCGCGCAACGTGAGGAGGCACTTACCCATCGTGTGCAAGTATACGTGCGCGGGGGTCGGTTGTCAACGCGGACTACACCATGGGGGCATTTCGGTCTTGGGCGAGAATGACCGAACGCCGTTGGGTTGGCGGCGAATCTGCCTCGCCAACCCCGCGGCGCAGTCGGGAACGGGGCGCGCAGGACAAGCGCCCCACCGTGCAACCCGCGGTGCCCGATCAGGGGCGCTTGGCCTGTGAGCCCGCTACCTTGCGCTCGCAGCCGCTCAGCAGCCACTCCAGCGCATCGGGGGTGCCGACCCACGCTTCCCAGGCCATATACAGATACTCCATTGCCTCGGTTTCGCCGCCGGACGCTATCAGAATCGGAAGGCGCTTGGGCGGCCGCTTCAGCCCGAACAAGTACAACGGTACATAGGGGTTTGCCTCCAGCGCCTTGTCCAGGGCGCGGTAGGCCCTGGGCGTGGCGCCAGATTTGCGGAACAGAAGAAGCGCACGATGGTAGGCCCAGTAAGCCGACTCGTCTTCGGGATACTGATCCAGCAACTTCTCCGCCGCCGCGTCATCCCCCGTCGCCAACAGCCAGGCGACGAGATTGTAGCGGAGTCCCAGATGGTCGCCGGGATTCAAGCGGAGCAAGTCCCGAAGATGATCTATGGCTTCCTGCCGCTTCCCCATCACCCACAAGGTCTCGGCGAGGCCAGAGCGCGCCCGCATGTAGGGGCGGGTCTCCAAAATCTCCCAGAAATGCCCTACTTCCTCCTGGAACATGCTGCCTCCAAGTGCCCGTTCCCCGGCCCTCACTCCTTGCTCAAACAGGTCATGGGCTTCCTGTAGGCTGCGCGAGGTCTCCTCCGCGAGGAGCACATAGGCATCGGCGCAGTCGGGCGAGATTTCCAGGGCCTCGCGCGCCAGTCTGGCACGCTTGGGACCCTGTGCGGCCCATGCGTCGTACATGACATCCTGCGCCTGCTCCAGCGGTGTTCGCGGGGGAACGTAGGGAAAGCCCCCATGTGCCATGAGTTCCTCAACGATATCCTGCGCTTCCTCCATGGTCGCGGGCGCCCTTTCCTCCAGTGCGCGGGTGATGTGCACCAGGGTCCGCTCTGCAGCGCGCGGATCAATTACCGAATCGGAATCGCGGCGCGCGGATGTCTTAGGTTTCTCCTTCTTTGATGCCAGTTGCGGCCGTGCCCTCTTTTTCCGTGGTTCGCTCATCTCTTACCTCCTCACCTCCTTGAAACCTTTGACCTCACCTTCGTCCTACCCGTGCCCTACACCGTGCCGGCGAGGGCCACCATCGCCCGGAAGGTCCGGTAGGCCGACTCCATGTCCGGGGCGGCGAATTCCAGCGTCAGCCCGTCCACGCGGCGGCTCCCGGGAATCAGCGCGGCCATGTCGGCCTGGGCGGGGCGCTGAAACACGGCGCGCACCTCCACGGGCGTCGCCACGACGAACGGCTGCACGCGCTTGCGGACGGCGCGCTGGGCGGCCTCGCGTATCCGCCGGTGCGCCACCTCGGGGTGCAAACAGCGCGCCGCCTTCCAGCCCACGCCCTCCTTGACGGCGACCGTTTCCACGTCGCCCAGCAGGGCGCGGGCCTCGTCGGTTACGGCGCGGTCTCCGGTTACCAGCACCACCGGCACGCCGTAGGCTCCGGCCACCGCTGCGTTCAGCCCGGTCTCGCCCACGGCCTGCCCGTTCAGGCGCACCTCGGTAACGATGCTGCCCGCGTAGGTGTGGGCCAGCACGCCCCCGCCCGTACCCATGCGCGAGTGGTAGCCCACGAAGAAGACCGCGTCCACGTCCGGGCCGATGCCCTCCATCATGCTCAGGGGCTTGGGGCTTCCGGAGATGAGTTCGGCGGCTGGGTTCAGTTCCTCCAGCAGGATGTTGGCCATCCCACCGTGGCTATCGTTGACCACGACGCGGGTGGCTCCGCCTGCCAGCGCGCCCTCAATGGCGGCGTTGGCCTCGGCGGTCATCAGTTTGCGGAAGCGGTCATACTCCTTGTGGCTGGCGGTAACGTGGTCGGTGGTAACCACGCCCGAAATGCCCTCCATGTCCACAGAAATCAAAATGTGCATCGTAGCATCTCCTCAATGCGGATGTCCTGTCATTGCGAGGAGCACAGCGACGAAGCAATATCGGTAGACCGTTATTCTGGAGCGCGGGGCGCTGAAGAATCTCGTCAACCGAGAGGCTTCGCTTCGCTCGCAATAAGATTACGGACAATTCCCCCTGCGGTCAAATACACCGCTGCCATTCGGTTGCGATGCGCCTCGCAGGTGCGTCGCAATTGGATACCCTGCCTCTGACAGTGCCCATCCAACGTCGGAGCAAGGCTCTGCGGCCCGCCTACGCCGTCGGCCCATCGGCGGGGCCTTCGGTAGTGGGCTTGGCCGTGAGGACTTTGCCCTCCGGCGTTACCACGTGGACTTCTGCGCCGGTGCCTTTGGCCACCGACTCGGCGAAGTGGAGCACCTCTTCGGGCGTGAACACGCGATGGCGGGTTGGCGGCCCCGACGCGCCCAGCACCAGTGTGCTCGCGTGCGTCTGCACCAGGTAGTCGTGGATCGTCTCGCGCACGCGGCCGCACAGAACGACGGGTTGCGCGTTGATTCCTCGGCGAGCGGCCCGCCTTTGGGCAACGGAAAGGAGGGATTGTCCCAGGCGCACCAACTCATCCCGCACGGCGTCCAGCAGGGGGGCCTTCAGGGAGCCCGCGAACTCGCAGTCGGCGACGTACAGGAAGACAAGCGCGGCCCCTCGCTCCTTTGCCAGTGCGATGGCATGTTCCTGCGTGCTTCGGCTCGCCTCACCGCCTCGGGTGGCACAGACAATCGGCCCAGGGTTCATGACTCCTCCGCACCGCGCTCGTGCTCTTGAATCAGGCGGACCGCTTCCAGATGGTAATCCGCATCCCTCCGCAACTCATCGTACGTTGGCTCGGAGATGAGACCGCGCCTAAGGGCATCCTCCAGTGCCGCCCTCTCGGCCAGCAGGATTTCCCGACGAGTCTGAAGTAGCATATCCCGCTCCAACTCCGCATGGGTGCGAAACAGGCGGCCTATCTCGCTCATGATCTGTTCTTTCTGCGCGCGGAAATTGGATTGGAGGCCAGACCACATGTCCTCGGACAGAAGCCCTTCCTCCCGCAGTTGTGCCAGCCGCCTGAGGCCCGCCTGCAGGGCGAAGGACTGACCGACGCGCCGCTCAAATTCCAGTTGGTGCTCGGACCTGTCGGTGATGCCCAGTGCCCGGATGAGGAACTGGATGGTCGTGCCCTGGGCCAGGAGCGTGAACAACAGGACGCCGAAGGTCATCACCTGGAGCGTGCCGCGCGCGGCCAGGGTCAGGGGCAGGCTCAACGCCAGCGCAAGGCTGATGGCCCCCCTCAGCCCGCCCCAGAACAGGATGTGTCGCCACTGGAACGGGATGCGCGTGCCTCTGGACGCCACATCCGCCAGCCAGGAAAGCCCGTACACCACGACGGCCCGACTCAACAGGACTGCTGCCACGGCAACGGCGATTGGCCTCGCGTTCGCCACAAGTTCGGAGATGTGGACGTTCAGCCCGATGAGCAGGAAGACGAGCGAGTTGGACAGAAACGCCAGGAACTCCCACAGGCTGAACAGCATGATGCGCGTGGTCGGCGACGCGCCCCGCAGGCCGACGTTGCCGCTGTACATCCCCGCCGCGACGACTGCCAGCACGCCGCTCACCTGCAGCCGCTCCGCCGCCAGGTAGGCCCCGTAAGCCAGCAGGGCCGTTAGGGTGGTCTCTATGAGGCGGTCATCTATCCGCGCCATCAATTGCGCGACGAGCCAGCCCAGGGCAAACCCGATGGCCAGCCCCCCGATGGCAACCTCAAGGAATCGGAACACGCTTTCTACAAGTCGGAACTCACCCGAGACTGCGGCAAGCAGGGCAATCTGAAACACAACGATGGCCGTCCCGTCGTTGAACAGGCTTTCGCCCTCCACGGCCACGCCCAGGCGCTCGGGCACTCCCAGAGCGCGGAACAACGACACAACGGCAACAGGGTCGGTGGCGGAGATGAGCGCGCCGAAGACGACCGCAGGCCCCACGGGAAGGCCCGCGCCCAGCGCCACCACGCCCCCCACGAGGACGGCCGTAACGATCACCCCCGGGACGGCCAGGAATACGATGCTCGCCAGGCTGCTGCGCAGCATGCGAAAATCCAGGCGAAACGCGGCCTCAAATACCAGCGGCGGCACAAAGATGGCGAGAATCAACTCCGGCGTTACTTCTGCCCTCACGGGCCGCCAGGCGGCGATGAGCAGGCCCACCAGCACCAGGCTCACCGTGTAGGGCAGCCGCACGCGACGGATCATGATGGCAACCACCGTCGCCACCAGCATCAGGACAACGATGATGATCTCTGCGGAGATGAGTGAACTCATGGGGCCGCATCCATCCTTCAGGTGATGAGGTTATACTACCCGATGCCCGCGCCGTCAAGCGGAGAACAGCGGTTGGGGGAATGTCCCGCTTCTCCCCAACCCCCTCGGTAGTTCCCCACACGGCGCATGAGGGCTTCCCCCCATCGCACGATGGACACAAGACCCGATAGCCTTCCGCAAACGGATGCCGTATGCTTTAGGTGGAAGAACGGAGAGGCGTCGGCAGTTCGGCGCCCACATGGAACCGTGAACGAGGAGGTCGGCGATGGAATCGGTACTTGCGGTAATCGGGCTGTTTGTGTTGCGCATTGGGGTGCCCATTGTGGTGATGGTGCTGCTGTCGTGGGGCGTGAGCGTGTACGTGCAGCGCGAGGAAGCGCGGGCACTGGAGGCCGAGAAGCGCGCCGCCCTTGCCCAGGCGGCAGCGGCGGCTGCCCCGTCGGCCTGCTGGGATGTGAAGGGGTGCAGCGACGAGGCGAAGGCCGATTGCCCCGCGGTGAAGCGGCCTGACCTGCCCTGCTGGCTTGCCAAGCAACTGGCCACCGGCAGGCTCTCCCCCGCGTGCGAGGCCTGCGCCATGTACCAGAAGAGCCTTGCCACGGCCCGGGCTTGACCCGCCCACGCCCAGGCAACGGCTTGAACGAACGGAGGTGAAGGAAGATGGCTACCGTGATGGATGATCTGATCCTTGTGGGGATGATGGTCGTGCGGCTTGGCGTTCCCATCCTGATGATGGCGCTGTTGTCCGCGCTGCTGAATCGTTTGGTCCGCTCATCGGCGTAACCCGGCGCCGCGCCGTGAGCCTTTGCGCGGCAAAGGTTGCAATGCTCTACAATCTTGTACATGGAGGAATCGCATGACAAACCGCTGTCATTCACAGCGCAGCCGAACCTTTGCGCACGGGTTGGTCATCGGCTGCATTCTCGCCCTGGTTGTCCTGATGGCATTCTCATCGGCAGCGCTGGCGCAGGGGCCTGCCCCGACGTACAAGGGGCCGGACCAGTGTGCCGCCTGCCATTCGGCCGAGGCGCGGGCCTGGCAGAACTCCACCCACGCAAAGGCCACGTCCGCGGTCCCGCCGGATGCCGACCGCGCCTGCCTGCGGTGCCACACCACCGCGTTTGACGCGGAGGAAGGCACGTGCGCGTACAAGGACGTGGAGTGCGAAGCCTGCCACGGGCCATATGTGGAAGGCCACCCGCGCAGCACCGTGATGAAACTGCCGGCCGACTCCACCGCGTGCCAGGAGTGCCACGCCAAGACCTACGAGCAGTGGCAGGCGACGCCCCACGCCGCGCTCAACGTTCAGTGCATCGGCTGCCACGACGCCCATTCGCAGAGTCTGCGGCTGCCCGCCGACCAACTGTGCACGTCGTGCCACAGGGCCAAACTGGACTCGTTCCCTCACAGCGAGCACAACAGCCTGGGCATTGAGTGCACGGTCTGCCACGTGCCCCTGGACCACTCGGGCCAGGCCGGGGCGGTGCTGGCGAGCACCGGCGGGGGCAACGCGCCCAATCATACCTTTGCGCCGCCTGCCGAAGCGTGCGTCGGCTGCCATGCACAGGGCACCGTGCCCATGACCGCTGGCGAAACCCAGCCCGATCCTGCGAAGGTGTTGGCCGACCAACTGGAGGCTGCGGAGCGCGAGAACACTTCCCTGCGCAACCTGGCCATCGTAACCCTGGGCGTGGGCCTGGGCATCGGCGGTGTGCTGGGTGTCGTGGCCATCCTGCTCATCGGATACATCGCGCAGAGGAGGGGCAAGCCATGGACGATCTAGAGAAGGCCCGAATCTCCCGCCGCGACTTTCTGAAGAGCCTGGGGTTGGGCGCGGCTGCGGCTGCTGCGGCATCGGTTCTGCCTGGCGCTGCGGCGCAGGCTGCCGAGGAGACAGCAGGCGCGACCTGGGGGATGTTGGTGGACCTGACCCGCTGCACCGGCTGCAACTCCTGCGCGCTGGCCTGCAAGGAGGCCAACGGCCTGCCGCAGATTCCCGGCAAGGTGCCCACCGCCCTGGACGCCGACACGTACACCTTCGTGGAGGCATTCCAGGTGGCGAACCTGCGCGGCGAGATCGTTACCCGCTACGTCAAGCGCCAGTGCATGCACTGCCTGGAGGCAGCGTGCGTCTCGGCCTGCCCGGCTGCCGCCATGCACAGCAGCGGCGAAGGCCCCATCATCTACCGCGCCAGCCGCTGCCTGGGGTGCCGGTACTGCGAAGTGGCGTGTCCTTTTGGCATCCCGCGCTTCAACTGGGACAACAGCATCACGCCCAAGATCAACAAGTGCTGGATGTGCTACGAGCGGCTCAAGGAAGGCGAGGAACCTGCCTGCGTGAGCGCCTGCCCCACCGGCGCGATCCGCTTCGGCCGGCGCGAGGACCTGCTGGTCCAGGCCCACGCCCGCATCGCCTCGCACCCCGACCGCTACATAGACCACGTGCTGGGCGAATCGGAGGTGGGCGGCACCTCGGTGCTGTACCTCTCCGACGTGCCGTTTGACCGCCTGGGCTTCCCGGCCAACTTGCCGCAGGTCGCCCCTCCCAAGCAGACCGAGAAGATTCTGTACAAACTCCCTTACGTGATCTTCGGGATGGCGGCGTTCATGACCGGCACGGCGCTGTACACCCACCGGAAGCCGGCAGCAACCGTGCCGGTGGAAGCCGACGCCGCAACCGAGACCCCGGACAAGGAGGCGTAGCCCATGGGCGAGATCATCACCTATCCGGCATTCTGGATCGTGGCCGCGTTGAGCATCGGCATCCCGGTGGTGTTCCTCGCCGGGGCGCGGTTCTTGGCGGTGCGGCTGGCGGGCCGGTCGCAGGGCGCGGCCGCCGCTGCAGCCGAGGGCATCGTCATCACCGTGCCGCGGGTCCGCTCGCCCTGGAAGGTGCTGCGCGACCTGGTGCTCATCGGCGTGATGGCGACCGGCACCGCCATCATCCTGGTGCGGTTCATGTTCGGCCTGGGTGCGGTAACCAACCTCAGCGACCGGTTCCCGCTGGGGTTCTGGATCGGGTTTGACGTGATGAGCGGCGTCGCGCTGGCCGCGGGTGGGTTCGTCATGGCGGCCACCGTGCACATCTTCCGCATTCACCGGTTTGAGCCGCTGGTGCGCCCCGCGATCCTCACGGCGTTCCTGGGCTACCTGCTGGTCATCGCCGCGCTCCTGGTGGACCTGGGCCGGCCCTACAACGTCTGGCGGCCGCTGGTGCACTGGCAGTACCACTCGGTGCTCTGGGAGGTGGGCGTCTGCGTCGCCACGTACACGACGGTCCTGTTCTTTGAGTTCCTGCCCGTCATCCTGGAGCGCGTGAACCGGATAGAGGCCATCACAAAGCGCCTGCCGACCGTCGCCTTCTACCGCTGGCTCAAGAAGGTGTCCATCGTGTTCATCATCCTGGGCGTGGTGCTGTCCACGCTGCACCAGTCTTCGCTCGGCTCCCTGTGGGTCATCGTCCCGCAGAAACTGCACCCGCTGTGGTACTCGCTGTACCTACCAGTGTTCTTCTGGATGTCGGCGGTGGCGGTCGGGTTCGCCATGACCATCGTGGAGTCCAACCTGAGTTCCCGCGCCTTCAAGCGGGGGCTGGAGCAGCCCCTGCTGGCCGAACTGGGGCAGATCGCGTCGGTGGTGCTGGCGGTGTACCTGGTGGCGCGCGTCGCGGACATCACCGCACGCGGCGCATGGCCTCGCGCCTTTGAGCCGACGCTCCAGGCCGCTTCGTTCTGGGTGGAGATGATCGCGGGCGTGGTTGTCCCCATCATCCTGTTCGCCGTGCCGTCGCTGCGCCGCAACCCCAAGGTTCTGTTTGCGGGCGCGTCGCTGGTCGTGGCCTTCGGCGTGGCGCTCAACCGCCTGAACGTGTCGTGGATCGGCCTGTTGTCGTACACGGGCAACATCTACAGCCCGTCGTGGATGGAACTGGTGGTAACCGTTACCCTCCTGGGGTTCGGCGTGCTGGCCTTCTACCTGGCGGCCAAGTACCTGCCCGTCTTCCCCGAAGAGGGCGCGCACAAGGCCCAAGAGTAGCTGACCATAGGGAAAGTGTCCCGTTGTCATTGCGAGCGAAGCGAAGCAATCCCGCGTTCGGAGATTGCTTCGGGACGCTGCGCGCCCTCGCAATGACACACGATCAAGAATCGCCGTGGCAGAGTACTGGCCCCCGACGGTCTCGCTTCTCTGCGGGCGGGCTGCCTTCCGTGGTAGCCCGCCCGTCTTGTCGTGATTTTACACTTTCATCACAAGCCTCTAATGTCCCTTTCATGTACCCGCGCGCGGCTCGTGATACAATAATGGCAGTTCGCGTCGCGGAATTGGGGCATTCGCCCAGGCCGCGCCAGCTTCACCATGGAGGGCGGTATGCAGAAGAGAACCATTTGGATTATCGTCCTGGTCGCCGTGCTCGTCGTGGCGGCCATCTTCTGGGTCAACCGCTGGAATGCGGCCCGCAAGGCCAGCGCCACCGCGCCCCAGACGTCCACCGTGCAGCGGGGAAACCTGCAGGCCATCGTGGGGACGTCGGGCACCGTGCGCGCAGCCCAGTCCATGGACCTGACTTTCGGCGTTGCCGGCACCGTCGTGGAGATTCTGGTGGCCGAGGGGGACCAGGTCAAAGCAGGGCAGCCGCTGGCCCGCCTGGACACCACGACGCTGGAGGCGCAGGTCGCCAGCGCGGAACTGTCGCTGCGCCTGGCCGAGAAGAACCTGGAGGACTTGAAGTCGCCGCCCACCGAAGTTGAACTCGCCCAGGCAGAAGCGGCCCTGGCCAGCGCCAAGGCGGCCTACGAAGCCGCCAAGGCCAAGCCGGTGGAGTGGCAAATCGCCCAGGCCGAGGCCGCGCTGGAAAAGGCACGCAAGACGCTGCAGGAGGCTCAGGCGGCCTACGATGCCGTCTCGTGGCGTCCGAATATCGCCATGCTCCCGCAGGCCACGCAACTGCAGCAGGCGACCGAAGCCTATCAGACCGCGCTGGACAACTATCGCATCGCCATGGCCAGCGTGAGCGACGCCCCCATCAAGAGTGCCTACGCGCAACTCCTCCAGGCCCAGCAAGCCTATGACAAACTCAAGTCCGGCCCGACCGAGGAGGAACTCCTGAGCGCCGAAAATCAGGTAACCCAGGCGAAACTCGCGCTGGACACCGCGCGCAAGAATCTGGAAAGCGCCACCCTCAGGGCGCCCTTTGACGGCACCATCACCGCCGTCAACATTATCACGGGCCAGACGGTGGCCGCGAACACGGTCGCCATGTCCATCGCCGACCTGGATCATCTGCAAATCCAGGCCAACCTGCCCGAGGTGGACGCCGTGCAGGTGAAGGTGGGCCAGCGCGCCGAGATCACCCTGGACGCCCTCTCCACGCAGACGTTGAGCGGCCAGGTGAGCAAGATCGCGCTCATCGGCACCGTTACCCAGGGCGTGGTCAACTATCCGGTTACCATCAGCCTGGATTCCACCGACCTGCCGGTGAAGCCGGGCATGACCGCCAGCGTCAGCATCATCGTGGACGAGCGGAAGAACGTCCTCATGGTGCCCAACCGCGCCGTGCGCTCCCAGGGCGGCAACCGAGGGTACTACGTGGAGGTCATGGTGGAGGGACAAATCGTACAGGTGCCGGTTACCATCGGCCTGAGCAACGGCTCCATGACCGAGATCACAAGCACCGGCCTGCGCGAAGGGGACACGGTCGTCGTGTCCAGCACCACAACGACCACCAGCAGCCGTATCCCGGGCGTCGGGGGTGGCTTCTTCGTAGGCGGCCCCGTGGGGCCTAGGGACTAGAAGTTGACCACAGAAAAAAAGTGCCCGCTGTCATTGCGAGCGAAGCGAAGCAATCCCTCGCTCGGAGATTGCTTCGGGCGCCGCGCCCTCGCAATGACACACCATCAAGAATCCCTGTGGCAGAGTACTAGCCCGTGTCTGGCAGTGCTCGGGAGGCACGAGGAGAAAGCCCTATGGCGCTAATTGAGATAGAGAACGTTACGAAGGTTTACCGCATGGGCGAGGTGGAGGTGCACGCCCTGCGCGGCGTCTCGCTGGCGATTGAGAAGGGCGAGATGGTCGCCATCATGGGGCCGTCCGGCTCGGGCAAGTCCACGCTGATGAATATCCTGGGGTGTCTGGACAAGCCCACGTCGGGCGTGTACCGGCTGGACGGCGTGGACGTGGGCAGCCTGGACGACGACGCCCTGGCGCGAATCCGCAACCGCAAGATCGGGTTCGTGTTCCAGACGTTCAACCTGCTGCGGCGCACGTCGGCGCTGGCCAACGTGGAACTGCCGATGATCTACTCGGGCAACGGCAACCGGCGCGAGCGGGCGCTGGCGCTGTTGGCGTCGGTCGGGCTGGCCGAGCGCGTTCACCACCAGCCGACGCAACTGTCGGGTGGCGAGCAGCAGCGCGTGGCGATTGCGCGGGCGCTGGTCAACGAGCCGTCCATCATCCTGGCCGACGAGCCGACGGGGAACCTGGACAGCAAGGCGGGCGCCGAAATCATGGCCATCTTCCACCGCCTGCACCGCGAGCAGGGGCAGACCGTCGTCCTGGTAACCCACGATCCACTCATCGCGGCCCAGGCCCAGCGCATCATCCGCCTGCGCGACGGCCTTATCGTGGATGGCGACGGGGCGCAGGAGGAGGCAGCATGAACGTTCAAGAGAGCCTTCGGACGGCGATCACAAGCCTTGCGGCCAACAAACTGCGGTCGTTTCTGACCATGCTGGGCATCGTCATCGGCGTGGCCGCCGTCATCGCCATGCTGTCCATTGGGCGGGGCGCGCAGGCAGCCATCACCAGCCAGATCACCAGCATGGGCACCAACCTGCTGTTCGTCAGGCCGGGCGCGGCCAGCCAGGGCGGCGTGCGCATGGCGCAGGGGTCGGCGGCCACGCTGACCTACGAGGACGCGCTGGCGCTGGCCGCGGCGCCGTCGGTGGCGGCCGTCGCGCCCGAAGCCTCTACGTTTGGCCAGGTGGTGTATCTGTCCAACAACATCAACACGCAGATCACCGGCGTTACGCCCGAATACGAGCAGGTACGCAACATGCCGGTGGAGTACGGCTCGTTCATCACGGCGCAGCACGTCGCCGCGCGCAGCCCGGTGGCGGTCATCGGCGCGAATGTGGCGGCGGAACTGTTCAACGGCGACGACCCGCTGGACAAGACCATCCGCATCAACGGGCAGAACTTCCGGGTCATCGGCATCCTCAAGGCCAAGGGCGGCACCGGCTTCGGCGTGGTGGACGACCGCATCCTGATTCCGCTGACCACGCTGCAGAGCCGGTTGGCGTCCAGCGGGCGGTTCCGCGGCGGGAACACCATCCAGACCATCAACGTCCAGGTGGTCAGTGAGAAGGTAACCGACCAGGCCGTTGAGGAGATTAGCGCCATCCTGCGCGAGCGCCACAACATCCTGTACGAGGACGACTTCACCATCACGTCGCAGCAGGATACGATAGAGGCGGCCAACCAGATCACGGGCATCCTCACGGTGTTCCTGGGCGGCATCGCGGCCATCTCGCTCCTCGTGGGCGGCATCGGCATCATGAACATCATGCTGGTGTCGGTTACGGAGCGCACCCGCGAGATCGGCATCCGCAAGGCCGTCGGCGCGCGGAAACGCGACATCCTGGCCCAGTTCCTGACCGAGGCCACCCTGCTCAGCGTGGTCGGGGGGCTGGTAGGCATCCTGGTGGGCTACGGCATCTCGCGGTTCATCACCGGCATCAACTTGGGCAACACGCAAATCAGCGCCGTGGTGAGCGCCGACTCGGTGCTCCTGGCGACGCTGTTCTCGGTGGCGGTGGGGCTGTTCTTCGGGATTTTCCCGGCCCAGCGCGCCGCCGACTTGAATCCGATTGAGGCGTTGAGGTACGAGTAGCCTCTTGCCGTTAGCCAATAGCCCTTGGCCGACAGGCAGTGCTTTGTGCCTGCACCCATGGCTAAAGGCTATCGGCGAAAGGCTAACGGCTATCACGAGGAGGACACATGAAGAAGAACATCCTGTGGATTGCGTTGGCAGTCGTGCTCATCGTGGGCGCGGGCGTGGGTGGCTACTTCTACGGCGTGGAGCAGGGCAAGGCCCAGGCCGCCAGCGTCCGCGAGCGGTTCATCGCCGAGCGGTTCGGCACCGCCCAGCCGAACGGGCAGGCCGCGCCAGGCCAGTTCTTCGGCGGGCAGGGCGCAACCGGCCGCACGGGCATGGGTGGCCGCGGCGCGACCGGCACCATCAAGGAGATTCAGGGCAACACCATCCTGGTCAGCACCGCCGAGCAGGAACTGAAGGTGCAGGTTACCGCGGACACGCGCATCACCCTGACCACGCAGGGCAGCATCTCGGACCTCAAAGTCGGCGACCGCATCATCATCGGCGGCCAGACCCAGGGCAACACCATGACCGCGACGCAGATTCAGATCATCCCGAACATCCCGTGAGGTTCCACGCCAGGAGCGGCGCATTCCCCGGTGGGTGCGCCGCTCCCTATCCTCTCCGCCCAGCTTACCTTTGGTCCACAGAGGAGATTATCCGCTGTCATTGCGAGCGAAGCATCTCGGTCGCCGAGATTCTTCGGCGCTGCGCGCCTCAGTAGGGACAATTCATGAATTGTCCCTACGGGCGTTGCGCTCCTCGCAATGACATGCCATCAAGAATCGCCACGGTGAAGCACTACGGCTCAATCAGCCCCTTGCGGATGGCGTATTTGGTCAGTTCAATGCGGTTGTGCAGGTTGAGTTTCTCCATGATGTTGGAACGATGGCGCTCCACAGTCTTGGTGCTGATGTGCAGCGCCAGGGCAATCTCCTGGGTGGTGTACCCTTCGGCGATAAGGGTGAGCACTTCGCGCTCGCGCTCGGTCAGGCCGTCGTAGGTCTCCTGCTCACCCCCTTCGCGCACGCGCCGCATGTAGTCTTCCACCAGCGAGCGCGCCACGGTGGGGTACAGGTACACGCCGCCGCTCTGCACCGCGCGCACGGCCTCGGCCAGGGCCATGGGCGCGGCCTTCTTGGGCACATACCCCGACGCCCCCGCGCTCAAAATCTCAAAGAAGTACTGCTCGTTGTCGTACATGCTGAGCACCAGGATGTTGCACTCCGGGTGCTTCTTCTTGATCTGCCGCGTCGCCTCAAACCCGTCCATATCGGGCATGACGATGTCCATCACCACGACGTCGGGCTTCAGTTCGTCGGCCAGCCGCACGGCCTCCCGACCGTCCCCCGCCTCGCCCACGATTTGCAATTCGGGGTCGGTCTCCAGCAGCATGCGCACGCCCGCACGGACGATGGCGTGATCATCCACCAACAGGATGCGTATCGGGCTCATGGCCCACCTCCTGAATCAGGGGGACTTCCACGGTGATGCGCGTGCCGGCGCCCGGACGCGAGTCAATCGCCATGCTCCCGCCCAGGCCCTCGGCGCGCTCCTTCATGCCGAGAAGCCCCCACGCCGGCCGCGGCGACAGCGGGTCCATCGCCGCCTGGGGATCAAACCCCGCGCCGTCGTCCTCCACCACCAACAGCACCCGCCCCGGCTCCGCCCTCAACGAGATGCGCACGTGCTTGGCGTTGGCATGCCGAATGATGTTCTTCACCGATTCCTGCGCAATTCGGAAGAGTTCCACCTCCAGGTGGGGCGGCAGGCGGGTCTTTCCCAACGACAGTTTCAACTCCACCGACGGCAGGCGGTCCTTGTTGGATTCCACCAGCCAGCGCAACGCGGCGACCAGCCCCAGGTCGTCCAGCAACGTGGGGCGCAGGTCGGCGATGAGGCGGTCAATCTCGTCCATCGCCTGCAAGCCCACCTGGAGCAAGTCCTTGAGCCGCTGCTCGGCCAGGTACGGATCCGAGGCGACGGTGGCCTGCAACGCGCCCAAGCCGGTAACCAGGGCGGTGAGCGCCTGGCCGGTTTCGTCGTGCAGTTCGCGGGCGATGCGGCGGCGCTCCTCCTCCTGCGCGGCGACGACCCGTTCCAGCAGCCTGCGGAGCATCTGCTCGCGGCGCTGGACCTCGCGGTAGAGCCACGCTTTCTCCATGCCGACGGCGACCTGATTGGCCAACGCCTGGGCCTGCTGCAGTTCGCGGTCGGTGAAACGCCCCTCCTCGCTCTGGTTCGCCAGGCTCATGACGCCCAGCACCCAGTTCTCGGAGCGCAAGGGGACGCACAGCACGCTGGGCAATTCGTCGCTCATGGTCGCCGCGCCGCGTCCCGACCGCATGACCTGCTCGGCCAATTCCAGCGCGCGGGAACAGGGGGTGTCAATGCCGGTGCATACCTTGGTCTCCAGTCTGCCGGTGGCGGGGTTCGTTACCAGGATGCACCCGCACTCCACGCCGTCAAACAGGTCCACGATGCGCTCAATGGCCTCCTTGGCCAGCGTGTCCATATCCAGGCGCGACGCCACGATGCGGGTTGTTTCCAGCAGGGCCGAGAGTTCCCGCGCCAGGCGCGACAGTTGGGCGGTGTGCTGTTCGGCCTCGCGGCGGCGGGCGGCTTCGGCTTCCAGCGCGGCCATCTGGGCACGCAGCAGCATCTGGCGTTCGGCCTGCTCGGCGACGCCCAAAGCCCGAACGATGCCGCAGGTCTCGGCCGCCAGGGCCGCCGCCCGGAAGAACTGCACGGGGATGCCGAACGCGCCGGCGAACCACACGTCGTTGATCACTGAGGCTGGCCAAAGAACGCTGCGCGGGCCTGTGATGCTGTCAAAGACGGCGAACCAGATGGCGGCCCAGGCCGCGGTCAGCATGTGGTTCCCGAAGGCGCTCTGCAACTTGGAGGCCATCTCCCGCCGCTGGAGCCAGAAGGCGTAGGCGGTCAGCGCGCCGGCGGGCAGCCCCAGCGTGTACCGCGCCCACACATCCGCGGCCCGCGTCCAGGTGGCCACGTCGGCGATAAGCAGGCGCATGACGACCGCCCCCGCCAGCCATACCCCCGCCAGCGCGGGCAGTACCCACCGCCGCCAGTCCCGCCGAGGGTCCACCCGCTGCCAGATGATGAGCCCGTAGATGACCAGGAGCAGGTACGCCGCCACGAGGAGGACCAGTTCGGACACGCCCGTGCCCTGGCGGGCCGGCAGGCCATGCAACTGGCTATCCAGTACGCCGAGGTCCATCCACTTCTTGATGGCGCGCAGGAACGCCGCCGCCGCGATGAGCGCCAACGGCCGGCGATAGGGGTAGTCGTGGGCGCGGCCCATCTGCAGCGCGACCGACAGGCCCAGCGCGAAGAACGCCAGGCCCGACAGAAAGTACGCCAGAACCTCGCTCTGCAATTCCACCGTAGCCATCCTTCCGGTTTTGTGCGGCGTGCCATTTGTGCGCCGCCGCACAAGCAGTATAGCAGGGGTTTGCCGACGGCGCAACACGCGCAGTTGTCCACGGGTGCATTTCCATTTTGGGGCGAGAATGACCGAACGTCGTTAGGTCGCTGAGCGGAATCTACCTCGCCTATCCCCACCCCGGCCCTCCCCTTTCCTCTCCGCGGGCGGAGAGGAAAGGGGAGGGTGCGGGAGGGGTTAGGTGAGGTCAGGCGGCGACAGCGGATTTCGTTGGATGTGGAACGGCTCACGACGCTGCTACGAGGTGCCTATTGCAGCACGCTGGTCCCCGAACCGAAGTGCACCCCACCGCCCGCGAATTTTGACACATCCCGCGACCTATGCTAGAATTCCTGTAACCGAATACGCGAAGCAACGGCGATGATGGAAACGAGTAGTCGGGCGGAGCCGCCCAGCGAGTCCGGGCCTGGTGCAAGCCGGATGCGCGAACCCCGACGAAAATCCTTCCGGAGCCGCCAACCGAACGGAGGCAACTCCCAGTAGACTTGGCCGGGGCGCGCCCGTTACAGCGGCGGGGGTATGAACACGTACCCACAGAGCGGACAGGCTTGCCTGTCAACCGGGGTGGTACCGCGGGAGTCAGACTCTCGTCCCTATGGGGCGGGAGTTTTCTTTATGTGTTGCCGTTGGCCTTTAGCCGTTAGCCTTTCGCCGGGCGCCAGACCTGATACGGTTCGCTAGAGGCTATGGGCCAATGGCGAAAGGCCTTTTTGGAGGAATCCCATGTTTCGTGAGGTTACGCCACAGGTCAACTTTCCGAAAATGGAAGAGGGCATCCTGGAGTTCTGGCGGGCGCACAACGTCTTCGCCAAGACGCTGGAACTCCGCAAGGACGCGCCCCGCTGGGTGTTCTACGAGGGGCCGCCCACGGCCAACGGTCGCCCCCACGCCGGGCACGTCCTGCCCCGCGTCCTGAAGGACCTGTTCCCCCGCTATCGCACCATGAAGGGCTACTACGTCCTGCGCAAGGGCGGGTGGGACACCCAGGGCCTGCCCGTTGAACTGGAAGTGGAAAAGGAACTCAAGATCAACAGCAAGGCCGAGATTGAAGCCTACGGCGTGGAGGCGTTCAACCAGAAGTGCCGCGAGAGCGTGTGGAAGTACGTCAAAGAGTGGGAGCAACTGACGGAGCGCATCGCCTTCTGGGTGGATTTGGAAAACGCCTACATCACGTACAAGACCGAGTACATAGAATCGCTGTGGTGGATTCTAAAACAACTGTGGGACAAGGGCCTCATCTACCAGGGGTACAAGGTGGTGCCCTACTGCGCTCGCTGCGGCACGTCCCTGTCCAGCCATGAGGTGTCCCAGGGCTACCGCGACGTGCAGGACCCGTCGGTCTTCGTCAAGTTCCCGCTGCGGGATGAGCCGGGCACCTACTTCCTCGTCTGGACCACGACGCCGTGGACGCTGCCCGGCAACGTGGCGCTGGCGGTGCACCCGCACGTGGAGTACGTGCTGGTGCAGCAGGGCGACGACAAACTCATCCTCGCCAAGGCGCTGCTGGATTACGCCCTGCGCGGCGAGTATCAGGTCCTGCGCTCGTTGAAGGCGAAGGAACTCATCGGCAAGCACTATCGGCCTCTCTACACCTTCCTGCCGGTGGACAAGGACTACGCCTACGTGGTGGGCGCGGAGTTCGTCAACACCGAGGAGGGCACCGGCATCGTCCACATCGCGCCGGCCTTCGGCGCCGACGACCTGGACGTGGGCAAGGAGTACAACCTCCCCGTGCTGATGACGGTGGATTTGCGCGGGCGGTTCGTGAACGAGGTAACGCCCTGGCGCGGGATGTTCGTCAAGGACGCCGACCCGCTCATCACCGACGACCTCAAGGCGCGGGGCCTGCTTTACCGCGCGGGCAAGTACGAGCACTCGTACCCCTTCTGCTGGCGCTGCCACCAGCCGCTGCTCTACTACGCCAAGACCACCTGGTACATTGAGACCACCAAGGTCCGCGACCAGATGCTGGCGACCAACGAACAGATCAACTGGTATCCGGAGCACATCAAGCACGGGCGGTTCGGCAACTGGCTAGAGACCAATGTGGACTGGGCGCTGGGCCGCGAGCGGTACTGGGGCACGCCGCTGCCCATCTGGGAGTGCCAGGACTGCGGCCACCGCGATTGCATCGGGAGCCTGGCGGAGTTGAGCGAGAAGGCCGGGCGCGACCTGTCGGGCCTGGACCCGCACCGCCCGTTCGTGGATGCCGTCGTGCTCAAATGCCCCAACTGCGGCGGGCAGATGCGCCGCATCCCAGAGGTGGCCGACGCCTGGTTTGACTCCGGCTCCATGCCCGTGGCCCAGTGGCACTATCCGTTTGAGAATCAGGACGTCTTCAAGGAGCAGTTCCCGGCCGACTTCATCTGCGAGGCCATTGACCAGACGCGCGGGTGGTTTTACACGCTCCACGCCGTGGCCACCATGCTGTTCAACAGCCCGGCGTACAAGAACTGCCTGGTTACCGAGTTCGGCACCGACGAGAAGGGTGCCAAGATGAGCAAGCACGTGGGCAACGTGGTGGACCCGTGGCCCATCCTCAACGAGCAGGGGGCCGACGCGCTGCGCTGGTACACCTACTCGGTGGCCGCGCCCTGGTATCCGCGCCGCTTCGGCAACGAACTGGTGCGCGAGACGCTGCGCCGCTTCCTGCTCACGGTGTGGAACACCTACTCGTTCTTCGTAACCTACGCACGCATTGACAACTTCAACCCCATGGAGCACCACATGCCCGTTTCCAAGCGGTCGGAACTGGACCGCTGGGTGCTGTCGGAGTTGAACCTGCTGGTGGAGCGCGTGGACACGTCGCTGGACAAGTACGACGTAACGGGGGCCACCCGCGCCATTGAGGCATTCGTGGACGGGTTGAGCAACTGGTACGTCCGCCGAAGCCGCCGCCGGTTCTGGAAGAGCGGCGAGGACACGGACAAGGTCGCCGCGTACCTGACCTTGTACGAGTGCCTGGTAACGCTGGCCAAGTTGATGGCTCCGTTCACGCCGTTCCTGTCGGAGGAGATGTACCAGAACCTGGTGCGCAGCGTGGATTCGGGCGCGCCGCTCAGTGTGCACCTGTGCGACTTCCCCGTCGCCGACCGCGCCGCAATTGACAACGCCCTGGTGTCGGATGTACAATTGGTGCGGCAGGTGGTGAGCCTGGGCCACGCAGCCCGCAACGCCGCCAACCTCAAGGTGCGCCAGCCGCTGGCAAAGGTCGTCGTCAAGCCCAGGGACGAGGCCGGGCGGGCGGTTGTGGAACGGATGGCAGCCGTCATCACCGACGAACTGAACGTGAAGGCGCTGGAAGTGGTGGCGCAGGCGGATGACCTGGTGCGGTACGAGATCGGCCTGCTGCCCAACGTGCTCGGCAAGAAGCACGGTGCCCTGTTCCCGAAACTCCGCGCGGCGGTGGCGGCGCTCCCCGCAGCGGATTTGGCCCGCGAGTTGCAGGCGGGCAAGAGTGTGCGCGTCCCTGTGGACGGTCAAGAGATAGAACTCCTGCCGGAAGAGGCGGAGGTGCGCGTCCACAGCGCAGAGGGCTTCTCGGCGGCGGAGGAGAACGGCCTCATCGTGGCCGTCAGCACCGCCCTCACCGAGGCGCTCGTGCGCGAGGGCCTGGCGCGGGAAGTCGTGCGGCGTATCCAGACCCAGCGCAAGGACGCAGGCTTCCGGATTGAGGACCACATTCGGGTCTTCTACCGCTGCGGCGCAGAGTTGCAGGCAGTCTTCGCCGAGTTCGGCGACTACATCCGGCAGGAAACGCTGGCCGACGAAATGACAGAGGGCGACGCTCCGCAGGGCGCTCACCTGCAGGAGCACAATCTGGACGGCGAACCCCTGGTCTTGGGGTTGCTCAGAATAGAAGGGTAGAAAGGCTGTACACGACAACCGAAAGAGGGAAGGGCAGTCATCCAGAGGAGGGAAGTCGCGCGGAATCCATGCAAGGCACAACAACGCAACAACCCTAGTCCCCGGCCTTAGGAGGCGCGAGGCTCATTCAATTCGCGTCCGTCGGGGCCTTGTGCCTGTGCGGGCTGGGTACGTCGGGGCCGCCGGCTGAAGCGGGCCAGCAGGCGTGCCAGTCGGGGGGCACCGACCTCTGGGAGGCCCTGGGCCTGCCTGCGAGGCAGGATGCCTGCCCTGAGCATCAGGGGAGACGACAATGGTAGTCCGAAGTTACGAGCAACTGCATACCATGCTGTTGAAAGAGCAGCAGCGGCTCAAAGCGGCGATTGCGCAGCATCCGGTCATGGAACGGACTCCCGCCGGATATGGCAATCACGCGGCAGATGACGCGACGGACGTTTTTGACCAGGCGGCGAACGTTTCCTTGCTGCAGAGTCTGTGGCGCAATCTGGAAGAGGTGGAGGCGGCGCTGGACCGCTTTGAGCGGGGCACGTATGGCCTGTGCCTGCGGTGCGGGGAGAAGATTGAGTGGGCGCGGCTGGAGGCGCACCCGCAGGCGGCCTTGTGCATGCGCTGCCAGCGGCGGCAAGAATCGCGGTAGGCCGCACGATCAGGTTGGCACCTTTGCCCAAACACAGATGGATTTTGCCCCTGGTTTCGGTGCTGGCGTTCGCCGCCGACCAGGGGAGCAAGGTTGTGCTGCGCGCGGCGCTGCCCGACGGCGCGGTGTGGACGCCGTTTCGGGGTGTGGCGTGGTTGTACCTGCGCGCGGGAACGAACACCGGAGCCGCCTTTGGCCTGTTTCAGGGGGCCGGGGCGGTTTTCGTTTGGGTTGCGGCGGCGGCCCTCGTCGCCATCGCGTGGGCTTACCTGCGGCAGCCGCGCATGGCCGTGCCCGTCGCGGTGGGGCTGGGCCTCATCGCGGGCGGCGCTGCGGGCAACCTGCTGGATCGGCTCCTGCTGGGCGGCGCGGTGGACTTCGTCCGCGTTGGCCCACTGCCCGCCTTCAACCTAGCGGACGTGTGCATTGTCCTGGGCGCGGCGGTGCTGGCGGCGAGCCAGGCGCGACGGTAGGCCGCCTTGGGTCCCGGCGCCATTTGCCGCTGGGACGCCAACCCCGTACAATCCTGCCAATCCCATACATCGGAGGCGCAACGTGATCCTGCTCTCCACCGGAACCCTCAACACTCTGGGGCTGTCCCGCATCTTCGCCATGGCCGCCGAGGCCGGGTTTGACGGGATAGAGATCATGGTGGACGGCCGGCTGGACACCCGCGACGCGCGCTACCTGCGCCGTCTGTCGTCGGACTTCGGCCTGCCCATCACCGCCGTCCACAGCCCATTCCTGCCGGATGTAGAAGGCTGGCCCGCCGACCAGTTGGGCCGCCTGGAGCGCACCCTGGCCCTCGCCGGCGAGTTGGGCGTGGGCCTCGTCGTTACGCACCTGCCCTACCGCCTCTACCTGATGTGGATTGCTGCAACCGGCCCCAGGGCGTTCCGTTTCACCACGCCGCTCCCCTGGCTACGGCGCGGGCCGTACTACGCCCTGCTGCGCGATGGCGGCCTGGCCGCGCTGGAGGAGGAGACCGGCATCACCATCGCGGTGGAGAACATGCCCGCGCGGAGGTTTCTGGGGCGGCTGCGGAGGCTGTACTGGTTCAACACGCCCGACGAGATGCGCCGCTTCCCCCACCTGACGCTGGACACGACGCACCTGGGCACCTGGGGATTGGACCCTGTCGCGGTGTACGGGCAGTTGCACGACCGCGTGGTTCACGTGCACCTGTCCAACTTCGCGGGGGGCAAGGAGCATCGCGCCCCGATGGACGGCGACCTGGCGCTGGGCGAGTTCTTGCAGGCGCTGGCGCGGAACCGCTACGCCGGCACGGTCAGCGTGGAAGGCGAACCGAACGCCTTTCACGCCGACGACGAGGCCGCCTGCCTGGCCGAACTGCGCGCGGCGCTGGCCTTCTGCAGGGAACACCTGAGGCAGTAGGCAAGGCACGACTACTTTGCCGTAGGGATTCTTGATGCCGTGTCATTGCGAGAGCGCACCACGCCCGTGGGGACAATTCATGAATTGTCCCCACTGAGGCGCGGAGCGCCGAAGAATCTCGTGAACCGAGATGCTTCGCTTCGCTCGCAATGACGCGAGAAGGCACGTGCGACGCACCTCGGAGGTGCGTCGCACGTGGGCCGACTGGATGGCTTCCCTTCGCTCGCAATGACAGCCAGAGGTGTCATTGCGAGGGTGCAAAGCACCCGAAGCAATCCCGGCAGACTGTCATTCTGGGGCGCGGAGCGCCGAAGAATCTCGTGAACCGAGATGCTTCGCTTCGCTCGCAATGACGCGAGAAGGCACGTGCGACGCACCTCGGAGGTGCGTCGCACGTGGGCCGACTGGATGGCTTCCCTTCGCTCGCAATGACAGCGGGTAATTCCCCCGTAGTCAACCACTACATCGGCGCGCGGCCGTTGTGCACCCAAATCTCCTGCTGGCAGGTGAAATCCTTCGCCAGTCGCCGGTTGATGGATGCCCTAAGCACCCAGGTTACCACGCTTCGCCCGGTCCGGCGTGAAGGGCACCCCTGCTTCGGAATCAAGACGCTGAACGGGAAATCCGTCGCGGTTCCGGGGCGGAAGTCCTTGCCCCCTGCCAGGTCCACCTTCGCCTCGGTAACCGTGTGAGTGTTGCCAAGACCGCGCGGCACGTACTCGGTGCGCACCAGTTCCAACCGCACGCCGCTGGCGCCGAAGCCCTTGCGCGGGGCAATCCGCACCAGACCCTCAACCTGCTCGCCTTCCACCCAGTCCAGGCGCGGGAGCACGAACTTGATGTCCACGTCATCCGGGTGGCTGCACAGGCCGAACGTGCCCGACTGGCTCGTTTCCGGCGGCGGCACGATGATGGGAATCTCCACCTCTGCCGAGATGTCCTTCTTCATGGGGCGGTTCATCACCGCCTTGATGAGCCAGCGGTTCTGCGTGATCTTGCCGGTGTAGGGCGGCGCAATGTCCAGCGGGATGCGGAAGTCCACGCGGTAGGTCTGCCGAAAGCGGGCAGGAATCGTCCCCTCGTCTACGAGGGTTTCGGTGAGCAGGGCATCTTCGGCCGTCGTCCACACGCTGGAGATATCCCCTTCGTTGTCGCGCTCGCGGTACTGGTACTTCTCCCAGGCGACCAGCGCCACGGAGACGGAACGCACTTTGACCTCGGTTTCGGTCTCCAGTGCGGCCGTAGCGTGGATGGTCTCGCCTGCGTAGTAGGGCAAGCCGGGCTTGTCCACCGAGACACTGATGTTGGCCTTTTCGCTTTTCAGGAACCCGAGCACCATTTTGTCCCTCCAGATTGTGGTCCCCCATCGCGCGGATGGGGGGATGATGTGCCTACGGAAGCGTGATTTCCCAGAACCCCTTGCGCTGCCACGCGGCATAGTGCCCGTCGTCGTCCAGCGCGCTGGCGTAGATGTATCGCCAGCCTGCGAAGGCGGGCTTGAACCGCAGCGCCCAGTTGGACACCAGCGTGTCAGCCGTGCCGACGGCCGTGCACGCGGCCACATCCACGATGACGCGGCCGTTCTCTATGGTGTTCGGCGAGCCCGGCGCGTAGCCGCCCAGCCAGGCTGTGTTGGCATCGTTGCGCAGGAAGATCTTGTTCAGGTCGCGGTTGTACGCCAGATAGACCACGTTGCCGCTGACGCTGGGGGTTTGGCCCACCAGCAGGTAGGCGATCTTCAAGTTGTCCAGGCCATCCGGGTCGCCGAACTGGGTGGTGAGGTGCGCCACCTCTCCTGCCGCGCTGGTGCCCGATGCCGGGTTCACCGCGCCGACGCACGGCGGATGGCCGGTCGTCCCCACGCCCCACGCGCCGATGTTCTGCCAGCCGGAGTTCAGCCCGCTGTAGTCCACGCCCGCCACGTACAGGTTGTACGCATGGCCCGCGAAGGGAGCCTTGAACGTGATCTTCCAGCGCACCACCAATCGGCCATCCACCTCGGCGGCGGATGACTCGGCGACGTGGAGCGTGGCGCGGCCGGTGTTCAGGTCGCCGCCGCTACCGGGCGCGCCGCCCACGATCCAGGCCGTGCCGGCGTCGTTGCGCAGGCTCATCTTGTTGACCTGGCGGTTGTAGGCCATGCCCACGCCGTTGGTGTACGACGGCGCGGTGTTGATGATGAAATACACGAGTTTCAGGTCGGCGAAGCCGTCGGGGTCCTCCACGACGGTGATGAGTTCCACCTTTTCGCCCGGGTCGCTGCGCCCGCACCACACGTCAAACCCGGGCACTGCGGGCGCGCGGTTGGGGATGCGCGTGGCCGTGGGCGCGGCGGTACGGGTGGGCGTGGGCGTGCGCGTCGGCGTCTGCGTGGGCGTGGGCGACAGGGTCGGGCTGGGCGTGGCGGTCATGGCCGGGCCGCGGATGTCGGTGCAGGTCCAGTCGTCGTTCACCGGCGTGTCGGGGTCGTCGGTCGGCTCGTCGGCCACACACGGCCCGGAGGCGCACCGCACGGACACCAAGCCCATGTTGCAGATGCGGTCGGGTCCCACCTGCACCACAACGCGGAACCGCACCGTAATCACACCGCCCGGGTCAATGCTGCCCGCGACGATGATGGGAATCTCGCTGACCACGCTGCCCGCCGGTGAAACGTTCACGCTCCCCGCCACGAGCGTTGTCCCGGCCGGTATCTGATCGGTGAAGGTGAAGGCGGCCGTGGCGGACAGGTTGGACTGGATGACGACCCCATATTCCACAGTGTCGCCGGGGGAAACTTGGCCATCGTGGGCCAAGTCGTCCACCAGGGTGTCCACCTTCCAGACGCAGAGCGGCTCGGCGCAGGCCGGGGGCCATGGCGTCGGCGTGGGCGTGTCCGTCGGGGTCGGCGTCGGGGTGTCGGCGGGGATGCCGGTCTCGGTGGGCGTCTCCGTGATGCCCGCAACGACCGGGGGCGCAGCCTCCGTCTGGGTGCCCGGCGAGAGGGCCACGACCCCCAGGGCAACCAGGACCAGGGCCATCACGACAAAGGGCATCGCGCTGCCTCGTTCGCGCTGCATGGCACTCCTCCTTGTTCCTGTAACGCAAAACCCGACCGGCGGGTTCGCATTCGGCGTTGGGGGTAGGATAGCACCTCCCGCGACGGGCGTCAAGGGCGTCGTCGTGGTGCCGAACTCGCCGGCATGGCAGAAAACCACAGGGCGCGTCGCACCTGTGCTGCGCCTTTGCGGTCGCTGCAGCCCTCAACCGCTTGACTTGCAGGCGGGTGTGCGCTATGATTGGGCAACGCGAACGTAGGAGGCCGCATGATACCGCTGAAAGACACCATTCGGGCGCGGGGGTTCTCCATCGTCAACTGGGGCCTCATCGCCGCCAACGTGGGCGTGTTCCTGGTGATGACCTGGCTCAGCCCGGCGCAGCAGGAGTCGCTCATCCGCGCGCTGGGCGTGGTCCCCGCCCGCCTGCTGGGCAGCCTCGGCCTGGGCCAGGCGCTGACGCTCCTCACGTCCCAGTTCCTGCACGGAGGCTGGTTCCACCTCATCAGCAACATGTGGGCACTCTACATCTTCGGCGACAACGTGGAGGACTGCATGGGGAGCCGCCGCTACCTGGCGTTCTACCTGTTCTCGGGCGTGGTGGCGGGGCTAACGCAGGCGCTCCTCTCCCCCAATTCCGGCGTCCCGATGGTCGGGGCCAGCGGGGCCATCGCGGGGGTGCTGGGCGCGTACCTGGTGCTGTTCCCCCAGTCGCGGGTCATCACGCTGGTGCCCGTCTTCCTGTTCCCGTGGTTCGTGCAGATACCGGCGGTGCTGTACCTGTTCCTGTGGTTCGTGTCGCAACTGTTCAGCGGGCTGTTCGCGCTGGCCGCCGCCGACGCGGTGGGCATGTACGGCGGCGTGGCCTGGTGGGCCCACGTGGGCGGGTTCGTTACCGGGCTGGTGCTGGCCCGCGTGCTGGCGCGGCGCGGATACAACCGCTGCTATGCCGACGAAATCTATCCCTGGTAAACCGCAAGGAGGTTATCGCCATGTCGCTGTTTGATGTCTTCTGGTTCTTCCTCATCATCTCATCGCTCACCCCCTTGCTCAGGCAGAGGATGCTGGACGCGGCGCGGGTCCGTACCATGCGCAAACTGGAGATCAAGCGCAAGAGCCGCGTCATCGCCCTCATTCACCGGCAGGAGACGTTCTCGTTCCTGGGGCTGCCCCTGGCGCGCTACATTGACGTGCACGACTCGGAGCAGATTCTGCGGGCCATCCACCTGACCGACCCCGAAGTGCCCATTGACCTCATCATCCACACGCCGGGCGGGCTGGTCCTGGCCGCCGAGCAAATCGCCTACGCCCTGTGCCGCCACAAGGGGCCGGTTACCGTGTTCGTGCCCCACTACGCCATGTCGGGCGGCACGATGATCGCGCTGGCCGCCGACCATATCGTGATGGACCCCAACGCCGTCCTGGGGCCGGTGGATCCCCAACTGGGGCAGTGGCCCGCCGCGTCCATCGTGAAGGCCGTGGAGCAGAAGGACGTGAACGAGGTGGACGACCAGACGCTCATCATGGCCGACATGGCGCGCAAGGCCCTGGCGCAGGTCAAGCGGACCGTGATGCAGATTCTCAGCGAGAACAACATGCCCGCCGACAAGGCCGAGGAACTGGCCACGGTGCTCACATCGGGCACGTGGACGCACGATTACCCCATCTCGGTGCGCGAGGCGCAGGAACTGGGCCTGCCGGTGAGCACCGACATGCCCGCCGAGGTGTACGAACTCATGAACCTGTACCCGCAGACCGTGCAGCGGCGGCCCTCGGTGGAGTACATCCCGACGCCCTACGCGCCGCCTGCCCGGCCCGCCCGCAACGGCAAGGAGTAGCGCACTACCAGGGCACGGTCAGGGTGCAATCCTGCGTCGCCTTGACCCAGTAGCCAAACCCCGGGCGCATGGCTTGCAAGGTGTTGGCGAAATCCGGCACCTGCGGGCTGTAACTGCGCCACGGGGCATTGGGGGCCGAGGCGTCGTACTCAAACACGAGCGTGTACTTGCCCGCGATGGACGCCAGCGCCTCGGGGACGGGCCGCGCGGCCCCTGCCGGATAGCCGACGAGGTTCCACCCCGTGTACAGCGGAATGCTGGTCGTCGTCGGCGTCTCGCCCTCAACCGTGAGCGTGCCCGCCTGCGTCATGTGCACCCACAGGCCCATGCCGCGCGAGATGTACGTGAGGTCGCCCCCCAGGCCCGGCATGTACGACTTCCAGGGGTCGGCCGGGTCGCTGGCGTCCCATGCGTGCACCAGGTCATACTTCCCTGCGATGGACGCCAGGACGACATCCGGCGAGGTCCCGTTAAGCACGCGCGGAATGGAGATGAGGTTCCAGCCCTCGCGCAACTGCGCCGAGAACGGCGACGAGAAACTGTACTGCCACACACTGCCCCCCACCGTGCCCGCGAAGACCGTGGGGTTGGCCCCCGACGAGATGCCCAGCGCCTGCACGTAGGTGTGGCCCAGCCCGTCGGTGAAGGCAGCCCACGTGGCCCCGCCGTCGGTGGAGCGGAACACGCCACCGTTGTTGGAGCCAACGTACAGCGTGCGGTCGGTGGCGAACTCCGATGAAACCGCAATGGACGTGATGCGGCGCGTGCCGATGGTGTTGGTGAGTTGCGACCACGAGCCGCCGCCGTTGGTGGAACGGTACAGGCCGCCGTCGGTGCCCGCGAACAGCGTCTGGTCCGTGGCGAAGGCGGGCGACAGCGCCACCGCCCACACGCGCAGGTTGCCCAGGCCGCTGCTGGCGTTGGCCCAACTCCCGCCGCCGTTGGTGGATTTGTACACGCCACCGTCCCACATGCCCGCGAACAGGGTCTGGTCGGCGGCGTAGTTGGGCGAGACCGCCAGGGAGTAGATGCCCTTCTTGGGCAGGCCGGTCAACGCCCGCGCCCACGTGTTACCGCCGTCGGTGGACTTGAACACGCCGGTTACATAGGAGTCGGTGCAGGTCGGGAAGTCCTTGCACAGGGTCCCGGCGAACACGGTGCGGTCGCTGGCGTAACTCGGCGAGATGGCCAGGGCGCGCACGTTCTTGTTTTCCAAGCCGGTCTCCGGGTTGCTCCACGACAGGCCGCCGTCAGTAGTGCGGGCGATGCCGTTGCGCCCGTTGCCCATGCCCATGTGGTTGCCCGCGAACAGCGTGCGGTCGGCGGCGAAGTTGGGCGAGATGGCCAGCGCATAGGTGTCCAGCAGGCTGAAGGTCTGCGCGTTGCGGTTGTGCCACGTGAGGCCGCCGTCGGTGGACGCGAAGATGCCCGGCCCACCCGCAGCGCTGTACACCGTGCGGTCGGCGGCGAAGTTGGGCGACACGGCCAGCGCCGTCAGCCGCTGGGCCATCATCCCGTGGCGGACGATGCTCCACGTGGCCCCGCCGTCGGTGGACTTCAGGACGCCCGTGCCGAAGGTGCCGGCGAACACGGTGCGGTCGTTGGCGAAGGCGGGGGAGATGGCCATGGCCCACACGTCGGGGTTGATGCGGTTGCCCTCGTCCAGGTAGTCTATGTTGAACTGGTACATGGTCCACGAGTCGCCGCCGTTGGTGGACTTGAACCCCTGCCACGACGGACAGCCGGTGAACAGGGTGCGGTCGCTGGCGAAGTTGGGCGAGATGACGATGGACCCAACATCCTGCTGCGGGGTGTGGCCGGCGTTGATGGCCGTCCACGACGCGCCGCCGTTGGTGGAGCGCCAGATGCCCGCCCGGCCCGTGCCCAGGAACAGCGTCTGGTCCGTGGCATACGCGGGCGAGAAGGCCACGGTGCGCATGTCCGACAGCGCCGTGGACGACAGGCCCGTGCTGATGGCCGTCCACGTGTTGCCGCGGTTGGTGCTCTTGTACACGCCCGCGGACGTGAGGGCGACAAGCGTGTTGTCGGCGGCGAAGGCCGGCGAGACCGCCACCGCGCCCACGCTGACCGAGCCGATGTTCGCGCGGATGTCCGTCCACGTGGCCCCGCCGTCGGTGGAGCGGTACAGGGCGTCGGTGTTGCCGCGGCTCACGAACAGCGTGCGGTCGGTGGCGAAGGCGGGCGAGAAGGCGATGGCGCGAATCTCGCCCGAGTTGAGCGGGCTGGGCATCTGAGCCCACGACGCGCCGCCGTCGGTGGAGCGGAACAGGCCGGAGTAGTTGGTCCCGGCCATGACGAGGGTGTCGCTGGGGAACGCGGGCGAAATCCCCAGCACGTACACGGTCAGGTTGGTGAGGCCGTTGCTGACCGCGGCCCACGTGGCCCCGCCGTCGGT
Organism: Chloroflexota bacterium; assembly: GCA_014874485.1. Classification (GTDB taxonomy): domain Bacteria; phylum Chloroflexota; class Anaerolineae; order DTLA01; family DTLA01; genus DTLA01. Next base: position 207,072 of record JADBJK010000011.1, read on the forward strand.
GGTCTTGAACACGCCGCCGCCGTTGGTGCCTGCGAAGAGCGTCCCATCCGCGGCGAAGTTGGGCGAGATCGCGAGCGCATCCACCGCGCCGCCTTCCGGCCCGCCGCGCGTCCAGATTCTGTCGCCGGCGCGTGCGGGCGCAGGCCAGCCTGCGATGACGGCCAGGCAGACGGCGACCGCCAGCGCCTTTCGGATTGTGTCCAACATGGCAACCCTCCCTTTCCCCAGGGCGCAAGTTGTGTGCCAGGCAGGGCATGTGCACCTGCCCCATTTTAGAGCGCGGCGAATGGGGGTGCAATAGGAAAACGGTATGATAGAACGATGGGGTACGGTATCGGGAGAAGGTAACGGTCAACGTGAGCGGAGCCGGTTCGTGGGTACGGTCACACCTTCCTGGAACAGGACCTCAAACTCAACGGCACCCGTAAACAGATCACCCTGAAGTGCTCGCAGCCTGCGCTCAGCCACTGCGATGGTGTGCTCCGACTGGTCTACGCCGATCCACCTTCTGCCTAATTGCTGGGCAGCCACCAACGTGGTGCCCGATCCACAGAAGCAGTCCAGCACCAAGTCCCCAGGGTTGGAAGAGGCTCCTATGATAAACTTCAGCAGGTCCAAGTTCTTTTCCGTCGGGTAGCAAGGATACTGCGGATCTTTGAACTCCCATACGTCTTGCGCCTTCTTGCCCACCTGTTCATCGGCGAAAATCTTCTTCCGGGGAACTCCGGCGGCAGACCACTCAATGAGGCCCTGTCTGTCCAGTTCTTCCAGGACCTCCGGCGGGCTTCGCCAGTGCCGGCCTTTGGGCGGCATCAGCCCTCGCCAGGGTTGCCCTGTCTTGCCGTTCTGAGTCTCCCCAGGTGCATGAAGCGGGACGGTTGTGTACCTTCGGCCGCTCTTGTCCACTTTCTTGAAAAGCCTCTCTACATCCTCAGCCAGAAAAGGCATTCGTGGCTCGTTCCAGGTTGGCGAATCCGTCTTGGAATAGAAGAGGATCAAGTCTTTGATGTTGCCATAAGCCTGTCGCCTGAAGTTCTTGGGGTTGCACTTGATTCGGGCAATGTCGTTTCGGAAGTTTTCTCGCCCGAACACCTCGTCCATGATGATCTTCACATAGTGGCCGATCTTGTAGTCAATGTGCAGGTAGATGGATGCCCTATCGGACATCAGTTCGCGCAGAAAGATGAGCCGCTCGCGCAAGAACTCCAGGTACTCGGCCCCGACCAGGGTATCGCTGTAGGCAACCTCGTCATCGTGGGCCATACTCACGGTATTCGCCCGGTCGCTCCCAATACGGTACTGCACATTTGTGGAGAAGGGCGGATCTATGTACACCAAATCCACCCGCCCGGCCAGATGGTAGTCCTCAAGCAAACAACGCAGCACAGCAAGGTTCTCGCCGAGTATCAACTTGTTGGGGCTGGCACTTGGCGAACGGGGACGGAGCACGGCCTTCTCTACGCCGGCCAGAATCTCCCGTTCCGTTCGTTTTCCTGGATACACGAGGATCATCTTCACACCGAGTACAAGAACTCTCTGAGCACGAGCGCACTCACGATGCTATGCTCACTCAGCGTCGTCGTGATCTGACGGTACATCTTGCTCCTGCCCTTGATGTACAACACGCCGTCCAAGATAGCCACAGGGATCGCATTGAGGCCTCGGTGGGTGAGCAGTGCGACCGCATCGTTGAATTGCGCGTTCTGATGCCCCCCGAAGTCGGTCAGGAACTTCGCTTCGCCAATGATGTACCTGCCATTGAAGCGAGCGACCAAATCCAGACCCTTGTCCAGAGTGTAGCCGAGGTGCTCTGTGGCGAACACCTTCAGTTCGGCTTCGCTCGCGTCCAACACTGCGTTCCCATTTGAGTTCACGAACTGCGCCAAGGGCACAGGTTTCACACCGAGACACCCTTTGCGCAGCCAGCGCCGAAAAAGCGGGCCGATCTGCCTGTTGGTTTCTTTGGGCTCTGAACACTGTCGGTAGATTTGCCCTAGGCCCATTTCGTACAAGCGCCCGCATAGTCGCGCGACGGTCGCCGGGTTGCGGTCAATGGCAGACTCGTCGCGTGTCTGTAACATACACGGTGGGTGAATTTGAGCGCCCCACTGGCGGTACGCATAGCGCATCAGAAATGACCTTGGCCACCCACTCAGGGGCCACAATTGGCCTGAGAACTGCCATGTCGCCCCACCGTGCGGCCAGCCAACCGCCTATGTTACAGACACCTCATCGCGCCTCAAGTATGCGACATATGAGTCCTTGATGGGGAACAGGTCCAACCTGAGCAAACTCCTGATGAGCCTCTGGTTGTCTCGCTGTGCAAAGGCTGCCTCAACCTCGGCCCAGGTAGCCTCGTCAATTTGCCGCAGGCCTTCAGGGACGGTTGGGTACACCTGGAAAAGGTCGTCCAGGTAACTCCGCTGATTTGCGTACTCAATGCTTTGCTCTAGCCAATAGTTCATGACCCTGCCCTCAAATCTCGCCGCGCGCATCCAGCGTCCAGGCAATGTTACTATGGGTGGCGGACTTTGTCCAATTGTGAGTGTGCCACCCGATTGAGGACACGCCGTGAATCGGGGGAGTCCGGGGCTTTGATTTTACACCGTACAATATACGGCTACAATAGGAATTAGGTCTCGCCATGCCGAACCCTTTTCGTCGGGGCGGCATCCAACAAGCAGGAGGTGAACGCTATGGAAACCAAGAAAACGGCATTGGGGCTTTCGGAAAACCTTGAGGGCGCGCTGGCCTATCTCGGATGGTGGGTCACGGGCCTGGTGCTCTGGTTCCTGGAGCCCGAGAACAAGTTCGTCCGCTTCCACGCCATGCAGTCCATCGTGGCCTTCGGCGCGATCACGATTGCCGCATTCCTGCTGGGGCTGATCCCCGTCGTCGGGTGGATTCTGTCCCCGATCCTCTGGTTGGCAGGAGTCGTGCTGTGGCTGTGGCTCATGTACAAAGCCTACCAGGGTGAACTGTACAAACTGCCCTGGGCAGGTGATTTCGCCGAGCAGCAGGTGAACAAGTAACAGAGGGAATTGCCCGTTGTCATTGCGAGCCAAGCGGAGCAATCCCCACGTGCGACGCACCTCGGAGGTGCGTCGCACGTGCCTTCTCACGTCATTGCGAGCGAAGCATCTCGGCTGACGAGATTCTTCGGCGCTCCACGCCTCAGAGTAGGGACAATTCATGAATTGTCCCTACGTGCGCTGCGCGCCCTCGCAATGCCAAATGGTCAGGAATCCCTATGGTAACGTGGCAGTCCCCCGCGCAGGGCCGCTTGGCACAGGTCGGGCGGCCCTGCGTTCCTTCGCGCGCGTGGGTTGACATCCGCGCCGATGCTTCTATAATAGCCACAGGCGGCAGCGGGCCGCGATGTCGTGCACTGTGCACCACCATCCACCTCCGCGAGGGGCAGTCATGGGGTTCTGGGAACGCCGGCGAGTCCTCGTTACCGGCGGGGCTTCTTTCATCGGTTCGCATCTCGTTGACGCACTTGTGGCACAGGGCGCCCAGGTACGGGTCGTAGATGACCTATCCAGCGGCAGACTGTCCAACATCCAGGCGCATCTGGACGCGCGCAGCATTGAGTTCACCCAGGCCGACCTGCGCGAGCCAGGTGTGGCCCGCGAAGCCATGCGCGACATCCAGACCGTGTTCCACCTGGCCGCCGATCACGGCGGGCGCGGCTACGTGGACACGCACCAGGCCGGCCCGGCGACGGACTTCTTCCTCGGCGGCCTGATCTTCTGGGAGGCGCGCCACGCAGGCGTGGAGAAGGTCGTCTATGCCTCGTCGGGCTGCGTGTACCCCAACTACCTGCAATCGGACCCCAATCAGGAACTGTACCTGACCGAAGACATGGTCAAGCCCCCCTACGACGCCGACAACCTCTACGGCTATGCCAAACTGATGAACGAGTTGACGCTCCAAGCCTACTGCCGCGAATACGGGATGAAGGGCGTGTCGTGTCGCTACTTCACGGTCTACGGCCCGCGCGGCCGGGAAAGCCATGCGGTCATCGCCATGATCGCGCGGGCGTTTGTCGGCGAGAACCCGTTTGAGGTCTGGGGCGACGGCAACCAGGTGCGCAACTGGACCTACGTGGATGACATCGTGCGGGGCACGCTCCTGGCCGCCGAGAAGATAGACGACGGCACGGCGATCAACCTGGGCACGATGGAGCGCGTGCGGGTAATAGACGCCGTGCGGATGGTGCTGGAATACACGGGGCACAAGGCCGAAATCCGCCTGCGCCCCGACATGCCGACCGGCCCCATGAACCGCGTGGCGGACAATTCATTGGCCAAGCGTCTGCTGGGGTGGGAGCCGCAGGTGGCCTTCAAGGATGGCCTGAAGCGCACCATTGACTGGTACTTCGCGACGAAGGACCGCGACGAGGTCAGGCGAACCCTGGCGAGGGCTCTCGTGGAGCGATAGATGGAGACGCCGCCGCGGGTCAACGTTCTGGGCGTGGGCATCAGCGCGATCAACTTGCAGCAAGCCCTCGCCATCATAGACGACTGGATCGCCCGCCGCGACCCCCACTACGTTTGCGTTTCCACGGTGCACGGCGTCATGGAGTGCCAGCGGAACGAGGCCGTGCGCCGCGCGCTCAACTCCAGCGGGCTGACTACCCCCGACGGAATGCCCCTCGTGTGGATTTCGCGCCTGCACGGGTTTCGCCACGTGCGGCGCGTGTACGGGCCCGACCTCATGCTGGCCGTATGCGAGCGGTCGGTGGCCAAGGGGTACCGCCACTACCTGTACGGCGGGCGGCCTGGGGTAGCCGAGGCGCTGAAGACACGGCTGGAGCGGCGCTTCCCAGGCGTGCAAATCGTGGGACTGGAAAGCCCGCCGTTTGAGCCGCTGACGCCGGAGCAGGACCGCGAGGCCGTGGAGCGCATCAACGCGGCCAACCCCGACATCGTGTGGGTGGGGATGAGCACGCCCAAGCAGGACCTGTGGGCCGCCGAGCATGTGGGGCGGCTGAACGCGCCGGTTATCCTCGCGGTGGGAGCGGCCTTTGACTTCGTGTCGGGGCGCAAGCGCCAGGCCCCTCGCTGGATGCGGGACAGCGGCCTGGAGTGGCTATTCCGGCTGATTCAGGAGCCGCGGCGGCTGTGGCGGCGCTACCTTCTCTACAACCCACTGTTCCTCTGGCTTCTGCTGGGCCAGGCGCTGGGACTGCGCAAGTACACGTTGGACTGACCCGCGCCGCTACTTCAGCAGGCCCTCGTACACGGCGAGCGTCTTGGCTGCCAGTTTGTCCCAGGTGAAGCGGGCCAGCGCCTTCTGGCGGCCGGCCTCGCCCATGCGCCGCGCCATCCCGGGGTCGGCGAGCAGGGCCAGGATGCGGTCCGCGATGGTCGCGGGGTCAGGCGGCACCAGGAACCCGTCCACGCCGTCGGCGATGACCTCGCGCACCGCCGGGACGTCGCCGCCGATGACCGGCTTGCCCATCATCCACGCTTCCACGAAGACGCCGCCGAAACTCTCCTGCGATGAGGGCATGCAGAACACGTCGCAGGCGGCCAGGGCCGAGGTTTTCTCCTCAATGCCGACCGCGCCCAGTTCCACGATGCGCGAGTCTGTGTAGGCGGCGAAGACGCGCTGCGAGTGGCGCGTGCGCGGGCCGATGAACACGAACCGCGCGTCGGGCCAGCGCGCCCAGACCGTCGGCGCAGCCGCGAGGACCGCCTCGTACTTCTTGTAGGCGAACTTCTGCCCGACAAAGAGCACCATCGGCCCGGTGATCCCACGCCGGGCGCGAAACGCCTCCGCGTCGTAGCAGGGCGACAGGTCAGGCCCCATGCCCGTAACGTGGATGCGGTCCTCGGCCACGCCCAGCGCCACCAGCGTCTGCTTCTCGGCCTGGGTCAAGGCGATGACGGCGTCGGCGTCGCGGTACAGGCGAATGTAGGCGCGGTAGAACCACCCCACCCACCGCGGATGGTGGACCGGCGTGAGGACAAACGGCACGTCTAGCCTGCGGGCCAGTCGCCACGAGGCGTAACTGAGGCCCTCGCGTCCGATGCGGCCGTTGTGGATGATGTCAGGCTGGCCGCACAACGGCGCGAGCCGCCGCTCCAGAATCCGGGCGATGCCGGGCAGGGCCGCATCCTTGAGCGGATAGTACATCGCCACGAGCGGCGACAGAAGCAACCGGTCTCCAATGGACAGGCGCAGCGGCGATACGGGAACGCCGTCAATGGCGTAGGGGCGCGGGTTCCACGGGGACAGCACCGTCGTGCCCAGCAGCCAGTCGGTGCGGTTGTCCCGCCAGTGGGAGATGACCTGCACGTCGTGGGCAGGTGCGAGGGCGCGCGCCAGCGCATGGAAGTGCAGTTGCGCCCCGCCGATAGCAGGGGGATAACTGGTGAGCGTGTAACAGATGCGCATGGGGCGATTGTACCACGGCCAGGGCAACTGGGCAATTGAAAAAAACAGAAAACTGTGGTAAAATGTACCTGCAAACCGAGGCGAACCCATACCCAAAGCCCACCGGTTTGCGTTGTTTTCACTGGGGGAGATCATGGAGGCCGACTTGCTTGCGCGGAGAGAGCAAGAGCTGGTGAGGCGTGCCCAGAGTCGGGATTCCGCCGCATTCGCCGAGCTCTACGATCTCCACTACCGCCGCGTATACACGTACATCTACTACCGGGTCGGGAGCCAGGAACTGGCCGAAGACCTGGCAGCGGACGTGTTCGTGCGCGGGTGGCAGGCAATCGGCTCCTTTGATTACCGGGGAGTGCCTGTGGCCGCGTGGCTGTTGCGGATCGCGCGAAACCGCGTCATTGACCATTTCCGCCGTTCGGGCAAGCGCGAGACCGTGGAGTTGGAAGATCAGCACGTGGACCTGGCCTGCGACCCCGAAGCCGAGGTAGAAACCCGGCTCCTCCGCGAAACCCTGGTGCGCTTGATGTCGCATCTCACCGACGACCAGCGCGATGTCATCATCCTGAAATTCTTTGAGGGGATGTCCAATGCCGAGGTGGCTGCCGTGCTCGGCAAGCCCGAAGGGGCCGTCAAATCGCTGCAACACCGCGGTCTAGCGGCGCTGCGAAGGCACTGGGACAGGGGTGAAAAGGGATGATCCGAAGGTTTAGGGACATTCTGGACGAGAAACTGGAGCAACTGCGTCGGGGGCAGACGCCCGACCTGTCGCCGTACCGTCCGGGCACGGCCCAGGGCGATGAACTGGCCGACCTGCTGGCGGTGGCAGCGGCGCTGCAGGCAGTGCCCGCGCCCGAGCCGTCGGCGCTGGCCGTCGCCAGGGGCAAGCAGCGGCTTCTGGCGGCCATGGCCGAGAGCGAGCGGCAGACCGCCCGCGGCATGCCCAGCCTGTGGCCATCGCTGAAGCCCATATTCGCCGGCGCGTTGGCGACGGCCGTGTGCCTTGTGTTGGTGTTCGCCCTGAACGTGCTGGGCGAGCGCAGCCTGCCCGGCAGCGCCTTCTACCCCGTCAAGACCCTCAAGGAGCGCATCCAGGTGCTGGTTGCCGACACGCCCAGGGAGCAGGCAGCGGTGCACCTGCGCATGGCGAAACGCCGCCTGAACGAGTTGCAGGCAGTTACCCTGCGCGAGGGCGTGGCCGACGTGGCCCTGTTGGACGCCATGACGCGGGAGATGGACGCCGCGCTGGACGCCCTGGTGCAGGTGCCCGCAACCCAGTCCGGCGCGCTGGTGGCCGACCTGGCGGCAGTGGCCCGCCGTCAGCAGTCCACGCTCCTGTGGGTGCAGCGGCATTCGCCGCCGGAACAGCAGGCCATCCTGGCGCAGGCCATCGTCCGCGCCCACGAGACCTATCAGATCGCGCTGGCGGCTCCCTCGCAGGGTCTGAAGGTGGAGCGGCCGCTCGGCAGGTTGGCTGTCGCCGCCATTGTGGAGTTCAAGGGGCCGATCCTGGTGGAGGACCCCGATGTGCTGACGGTGGGGAGTTACCAGGTCAGCATCGCCGCGATGACGCAGATGGAGCGCCGCCCGGACCTGGGCAGCACCGTGGAAGTGCGGGCCGCGCGGCTGGAGGACGGGCGACTGGTGGCGTTGAGCATCCGCCAGACCGCGCCACCGGCCGACGGCCTGTGGGTGCGCGTGCGGGGAACCATCACCGGCGCGTACGATAGCACGTGGCTCATCAACGGGCGACCCATTGTGTTCAACGCCACGACCAACCTGGTGGGCTGGTTGCAACCGGGGGCCCACGTGGAGGCCAGCGGCCTGCTGCGCGCCGACGGTTCGGTGCTGGCCCACGATGTGGAAGTGGAGACGACGGCCAGCGAGATCAACCTGACCGGCCCGGTGGCCGAACGCAAGCCCGACCAGTGGGTGGTGGCCGGGGTGCCGGTCAAGGTGGTCCCGGGCACGTACATTGACGAAAGCCAGGCCCTGGCCGAACAGAGCCAGGGTGCGGCTGTCCGCGCCGTGCGCCAGAGCGACGGCACGCTAGTGGCGCGGAGCATCACGGCGCTGCGCGAGGAGCCGCCCGCAGCCGTAACGCTGAAAGATGTGGTAACGGCCCGCCAGGGCGACACCTGGACGGTGGGCGACTGGATCGTAGCCGCCGACGCGCAGACGCGCATCGTCGCGGACGGCGACCCGGTGGGCCGCGTGGCAGAGGTCTCCGCCGAGCGCCTGCCGGACGGCACGCTCCGCGCGGTACGCATCGCCGTGGAGACCGCTGCCCGTCCCGAGGCGGTGCGCATCGCATTCCAGGGCAGCGCCCGCTGGGACGGCGGAGCGCTTACCGTGGCCGGGCGGCCCGTGAAACTCGCCGATTCCACAGCCGCGTGGGCGCAGGACCGGCCACTCCAGGCGCTGCGACCTGCGCCGGGCCGCACGCTGGTGGTAGAAGGCTACCTGCAGCCCGATGGCACAGTGGCCGCCGAGACGGTGCGCGCCCTGCGCCCTGCCAAACCCGACGAGGTTCACGGCACCATCAACGAGGTGGGGGCTGGCTATGTCATCCTGGACGGGCGCATGGTCTATGTAGACGAGTGCGTGGAGGTGGTCGCACCAGGCGGCCCCATGAGCCTGGCAGACCTCGCGCCTGGGTTGCTGGTAACGGTTGTGGCCGAGCCCGGGCCGGACGATTCGCTCCTGGCTTGGAAGATACGGATTGTCGGCATGGGGCCGACCAAAGGCCCCGCGCCCAAGTCCACGGTGGAACCCGTGCCCGCCGAGCCGACCCCGACCGCGCCCGAACCCACGGCAACGCCGTTGCCGACGACGCCAGCACACCCGAAGGACAGCCACGGTACGCCCGTGCCGGTGCCGCCGACGGCCACGCCTGAGCCGACGGACACGCCGCCGGAACCGACCGCGACGCCCACGACCACACCGGGCGCTCCTGCGCCAGGACCAGGTGGGCCAGGCGGCCCGCAGCCGACGCCGACGCCCTGGCCTACGGTCATCGTGCGGCCAAAGCACAAGACACCAATGCCCACGCCGGTCCCGCCGACGCCAACACCAACGCCAACGCCGACGGCCACGCCTGAGCCGACGGACACGCCGCCGCCCGCGCCGGGGCCGGGTGGGCCAGGCGAGCCGCCGGAACCGACCGCGACGCCCACGGCCACGCCGGGAGAGCCTCCGCCGGGGCCGGGTGGCCCGCCGGAGCCAACGGCCACGCCAACGCCGATGTCCACCCTCGCGCCCAAGCCGCCGCGCCCGTTGCCGACGCTCCAGCCGCCGGGGAAGCCCATGCCCGTGCCGATGGAGTAGGTGCATCCGCCGCCGTGGCACGCGAGACCTTTCGGGCCTGCCTTGCGACTTCGGCTCCATCTCTTGTTGGTGAGCAGAACGCGCACACGCCGCTGAGTTCCGCTGAGATTCAGTTGCGACGCAACTCGGAGGTGCGTCGCAACTGAACCCCCGCTTCTGGCAGTCTGGGTACACTTGGGAGCCGATCCCCCGCACGTGGTGCATTTCCATTTTGGGGCGAGAGTAACCGAATGTCGTTAGGTTGTCGCGCAGAGCCTACCTCACCTATCCCCACCCCGGCCCTCCCCTTTCCTCTCCGCGGGCGGAGAGGAAAGGGGAGGGTGTGGGAGGG
>JADBJK010000102.1 GCA_014874485.1 Chloroflexota bacterium
ACATTTGGTCATAGGTGTACCGCCCCGAGTAGCACATGCGGATCACGTCGCCAATCGGCAAGCCACCTGCACGCTCGGGAGCGAAAGGACCGGTGCCATCCAGCGCCTGGTTGACATCCACCATACGCCCGCGCCGGTGAGCACTGACAGAAATACCCCCGCCCAAATGCACCACAACGAGGTTAAGATCTTCATACGGCTTCCCCAAGTCCTTTGCTGCTCGGCGGGCTACAGCCTTGAGATTCAGGGCGTGGGAGAGGCTTCGCCGTTCGATCTCGGGCAAGCCGGAGATACGAGCGATGTCGTCGAATTCATCCACACACACGGGGTCCACAACGAAAGCAGGGATGCCCGCAGCGGTTGCGATCTCATGAGCGATGATCGCCCCCAGATTCGAGACGTGTTCGCGTTCTTTGGGAGCACGCAGTTCGTCCAGCATCTTCTCGTTGACCCGGTAGGTGCCGCTGGGAATGGGACGCAGGATACCACCCCGCCCTACGACAGCGTGCAGAGATTGGAGAGACACCCCCCTCTCCTCGAGAAAGCGCAAGACCGCATCGCGCCGCAAGGGGTACTGATCGGGGATGCGAGGGTAGGCAGCCAACTCCGCGCTCGAATGCGAGATGTTCTGCCCGTGCAGCGGTGTCTCATTCTCATAGACCGCCACTTTGGTGGATGTAGAACCGGGATTGATCACCAGAATGCGATACCGAACGGGTTCAGATGTCGGTGATGATCTGCTCATAGACGACACTCCTTCACTCTGGCTGACATTGCGGACAGATACGCGTCCCACGTCCCGCAACCGTGAGCCGTTGGATTTTCGCCCCGCAACGAGGACAGTTTGCTTCCTCCCGCCCGAAGACCCGCAGTTCGGCTTGGTAATGTCCCGCCTGGCCGTAGGCATCGCGATAGGAGCCATCGAAAGTGGTGCCCCGGCCAGCGATAGCCGACTGCAACACCAGGTGAATAGCGTCGTAGAGGCGGCACATCTCGTCGGGCGACAGGGTATTGGCTCGTCGTCGCGGATGAAGTCGGGCGACGAAAAGGGCCTCGTCTGTATAGATATTACCCAAACCGGCCAGGAAGCGCTGATTCAGCAACAGGGGCTTGAGCGCGCCGCGCCTTAGAGACAGCATGGCAGCGAATTGCTCTGGACTGAAATCCTTAGCCAGTGGTTCGGGACCCAGTTCTTGTACTATCTCATTGGCATCACAAACCAAGTAGATCCGCCCGAATTTGCGTTGGTCACAGTAGTGCAACTCGCGCCCATCGGCCAAATGGAAGATCGCGTGATCATGCACGCCGCGCGGGTGATGGCTCGGCCACAGGAGCAATTGGCCAGTCATACGCAGGTGAAACAGCAAGGCGCCGCCCGAGAGATGTAAGATAAGGAACTTTCCCCGTCGCCCCACATCCAGGACGCTTTGTCCACACAAGTTGCGCGAAAACTCATCGGCTGAGTGAGTGGCCACGATCGCCGGCCAGTGTATTTCCACCCCAGTGAAAGTCGCGCCCACTAACTCCCGGCGCAAATCCGTGGCGATCGTTTCGACCTCAGGGAGTTCCGGCATCGGAGCGCTTCCTGAACCACCAGGCCCCCACAAGTGACAACGGGATTGCCAGAGCGGAAGGACACACAGATGGACGTGGGGGCGGTGTCTCTGTGGGGGAGGCAGTAGATATTGGTTGGGGAGTCTGCGAGCGGGGTGGTAGCCCCAGTTCAGCACGCCAGCGGGCGTCGAGTTCGTCGTAGTTGAAGCCATACACCTGGACTAGTGCTTCCTCAGGCGTATACTTGCCAGTCTTGATCGTCTCGATCAACTTCGCTATCTTCTCCTTGCCATAGGTGCGCAGCATGAAATCCACCAGCATATACACTTCGCCGTAGAAAAGGTCCACCTGCGAGGGGTCGCCAGAATAGGCAGAGAGCGATCGCACCGAGATGAGTGTGTCGTTGCGAATAGCCCTTTCGACGGCTGCGCGGCGGTCAGCGCTCAACGGACCCTCGGCATACATCGCCAAGCCCTCGTCGAGCCAGCGAGGTAGATCAGTGTACGGGTTCTGCACCGCCAGGCCGGCTACAATGTGGCTGAGTTCGTGGGCTATGGTCTCGTTGATCTCTTCGTGCGCGCCCAGGAGAAGCAGCGTATCCTTCTCGGCCGCGACACCTAGGGTCAGCACGGATTCGTCATAGACCTCGCCGCGAGAGGCAAGGGCTGCGCTCATATCTCGCGGGTTAGCATAGACCCAGATTTTCACCGGCTGCTCCAGCGTCACACCCATGCTCTCCTGGATGCGATCCAGGGCCTCCCTGGCCACGTCGAGCAAACGGCGGGCCTCGGCGTCGCTACCGCGATAATAATATAGCACCAGGTTGTCCTCGCTAATGGAGTGCCAGTCGAAGCGCTCATCGGAGTAGAGGTATTTCTGGTGCTCGGTCACCAGAGTGTTACCGGCCACGTCAGAAATGGCCCACCAATACTCCAACTCAGTGCCGGGCGAGAGTTGCCCGCGCTTCAGCGACCAGGTGTGTTCCAACGAAATTCGGGTGGCCGGAAGAAAATCAAGATCTACTCTGATGCGCAGGGGTTTCTCTATCTGGTAATACAATGTAACGGCAGTGATGTCGGCAACGGAGCAGGCTTCCAGGTGAAAGGTAACTTTCTCCGAGAAGACCGAGGAAGCCGACGACTCAATCACCTGGATTGGCCCTTGGGCAAGAGCGCTGAATGGCAGGGCCAGAGAGAGGCATCCGAGGACCGCGAGCAGGACCGTCGCCTGCCGGTGACGCGAGGTGAAGGACGGCATCAGTCTGGCTTCTCCAGTTTCTCGACCGGTACGTCTCGGTATTTGTCGCCGATCTCGATGAGCATGTGGGGGATGTCGTCGGCGTCAATGGGGTACTTGCGCCCGCAGTTCTCGCAGACGAGCCATGATCCTTTCACCAGTGTGACCTTGGTTTTGCACGCCGGGCAGGCCAGGATGTCGAGCAACTCTTGATCGAGCATAGTTTGTCCTCTCCACAATGATACATTTATTATCTAACGAGCAGAAGTATAACACGAATGCCTGCATGTGCAAAGTATCTGGCGCATTTCCTCGGGTTTTTGGACCGCCCATACACTTTTGACACAAACCTCACCACGTGATATACTTCCGGCTGATTGTGGACCAGTAATCGGGCGCAAGAAGGGGATAAGGCTGCCTGCCCTGTCCGTGAGACCACAAAGGAGGTCGAAACCAGATGAACGCAACGCAGAAATCTTCCATTCGGACTTGGGCCATCATCATGCTCATATATGTCATTGCCGCGGCAATTGTGCTGTTTTTGCTGTGGCAGGTACTGGCCCCGGCCTGGCCTAAGGCCTCTGTGTTCGCCAACGTGCTCATCACGGCGGCAGCGGCCATCGCCTGCACTGCATTCGGCTACTTTGCCGGCTTCTACCTGCTGAATGCGGAGAATATGCAGAAATTGGCCACTGCCATTGGCGGGTTTGTGAGTGGCATCACGGTGGCCAAGTTCGAGGAGTGGCGCAACGCCATCGCCGCAACCGTCAACCCCGAGATGTCCGCAGTGCTGGGGGCAATCATCGTGTTGGGGGTGGGCGGCCTGGTGGTGGGGATCTGGGCGGGAGCCAACGCCAAGAAGCAGGTCGAAGGGGTCGAACCGCATCTCGTTCCTGGTCCAGGCCCCAGCCGGGGGTTGCTCGATATCACCCGCGAGGCGTTTCGCTAGATACAGCACTGCAGGGGTGCGGCAGATGTCCGGCCGTTGCCTACGGCATGGGTGTGATTTGCAAATCATGACGGGAGTCACGGCTCAGCGTAGCGTGATTGATCTCCCAGAGATTGGCGCACCTGCCAAGGTACCTTTCCTGCCAATCCGCTTGATACTCAGGCGGACGCTTTCATTTCCACTGGGATAGCCTCAAGGTAGCGTTGTTATGAAGCGCGGCCACAGATGATGCCGAACACATAGCCCGCCGTTCTCCAATAAGAGAACGCGGGCTTTTTTTCATTCTTGAGTGATGTTT
>JADBJK010000026.1 GCA_014874485.1 Chloroflexota bacterium
GCCGTAGTATGTCGGGCATTGATATTTCCTGCATAGCGCCTCCCATGCGACAGTCTCACAACGAGGGCGCATTTTAGCAGGCCCACCAATATAAATGCAATTGCCCTGATGGCCTCTCGCCCTGCGGGTGCGTTTCCGCTTTGCGGCGAGAATGACCGGATGTCGTTAGGTTGTCGCGCAGAATCTACCTCACCTATCCCCACCCCGGCCCTCCCCTTTCCTCTCCGCGGGCGGAGAGGAAAGGGGAGGGTGTGGGAGGGGTTAGGTGAGGTGGATGCCGCTCGCGCCGCCCCGCCCCCCGCGCCGAATTCTTCGCTGGCACGGTTTGTGCTATAATCCCCGCAAACGAGGGGAGGAGGACCGCCATGGAACTGAAAATCGTCGCCATTGAGAAGCCGGACGACATGAATTTCATCCTCGGCCAGTCCCACTTCATCAAGACCGTGGAGGACATCCACGAGGCGCTGGTAACGGCCGTCCCCGGCATCAAGTTCGGCGTGGCCTTCTGCGAATCATCCGGCCCGGCCCTGGTGCGCGCCAGCGGCACCGACCCCGATCTGGTGGAACTGGCCAAGAAGAACGCGCTGGCCCTGTCCGCCGGACACGCCTTCATCATCATGCTGGGCAACGTGTACCCCATCAACGTCCTGAACCGCATCAAGGACGTGCCCGAGGTGTGCCGCATCTTCTGCGCCACGGCCAACCCCGTGCAGGTCATCATCGCCGAGACCGAGCAGGGGCGCGGCATCCTGGGCGTGATTGACGGCGTGAAGACCAAGGGCGTGGAGACCGACGAGGACATCAAGAAGCGCAAGGACTTCCTGCGCATGATCGGCTACAAACTGTGAGGCCCGACCTGCCATGAGGACCGCTGCCCTGCGGCGGGCGATTGCCGCTCTGGTGTGCCTGGGCGTTACGCTGGGCACTGTCGGGACCGCCCACGCCAGTTGGCCATACCCGACCGCGCACCACACGCTGGCGTGGGGCGAGACGCTGGCCGACGTGGCCGCGCGTTTCGGCGTAACGGTGGACGCGCTGGCCGCCGCCAACGGCATCACCGACCTGTACAGCGTATCGCCGGGCCGCGCGCTCACCCTGCCCTCGCCGGAGACCACGGCAGAGCCCCACAGCGTGTACGTCGTGCAGCCTGGCGATACGCTGTTCGGCATCGCCACACGCTTCGGGACGACGGTGGACGCGCTGGCCGCCGCCAACGGCATCGCCGACCCGTCCAGCATCCAGGCGGGGCAATCCCTGACCATTCCGGGCGGCAACCCCCCAATGGTGAGCGCCGGGCCGATTCGGGGCCTGGACATCTGGCCGTCGCCCGTGCCCCAAGGGCAGGTGCTGGTCATCGCCGCCCGCGCGGACGAGGGCGCTTTCCTGGACGGCTGGCTGAATGCCCAGCGCCTGGCCTTCTCCCGCGATGGCGACGTGGCGTTCGCGCTGGTGCCCGTGGGCTTCGCCGACCCGCCTGGGGCGCGGCAACTCGTCGTGTGGGCGCGGACATCGCCCGGAGACGCCGTCCGCATGGCGCTCACGGTGCAGGTGCGCGAGGGCACGTTTGAGAGCAGCCTGGTAACCATCCCGCCCGACCGCGTGTACCTGCTTGACCCCGCGCTCATAGAGCAGGACCGCCTGCAACTGGAGCGGGCCTTCGGCACGCGCACCGTGCGCAAACTCTGGGCGGGCGAGTTCCTGCAGCCGATTCAGGGGACGCTGACCACCTCGTTCGGCGCGTACCGCGAGTACAACGACGGGCGGCGCGAGTCCAGGCACGGCGGCATAGACCTCTCCGCCCCCACCGGCACGCCCGTCCTGGCGGCCAACGCGGGGCGCGTGGTCTTCGCCGGCCCGCTCCAGGTGTACGGCAACGGCATCGTCATTGACCACGGCCTGGGCCTGGCCAGCGCCTACTTCCACCTGCACACCATCGGCGTGCAAGTCGGCCAGATGGTGCAGAAGGGCGACGTCATCGGCACGGTGGGCAACACGGGCCTCTCCACCGGCGCGCACCTGCACTGGGAGATGCGCCTGGGCAATGTGCCGGTGGATCCGACGCAGTGGATGTCGCACGCGATCCCGTAGCGCAGCCGCACGCAAGATTCCCATGAAACGCTCCTGGCGCGCACTCCTCGTCAACCCGTGGATTTACGACTTCGCGGCGTACAACCTGTGGAGCGAGCCGACGGGCCTGCTGGAAATCGGCGCGTACCTGCTGGGCCTGGGCTACGAGGTGTCGCTGCTAGATTGCCTGGACCGCCGACACCCGGACCTCGCCGTGTACCGAATCCGCGAGGATTCCTTCGGTTGCGGGCATTTCCTGAAGACTCCCGTCCCGAAGCCCGATTGCGTGCGCCATGTCCCGCGCCGCTTTGGGCGCTACGGCCTGCCCCTGGAGACCGTCCAGCGCCAACTGTCCACCACGCCAAGGCCCGACATCGTTCTGGTTACGTCCGGCATGACCTACTGGTACCCGGGCGTTCACTTCGCCATCGCGCTGCTGCGACAGACATTCCCGCGCGCTCCTGTCGTCCTGGGCGGCATCTACGCCACGCTGTGCGCCGAGCACGCACAGCAGCATTCGGGCGCGGATTTCGTGCTCCCCGGCGACTGGAAGGCCACGCTGCCCGCGCTGCTGCACGACCTGGGCCTGTACCCACCCGACGCGCCTGACCCCGTGCACGTGCCGCGCTATCCGGCCCACGGCCTTCGGCGCAACCAGGGCTTCGCCGCCATCGCCACGTCCCGCGGGTGCCCCTACCGCTGCACCTACTGCGCGTCGCGCCTGCTGAACCCGGGTGGCTACGTCCCGCGCCCTGTGAACGACGTGGTGGCGGAGATTGCCCACATCGCACAGGACTTGGGCATCCCCGACATCGCCTTCTACGACGACGCGCTGCTGGTGCATTCGGCGGAGCACCTGGAGCGCATCCTGGACAGGGTGGCGGAGCGAGGCATCCGCTGTCGGTTCCACACGCCCAACGGCATCCACGCGCGGGGGATGACCGAGGCGCTGGCGTACAAGATGAGGCGCGCGGGGTTTCAGACCATCCGCATCGGCCTGGAGACCATCTCCGATGCCACGCTGCAGGCCACAGGGGCCAAGACCAGCGCCGAGGAGTTCGCCCAGGCCGTCGCGTGCCTCAAGCGGGCTGGGTTCACGGGCGGGCAGGTCGGCGCGTACATCCTGGCGGGGCTAATCGGGCAGACGCCGCGCGAGGTGCTGGACACCATCGCCTTCGTGCATTCGCTGGGGATAACGGCGCACGTGTCGCGGTTCGCGCCAATACAGGGCACGGTGGAGTGGGAGCGGTGGGTGCGCGCGGGCCTCATCGCCGCGGATGCCGACCCGCTGCTGCAGAACCACGTGCTGCCGTTCCCGCCCGGCGCCCCGCTGACCGAGGCCGAGTACCAGGCGGCGGTGCTGGCAGCGCGACAGGGGAACGCGAGGGTGAGGAAAGCAGCGACGGGGTGAGGATCGTTCGGCTAGGGGTTCGCCGTCAGCAGAACCCGCTCCGCCGCTTCGGGCAACTCAATGGGCACGAACATCGCCGCCGGATAGAGGTAACCATCGGGCTCGGACTTATCCTCGTCAATGATCCGAACCATATCATGCGCCTCTGCGTCGGGATCAGGCAGCCTGCGGTAAACCTTGCCCACGATCAGGCTCGCAGGATAACCCGCGTTGTTGATACAGAGCACGAATTTGGTCATCCGAGCAACCTCTTGATCTTGAACTCCTTTCGCCCGGTGTCCTAACACGCACCCCTTCGGACACACCGCGTCGCCCATCGCCACGCTGGGCCACGCTCACTTCCTTCTCCCCGTCGCTCCACCTCGGACCACAAGTATACCCCAACCCATGGCGGGGTCAATTGTGGGCATTGGGCTACGCGCCTGCAACGGGAGGGAATCAATACATCGCCCACGTCATGTCGGCGAAGAACAGCGCGAAGGCGACCTCCCGATCCCACAGCAGCGTTCCCCGCTCGCAGTCCTGGGCGATGCCCTCAAACCCGCGGATGGGACACGGCTCCGACGCATCGGCGCTCACGCACCAGCCCAGGCGTTCGCGCACGCTCCCCACCTCGCGCCAGAGTTTTCCGAACGGGCCGGTCGGTTCGGCCACCGGCAGCCCCACTGCCCGCGTGGGCGTGGGCAGCGGCGCGGGAGTGGCCTCGCCCGCAACGTAGGTGTCGGCGTACACCTCCAGTCGTGGCTCGCCGGAGTAGTACAGCACATACAGCACGCGCAGGTCGCCCCGCCAGATCATCAAGCCCGACTGGAACGAGCACTCCTGCCCTGGAAACGCCACCTGCGGCCCCACCGCGCACCCCACCGAGTCCTTGACCAGATTCCACACATCGCCCAGGCCCCACTGGGGGGTTGACTGGCACTGCACGGGCGAGGGCGTGAAGCCGGGCATCGGCGTCATCAGAGGGCTGCGGGTGTAGAAGGGCGTAGGCGTCGGCGGGACGCGGGTAGGGGTTGCCGTCGGCCTGGGGGTAGGCGTGGGCGATGGCGTGGGTGTCGGCTTCGCCCCGCATGCCGACGCAATGACGACCAACGCGAGAGCGAGCAGGATTGTGGTGGCAGCAGCGGTGCGCGTTCTCAAGTCTCTACCTCCCCACAGCGAATTCGTAGGCGCGCAGCGTCTCCTCAGCAGTCCGCGCCCAGGAGAACCGCCGCGCCTGGGCCAGCGCCTTCTCCGCAAGGGCGGCGCGCGTTGGGCCGTCGGTGAGCACGGCCAGGAGACCCTCGGCCATGCCCGTCGTGTCGTCGGGGTCGTACAACAGCCCGCCGTCGCCCACGATTTCGGGGAGCGAAGCGGCGCGGCTGGCGATGACGGGCGTCCCGCAGGCCATGGCCTCCAGCGGCGGCAGGCCGAACCCCTCGTACCGCGACGGGAACAGGAGCGCGTCGGCCCCGGCGTAGAGCGCGGGCTTGTCGGCCTCGTCCACCCAGTTGGCGAAGACCGTCCGGTCGGCGACGCCGGCTTCGCGGGCCAGGCGGCGCGGGTCGGGCGTGAACGGCGTGTCGCGCGGGGGCAGGCGGCCCGCCACCACCAGCGCCACGTCGGGCACGCGGGCGGCGACGCGGGCAAACGCGCCGAACACCGCACCCAAGTTCTTGCGCACGTCAAACCCGCCGAAGTACAGCACGTACCGCGGCGGCAGGCCGAGCCGACGGTGGACGGCCTCCACCGCATCGGGCGGCTGGGGGCGATACGCCTCGTCCGCCGCCAGGTACACCGTCCGCACCCGGTCGGGGTCCAGCCGCAGGTGCTGCAGAATGTCGCGGCGCGAGGCTTCCGAGTCGGTCAACACGACGGCAGCGCGCCGCGCCGAGACCGCCACCAGCCGCATGTACATCCGCACCCGCCAATCGCCGCGATACTCGGGGAGCACCAGCGGGATGAGGTCGTGGATGGTAACCACAACTGGGGCGGCGCACCACATCGGCCCGCCCCAGTAGGGCACGTGCGCCACGTCCGCGCGCAACCGTCGCACAGCGCGGGAAAACTCCCGCTGCTCAAAGGCCACCTTGTACAGGTTCTCGCCGAGCAACCGGCCCGGCGCGCCCCGCGAAGGCGGCACGGGCACGAACTCCCAGTCCGGCGCGCAGGCACGCAGCGCCGGGAGCAGGTGCAGGGTGTATTGCCCGCTGCCCGTCGCGGGTTGGTCGGCGAACCATGCGTTGAGCGCGACTTTCATCCTATCCCACTCTCGTGATGCGCACGGGCAAAGAATGCTATCAGGCTTGGCCATTCGCCCATAGCCTTTAGCCAGAGGCTAACGGCCAAAGGCCAATGGCCAATCGCCAAGGGCGATGGGCTTCCCGCTGCCCTCGCCGCGAAACATTCAGTCCCGATACCCGTCTGGATGGCGGCGGTGCCACTCCCACGCCGTCTGGATGATGGTCTCCAAATCCGGGTAGCGCGGCGTCCACCCCAGTTCGCGTGCGATTTTGTCCGACGCCGCCACCAGTTCGGGCGGGTCGCCCGGCCTGCGAGGGCCGACGACCGCCGGTATCGGGTGGCCGGCAACGCGCCGCGCCGCCTCAATCACCTCGCGCACGGTGAACCCCCGCCCGTTGCCCAGGTTGTACACGCAACTGCCCCGTTCCAGCGCGCGCAGCGCCAGGATGTGGGCCTGGGCCAGGTCCACGACGTGGATGTAATCGCGCACGCAGGTGCCGTCGCGGGTGGGGTAGTCGTCGCCGTAGATTTGCACGTGGTCGCGCTTGCCCAGCGCCACCTGTAGCACGATGGGAATCAGATGCGTTTCGGGGCGGTGGTCCTCGCCGCGGGTCTCGGTGGCACCGGCGGCGTTGAAGTAGCGCAGCGCAGCATACCGCAGGCCGCAGGTCGCGTCCAGCCACGCCAGCACCCGCTCCAGGATGTGCTTTGTCTCACCGTAGGGGCTTCCGGGCACGATAGGCTCGTCTTCGGCAATAGGGATGCGTCGCGGTGTCGCGAAAAGGTTGGCCGTGGACGACAGGATGAGTTTCAGCGTGCCGTGGGCCACCATCGCCTCAAACAGGGTCAGCCCGCCGCCCACGTTGTTGCGGAAGTAGCGGAGCGGGTCGGCCACCGATTCGCCCACCAGGCTGTTAGCGGCGAAGTGCATCACGGCGTCCGGCTTGTGGGCGGCGAAGACGCGGTCCAGGAACACCCGGTCGCGCAGGTCGCCCTGCTCAAAGGCGGCTTCTCGCGGCACAGCGGCGCGATGCCCCAGCGTCAGACTGTCCACTACGACGACGTCTTCGCCCGCCTTCAGCAGTTCCTCGGCAACGACGCTGCCGATGTAGCCGGCGCCGCCGGTAACCAGGATTTTCACGCCGCGACCTCCATCTCAACGGACGACCAGCCGGTCGCCTCTACACGTAGGGCTGCGGATCGTCCGGGTCTAGGGTTGGAAGCGGGAACTCCCCCACGCGGCCCGCCAGGTAGGCGGCGACCAGCGCGCCACCTCGGTCCGCGGCCTCATTATGGAATCGTTCCAGCGTCCCCTCGGGAACCGTGCGCCGCACCTGCGCCATATAGTCCGGCGAACGGAGCAGCGCCACGAACTCGTCCACCGACAGCCGGTAGCGCGATGCGAAATGTCCGAACGTGGGCGACGAGTCGGGAGAGTCCAACTCGCGCAGAAGCAACTGCCGCCAGGCTTCCACGTCGGCATCCGAGATGAACGGGAACGGGCTTGCGCACCGGGCCGATTCCAGGACGCGGCGAGTATCGCGGGGCACCACGGCGCGGTCTCGCTGGTCCATCTCGGACCGAAGCAGGTCGTGGCGCAAAAGGCCCTCGTTCTCGTCGCACCCATCCTGCCGCCGAAAGTAGGGCCAGAAGATTCGCAGCAGCCAGATTTCGTCGGCCAGGAGGTGGGCCAGGTAGCCCGCGACCACGAGCCGAGCGCATCGTCCCGCGCCGTTCAAGTCCGCCAGGTGCGGGTAGGCACTCAGGAGCGCCCGGATGCCCGAGTCCCCGCGGCTCGGCGGCAGGCCCAGGAAGTGCGTGGCGGCGCGGGGTACGCCCGTCAGCACGCGCACGTCGGCCAGCGTGCTGCCCAGCAAGAAGGCGGCCCGCGCAGACGCGTCGCTGTCTGGAATCAGTTCGGGACGCGCGTTCAGGATATGGTGCGCGATGACCAGATGCGTAACCGGTGTTGGCAATTCCGCTCCTTTTGGCCCGTGCGCTATTGTACTCCACATGGGCTGTTTTTCCAACTCTCCGCCAGAATGCGGGGGCGCACGCTGGCCGCGGTTGCCACCGCAGAGAACACGGAGATCGCAGAGGTTTATCTTGAACTCTCTGCGCCCTCTGTGCTCTCTGCGGTCAATCCAATAGGGCGGCTTCCCATAGCCGCCAACGGCAGGCGACAGGCACGGACACCTGCCCTACCGACCGCGGCACGCGGTGGCGATCCCACGTCCGCGCCAGGGCTGTGTCAGTCATCTGTCAGTCGCATGGGGTAAAATGACAACAACAAGAGATAGACCCGCCGGCCATGCCGCCGCAGCCGCGACGCCCAGCGCGGACACGCCACACGCGGCCGCTGGCCCCATCGGCAACTCACTTCTGCACCGAGCGGCGCGGCTGGGCGCACGGCTGGAACGCGCGGGGACGGAGATTCCGGGCTGCGTTCACAACTCCGCTCCGGCCTAGCCATCGCCGCAACCACGCGCACGCCCGCGAACCCCGTCCTCGCCGGGACACAACCAGTAAGGAGGATGAGAATGAAGGCCAAGACTCTCACCCGATTGCTTGTTGTCCTTATGCTGGCCAGCACGCTGCTGCTGGACGGCGCAAGCGTCCGCTCGGATCCCATGCAGTCAGGTTCTGCCATCGTGTTCCAGGCCAGCCAGTTGGATGAGGTTGCCGTGGCGGCTGTGAACTGCGACGACGAACGGCGTAGCGGAATCCCGTCGAGCCAGTGCTACGCCCTGATCAACTTCTACAACAACGCCGGAGGGCCAGGCTGGAAGAATCAACGCAATTGGCTGACGGACCCCATGCCCTGCGTCTGGTGGGGTGTTAATTGCGAGTGCAATCCGGAAGCAGAGCCGCCATACTGTCAAGTTAAGTGCCTAGATCTGTGGGATAATAACGTAACTGCGATTCCTCCCGCCGTTACTGCCCTGACCTACTTGCAGCACCTTCACTTAAGCCACAATGGCATCGGAGGGGCGGTGCCGGGTTACCTGGGCAGCCTGCAGAATCTCACTCTACTAAGCCTCGGCGACAACAACTTCACCTCGGTCGAACCGGGGGTTGGCGGTCTATCCCACCTGCAGTTCCTGGACCTTGTAGACAACCATCTTAGTTCGCTCCCGGAGTCTCTGAGCGGCTTGAAGTCGCTGGAAACGCTGCTGCTTTGGGGCAACTCGTTCACCTCCATGCCATCCGCCATTGCGGGGATGTCCAACCTGCGGCAACTTTTGATGGAGGACAACCAGCTGACGGGCGAACTCCCTGCCTGGATCGGCAACCTGGCCAACTTGGAAGAACTGGGTTTGGCGATCAACCATATCACCTCAGTTCCACCTGAAATCGGCAAACTGGACAACCTCCAACTGCTCCTACTGCAGAGAAATGACATTACCGCGCTTCCCCCCGAGATCGGCGACCTGGCCAAATTGGAGCATCTGTCCCTTTGGGAAAACCGACTCGGGGCGATTCCGCCCGAGATCGGGAACCTGACGAACCTCAAGGAACTTGACATGTCCTCAAACCACGTACTTGCGGGCACTATCCCATCCAGCCTGGGCAACCTTCGGAGTTTGGAGTACTTGTACTTGCAGGAGAACGCGCTGCAAGGGCAGATTCCTCCATCGTTGGGTAATCTCGCGGAACTGAAGTGTCTCAATCTGGGATCTAATCAGTTGACCGGCCCCATCCCCACAAGCCTTGGACAGTTGGCCAATCTGGAATTCCTCCACCTCTACGATAACCAGTTGACAGGGAGTATCCCTAGCACGCTGGGCTGGCTCAGCAAGTTGAAGGTGCTAAACCTGGCGAACAATCGGCTGACAGGCCCCCTGCCGGCCCAACTCGGCTACCTGCCCAACCTGAGAAAACTCATCGTGAGCGGGAACAGGGGCCTGTACGGGCCTCTCCCGATTGGGTTGCTCCGGTCTTCGGAACCGCGCTACATCAGTTTCTACGGCACGCAGATATGCGAGCCAACGGACGCGGAGTTCCAAAACCTGCTATGGAGCGACAGGATGGCCGGCTGGACCATCCTCTCCTCCGGCTTGGCGTGTGAGGCTCCGCCTACCTTGGCGCCGGTAGGGCCCGCCGGTGGCACACTGTCCTCTGCTGCAGACGGCACCACCTACACCTTCGCACCCGGGACATTCGGCCCGTCCGCCGAAGTCGCCATCGCCTCGGCGGGCGTCGTTACGGTTACACACGCGCCCAAAGCAGCCGGCGCGGCGCCGTCCACCGGCAACCTGGTGGGCATCCGCCACTTCTACGACGTCTACGCCCGCGACGCCACCGGCCAGTACGTGCAGCCGGTCAAACCGTACACGATTACCATCCAATACGGCCCCCTGGACATTGCGGCCGGCCACGCGATAGAGAGCACGCTCGCGCTCTACCGATGGAACGGCACATCGTGGGTCAAGGAGCCGACGAGCCGCGTGAACGTCATCTCGGACACCATCACGGCAAACCCCAGCCGCTTCTCCACCTGGGCTGTGCTGGGCGAAAAGGCTCCGGCGAGGAGGCGGCTGCCCATGGTGATGAAGGGCGAGTGAAAGCGTGAACGAGGGGACTTCGGAAGTCCGCGCAAAGGCTGCTTACGCCCGCAGCCGGAGCATCTCCTGCACCAGCAGGAGCGTCTGCGCCTTCGTCTGGGCTTCGGGGTCCTCCACCGGCCCCACGCACGAGGGGCAGCCGTCCGCACACGGGCAGGCGACGATGAGTTCCTCCGCCGCTTGGAGCAGGTGCCAGTGCAGTTCGTAGAGCCGTTCGGCGAAGCCAACGCCACCGGGGATGTCATCGTACAGGTAGATGGTGGGCATGCGCGTTCCGGGCGCCCGCACCGACGCGCTCACGCCCAAGTCCTGGGGCGAGGCCATGAGGAACAGCGGGGCCAGGTGAACCAGGACGTGCGCCAGGCCGTGCAGGCCGCTCTCCGCCGCCTTGGACGTCTCAATCCGCGTGTGGCACGTGTGGCACACGGTGATGAGGTTGCCCAGGTCGTTGGCCTGGCGGTAGCGCTCGTTCTCGCCGGGCACGTAGCCGAACTCGCGGAACGGCACGAGGTGGTGCACGTCGTGCTGGCGGCCGGGCCTCTCCGGAGCGCCGCACAGGCGACACCGGTAGCCGTCGCGCTGGC
Organism: Chloroflexota bacterium; assembly: GCA_014874485.1. Lineage (GTDB taxonomy): Bacteria > Chloroflexota > Anaerolineae > DTLA01 > DTLA01 > DTLA01. The sequence goes on from JADBJK010000026.1 coordinate 10,851, forward strand.
GGGCGAGTTCGCGCTGGGCCTCCCAGTTGGGGCCATAGTCGGCGATGGGTTCCAAATCCCACGCACCCGCCGCCCGCAGGGTGGCTGCCACGGCATCGGGCACCGTCAGCCAGTAGGCTGTGGTCTCCATGCTCTGCTCGGGCAGGTTCACGTCGCCCCAGCCCAGCGTCTCGTGGGTGTACATCTTGACCTTGCGGAAGCCGGTAACGCGGCGTGTAACCTGCACGTCGCCCCATGCGCGGCCCCCGGGCGCGTCCTCCTGGGCGACGCGCAGGACGGCCACGTCGCTGGCGCTCATGGCCTCGGTGTAGTAGTCCACCTGTACCGGCTGCACCACAGCCCGCCCCTCGTCCCAGCCGACGCTCTCCACCAGGTACTGCCGTCCTTCGTGCATGTAGATGGCCCCCGGATACAGGAACTTGGGCGCGGACGCCCGATCCACCACGCCGATGGCGCGGGGCCGGCCCTCGTCGTCCGCCGACTCCACCGTGAAGGCGTCGGCGTCGGCCACGCGCAGCGACAGCCCGTCCGCCGGATACGCTTCGCTCATCCAGTACCACGTGCCTGCGGCGTGGCGGAGCACCCCTTCCTGCTCCAGGCGTGCCAGGATTTCCGGCGTGGCCTCGGCAGCGCCCAGATTCTCGCCGTCGCGGAAGGGCAGTTCAAACGCGGCGCAGCGGACGTGGCTCTCCAGGATGCGCGGGTTGTCGGGGTGAATCAGCGCGTGCTCTGGCGAGCGCCCGAAGAAGTAGTCGGGGTGGCGCACGATGTACTGATCCAGCGGGTCGGCGCTGGCGACGAGCACGGCCACCGACGCGCCCCTGCGCCGTCCGGCGCGGCCCGCCTGCTGCCAGGTGCTGGCGATGGTGCCCGGATAGCCCGCCATGACGCAGGCGTCCAGGTTGCCGATGTCAATGCCCAGTTCCAGCGCGTTGGTGGAGACGACCGCCCGCGCCGAACCGTCCCGCAGCGCCTTCTCAATCTGCCGCCGCTCGGTGGGGAGATACCCGCCGCGGTAGCCGTGGACGGCGTCGGGGTTGAGGTCGCGCTTGCGGAGCGTGTCCCGCAGGTACGTGAGCAGCACCTCCGCCGACTGGCGCGAGCGCGCGAAGACGATGGTCTGCACGTCCGCCTCCACCGCCCGCGCGGCGAGAGACAGCGCCTCCAACAGCGCGCCGCGCCGCAAGCCCGTCTGCGCGTCCAGCAGCGGCGGGTTGTAGAAGACCAGGTGCTTCTCCCCCTTCGGCGAGCCGTCCTCGTCAATGAGGGCGATGTCCTCCTCCACCAGTCGCGTCGCCAGTTCCAGCGGGTTGCCGATGGTCGCCGAACAGCAGATGAACTCCGGCGCTGCACCGTAGAACGCGCACACCCGCTTCAGCCGCCGCAGGACGTTCGCCACATGGCTGCCAGACACGCCGCGGTAGGTGTGAACCTCGTCCAGCACGACGAAGCGCAGGTTCTGGAAGAACCCCATCCAGTTGGTGTGATGGGGGAGAATGCCCTGGTGGAGCATGTCGGGGTTGGTGATGACGACGCGCGCCGTGCGGCGGATGCTGCTGCGCGCGCTCGTGGGCGTATCGCCGTCGTACACGGCAGGGCCGACGGCTGCCGACAGCCGCGACGCCAGGTCGTTCAGTTCGGCCAGTTGGTCCTGCGACAGGGCTTTGGTCGGGAACAGGTACAGCGCACGGGCGCGGGGGTCCCGCAGCAAAGCGTCCAGCACCGGCAGGTTGTAGCACAGCGTCTTGCCCGAAGCGGTGGGCGTAACGACGGCGACGTGGCGGCCCTGTTTCACCGCCTGCCAGGCAAGCGCCTGGTGGCTGTACAGGCTGCGGATGCCCTTCGCTTGCAGCGCGGCGGCCAACTCCGGGTGGCACTCGGGCGGGAGCGGCGCAAGGCGCGCGGCGCACGGCTCCTGCCGCTGCCACGCCGTGATGTTCCGCGCGAAGTGCGGCGCGCGCTCCAGTTCCTCCAGCAGCGCCACGATGCTCATGGATTCCCCTCACTTCCGGGGCGTCATCTTCCCCACGACGAGGTTGAGCAGGAACGCCCGCTCGGAGCCGTCGTCAAACTGCACCTTGACCGTGCCGCCCGACGAGTCCTCGCGCACGTCCACCACGCGGCCCGCGCCGAACCGCTCGTGCTCCACCCGCATCCCCACGGCGAACGGGTTGTCCACCTTGCCCTGGGGTGCGGTGGCCGCGGGTTCGTCCCGCCGCATGTACTGGCGGTCTTCCCACAGTTGGGCATACAGCGTCAGGTCATCGTGCGAGCGCACGCGGGGCGCGAGGCGGTCGCACACCTGCCGGGCCTTCGCCAGGCGCTGCGTCAGGTCGGCCTTGACCCGCTGGGGACGGTCGCTCTGGGCCAGCAACCGGGCCGAGCGGCTCAACGCCGTGCGAATCTCCTCCAGCACCTTGCGGGGTTCGCCCTCGTACAGGTCTATGGTGATGAGGTAGACGCCCGCCTGCTGGCACAGCGACTCGCGGATGGCGTCGCGGTGGGCCTCCTCGGCCAGTTCCTGCTCCGAGACGGGAGCCTTCCGCTTTCCCGTGCTGCCCACGAAGCGGAAGGCCACGCCCGCGTCCGGATAGTACCGATCCAGTTTCAGGCGGCGACCCGTCTCCGGGTTCACCAGCCATTCAGGCGTAACGTTCTCCTGGCCCTGGAACCCCTCAAAGATGCGTTCCAGGATTTCGCGCCAGGCGTTGGATGGATTGGGAAACAACGATGAACCTCCCGGGCGAGATTGAGGGCCGGCGCTGCACCTGCGGCCAGCCGAAGTATAGTACATTTGTTTCACGTCGGCAAGCGAGCCGCGCTTCGGACACGGCGTCCGAGATTTGTTGGCGGCCCTGTCGTTCTGAGCGGCGAAGGGCGAGCAACCGCGAATCCACGCGAACGGGCACGAAAACCAATCCGCGCAGATTCGCACCCATTCGCGGTTTCTTCCGAGATGCTTCGCGCCGCAAACCGCGGATCCGAATTGAAGAGCGGAACGTACTTCCCGCGTGGGCTTGACGTTTACAATAAGGGAGAGTATACTAGGCGCACTTTATTGCGTTCGCCTGGAGGAGAGAGCGATGTCCACGCCTGCGGTGCTTGGGGGTACTCCTCTTTTTGAGTCGCCGTTGCCCTTCATGAGACCGACGCTGCCCGAGTTCTCCGAAGTCGCAGGCGAAATCGGGGAAATCTTCCAGACCGGCATGGTAACCAAGGGCAAGTACCTGGCCGCCTTTGAGCAGGCCGTCGCCCAGCACGTGGGGACCCGGCACGCCGTTGGCGTCTCCAGTTGCACCACCGGCCTGACCCTCACCTACAAGGCCGCCGAGTTGACCGGCGAGGTCGTGGTCCCCAGTTTCACCTTCATGGCCACGGTGCACCCCCTCGTGTGGTGCGGGCTCACGCCGGTTTTCGCCGACGTGGACCCCGACACGTGGAACCTGGACCCGGACTCCGCGGCGGCGGCCATCACCCCGGCCACGTCGGCCATCGTCGCCACCCACGTGTTCGGCAATCCCGCCGACGTGGAGCGGCTGGAATCGGTGGCGCGGCGCGCGGGCGTGAAACTCCTGTTTGACGCCGCCCACGGGTTCGGCGCGCTGTACCGCGGGAAGCCGGTGGGCAGCCACGGCGAGGCCGAGGTCTTCAGTTCCAGCCCCACGAAATTGCTTGTAACCGGCGAAGGGGGCATCGTCGCCACCAACAACGCGGAAATCGCGCGGCGCGTGGAAGTGGGCCGCGAGTACGGCAACCCAGGCAACTACGACACCGAGTTCCCCGGCCTCAACGCCCGCATGCAGGAGTTCAGCGCCATTCTCGGCCTGCATTCGCTGCGGATGCTGGAAGACAACGCCAAACGCCGAAATCACCTCGTGGACATCTACCGCCAGGGGTTGCAGGGCGTGGAAGGCATCTACTTCCAGAAGATAGACCCGCGCGACCGGTGCTCGTACAAGGACTTCTCCATCCGCGTCGTGGAATCCGAATTCGGCCTGTCGCGCGACATGCTGGTCCAGGCGTTGCGGGCCGAAGGCGTGGACACCCGCAACTACTACGACCCGCCGGTTCACCTGCACACGGCGTATCGGCACGTGGGCGAGCGTTATCGCGGTCGGCTGCCTGTAACGGAGCGCCTTGCCAAGGAATGCGTGAGCCTGCCCATCTTCTCGCACATGGAACCCGATGCAGTGCAGCGCATCTGCGAGGCCATCCGTCGTATCCAGCGCCATAGCGCCGCCATACGCAAAGCACTGAGTTAGGACGTTTGTAGAGAGATGTGGCTCAGGAATCGGTATCTGCTTGTCGCTGACCTGGTCTTGCTGCTGTTGGCGCTTCTCCTGAGTTATTTCCTGCGCTTTGACACGTTCACCGCGTGGAGTTACTTCCAGCGCTGGTGGCCAGTCGTGCCCGTCCTGCTCATCCTGTACCCGGTGGTATTCCACCTGTTCGGCCTGTACCGGCGCATGTGGCAGTACGCGGGCAGCCACGAGGCCCTGGCTATCATAGCGGCGGCGAGCATCGCATCGGCGGCGCTGGCCATCCTCATCTACGGCGTCATGCGCCCCTTGAAGATCATCTCCGGTTTCTCCCGCCCCATGCTCATCATTGACTGGTTGCTGAACATCCTCCTCCTCGGGGGCGTTCGGTTCTCGTCCAAGATCGCCTGGGACATTGCGACCGGCCGCAAGAGCAAGATCGGCCAGGGCGGCGTGCCGCGTCGCATCCTGGTCATCGGCGCAGGCGACGCGGGTGCGATGATCGTCCGCGAGATGCACAACAACCCCGAAATCAACATGCTGCCGGTGGGGTTCGTGGACGACGACGAGCGGAAAATCGGCAACTACATCCACGGCGTCAAGGTCTACGGTTCGCGCAAGGATATCCCCGAACTGGCGCGGCGGCTCCACGTGGACGAGGCGCTCATCGCCATGCCCACAGCGCCCGGCAAATCCATCCGCGAAATCGTCGGCATCTGCGAGAGCGCGGGCATCCGATTCCGCACCTTGCCCGGCCTGTTTGAACTCCTCAACGGCAAGGTGTGGCTCAGCCAAATCCGCGAGGTGCAATTGGAAGACCTGCTGCGCCGCGAACCGACCAGCGTCAACCTGGAGGAAATTGCCGGCTTCATCTCCGGGGCCACCATCCTGGTAACCGGCGCGGGCGGGTCCATCGGGTCCGAACTGTGCCGCCAGATCGCGCGGTTCCGCCCCGGCCACCTCATCCTGCTGGGCCACGGCGAGAACAGCATCTACAACATTGAGCAGGAACTGTGCCGCAAGTTCCCGTCGCTGCCACGGGACGTGATTATCGCCGACATCCGCGACGCGAACAAGATTCACGCGATCCTGCAACGCTACCGCCCGCAGATCGTGTTCCACTCGGCAGCGCACAAGCACGTGCCGCTGATGGAACACAACGTGGACGAGGCGATCACCAACAACGTGCTGGGCACGCGAAACGTTGTCCAGGCCGCGCTGACCGCCGACGTGGAGCGGTTCGTGCTCATCTCCACGGACAAGGCCGTGCGCCCCACCAGCATCATGGGCGCGACCAAACGCATCGCCGAGATGATCGTGCAAGAAGCCGCGATGCGAAGTGGGCGCGCGTTCGTCGCCGTTCGCTTCGGCAACGTGCTGGGCAGTCGCGGCAGCGTGGTCCCGCTGTTCAAGGAGCAGATCGCCGCCGGTGGCCCCATCACCATCACCCACCCAGAGATGACCCGCTTCTTCATGACCATCCCCGAGGCCGTCCAACTCGTCATCCAGGCGGCTTCGCTGGCCACGCCGGGCCAAATCTACGCCCTGGACATGGGCGAACCGATCCGCATCGTGGATTTGGCCAAGGACCTGGTGGAACTGTCGGGGCTGAAACTGGGCCGCGACATTGAAATCGTGTACACGGGCCTGCGCCCGGGCGAGAAACTCCATGAGGAACTGTTCACCCGCGACGAGCAGCGCACAGCCACCGTGTACGAGAAAATCTTCATCGCCCAGTCCGTGCCGGTGGACGGCGACCGCCTGTACCGGATGATTGACCTCCTGGCCGAGTACGCCGCGCAGATGGACGAGGCGGCCATCCGCAGGACGCTGCGCGAACTGGTGCCCGACTTCCAGGAAGCCGAAGTGCCCCTGCTGGAAGGCGGGTCGTAGAACCGTCGGCGGTGGACACGGCCCGCGACTTCCGAAACCTGCTCGCCATCTTCATCCTCGGCCTGGCTCTGTCCGCCGTCTGCCTCGCCTTCACGCCGCTGTGGCAAGTCCCAGACGAGCCGCAGCACTACCAGTTGGCCCGCCTGGTGGCCGACCTGGGTCGCTGGCCCACGCTGTCGGACGTGTGGGGCGCGCGGCAGTTGGAGCGGGACGTGTACGCTTCCCTCGTGCGGCACCGCTTCTGGGAGATTCGCGCGCATCGGACTCCGCCGCCCTCGCTCTGGGCCGACACAGCGCCCGACGTGCTCCTGCCCCCCATCGCCGCGTCGCCGGGCTACTACATGCTGGCCGCGGGTGCGCTCCGCCTGGTCGGCAGCGCGGGAGTGGACGCCCAGTTGCGCGTTCTGCGCGGCCTGTCGGTGTTGCTGGGCCTGGCGGAACTCCTGCTCGTGTTCGGGCTGGCCCGCGCCGTGTTCCCCCGCGAACCTCACCTGCAAGCGGCGACGCTCTGCTTCGTGGCGTTCCTGCCCATGCGCGCCTACATGACCGCCGGAGCCAATAGCGACACGCTGGCGGCGCTGCTGGGCGGGGCCGCGCTCTGTGCCATGGCCGCCTGGGTTGACAGGGCGCTGACGCCGGCGCGGGGGCTGGCCCTCGGCCTGCTCGTGGCCGCCAGCCTGCTGACCAAGCGCACGACGCTGTTCCTGGTGCCAACGGGGGCGCTGTTCCTGCTCCTCAACCGACGGGCATCGGCCACCGCGGGCCAACGGCGCGCAGCGTGGGCGCTCGGCGCGGGCATCGCAGCCCTGGGCGCAGGCGCGCTCGTGGCTGCGTGGGCGCTCGCCCGTCCGCCCCTCGCCGCGACGGGCCAGGCGTGGCCCTATCCAGGCGCTTCGCCCGACGGATTGCTCGGCATCCGCGCCGAATGGCTCGCGCACGTGTTCTCGGCGGAAGCCTGGACGCCCACTGCGTTGGTTGGGTACGCGCGGGCGCTGGGCATCGCCTTCGCCAGTTTCTGGGGGGCGTTCGGGTGGCTCACGGTGCGGCTGGGCATCGGGTGGTACGCGGCGCTGGCGGGCCTCACGGGTACGGCGCTGGCGGGGCTGGTTCGCGCACTCCACCGCGCGCGCCAGCGGCTACCGCGTGCGCAGGCGCTCGTGGCGGGCGCAGCGCTGCTGGCCGTGCTCCAGATTGTGGGAGCCGCCATCGCCCAGGGCATTCCCCAGCAGGGGCGGTACTTGCTCCCCGCCATCGGCCCCATTGCCTGCTGCCTTGTGGCAGGATGGGCCTACTGGCTGCCCGCGTCCGCAAGGCGCAGGTTGCCCTTGCTCGTAGGCGGGGCGCTGCTGTTGCTCAACGCCGTCGCCTGGGGCATCTACATCTGGCCTGCGTTCCACGGGCCTGCATGAGAACGCGGCCTGCGTCCAGGCCAATACTGGGGATACACGGCGCACGGGTAGCCCGTCTCGGCGCGGCACAGCGCGGGCACGTCCACATCCAGCGGCGCGCCCGCCTGCAGAAAGGCCCGCGCCAGATGGCACAGCGGCAAGCCCATCACGTTGGCATAGCACCCCTCAATCTGCGCCACGGGGCGAAAGGCGCGGTTCTGGATGGCATACGCGCCTGCCTTGTCCATGGGGTCGCCGCTGTCCACATAGACCGCGATTTCGGCTTCGCTGTAGTCGCGCATGACGACGCGGCTCTCGGCGCATTCGGTGATCTCCGCGCCCGACGGCAGGATGAGGGTAACGCCGCTCAGCACATCGTGCGCCCGCCCGCGCAGCCGCCGCAGCATCGCCACGGCCTCGTCCCTGTCGGCGGGCTTGCCCAGAATCTCGCCGTTCAGCACCACGATGGTATCCGCGCCGACCACCAGCGCGTCGGGGTGGCGGGCCGCTACCGCGCGGGCCTTGCGCTGGCTCAGGGCGCGCACGGCTTCCGCGGGCGTCTGATCGCCTGCGATGTCCTCGTCGGCATCGGACGAATCCGCCACGAAATCCAGCCCCAGCAGGCGGAAGAAATCCCTGCGGCGGGGGCTTTTGGACGCCAGGACGATTCTCACAGGTTTCTCGCTACCCATCTGCGCCGCCCCGCGCCCAGTCCAGGCCCAACTCGGCCAGCCGCGCCGCCGTGGGACGGCCCGCGTCGTCCCAGCCCATCATGCCGTAGTACAGCGCCAGCGCGCGCTCAAACTCATCGGGTTTCAGCGCCACGCCCGCCAGCGGCCCGTCGGCGAACGCCTCGTAGAATCGGCGCGGCAGGCGGTCGTCGTCGGCCACGAAGCCGCACCGCAGGTTGAACAGGCGCGCCATCTGCTGGCCCCGCTCCGACGCCTTCATCAGTTCCCACAGGCTCACGTTCCAGCCCGTGATGTCGCGCACCAAATCCACCACCTGGTTCGGCGAATAGGGCATGAACTGGCACAGGCCCAGGCTGTTATAGAGGTGGTTCCACGTGGACACGTAGTAGAACGCGCGGACCTTGCGCTCGCTCAAGTCGTTGACAGGCATGGGCGACAGGATGCCCAGCGGCCCAAACCGCTCGCGGAAGGAGCGCCCCGCCTTCACCAGCCCGTCGTCGTGCATGTTGTGCATGTGGTCCGCGCCCGTCGGCGAGACGGCATAGCCGATGCCAAGGCCGTGCTTGAAGCGCGGCTCGTGCATGGGAATCTCCTGCCCCTTGACCGCCATCACGAACCGCTCGGCCCCGCGCCCGATGAGTTTCGCCGCCCGCGCGGTCCCTTCCGCCAGGATGTCGCCAAGTCCGCGCCGCTCGCCGATGGCCTCCACCATCGCCAGCATGGCCTCGGCGTTGCCGAAGCGCAGGTCCAGCCCATCGGTGTCGGCCCGCGTGAGGACGCCGTTCTCGTAGCACTCCATGGCGAAGGCGATGGCCATGCCCGTGCCGATGGTGTCCAGGCCCAGGGCGGCGCACCGCTCGTTGGCCAGCGCCACGGCGGCCAAGTCGCCGACCCCGCAGCACGACCCCAGCGCCGCGACCGACTCGTACTCTGGGCCGCCGTACACGGGATGCAGCACGCGCGCCCCGTGCACGCCTCCCACAACCCGCTTGCAGCGCACAATGCACGCCCAGCACGAGCCTCGGTTCACCAGAATCTCGTCGCGCATGGTCTCGCCCGCGATGCGGATGGCATGCTCAAAGTGTCCCTGCCGGAAGTTGCGGGTGGGCAGGCCACCGCTGGCGTTCAGGTACTGCACGCCGCCTGCGGTGCCCGTGTCGCGGAAGCCCGCGTTGAGTTTCTCGTCGTTGGCAGCCAGCCAGCGGGCGAGCGCCCGCACGCCGTCGGGGTTGGCCAGGGGCACGGGCTTCGTCCCGCGCACGGCGATGGCACGCAGCCGCTTGGCCCCCATGACCGCGCCCATGCCCGTGCGCCCGTAGAAATGCGTCAGGTCGTTGACGATGCAGGCCAGCCGCACCTGCCGCTCGCCCGCAGGGCCAATCTGCGCCACGCGAATCCCGTGGTCGCCCAACTCGCGGCGGATGGCGTCCTGCGCCTCGGCGGTGGGCAACCCCCACAGGTGCTCGGCCGAACGGATTTCGGCCTGCCCGTCGCGGATGTACAGGTACGCGGGTTTCTCCGACACGCCCTCAACGATCACGGCGTCAAACCCCGCGCGCTTGAGTTCCGCGCCCCAGAACCCGCCCGCCTCGGCATCGCCGTACCCGCCCGTGAGTGGCGAGCGTGCGCCCACGCTGTTGCGCCCCGCGCCCGCCACCGGCGCGCCGGTGATGATGCCCGCCGCGAAGATGAGCCGATTGTCCGGCCCCAGGGGGTCGGCGTCGGCGGGCACTTCGCGCAGCAACGTGTGGGCGATGAGGTTGCGGCCGCCCAGGTAGGCGCGGTAGAACTCCTCGCCGGGGTGCTCCTCGCGAATCTCCCCGGTGGTCAGGTTGACCCGCAGGATGCGGTTGTGGTAGCCGAACCGCTCTGCCTCTGCCATCGTGTTACCTCCTTCTGTCATTGCGAGCGAAGCGAAGCCATCCCAGACACCGCCTCGCGGCTTGGAATGACCGTCGGACTTTGACGTCCGGCCCAAAACGGGCTATACTTATGCGCGCCATGTACCAATGCGGGGTGTAGCGCAGTTGGCTAGCGCGCAGCGTTTGGGACGCTGAAGTCGGAGGTTCAAGTCCTCTCACCCCGACCACGCGGCGGGCGCATCGTCGCACGAGCGGGAGTAGCTCAGGGGTAGAGCACCTGCCTTCCAAGCAGGCTGTCGCGAGTTCAAATCTCGTCTCCCGCTCCTCTGCGTCTCTTGGGCCCATAGCTCAGCGGCAGAGCGGCCGGCTCATAACCGGTTGGTCGCTGGTTCGAATCCGGCTGGGCCCACCAGCGTAGGCGTGCAGTCCCCAACATGCGGGGACTGCGCCTACATCCGCGACGCAACAATCCCCTCTACCTCGTCCGCCAGCGTCTTGCCCTTCGCTAGCAGCGCAGCGGCTTCGGCCTTCAAGGCCACGGCTACATCCGGATTCTTGATGTCCTTGACGTTGATTTCCACGTTGAGCAGCGCGCCGCGCAGCGCAGCCAGCGCCATGTACCCCGCAACGCCGCTGTCGCAGATGCAGGATGCGTTGCCCTTGGCGGCCACCTGCTTCGTCAGTTCCAGCACCTCCACGCTAGCCCTGGCGACCTGCATCGGGACTTCGGCGGCCCCCACCAGCGCGGCCTGGATGGCCTCGCGGCGGCGCGCCTTCTCCTCATCCGTCGCCTTGGGCAGCGCGAACGCCCGCACGACGGCGTCGTAGGCTTCGCTGTCGCGCCGCACGGCTTCGGCAAGGCTGGCCCGCAGGGCCTCCGCACGCGAGAGAATCTCCTGCATCTCCGGCGCGACCGCTTCGTAACCCGCCTTGCCCACCGTCAGCCCGGCGTGCATCTGCACCAGCGCCGCGCCCAGCGCGCCTGCCAGGGCCGCCACGCTGCCCCCGCCGGGCGTGGGGGTCGGGGCCGCCACCGCGTCCAGCATTGCCGTCGGCGTGATGTCCTCGTCCTCCTCCGCCAGGCGGTTCTCCAGAATCTGCTCGTCGGAGAAGCGGTGCAGGCTCAAGTACCACTTGGCCGCGTCCAGCAGGGCCTCGGCGGGCGTGAGGCCCACGATCTCGCTCTCCACGACGGCCACGCCGTAGCGGCTCGCCTCCGAGCGGATAGCCTCCACCACGCGGTGCAGCGGGGTCTGCCGGTAGTCGGTCATGTTCATGGTAACCTGCACGAGGCTGCCCGCCGGCACGCCCAGGGCCTTGCAATGGCGGAACCCGCCGCTGGAATGCCGCACCGCCTTGGCGATGGCCTTGGCGATCTTCAAATCCCCCGTGCCCAGGTTGACGTTGAAGGCGATGAGGAACGGGCGCGCGCCGATGGCTGTAGCGCCCGCCGGACCCATCTCGGCCGGGCCGAAATCGGGCGCGCGGTCGGGGTTGGTGCGAATCTCCTCGCGCAGGCCCTCGTACTCGCCACGGCGCACGTCGGCCAGGTTCTGGCGGTCGGGGCGGGTGGCCGCCTCGTAGAGATACACCGGAATGCCCAGTTCGCGGCCAACCCGCTCGCCCAAGCGCCGCGCGATGGCGACGCAGTCGTCCATAGTTACGCCGCGCACCGGCACGAAGGGCACCACATCGGTCGCGCCCATGCGCGGGTGCGCGCCCTTGTGCTTGCGCATGTCAATCAGCGAAGCCGCCGCGGCGATGCCCTCAAACGCCGCCCGTTCTACGGCCTCCGGCGACCCCACCAGCGTTACCACCGAGCGGTTGTGGTCGGGGTCCGACTCCACATCCAGCACGCGCACGCCCGGCACCTGGCGCATGCGGTCCACAATCTGCTGCACGATTTGGGGGTCGCGCCCTTCGCTGAAGTTGGGCACGCATTCCACGATCCTTTTCACGGGGCCTCCTTGTGTTCGCACCAGTTTGGCACGCGGGTGATCTCCCTGGCGAATATCGCTTCGCCACGCATCCTGTTTGTCGCACCGCGGAGTTCTACTCTCTGGCTCTCGGCGCTCGCTGCGGTGGAACTGAGCCGGCGACACCCAAGAGGGAGACCAACGACACGTGGCCTCATTCTATATGCCCGCGCGGCATGCGTCAATTGTCCGACTCCGACGTTTGTGATAGAATGCCGTCGCCCCGGCATCCCGGGGCCATCTTCGCGGCGGGCTTGACAAGGCGCTATGAACCTGCTCACTCCGTGGACACCCATCATCTGGCTGGCGCTGGCTGCCCTGGTCTCGCAGCACGTGGGCCAGCGCCTGGCACCCTGGGCGCGGACCGCAGTGGCGGCCGCAGGCGTGGCTGGCGCGGCGGCCCTCGCCATTGCGCTCCGCGTCGCGCCCACCACCGCACCCGTGGAGTTTCCATGGCCGTTAGCGCTGGGGCGCGGCCCCTCGCTCGCCGCCGATGCCGAGATGTTCCCATTTGCTGCGCTGATTATCCTCATGCTGGCGGGCGCGGTGGCGGTGGACGCGTCGGCGTGGGCGCGCTGGCCACGCACATTTGCCCTTGCCGCCGCGTCCCTCCTGTCCATCTACGCCGAGAACCTCCTGGCGCTGGCCCTGGCCTGGACCGCGCTGGAAGCCCTCCTCATGGCGCGGGGCACAGGGATTGCGCCAGAGGACGAGGAGACATCCCTCGGCGGGGTCAGCGCCTTCTGGGGCATCGCGGGGCTGGTGGGAATTCTCTGGGCGTGGCACGAGACGCAGGGGGCCAGCCTCCGCGCCTACGAACTCGCAAATTGGACATCCCGCGCGCGCATGCTCCTCATGGGCGCGGCGCTGATTCGCATGGGTGCGTTCCCCTGGGTGTCGCGGCGGCTGTTCGGCGGGACATCGGGCGGTTCGCCGACGGATGCCGCGTCGCTGTCGCCGATCATCGCTGGGCTTGCCCTGGCGCAGCGGATCGCTGCCCTGGGCGCGCCGACGCACCCAACCGTTGTCCTCTGGCTTGGCGCGGCGGGGGCGCTTGTCTGCGGCCTTTGCGCCTGGCTCACCCCCAATCCCGGGCACCGCGTCGCGTGGGCGCTGGGGGCCCCGCTTGGAATCGTGCTCGTGATGTGGGCCGAGGGGATCGCGCCCGCGCCGCTCCCCTTTGCTGCTGCGGCCGCATCCCTGGCGCTGGGGTTCGGCCTGTGGACGGTCAGGAGGCCAGCCCCCGACCAGCCCATGCCCCGCTGGCGATATGCCCTGTCCATGGGCGTGGCGCTGGCTCCCGTGGCGGTCGCGGGCTTGGGGCCGCTTTCGCCTGCGATGCCCTGCATCCTGCACCTGTGGCAGGCGCTGTTGAACCAGTCCAGGCTGGTCGTGCTGGTGATGGCGTTGGCGGGGCAGATGTTCGCGATGGCGGCTTTGCTGCGGCCTGGCGTCGCGCCTGCAGCGGCGCGTGGCTGGCTCCGCACGGGGGTGTTCGCCACCTGGGGGCTGGCGGCGCTGGCGCTGGCTTTGTGGCCGCGGGGGCTGCTCCTCCTCGCAGGCTACGCGCCCGCTTGGGCCCGCGATGCCCTGTCGCCTGGGGCTTGGGCCGCGCTCCTGCTTCCTCTTCTCGGCGCGATGGCCCTGCCCGAATTGCAGGACCTTGAGGACACGTGGCGGGAATACGCCACCCGTGGCGCGCGGATTCTCGGCCTGGGGTGGCTGCGCTCGGGACTGATGGGGTTTGGCAACGCCGTGGCCGCCGCCGTTCGCGGGCTGGAAACGCTGCTCCACGGCGACGACTACGTCCTTTGGGCCATCGTCTTGCTCCTGGGCTTGATCCTTACGCTGGGATTCCGATAGGGGGCGATTGTGGGCACATTCCAACCTAACCCGCTGCTGGGGTTTGGCATCCTGATCGGAGGCATCGCGCTGGCGGCGCTGGCCGCGGACGCGCGCCTGGCGCTGGTCGCCCTCGTCGCCCAGTACGTGGGCGCGGCGTTCATGATGGCGGCTGCGAACACCGCCATCGCCTGGCTTCACCTGGCGGTGGGCGGGCTGGCCACGCTCATCTTGTACCTGGGCATTCGCGCACGCCCCGCCGACGGCACAGAGCGCGCGGCCATCCTGCGCCTGCCGTTCCGCATCGTCGCCCTGGTGTTGAGCCTCACGCCCGCGGGCGTCCTGGCCGTGCGATGGCCGCTTCCCTATGCCAGCGACCTGGCCTCGCTGGCGTGCTACGCGCTGGCGGCGGGATTCACCGCGCAGATGGGGCTGTTCCGCGAACCCGCACGGACTGGCATGGCCGCGCTCACGTTGCTCCTCGCGGCATCGGTGTTCGCGCAGGCCGCAGGGGGCAGCCTGTTCCTCATGGGGCTTTTACTCGCCGCGCACCTGCTCACGGGCCTTGCGGCGGGGCACTTGCACTCCACCCGCACCGCCGCGCAGGAGGGGGCCGAATGACGCCATCCACAGCCTACCTGCTGCTGGGGCCACTGGCGCTGTTCGTGGCGCTGTTCCTGCTGGGCGGGACGCGGCGCTGGGGAGCGGTGGTCGCGGCGGCTGGCCTTGCGGCGGAGGCATTCGCCTGCCTGAGCCTGCCCGCGGATGCTGGGGTGATGATTCTGGAACACACGGTGGTTCTGGGCGGCGCGGCGCGCATGGCGCTGGCGTGGGCGGCTGGCGCTTCGGCGCTGCTGGCACTGGTGGCGGCGTTTCTGCCCGCGCATGCGCCGTCTGCCGTGTTTCTCCTGCCTGCGGTGTCCGTGGCAGGCGTCGCGCTGGCGCTGGAAACTGGCCTGCCGTCGCTGGCGGCGATGGGGCTTGCGCTGCTCCTGGCGGCGTGGCTGTTCCACGGGCGAGGCGCAGAGGCAGGCCGCGGCGCATCGCGTGTTCTGCCCATCGCGGCCGTGGGCCTGGGCGCGTTCACGGTGGCCGATGTCCTGCTGACCCGCGCGCTGACCGCCGAGATGGAACAGACGCCCCCGTGGGCCACGATAGGCGTGCTCGCCGTGGTGGGCGTTGTGGCGTTCCTCGGCCTGTTCCCCTTTGCCGCCGCCCACCGAGGAATGGCCGACGCTGGCCAGCCACTCGCGGCGGGCTGGGCCAGCGGCATCTTGGGGCCGCTAGTCCTGCTCAACCTGGCACGGGCGGTGGGAGCGCACCCCGAACTCCTGACCGCTGCGCCTGCCCATTCGCTGGCGCTGGCCGTGGCGTTGGCGGGCGCGCTCCTGGGAGGCGTGTTCGCCGCCGCGTCGGATCGGCCCCAGCGCACACTGGCCTACACGGCGCTCGTGGGCATGTCCGTCCTGTTCCTGCGCATGGTCGCCGCCGACGGGCGCGTACCCGCGGCGTACTGGCTTGGCGTCGCGGGCTATTCTGTGGCCGTCGTGCTGGCCGCCATCGCCCTTGCGGTCGTGGAGCGCGACGGCCTGCCGCTGCGCCTTGCCGACTGGACGGGAGCCGCCGTCGCGGACGCCGCCGCCGTCGCGCTCCTCATGGTTGCGGTGCTGGGGTTGTGCGGCGTGCCCACGGGCGTGGGGTTCTGGGCCTACGGCGGGCAGGTGAACGCCATGCCGTCCATGCCCGCGTGGGCCGAGCGGGGGCTGATTGCCGCGCCGCTTCTGGCGGGCATCGGCTGGTGGCGGGTGCTCTGGACTGCAACCCGCACGCCGAAGGAGGCCCGCGTGGGTTCGGGGCGAGTGGCAAGCGCAGGTCTGTGGTTGCTCGCAGCGGCGGCGCTTGCCACCTTCATCTGGCCCTCTCCTCTTCTCCATGCCGTCAATGCCTTCGCGGCGGCCGTTGGCAGCCTTTGATAGAGAACAGGCCCAACTTGATAGTTTTTGACAGACTTTCTGTGCTAGAGTGTGCGCGTGCGGGAAGGCGGCAACGTCATGTTCCGCCTTCTTCGCGCGTTTTGGAGGAGGGCGTTTGGCCGAACGACACCGCACCTCGGAGATCAGCGGCTTCTACACCCTGGACATGGCACAGAGGCGGCGTCTGGTGCAGGAATGGGCACACCTTTCCGACGAGGAGGCCGCCGCGCTGGAAGCCAGCCTGCCGCTGGAACACGCCGACAAGATGATAGAGAACGTGGTGGGGCGGTGCGCCCTGCCGCTGGGCATCGCCACGCATTTCCTGGTGAACGGCGTGGACTACCTGGTGCCGATGGCGATTGAGGAGCCGTCGGTGGTGGCAGGCGTGAGTTTCGCCGCCAAACTCTTCCGCCAGGGGGGTGGGTTCCAGGCCCAGGCCCTGGGGCGCGAGATGATCGGCCAGATTCAGGTGCTGGACATCGCGGATTTGGACGAGGCCGAACGCGCCGTGCGCCAAGCCGAGCCGCGCATCCTGCGCCACGCCGACTTCCTGCAATCGGGGCTGGTCGCCAGGGGCGGCGGGGCCAGGGGATTGGAGATTCGCCGCTTCTCGGAGTCCCCTGTGGGGCCGATGCTGGTGGTGCACCTGCTCTTTGACACGGTGGACGCCATGGGCGCCAACGCCATCAACACGCTGGCCGAGGGCCTCGCGCCGATGATAGAGGAGATCACGGGCGGGCGCGTGAACCTGCGCATCCTGTCCAACCTCACCGACCGCCGCATGGCGCAGGCCGAGGGGCGAATCCCCGTCCAGGCGCTGGCGCGGTACGGCATGAGCGGCGAAGAAGTGGCGCAGCGCATCCTGGAAGCCGCGGCCCTGGCCGAGGTAGACCCCTACCGTGCCGCCACGCACAACAAGGGCATCATGAACGGCGTGGACGCGGTGGCCCTGGCGACAGGCAACGACTGGCGGGCGCTGGAAGCGGGGGCGCATGCCTACGCCGCCCGCAGCGGCCGCTACACGTCGCTGAGTCGCTGGTGGCGCACGGAGACGGGAGACCTGGCGGGGTCGCTGGAGATGCCCCTTGCCGTGGGCATCGTGGGCGGCGCGACGCGGTCGCATCCAACCGCGCGTGTGGCGCTGAAGATTCTGGGCGTGCAGACGGCGTCGCAACTGGCCGAGGTTATGGCGGCGGTGGGCCTGGCGCAGAACTTCGCGGCGCTGCGGGCGCTGGCCACGGAAGGCATCCAGCGGGGGCACATGGCCCTACACGCGCGGCAGATCGCCATTGCCGCGGGCGCGCAGCCCGATGAGGTTGACATCATCGCCGACCGCATGGTCGCCGAGAACAACATCCGCCCCCAGCGGGCGGAGGAGATTTTGCGAGCACTTCGGACACAATCGGAGTCTTCGGAGAACGCAGATTCATGAAACCGATTAGAGATGTAGGCATCATCGGATACGGGGCATACGTGCCGCGCTACCGCCTGCCAGCGAGCGAAATCGTCCGCGTCTGGAAGGGCGGCGACGGCGATACGCCCATCACGGAGAAGGCGGTGCCTGGCCCCGACGAGGACGCGGCCACCATCGCCATTGAAGCCGCGCGCAACGCCTTGAGCCGCGCGGGAATCCCGCCCGCGAGAATCGGCGCGGTCTGGGTGGGCAGCGAGTCCCACCCCTACGCGGTCAAACCGACATCCACCATCGTCGCCGAGGCCATCGGCGCCACGCCCGAAACTCAGGCGGGCGACTGGGAGTTCGCGTGCAAGGCTGGCACCGAAGCCATGCAGGCAGCCTTCGGGTTCGTGGCGTCGGGCATGGCGGCGTATGCGCTCATCGTGGGCGCCGACACCGCCCAGGGCCGCCCTGGCGATGAGTTGGAGTACACCGCCAGCGCAGGCGGCGCGGCCTACATCATCGGGCTGGCCGACGAGAGCCTCGCCCGCCTGGAAGGCTCGTACTCGTACGTAACCGACACGCCCGACTTCTTCCGCAGGCCCGGCCAGGAGTACCCAACGCACGGCAGCCGCTTCACCGGCGACCCGGCCTACTTCCGCCACGTCCTGGCGGCCGCGCGCGGGCTGATGGAGCAACTGGGCACCAAGCCGTCGGACTACCGCATGGCCGTGTTCCACCAGCCCAACGTCAAGTTCCCCGAGCGGGCTGCGAAGACGCTGGGCTTCACCGACGAGCAGATTCGCACGGGCCTGCTGGCCGACGTCATCGGCAACACCTACGCCGGTTCATCGCTGCTAGGGCTGACGGCGATGCTGGACGTGGCCCAGCCCGGCGACCGCCTGCTGCTGGTCTCGTTCGGGTCGGGCGCGGGCAGCGACGCCATGTCGTTCGTCGTTACCGACAAGATCGCCGAGCGCCGAGACCGCGCGCCGTTCACGCAGGACTACATTCGGCGGCGCAAGGTCATTGACTACGGCCTATACGTGCGCTATCGCGGAAAACTCAAGATGCACTAGCGAGGTTCGGGTGAGAGACGTTAGCATCATCGGCATTGGACAAACAGAAGTCGGAGAGCACTGGGGCAAATCGCTGCGCCACCTGGCGGGCGACGCCGTCCTGGCCGCCATGCGCGACGCGGGCGTAGAACGCGCCGACGCCCTGTACGTGGGCAACATGCTGTCGGGCGAACTCAACGGGCAGGAGCACCTGGGCGCGCTCATCGCCGATTTCGTCGGACTTCGGGGCATAGAAGCCGTGAAGGTGGAGGCGGCCTGCGGTTCCGGCGCGGCAGCGGTGCGGATGGGGTACCTGGCCGTGGCGAGCGGCCTGCTGGACGTGGTCATCGTCGTCGGCGTGGAGAAGATGACCGACCAGAAAGGCCCTGTTACCACCGCCAGCCTGGCCATGGCCGCCGACGCCGAATACGAGGTCGTCAACGGCGTCTCGTTCGTGTCGCTGAATGCGCTCCTGATGCAGCGCTACATGCACGAGTACGGCGTGCGCCACGAGGACTTCGCGGGGTTCCCCATCAACGCGCACAAGAACGCGGCCACGAACCCCTACGCCATGTTCCGCAAGCCGATCTCGCTGGAGACGTTCAAGCGGGCGCGGATGGTGGCCGCCCCCATCAACCTGATGGATTCGTCGCCGGTGGCCGATGGAGCGGCGGCGGTGGTGCTGGCCCCGTCGGACGTGGCGCGGAAGTTCCAGCCGCTGTCCGTGCGCATCATCGGCTCGGCCAACGCCACCGACGCCCTGGCCGTCCACGACCGGCGCGACCCGCTGTTCCTGAGCGCAGCGGCCCTGTCGGCCCAGAAGGCGTACCGCCAGGCGGGCATCGGCCCCAACGACGTGGACTTCTTTGAACTGCACGACGCTTTCAGCATCACGGCGGCGCTCTCGCTGGAGGCGGCGGGGTTCGCCGAGCGCGGGCGCGGCGTGTACCTGGCCAAGGACGGCGAGATCACCCTGGGAGGCCGCATCCCGATCTGCACCTTCGGCGGGCTGAAGGCACGCGGGCATCCGGTGGGCGCTACTGGCGTGTACCAGGTCGTGGAAGCAGTTCTGCAACTGCGCCACCAGGCAGGCCCCAACCAGGTCAAGAACGCGCGAATCGGAATGACGCAAAACATCGGCGGCAGCGGTGCCACCGTCATCACCCACATTCTGGCTGCCGAAGGGTAGCCGATTTTCCGGAGGTACAAACCTATGGCTATTCCTCAGAACTGGAGATTGCAAAATCAGCGGTATCGCCTGACCGGCGAGGTGTGCAACACGTGCGGCGCAAAACTCTTCCCCCCGCGCGATGTGTGCCCCGAGTGCGCCAAGCCCGCCTACGAGCCGTTCCAGTTCGCGGGCAAGGGCGAGGTGTACTCGTTCACCGTGCTGTCGGAGGCCCTGGCGGGATACGAAGCCTACGAGCCCTATCCGGTGGCGCTGGTGAAACTGCAAGAGGGCCCGCTGGTAACGGCGCAGTTGACCGACGTGGACCCGCAGGACGTGCACATCGGCATGCCCGTGGAGATGGTAACCCGCAAGTTGACCGAAGAGGGCGAGGACGGCCTCATCGTGTACGGGTACAAGTTCCGGCCCGTGCTGAAGCCTGCCGTCAACGGCTAGTGCGGCTCAGACTCGCCCATTGTTGAGGGTACATGCACCGTATTCACGTGCGACGCGCCTCGCAGGTGCGCCGCACGTGAACCGCATCATTGCAAGGGCGTTTGACGCCCGACGCCATCTCGGAAAGGCAAGGAGTCGCGAATCCCCCGCGAAGGTTCCATCCGCGAATAACCTGCATCTGCACGAAGGGATATTGCCGTAGGGCGGCTATCCCTGTACTTCACCGCAGCGCAAACTGCCTGTTGTCATTGCGAGCGAAGCGAAGCAATCCCGCGCCCAATGTGTCATGCTGAGCGAAGCGAAGCATCTCGGCTGGCGGGATTCTTCGCGGCTTCGGGACAATTCATGAATTGTCCCTACGGGCGCTCCGCGCCCTCGCAATGACAACCCCTCAAGAATCCTTGCGGCAGAGTGCAAGCCGCCGCGCCCTCCTCCAGGACCGAGCCTCACAGGTGCTCGCGCGCGATTGCGTCGGGCAGCGCATCGCGGGTCGCAGGCGTCGCCTCATACACCTTGAGGTCGCACCCCGCCAACCGCTCCATGAGGGCGGCGAGAAAACCCTGCCGCACCAGGACGATGGCCAGCGGCACTTTTCCCGCCTTCAGTTCGGGGAGCACGGGGGCCAGCCCGCGGTTCTCCAGGAGTTCCATCGGCCCGATTTCGTCCACCACCAGGACGTCGGGGCGCTGCCGGATGGCGTCCATCAGCGCGGCGAGCATCCACTCCATCGCCCCCGGCTCAAACCGCCAGATGCCGCACCGCAGGCCCGGCTGCGAGAGGTCGCGGTCGGCCAGCGGGCGGCGCTCCCCCGTGCCCAGCCGCAGGCCGTCTATGCCGATCTTGCGGCCGCTCTCGTCCAAGCGGGCCGGGCAGAGCAGGCCGTCGCACCGCAGGCCGCGCTCCTTCGCCAGCGCCACCACGCGGGCGGCCACGGTGCTCTTGCCGCTCCCGATCTGCCCCGTCAGCAGCAGGATCGTCGTCACTTGGCCCCTGGGCGCACGTGCGGGATGACGCAGATGAAGCGCAGCACGTCGTCGCCGTCGTTCACGAATTGGTGCATCTCGCCGCCCGGCACGAACACCACGTAGCCCTGCTCAAAGGGCAGGTCGCCCTGCTCTGTCTTCACGTGCCCCCTGCCCGCCAGGATGAACACCTCATGCTCAAACCAATGGGCGTGGAACGGCGACGCCCCGCCCGGCGGCACGTCAAACACGCGCATGGCGAAATTGGGCGCGCCGTCGGCCTCGCCGATGACCCAGCGCACGACAACGCCCGGAGCCTCGGATACCGGCTCCGCGGGGGTCGCAGTGTACGGTTGCACCTTGATACTCATCGGGTCTCCCTTCTTCCCTCCCGGGACACAAGATAGCCTGCCACCAGTCCGGGCAGGCGGCGGCTGATGCCCACGTAGTCGGACCGCTCGGCCAGCACGTCGGTCATCCACTGCGTGCCGCGCCCGTCCTGCGTGGCGATGGAATATGCCAGCCACGGGAAGCGGTAGAACAGCCCGGCGATTTCCCTGGCCCGCTGGAGCGAGCGCCCCATCTCGCGGGCGATGCGGCGCGTGTATTCGGCAGCCGACAGGTTGCGCCGCGCCACGTCGGCAGCGACCTGCCCGCTGCGGATGGCGTAGCGAATCCCCTCGCCGAGAAGCGGGTCCACCAAGCCCGCCGCGTCGCCCAGCAACAGGATGCGCCCCCGTCCCAGCGCCCTGCGGCCCGCGAACACCGGCAGCGGGTGCCCGCGCCAGCGGATGCCCTCGGCCGCGATGCCCAGCCGGGCCATCTCGGCTTCCAGCGCACCCCGCAGCGGACGGCGGCCCCGTCGGAAGTCCACGATGCCCACCGACAGAGACCCGCGCCGCGGGAACACCCACATGTACCCACCGGGGAGCGCGCCGAACTGGAACAGGGCCGTGCCGCGCCAGTCGCCCGTGGCCCGCTCCATCGGCACGTCGGCCTGGAGCGTAGGCACGTGGGCGCGATGCGACGCCAGGCCGAGCGCGCGCGCCAGCACCCCCGTGCTCCCCTCGGCGATGAGCAGGTAGTGTCCCGCGAGCGTTGCGCCGTCTGCCGTGCGGACGCGGACGGCGTCGCCGTCGGCCAGGGCCTCGGCCACCGCCGTGCGGTCCCGGACCTCGGCCCGCGCGTGGGCCAGGATGTGCGCGTCAAACTCGCGGCGGCGCACCATCACCACCGGCGCGTCGGGCAGGGCCACGGGCCGCTCCTCGCCCAGCCAGGCGTAGCGCACAAGCGTAACGGCGTCCTCAATGACCGGCTCAAACCCGAACGGGAACCGCGCCAGCGCCGAACGCGGCACCGCGCCCCCGCACGGTTTGTCGCGGGGCAGGGCTTCGCGCTCCAGCACGACGGCGCGCAGGCCCATCTCCCCCAGGAAGTAGGCCGCGCTCGCGCCCGCAGGCCCCGCGCCGATGATGATCGCATCCCAGAGTTCCGTCATAGGCCCCGAAGGTACCCGCGAGACACCAGGTAGGGCACAATCGGCGTCAAGTCGGGCTGTTCCAGGACCAGCGACGCGGCCTGGCGGACGCTGTCGTGGTTGGGGCACACGGCGATGCTGACGCCGACGCGCCGGAACATGTCGGCATCCGAGCGGGTGTCGCCGACCGCCAGCGCATCCGACGGCGCGACGCCGTACTCCGCCAGGAGCGACTCCACAATCGCGCCCTTGCCCCCTTCGGGGACGCCGACGCGGGTCTCGCCGTTGATGACGCCGTCGGTCGCGTACACGTAGTTGCAGAACACGCGGTCAAAGCCGAGTTCCTCGGCGACCATCTCGGCGTGAATCTGGATGCCGGTGCTCACCAGGGCCAGGCGGACGCCGTGGCGTTTCAGCGCCCGCACCGTTTCCACCGCACCGGGCAGGTACGGGTTCTCGCGGAAGAACGCCTGAATCGCGGCGACGGGCGTGCCTTTCCACAGGGCGGCGTCCAGACGCAGCCACTCCGCATAGGGAATCTTCCCCGCGAAGCCGTCGGAGAAGAACGCCTCGCTGGCCGCCAGCGTGCCCAGCCGCGAGTGGAGATACACGTAGGGGTCGCGGGCCTCTTTCAGCGTGCCGTCCAGGTCAAAGATGGCCAGTCGCAGCATGAGCGCCCTCGCAGGACCGCCTCTATCCCTCCGAATGTCCGACGGCGGCCTTCACCCGCAGGATGTCGGCCTGAGAAGCCGCGATCTCCGCCACCGCCTTGCGGATGGGTGAATCCGGCGGCAACTGCGCCAGCGGCCTGCCGATGGCGTCGTACTCGGCCACCAGCGGGTCGCGCGGGAGCACGCCGACGAGTTCCAGCCCCGTCTCTGCCACAGCCTTCTGGAGTTCGGCGGGGAGCGGGTCGGGAGCCATGTTCAGCACCAGCACCATGCGGTGCACGGTGGTCTCCAGTTCGTGCACCAGTTCCTTCATGCGCTTGGCCGCCGTAAGCCCGCGCACGCTGGGGTCGCTCACGATGAACAGCAGGTCCACGTCGCGGGTGGTGCGGCGGCTCAGGTGCTCCATGCCGGCCTCGTTGTCAATGAAGACGTAGTCGTAACCACCGGCGATGCGGTCCACGATGATGCGGAGCATGTTGTTGGCGGCGCAGTAGCACCCGGGGCCTTCGGGCCGCCCCATGGCGAGGAGGTCCACTCCGTCCGCCTCCACCAGGCACTGGTTCACCTGGTAGTCCAGGTAGTCCTGCTTGCTCATGCCCGGCGGGAAGGAGCCCGCCTTGACCTGGTCCAGGGCGTCCTCGCGGATGTCGCCCACGGTGCCGTCCAGCGGCAGGCCCAGCGCCTGGTTCAGGTTGGAACTGGGGTCGGCGTCAATGGCCAGGATGGAACCCCACTTCTCGTCTATGGCCTGTTGAATCAGCAGGGCGGTGAGGGTGGTCTTGCCCGTGCCGCCTTTGCCCGCAACCGCAATGGTAATGGTCATCGTCTCCCCCAAAGAGGTGTGTTCTAGGGCCGATTTTACTCGGATGCGGTCGGGGTGTCAATGATTTGTATCACATCGCGGGGCGTGCGGGCGAGGCAACCCGTTGTTGGGCTTCGCTCATCCTCTCGGACTGGAACCGCGAACGGGGCGAGTCTGCGCGAGGAGTCGTTCGCGCGGATTCGCGGTGGTTCGCGATTTCTCTCCTGCACATGGATCGCCCAATGGTTTGCCGCTCAGCCGCGTCGCCGAAGGCGGCGTCCGCTGTAGCAGCGGGTTAGCGGCCGCAATAGATATGTGTTACCTCTAATGAGTACTTATGCGAATCTGCTCCAGCATTGCCTTTGCTCTACGATAATATCGGGACTCCTGGAATGAGACGTCAGTAGCAATTTCCAGAGCCCATCGCGGATCCCAGCCATTCTCGCGGTATCTCTCTGCCAGGAGTAGGAAATTCCGGCTTTGGTTAATATCTCTCAGTTCTTTTAATCTGTGCTCTGCGTGCACAGCCTTTTCATGTTCTCTTAAGTCCCGATACACACTGTGTAGATTCTCGAGTAACTCAAAGTCAATATCTTCTGGGTTATCATAATCTATCAGCATTGCCCCTTTTTCCAATGCCTCAACAGCTTCAGATAACCTTTCAAGCTCCTTCATCGCTTCATATGTTCTGAGATGCTCCCGTTTGTCGCTTAGATACTCCGTTGCAGTAACTTGAATTGGAAAGTAATACTGCAAAATCTCACCCACCTGTTGCCAATCAGCTTCTTCGTTCTTGGGGCTAATCCGTTGCGACGCTTGAATAAGGCGATTCTTGTAGGCCTCGCGATCTTGGCCAACATCATGCGAACTCAATACTTCACGTATCTTCTGATCCAGCAGAATCGCATTCCCAAAAAGTCCCAAACTGGTGAGCAGATCAAAAGCGACAAAAAGCCAATTCATAGCCAAATCTGGCCTGCCTTGATCGTGATACCACACCAGGGCTATGAGCTCACTAGCGCGAAAGAAGATGGTTTTCTCCGCCACTTCCAGCAAATTGCTGTCTTTTCTGAAACGTTCGGCATAAGGTCGGGCTGCCGCCAAGAGTTTGTTCAAATAGGCAATTACGTCTCGTTGAGTTAAGCCCCCTTGTGCTTCTCTAGAGCCCAAGATCGTCTCACACATCTTGGTTAATGTCTGTAAAAGCCAGAACTGATCTTTCTCTCGCTCATAGTATTCAATGGCAGTTTGCAGTTCCTGAACAGCAGTTCTGCAGTCCCCTCTTAGGCGGGTTATATCGGCTTTGATCACACGCGCGCTCATTTCCTGAGCTGCGAACTTGGCTTTCCCTTTCGTGCGATTAATAATCCAGTTGCAGCTCTCTTCTGCGCGGTTCAGTAATCTATCTCGTGATTCGTCATCCACATTAGGCCTGGCTGCTTTCCGCTTCGTAAGTTCAGCGATGTTCCAACGAATGCTAAGTAACCTCTCGAAAGCGTCCTCAGGAGCGATGAACACATCCCCATCTATGTGAGGTTCATACACTTTGAGCGCTTTTTCCATAACCCCTAGCGCATTCTCTTGAGCACCGCGAATCTGTTCCAGATTAAGGTATTGGCGTCCCAATCTGAATGCTACCTCGCCTGCGATCAAATCAGGAATACCAAGACGCGCATCTGAACACCAAGACAGTGCATTCTGATAATTATATACCGCGACAAATGCGCTAGAACGCTCTGCAGCTTGGGCAACGATCAAATGGGAATACAAACGGTCTAGATGAAAGCCCAGTGCCCCTGTAACGCTGTTGCCTTTCATAAGCAAGTCATACCACTTGGTTGTACCCACATCTTGACACAAGGTATATTGCATGACTCCGCGTTGAAAAAGGACCTCTGCGCATCCTTGCTTATGCCCCAGTCGGTCATAAACTGTATCTGCTGCAAGAAAATACTCGGTCGCCTGGCTCATAGTGTCGCGGGTCAATTTGAGGTACAAATCATCAAATCGCCGCTTGACCTCGTCGAAATCTACTTCCGAAGCGGATTTTCCCAGCAAATCCTCAATCCAATCGTTGAAGCCCCAAACTACGTCCGACAATGAGCTATGCCTTTCCGTTGAAAACAAGTCACATTTCACGAATTCAATACATAGCTTGGTCAGAGAATCGTATACACTTAGTCTGGAATCCCACTTCCCACGCTCGAGTGTGGGGCGATATTGATCCACGGCACATCCAATATCCACAGCTAAGAGAAGATATCTGTAATACAGAAAAACTGCTTCCCAGAAGAGAAGTTCACCTTCTGCCGCTCTTCCGCCAGGAGGTACATCTTGCGGTCTGGCCTTGGGACGAGAACGGAACTCCTTCAACAAAGTTAGAGCACACCCAAGAAACTGGCGTAGGCGTTCAAGTTGATTGCGGTCAACGTCGTCGAAAGGAACTCCATGGTCTAGCACATTCCATGGGGAGATGGGTCTCTTCAGGCAACCATCCCAAACAGCAGTGACTGACGAGTAGAGAGCACGAAGGCGTATCAGATCATCAGCACTTTCATCAACACCTATGCTCAAGAGATCCTCTAGCAACGCGCTGTCAGAACTGAATTGCAATGGTGGAAGCAGCTTCCCAGTGTCATTGATCGCCCTATACTGTACCAGGTATCGCCGCCTGATGTGTACCACCCGCAGTCGCCCGATCTGTACCACCCGTGATCGCCCGATGTGTACCACCCGCAGTCGCCCGATGTGTACCACCGGAGTGGCGCGATGGCGAGCTCGTGGCTACACTCCTCCGA
>JADBJK010000094.1 GCA_014874485.1 Chloroflexota bacterium
CGAAGTCAATGTGGTCATTGGCCAGGACACCGGGGAACCTTTTGACAATGCCCCTCATTTCTACTGTTTCGATACGTTTCTCCAGGCCGACTGTCTCTTTTGACGGATTCATAACTTGTTGGCTCACGTTTGCATACCGCCCTTTGCTAAAGTGGGGGATACCGGGGACAGTTTCTTCCCTCCGCACAACGTTCAGCCCCTTAGTAACTCGATTACCGGTTCTCCACCCCGGATCATTTTAACACATCTTCTGGCGAAAGGCAATGTTTCTGCCTGCGGCTTTTGGCATAAGGCAGGGCAGTTGGGTATAATAGCGTTTAGTGTTCCAAAGGAGGATTCATCTATGCCCGACGAAGAGGTGGCTCTCCAAGAGAAGACCACTGAGAAGAAAACCAAACGCCGGCCTCGCGGCGAAGTGCGCCTTTTCGGCAAGTGGTGCAAAGGCTGTGGCCTCTGCATCGCCTTCTGCCCACAGGGAGTCTTCGAAGCCAACGGCGAGGGGCGGCCCGTAGTGGCCCATCCCGAGAAGTGTACGGCTTGCGACTGGTGTGTCGTTCACTGCCCCGACTTCGCTATTCAGGTGCGTCGCCTGGATGATCAGGAGGGTAAGGGATGACCGCGCAATTCATGCAGGGCAACACTGCTTGCGCTGAGGGCGCTCTGGTGGCCGGGTGTCGGTTTTTCGCCGGCTACCCCATCACTCCCTCCTCGGAGATCGCGGAGATACTCTCCTATCGTCTGCCCGCCCTGGGCGGCAAGTTCATCCAGATGGAAGATGAAATCGCCAGCCTGGCTGCGGTCATCGGCGCGTCGGTCGGGGGGATGAAGGCGATGACCGCCACTAGCGGCCCCGGCTTCTCCCTCATGCAGGAGAACATCGGCTACGCGGCCATGACCGAGATCCCTTGTGTGATCGTCAACGTGCAGCGAACCGGGCCCTCTACCGGCTTGCCCACCTCACCAGCCCAGGGCGATGTGATGCAATCCCGCTGGGGTACCCACGGCGACCATCCCATCATTGTTCTCTCTCCCTCTTCGGTGATGGAGACCTTCCGGCTCACCGTGACAGCCTTCAATTTCTCGGAGAAATACCGCACCCCGGTGATCCTCCTGATGGATGAAGTAGTAGCCCACATGCGGGAAAAGGTGGACCTGCCAGCACCTGAGCAAGTGGAGGTGGTGGACCGTATCCAGACCAATGTCCCGCCGGAGTGGTATTTTCCCTACGAGGAGACAGCCAGCGACGTGCCGCCCCTGGTGAGTTTCGGCCAGGGATTTCGCTACCACATCACTGGCCTGTTCCACGACGTGCGCGGCTTCCCGACAGAGCGGCTGGATGAAATTCAACCCTGGCTCAAGCGAGTGTTCGCCAAGATTAACAATAATCTCAGCGATATCCTGATGTATGAGGAAGAGGACACTCGAGGAGCACGCACAGTGGTCTTGGCCTACGGCTCGACGGCCCGCTCCGCCCGGCACGCGGTCAGGCTGGCCCGGGCACGGCGGCACAAGGCGGGCTTCTGCAAACTTCTCACCATCTGGCCCTTCCCCGAGGAGGCTGTGGAACGACTAGCGCACACAGCCAAGCGCATTGTGGTGCCGGAGATGAATCTGGGGCAATTGGCACTGGAGGTGGAGCGTGTGGCCGGGCGTCATAAGGTGCGGCGCGTGAATCGCGCCGATGGGGAGATGATCACGCCCCAACAGATTCTGGAAGCCATCGAGGGTTGACATAATGCATACTGAGTTACGTGAGAAGCACGAGATTTACGACTATCTTCGCCATAGCAAAAAATTCCCCGTTATGTGGTGCGCCGGTTGCGGCATCGGCATCGTCCTGGGGGCCATTATCCGCGCCATAGACCGTATGGGTTTGGACAGAGACCGCGTGGCTATGGTCTCCGGCATCGGCTGCACTGGGAGAATGCCAGTGTATGTGGACTTCAATACAATGCACACCACCCACGGGCGGGCGCTGGCTTTCGCCACCGGGCTTAAACTGGCGAGGCCTGATATGTACGTCCTGGTGGTGATGGGCGATGGCGACGCTTTGGCTATTGGCGGCAACCACTTTATCCACGCCGCCCGGCGCAATATGGACCTCACGGCCATTGTGGTTAACAATAACATCTATGGCATGACTGGCGGGCAGTATTCGCCCACCACGCCCCTGCACATGCGGGCCACCACCGCCCCCTATGGCAACATCGAACCGCCCTTCCCCCTGTGTGAATTGGCGAAAGCGGCGGGGGCATCATTCGTGGCTCGGAGCACTGTTTACCACGCTACAGAATTGGACCGGCTAATCGAGCAGGCCATCGCCAGGCGCGGGTTCTCGGTGGTGGAGGCGGTCAGTTACTGCCACACTACCTACGGACGACTGAATCGGCTGGGTGCGGCAGTGGATATGATGCGCTGGCTGAAGGAGAATAGCGTTACCCTGGCCCAAGCGGAGAAAATGAGCCCGGAGGAGCGTGAGACGAAGATCGTGCGCGGGATACTACTGGACCGCGAGGGACCAGGCTACGTGGATCTATACGATGAAATCATCCGACAGGCGAAGGCGGCAGAAAATGGTTAAGGGAACGACTAAAGCGCCAGGCCGGTACGAGATCCGGCTGGCTGGAGAAGGAGGCCAGGGGCTCATCCTGGCGGGTGTGATCCTGGCCGAAGCGGCGGCCATCTACGATGGCAAGAACGCGGCGCAGACCCAGTCCTATGGACCTGAAGCCCGCGGTGGGGCCAGCAAGTCTGAGGTGGTCATCAGCGAGGGGGAGATAGATTACCCCAAAGTGATCGAAGCCGACCTCTTGTTGGCCATGAGCCAGGAGGCGTGTGATAAGTACTATCACAACCTGAAGCGCGACGGCATTCTGATTGTGGACTCGGTGAACGTGAGCCGCGTGCCTACCAGCAAAGCCTATCGGGTGCCCATCACCCGCCTGGCCGAGGAGGCCACCGGCAGGCGCCTGGTGGCGAATGTGGTGAGCCTGGGAGTCATTGTGGGGCTTACGGGCATTGTCTCCCGCCAGGCCATTGAGGCGGCGGTGTCGGCCCGGGCACCCCGGGGTACAAAAGAACTGAATCTGCGGGCCCTGGAGGCGGGCTTCCGGGCGGCGGAGGAACTGAAGGCACAGGTGACAGGATAATAGAGCAATGAAGCGACGTGTTCAGGTCCATTCTACGGTGCGCGAATATGACGGCTTCTTTAAGATAGACCGCGCTGAGGTCTCGTACGAGCGCTTCGATGGGCGGATGAGCCCGACGGTCACGCGCTACGTGTTTGAGCGCGGTGACTCCGTGGGAGTGTTGCTCTATCATCCTGAGCGCGATAGCGTTGTCCTCACCGAGCAGTTTCGCTATCCGGCTTACGTGCATGGCGGCCCGGGCTGGTTGATCGAGATTGTGGCTGGCATGATCGAGAAGGGGAGCGACCCCCTGAGCACGGCCAAGCGCGAGTTGTTGGAGGAGGCGGGCTACGAGGTACAGCGTCTGGAACACGCGACCACGTTTTACCTCTCACCTGGCGGTTCCTCGGAGCGGCTTCACCTCTACGTGGGCGAAGTGAGTGACGGGGCGAAGATCGCTGCTGGGGGAGGCATCGGCGGCGACGAAGACTTACGGGTGTTGGAAATCCCCCTCTCCCAGGCGCTGGCTATGGTGCGCGATGGGCGCATCGCCGATGCCAAGACCATCATCGCCCTCCAATGGCTGGCCCTCTCCCTGGGGGCCGCTGGCAAATGATGAGTCCCTACACTTTTCATGAACCCCTGGCTGCTAGTGACCCGCTGCTGGCCACGACGGCGGCTTTCCTGCGCGCCCGGGCGCCGCGCGCTTACCTAGTGGGCGGCTGGTTGCGCGATCGCCTGCTCGGCCTCCTCTGTCATGACCTCGATTTCGCTGTGGACGCCGATGTCCTTTCGCTGGCTCGTCACCTGGCGGATGAACTGCGCGG
>JADBJK010000105.1 GCA_014874485.1 Chloroflexota bacterium
CTACAGTTCCGCATCCGAAATGCCTTCCGTCACGATGTACAATTTCTTCTCGGCCTTGATTCGTGCCAGGCAGTATCCCAGCACGCTAAACGTTACCTTACCGTTGCGACGCACCATCTTGCGTAAGAAATCGTCGGGCCTCCTTGTTCGTTCGGCCATCAAACAATAGAACTCTTCATCCCCGATACCATCAGGACAGGCGGCGACCAGCAGGATGCTGCCTCCCTCGCGCACCACAGTGTCAGCATACTCGATAGCGCGCACTGCTTGGTAAAGGTCGAGGTCGTAAGGATAACCGGAAGTGATCGCAATGTCCATCTCACCCGGGCACGCGACCTCGTAGACCTGCCGCGCCAGCGCGAGCCCTTCTCGAAACACTCTATCTGGCGTGCCGGCGAAGGCCCGCACAATCTGCTCATTCTGAGAGAGCACCACATCTACAATCATATCCAGTCGCAACAGCGCCGCCGCTTCTTCGATGTCCAACCGACAGGGCACGTCCACACACCCCGGTCGGCGGAACCCCAAGACCACCAGGCTGTGGTTGGCGTTGATAGTGTCTAGCGAGGCCACACCTGGGATAACCAACTTGCTGCCACCGGAGTATCCAGCATACGGACTGGGACCGATGTGGCCGATGCCGATTCGCCGGTCGGCCTCAAGGACCAACTGGTTGACCCACACCGGAGTGCCCCGGCTGGTCAGCCCCAGGTAAATCTGGTTCTGCTCGTCTGTGCACTGGTGCTGCACAATACGGAAGCGTCTGTAAACATCCTCTCCGACCTTGCGCCGCACCTCCTCATCGCTGCTCTGCCGGTGCGTGCCGTGGGTGATCAGGAGCGTCACGTCCTTATCCTGTACCCCGCCAGTCCGTAGTTCCTCTAGCAAAGGGGGCAGGATTTGCGCCGCGGGCGTGGCTCGCGTATGGTCATCCACCAGAATGATCACCTTCTCTTCGGGTCGCACGATGTCCGAGAGAGGCGGGGTGTCAAGCGGGTTGGTGAGCGCGCGCACGATCTCCGCAGCCGGATCAGTGCACGGGGCTACAGGCTGGGGAGAATAGACCCCCGCCAGGTTCGCTTCAGGCAGATGAAATACGAGTGTATCGGTGCCGTAGGGAAGTTGGATTTCTTGCTCCATGTTACTTTTCTGACCAACCCCGAACTTGCTCGACTACTTCGGCCCCGACGGCCAGGATGTGGGCCATGATAGCCTCACCGGCAACGGTAACGTCTCCCGTCTTTAGCGCGTCCACGATGCGCTGATGGTCTTGGGCAATCTCGTCACGGTGGAGAGCATAGCCCCGATCCGTTGCCATCAAGCAGTAAAGTCGCCGCCGTAATTGAGCGAGCACCTCCTGCAATAGCGAATGCCTGGAGAGCGCGTATAATTCTTCATGAAACCGGATATCAAGCCGGATGAGCGCTCTGATGTCGTTCTGCCGGGCCCTGTGGTTCATCTCGTCCACTGTGGCCTGCAATTGGGCAATCTCATCAAAGGTGAGGCGCGCGATCGCTTCCTGGATGGCGAGACGTTCCAGGACAGCCCGTAGTGTATAGGCCTCTTCTACTGCCCGGGGAGTCCACTGGGTGACGAAGGTGCCTCGGGAGGGATAACTGACCAGGATGCCTTCGCCGACCAACTGGCGGATCGCTTCACGCACCGGGCCCCGGCTGATCCCCGCCCGCTGGGCCAAATCGGCCTCGACAATGCGGTCACCCGGGTGCAATTCATCGTTCAGCAATGCCTCCTCGATCAATCGGATGACGGCATCGCGGAGGCTTTCACGCTTCAATCGCGGGACTTTCACCGTTTAGCACTCACGAAGGATTGGCCAAGTGTCAACTGTTAACAATTTTATTATATCAAGAAATGGACAAGTTGTCAACTTGACTTTTCAATGGTCGCTTGCCTTTTACAAGAAACGCAAATATAATTGTCAATAGCGAACACAATGACTGAAGCGGACATGTCTCCAAACCGCGGGCATCAACACGTCTATCTCTCGCCACATCTGGACGACGCCATCCTCTCTTGCGGCGGGACCATCCACCAACAAATACGCCAGGGCGAGAGCGTGCTTGTCATCACCTGCTTTGCGGGTATTCCTGACTACGAGACTCTGTCACCATTCGCCCTGGAACTGCACCGCCGTTGGGGGAATCCGCCAGACCCGATAGAGGTACGACGAGCGGAGGATAGCGCTGCCACGCGCTTCCTAGATCGGAAGTACCTGCACCTCGATCTCCTCGATTGTATCTACCGCCGCCATCCGACGGACGGGGGGTTCCTGTACGCTTCCGAGGAGGCCATCTTCGGCGTGGTGCACCCCGGCGAAGAGAGTCTGAGCGCCGACATTGCCCAAATGGTACGGTCTCACATCAAGCCCGAATTCACCAGCCTGTGCCTGCCATTAGGAGTAGGACATCACGTGGACCACAAAGTGGTCAGCTGGGTGGCGCAACACGTTGCGACAGCGTCGCCGCAAATAGTTTTCTACGAGGACTTCCCGTATGTGGAGAATCCTGCCGCACTGGAAATGGCCTTCTCAGCCCACGCGCCATCTTTACATCCTCTCGTGTGTCCGCTGGCAGAAGAGGATGTTGCGGCGCGTATCGCCGCCATCCAGCATTACATCTCACAGATAGGGATGCTCTTCGGCAGCGCGGAAGCCATGGCTCAGCGCGTGCGGGCATATTCTGCCTCGGTGGCCGGGGGCCAGGGGTACGCGGAACGTTTCTGGATAGGAGTGTGAGATGCGATTACCGACTGTGGCGAGAACTATCATCAAGACCTTAGTCGTGCTAACTGTCCCCGGCTTCCTATTGCTTTCCAACCTCTATTTCCTGCTGACGCCGGGCTACATCGCTTGGGAGTACAGCCGCCCTGGCTTTCCGCCATCCGAGCGCTACACCGCCGACGAGCGGCTGGGGCTGGCGCTGCAGACTGTCCACTATCTGCGCTCCAATGAGGATGAGGGTTACCTGCGGAGCATGTCCACGCAGCAGGGCCCGGCTTACAACGAGCGGGAGATCCGCCACATGGTGGATGTAAAGGCGGTAGTGGGCGGGATGATGACGGCGCACTTCATCTGCACTGTGGTGGTGCTGGCCGGGGTAGCACTCTTGCTCCTTGACCCGGAGACCCGCCCGATGGCGGCGTCCTACGTGGTGCGGGGGTGCGTCCTGCTGATAGCCTTCATCCTGGGCGTCGGCCTGCTGGCATTTCTGAATTTCGATACCTTCTTCGTCCTCTTCCACCGCATTTTCTTTGAAGGCGAGACGTGGCTTTTCGCCTACAGTGATACGCTCATCCAACTTTTTCCGTTAGAGTTCTGGATGGACGGGACGTTGGTGTTGGCAGTCTTGGCTCTCACCGAGGCAGCGCTGTTGGGTCTGGCTGCCCTGTGGCTGGGGCGCCGGGCAGCAGGAGGGGTGGGGATGTGATCACAGTGGAGGAGGCGCGCACTTACTACGAGGGAGCAGAGGCAGCGCACGATTTCGACCACGTCCTGCGGGTGATGCGACTGGCCGAGCGCATCGCTCTGGCCGAGGGTGCAGATGTGGAGATCGTGCGGGCGGCAGCATTGCTCCACGATGTGGCTCGCGCTGACGAGAGCCGCGGCGGACCGCCCCATGCGGCAGCGGGGGCAGAGCGGGCGCGGGTGATCCTGGCCGGGCATCCGCCAGAGCGGGTGGAGGCAGTCGCGGAGGCCATCGCCTCACATCGCTTCCGGGAGCACCAGCCCCCGCGCACGCTGGAGGCGCAGGTGCTCTACGACGCAGACAAACTGGACGCCATCGGAGCGATCGGCGTGGCCAGGGCCTATGCGGTGGCCGGCCGCGAAGGGCAGCGTCTGTGGGCCGAGGTCCCGCCAGATTACACTCAACGCCCCGCCTCTTCTATGGAGGAGAACACCGCCTCGGGG
>JADBJK010000068.1 GCA_014874485.1 Chloroflexota bacterium
CTCCTCTCCTTGGTCTACTCCTGCCCATTCTACCATACTTCTGCCTTGGCGGGCCACTTGTGGGTAACGATAAGCCCAGCGGGCGAGGGAGAGGTTGCCCCGCCCGAGGCTGAAGCCGTCGGGCTGAAGGGGCAAAGCCCGGCGGGCTGGGCGTAGGGGCGCAGCAGGCTACCCCAGCCCCAACGGGGCTTCGCCCTTTCAGCGCGGGGGTTTAGCCCCGCGTGGCACGCCCTCACCCTAGCCCTCTCCCAGCGGGCGAGGGAGAGGTTGCCCCGCCCGAGGCTGAAGCCGTCGGGCTGAAGGGGCGAAGCCCTGCGGGCTGGCTCTAGCCCCAACGGGGCTTGGCCCGTTCAGCGCGGGGGTTTAGCCCCGCGCGGCGACGCCCGAGGCTGAAGCCGTCGGGCTGAAGGGGCGAAGCCCTGCGGGCTGGCTCTAGCCCCAACGGGGCTTGGCCCGTTCAGCGCGGGGGTTTAGCCCCGCGCGGCGACGCCCGCCCCCTTTCGCGTCCTTCGCGCCCTTTCGCGGCGTTCGCGATCCAAATCCGCACCCCTCACCCTAACCCTCTCCCAGCGGGCGAGGGAGAGGTTGCCCCGCCCGAGGCTGAAGCCGTCGGGCTGAAGGGGCAAAGCCCTGCGGGCTGGGCGTAGGGGCGCAGCAGGCTGGCCCAGCCCCAACGGGGCTTGGCCCGTTCAGCGCGGGGGTTTAGCCCCGCGCGGCGACGCCCGCCCCCTTTCGCGTCCTTCGCGCCCTTTCGCGGGTTTCGTGGTCCAAACGCCGCCTCACCCCGCCCGAGACTGAAGGGGCCAAGCCCTGCGGGCTACCCCAGCCCCAACGGGGCTTCGCCCTTTCAGCGCGGGGGTTTAGCCCCGCGTGGCGATGCCCTCACCCTAGCCCTCTACGAGCGGGAGAGGGAACGCGCGGCCCCGACCCCTTTCGCGGGTTTCGCGGTCCAAACGTGCCGCCCGCCGCGCCGACTGCACCTGCGACGCACCTCGCAGGTGCGTCGCAGGTCTGGCCCCTCACCCTAACCCTCTCCCAGCGGGCGAGGGGACGCGCGCAGCCCCGCCTCCCTCGTGCCCTTTCGCGGCGTTCGCGATCCAAACGCCCCTCACCACAGCTTCGTCTGCACCGTCAGCCGAATCATGTTGTATCCCACGGTCCAGGGATCCTGCCAGAACGCGTAGTGCTCCTCCCAGCCGAACCCGCGGTCGTAGAAGTTCGCCCCCATCGGGATGATGGTTGAAGAGTCCGCGAGGACCGACGCCGTTGTGCCGACAGCGCCGCTCTCGTACCGCACGGCCACCAGCACCGGCTGCGGCGTGAGCAGGACGAGGCCCATCCCCGACAGGTCTATGGTAGCCCAGGTGGGGTGGAATGTGCTCACCGTCTGCGGCGCGCCTTCTGCCAGTAGAGCGCCCGGGACTCCGCCGCTCATGGCGTAGATTTGCGGCCTCACCACCACGCTGGGACTGCCGCCCACAGGCAGGAACATCACCCGCATGGACACCGGCCGCAGCGGATACAGCCCAGCCGGGGCCTCCAGCACGATGCCCACTGCGTCTCCTGCCTTGTACGCCGCGTTGTAGGAACTCGCCGTGCCGTTGTCGCGCGACAGTTCCACGAGCGCAGGGGTCGGCGTCCGCGTTGCGGTGGGGGTGGCCGTTGCCGTGGGCGTCCGGGTCGGCGTGTAAGTCGGGGTGGCCGTGGGCGTCGGCGGCACGGGCGCGGCCCATTGTTGGAAGATCACCGGCAGCCACAGCCGCGCCTGCGTCCCAGGCACCCACGTAGGCGATGGGCCAGGCGTGTTCGTGGGCCGCCTGGTGGAGGTGGCGGTGGCGGTTGGCGTCCGAGTCGGGGTGGGAGTGGGCGTGCGGGTGGCCGTGGGCGTCGGCGTCCGCGTCGCGGTAGACGTGCGGGTAGGCGTAAGGGTGGCTGTTGGGGTCGGCGTCGGCGTAATGGGCGCAGGGTACACGTAGGCGATGGCCGCCCTGTCCTCCGCCTCCAGCGAGCGCTTCTTGGTCTCGCCGTTGCTCGCGAACCCGTACATGGTCTTGTGGGTGTCGGCGGAGCCGTACAGGTCCAACAGCACCAGCGAGTGGCCCAACTCGTGCGTGGCGATATTCTGCACGTCCATGGTGCCCGCGCCCCCGTCGGTGCTCCACTGGTAGTTCAGGTCATTGAACACCACATCGGACTCTATGATGCGATCCGGCTGCGACGTGTACCACCAGAAGTAGTTGGTGG
This sequence comes from Chloroflexota bacterium, assembly GCA_014874485.1. GTDB lineage: Bacteria > Chloroflexota > Anaerolineae > DTLA01 > DTLA01 > DTLA01. The sequence continues at coordinate 2,245 of JADBJK010000068.1, forward strand.
CGATGGAGCCGGTATCCCGATTCACCCAGGAGATGACGTTGTCCCCGTCCATGGCCGAGTCGGATTTGGTCGTGGTGCCGCCGTTGCGGAACAAGAAGTCGGCTTCTGCGACGTTGCTCCACGTGGCCATGGCCGCCAGGACGGCATTCAATTCGCCGGCCGTGTCCGTTGTGTTCGGGTTGATGTAATAGGGGACGGGCATGGGCTGAGGGTACGAGCCTTTGTCCCACTTGCCGCCCGCGTAGGAGTAGGTTACGGTGAAGTTGACCCCGTTGCTCGTGCCGCCGGACGTTACCACGAACACCGGCCCCGATGACGCGCCGCCCGGGACGCGCACGCGAATCTGCGAGTCGGACCACGACACGACGCACCCCGGCACGCGGTTCATCCCCCCTTGCAGGAACTCCACGCGGCCTGTTCCCTGGGTCGCGCCGAAGTTGGAGCCGGTGATGGTAACGAGGGTAGAGGTGGCCGCGCAGCCCGTACCCGAGGAGCGCAGGTAGTCCTGGTGCGCGGGGCCGGACGAGGGCGAGAGGCTCGCGATGAAAGGCGCGGCGTCCGGGCTGATCGCCTCGGGCACGGCTTCTGCTTCGGCCTGGAGTGCGTCGGGGATGCGGACGCCGGACACATCTGCGATTTCGGCCAGGAAGTCGCGCAGGGGCATGGGCGGCATGTCCTCGCGGGACACGCGCCCGCCGTCCAGCCAGAAGCGGCCCTGGAACCCGCCCACGGTGCGCAGGTCGGTGTCGGCCAGGAACAGGATGACGCGGTCGCCCACGGCAAACGTCGCCACGTCCGACACGCCCAGCGCCAGCCCGTCCACCTCGCCGCCCGGGATGTCAAAGGCGTACTCCGCCGGTGCGCTCTCAGGGGACTGGGGGATGCGCCCCGCGGTGTCCTTCAGCACATGCTCCACGCGCACCGTAACTGTCGTAACGATGAGCGTGCGGTCGGCATTCCAGTGGGGCGCAAGGCCCACGACCGTGCCGACGATGCCGGTCTCGCCGATTTCCGCAATGCGGCGCACCGGCAGTCTCTCTACGGCGGCGAGGGCCACCGATGCGCCGGCCAGTGCCAGCGCAAGCCAGATGCAAACGAAAGCGCCGACTTTCCACCATCGGCGCCGATGGCCACGAAACGGGTTTTCCATAAGAATCCGAATCCTCCAGGGCCAGTGTAGCCCAGCGGCCCGCCCCTGTCAAAACACCAGACGTCAAAAAAGGATAACGCAGTTCCGGCGAAAAAGCCACGCCCTGGGGGGCTGACCTGCGACGCGCCTCGCAGGTGCCTTTCGCGCCTTTCGTGCCCTTTCGCGGGTTTCGCGATCCAAACGCCCCCTCACCCCGGCCCTCTCCCGGCGGGCGAGGGGGAGGCTGCGCAGCCCGAGGCTGAAGCCGTCGGGCTGAAGGGGCGAAGCCCTGCGGGCTACCCCGGCCCCAACGGGGCTTGGCCCTTTCAGCGCGGGGGTTTAGCCCCGCGCGGCCACGCCGCCCGACGCTGAAGCCGTCGGGCTATATGGGCGAAGCCCTGCGGGCTGCCCCAGCCCCAACGGGGCTTGGCCCTTTCAGCGCGGGGGTTTAGCCCCGCGCGGCCACGCCGCCCGACGCTGAAGCCGTCGGGCTATATGGGCGAAGCCCTGCGGGCT
>JADBJK010000103.1 GCA_014874485.1 Chloroflexota bacterium
CCATCGTGCCCACTGCCTCGCCAGGGCCTCGGCAGCGCATCATGCCGTTAATGACTTCGTTGGATGTCCCATCACCGCCTACGGCCACAATAGTGTGGTAGCCGTTTTTCACGCCCTTCTCAGCCAGGTCCGCAGCATGCATGGGACGTTCGGTGCGGACTACATCGAAGTCCACGCCCTCGGCGCGCAGCACGTTTTTGACCCGCTCTTCCCCTCGCTCGCCATACCCGCGCCCGGCGATGGGATTGACGATGACCAAGGTTTTTGCCATGCTCTACTCCCCGAGTTTCCCATGTTGTCTCTCTACTAAAACACAATCCGAACTCAAGGGTAACGCAAAAAGAGCCTCGAGACCCAGCCCGAGGCCCTTTTCTGCTAACGTGCCGAAATAAAGACGCACACATCGGTCCTATTGCCCCACGCTTCGAGTGAACTCGATCAGTTCCTCCAGTTTGCGTGCCGCCGCGCCGGAATCCAGCGATTCTTGGGCCATCTGCACACCTTCACGCAGGTGGCGAGCCCGCCCGCCAACTACCAATGCGGCCGCGGCGTTAAGCACTACAATGTCGCGTTGGGACCCCTTCTGACCGGCCAAGACAGCGCGGGTGATGGCAACATTTTCCTCTTCGCTCCCACCGGCAAGGTCTGCCAGCGAGGCCCTGGGCAATCCCAATTCGGCAGCATCCAGAGCGAAAGTGGCCACGATGCCTTCCGGGTCCAATCGGCTGACTTTGTTCACCCCGGTGGTAGAGAGTTCATCCAGCCCGTCTACTCCATAGACCACGTAGGCCGAGCGCACACCCAGGTTGCGCATGGTATAGGCCAGTTGCTCGGTCAGCCCGCCAGCGTATACACCCACAAACTGTGCCTCGGCTGATGCTGGGTTAACCAATGGCTCCAGAACATCGAGGATAACGTGAAAGCCAATCTCGACCGCAGGCTGGAGGGCGTTTTCCAAGCCCGCCTGCAGACGGGGGGCGAAAAGGAAGCCGATACCCACCTGATCAATGCAATCGGCCATCTGCTGGGGGGTGAGTTCCAGGTTGACGCCCATGGCCTCGAGTAAGTCGGCGCTACCGCAGCGTCCGTGAGCGGAGCGATTGCCGTGCTTGGCAACAGCCAGACCAGCGCCCGCCGTCACCAGTGAAGCCAAGGTGGAAATGTTGAACGTCCGCGGTCGGTTACGGCCGATGCCACAAACGTCTACCAAGTCCCGGCGCTTGGGTCGCACATGGGTTACGCCGCGGCGCAACGCCAGAGCACAGCCGGTTAATTCGTCCACTGTCTCGCCCTTCATACGCAAGGCGGTGAGAAAAGCCGCCACCTGAGCCGGCGTGGCCGCACCGGCAATGATCTCACCCATTGCTGCTTCTGCCTCAGATACGCTCAGTGATTCGCCCTCTATCAGTTTTGCCAGCGCATCCTTGATTGTGGTCATGAGCACCCCCTGACTCTCCGTTACAGGTGAGATTGTAAGGCAAAGCAGGGCCGATGTCAAAAATCGCGCGAATAGACACCATTCAGGTCGATACCAAACTTGCCAGATCACGTCATCGATGATAGAATTTGTTTATTAGCCTTTCACCCAAACTAGGAAACAATCAATGACCCTTCACGGCACTACATCGCGAATATTTCTGCTTGCATTGTTGCTGATGTCCGCGGCCCCGTTTACCGCACACGCTGATGGCCCCGACTATGGTGTCCCCCGGTATTGGCTTTTGCCTTGGGCCTGCGGCGAAGAGCACCTGGTCACCTGGGATTGGGATGACCACTGGGCAAATGGCCGAGTTCGCGGCTTAGCCATTGATTTCCGACTGGCTACAGGTACGCCTGTCCTGGCCCCCGCGGCAGGGATGGCCTATTTCCGCACCGACACGAGCGCCAGAGCCAGCAACCTGGGGAACTATGTGGACCTCTACATCGGCGAGTGCTGGCTGATCCGCCTCGCCCATCTGCGCGATGCGCAATCTGGGAGCCGCAAGGTCCTGGCTGGCGAGCAGATCGGCATCTCTGGTTCCTCGGGCGCATCGGCGCCACACTTACACCTGGAGATCTTGGTCAAGCGCTTTAATGCCTGGTGGGACCGGCCAGACCTCAGCCAGATAACTGACCTCTTCGGCCACTCGCTGGACGATCTCAGAGAGGGCAACTGGGTTGCCAACGACACCTGCCCCGGCGCCCCGGCCCTAGGCGGTGACCCAATCGTGGAACCACAGACCGTACCACTTGGTGAGCCAGTCATCATCGCTGTGCCGATCCGCAACACCGCTTGGACGCCGCTGGCTTTCGAAGCCGTGCAGATAACGGCCACCGGCCCCGCTGGGCAAGAAATCCGTGGCGAGACCAGGGGCATCTGGCGCCTAGACGGCACGGCGCAGGTAGCTGTGAGAGTCGCCCTCTGGCCCAGTCAAGCGGGAACCTGGCAACTCGGGCGCGTGGCCTGCATCTCCGGCGCACAACGCTATGAATTGCCCTCCGGCGGCACTTTCGAAGTGCTGGACTCGCCACTCCAAGTGGTGGGCCTAGGGATACCACCCACCGCGAAGACAGGGCAGAATCTCTCCATCACCGTGAAGGTTCAGAACACGGGATATCAGGATATATTGGCGGATGACTTGGAGATCCGGGGCATACAGCCTGATGGTAAGCCTTTCATTGCTCGCCTGTGGGGCCCGGCATGGATCAATGCGGGGGCTACATCGCAATTCACCCTGACCAGCGAACTGGTTGCCGCAGCGATCGGCACTTGGAGGCTGATGGAGATCGGCTACATAAAAGAAGGGCATCTCTTTACTCTGGGCCAGGTGCAAGGCCAGACAGTAGTTTCTGGGGCCTCGCCTTCAGTGGAGGAATTACGCGCCTCCTCCTCGCCAGGCCGGATCACAGTTATCCTCCGCCTGAAGAATGATGGAAGCGAGCCTTTCACGCCGGATAGCATCGAAGTCTGGGGATGGAAGCCCGACGGCGTTGAGAGTTTCCACACTCAGACCGCCGGCGCAATCGTCGTGCCACCGGAGCGCACCGTAGTGATCACGCTGGGTATTGAAACGAACGATGTAGCCGGTAACTGGCAGATCGCAGAGGTCGGTTATTGGCTCGGTGGCGCATTCTACAGTTTGGAAGTAGACGTCTTGCCAGAAGTGTGGGTGCGATAATCACCCTCTCCGTTCCTTGATGTACTCCAGCGCTGCTAGAGCAGCCCGGCAGCCATCTCCCACTGCAGTCGCTATCTGCAGAGGTTTACCAGTTACATCCCCTGCCGCGAATACCCCAGGCACACTGGTCTGGGTATTACGATCCACAGCGATATAGCGCATCTCCTGGTCCATGTTCAAACCTAGCGCCGTCGCAAAGCGCAACGCTGAGGCTGAGCCCAGCGTGAGGAACGCCGCTGTCACTGGCACCACCTCGCCAGACTCTAACTCCAGGCCAGTCAGAAAATTATCGCCGCGGAAGGCTATGATCTTGTCGTGTCGAATGGGAATCTGGTGCGCCCGCAATTTTTCTTGGAGCACTGGGGCCATTTCCAGCGGTAAGCCATGGGTGAAAACGGTGATGCGCTCGGTGAATTCAGTCATCTCCAGGGCCTCGGTGGCAGCCAGATTGCCACTGCCGATGAATGCCACCGCCTCGCCAGCATAGAGTGGTCCATCACATAACACACATTCGTGCACGCCTTTGCGGTAGAACTCTCCTTCGCCCGGGGCGCCTGTGGACTGGCGTTCTGCACCGGTGGCGATGATCAGCGCCAGGCCGCGGTAAGTTATGCCATCGACAGCGTGGAGAACAAAAGTGCCATCTGCATCGGCGCGAGCGTTCACGATTTCCTTTTCGATGATTTCAGCCCCGAAATGGCGGGCTTGCTGCATACCCC
>JADBJK010000029.1 GCA_014874485.1 Chloroflexota bacterium
GCAAAAGGGTGGGTGGGCGGAAGGGTGTCCGAATCTTCCGTCCTGCGTATTGTAGGCGATTTGCCAAGGGAGGCAACATGGGGCACCCGACGGTTCTAGACCAGGATTGTGATCTGCGGAGTCGTTCCCCGTCGCTTCCGCCACAACCATACGCTACTTGACACACGAAACCGCGAGTTTGCTCGCGGTTTTGTGGTTTCTGGCCCCCAACATCCCGACAATCGTTTGCCTGCTTCGGTTGCTTCGTGCTATTCTTCCCATGGTGTGAGGTCTTATCTGCCCGTCGGGGCTTGGCGAGTTGATCGCTACTGTTGTGCCTCAGGCCGCTTTCTGTCTGTTACAGGAGTAACGGAAATTACCCGCTACTGGCCGAATAGCGCGGTGTGGGAGACTTGAATTGGGGAGGGGGAGGCGCACATAGAGCCTCCCCCCGACGATCCAGTTGTTTACTCTGCTACAGGGGTCAATTTGCCGTCCTTAACGACGCCGATGCCTACGTCAAACAGGCCCTCGCCTGTCTCGTCGTAGCAGAACTCGCCTTGCAGGCCCTTGTATCCGCAGATCTTGTGAAGTTCGTCTGCAATACGCTCGGGCGTAATGTCGGGATAGGCGTTTTCCAGGGCCGTAATCAGCAACATAGCGGCATCGTACGCCTTTGCTCCGTGGCCTTCGGGCTCGTCCCCCCACCGGGCCTTGTATCGCGCAGCGAAGTCGCGGGTCATTTCGTTGCGTTCATTGTTGATATAGGGATTGGAGAAGTAGACGCCTTCTGCTGCCTCTCCCGCAACCTCTATGAACTTGGTAGTGCCTATGGCACAGCCTCCCGCGATTTTGCCTTGGAAGCCCAGCTGTCTCGCCTGCTTGGCAATGAGGCCCGCTGCAACCTCAGAACTGGCCAGCAGCAGCACCTCTGGGTTAGCCTGCAGGATCCTTGTCAACTGGCCGGTGAAGTCCTTGTCTTCAATGGCGTACCACTCCGTAATCAGGGGTTCAAGCCCATGGGCTGCCAGGGTCTTGGTCTGGTACTCGGCTTCTCCCTTGCCGTAGGCGGAGGTGTCTGCGATGATCGCAAACTTCTTGAAACCTTGCTTAACCATGAAATCCACAATGCTCTTCTCATAAGCAGGGCCTGCTGGACCATCACGGAATACGTACTTGCTGCCCTTCTGAGTGATCGCTGCATTCAGGGCCGAGCAGATTAGGGGGACTTTGTATTCCGTGATGATGGGGACAAGGGCCAGGGTCGGGGTGCTGTTAGGAGTCCCAAGGATAGCCACAACTTTGTCTTGGGTTATGAGTTTCTGAGCGAGCGCCACGGCCTTGGTCGGGTCGGCCTCGTCGTCTTCCTGGATTAGCTGGAGCATCCGCCCCTGAATGCCGCCCGCGGCGTTCTTTTCCTCAAAGGCCAGGATGACAGCGCGCTCATGCCACTCCCCCAGAATGGCATTCGTTCCGGTCTTGGGGTTCAGCCAACCTATCTTGATAGGCTCAGGCGGTTGCGTGGGCGCTGTGGTGGGCTGGGCGGATGCTGTCGGCGAATGAGATGGCGGGACGGTCGGTGATGTTGCCGCCTTTTGACCACAGGCGCTCAAGAGCAGCACTGTGATGAGGGTGAGTACGGTGAACACAAACGATGGACGGGGTGCTTTTTGCCGGGTCATTTTGTCTTCCTCCCATACTTCTCTGAATTCGGTTTGGACAGACTACCAGATCCCGAGGAAAATCTCTCCTGGATACCCTACACTCCACCTCCTTTCTACTGCACACGTCCAATTGCACGCGCGTGATCGGGTTCGCACGCGCTTGCGCTTCGGACTGGAAACGGGCGATGCAGAATGGGCTCGCCCGGGCGTCGGCGTGCTGGCCCCTGGTGTTGGGCAGGCTGGAGATTTGACGAGGAAAAACGCGGTGCGGTGTCCAGCAAGCCAACCCACACAGCGGAGCTAGTCATGGAACTTATCTCCAAAAACACGTAAGGAGCGGATAATAATGGAATGCCATTTCACAATAGAATTATACAGCAAAAACTTCTCCATGTCAAGTGGCATCTTCAATACAGAAGCCGTCTCAAATGGATAATCGTTTCGCATTGTGCTGGCATGACCTATGAGATCAAGTATCTTGGGGCGATCAGCGGGCTATGGGAAATCTGCCGGGGTCTAACCGTTCATCCTCTCTGAAGTCGGTATTTTCGCAGGTTCAATTGGCTCTTCAAGACTTACAATGAGTCTGCTCGTCAAGGCTTAGAAATTGAAATTGGAATGCATGCACTTGACAAACCGACAAATTCGTGGTATAATATTCCATGCTATAGAATATCTCTCCGTATTTTGCAAAGCATGCCAGCGCCGCTCGCGCGTCATAAGGAGGGCAAGTTGGACTCTGAAGTTCGCTCTGTCAGTCGTGCTCTGGCTCTTTTGCGATGTTTCACCTACAACAACCCGGACCTCACCCTTGCTGAGCTGTCGGAGAAGTCGGGCCTCAGTAAGAGCACCGTACTGCGTCTCCTTCGCACCCTGGAGACACAGGGCTTCGTCATGGGCGATGTCTCCAGTGGGAAGTATCAACTCGGGTGGGCCTTGATTGAGCTTGGTACTATCGCCCTCCAGAATCTGGAGCTACACCGAGTCGCCCGTCCTCTGCTGGAGGTTCTGCGTGACCGCACGCAGGAAACGGTGAACCTTTCTGTCCTCAGTGCGGATCAGGTGCTGTACATCGCGACACTGGATAGCCCGCAGCCTGTACGAATTGCTGCGCGACCGGGAAGGCGACTCCCCGTGCACTGTACAGCCACAGGGAGGGTATTTCTGGCCTTTGGATCCCAAGCCGATACCGAGCGTCTCCTACAGGGTGAACTGAAATCGTACACCCCTTATACTAAGACGGACCCCGAGGAATTGCGTCGCGCGATCCAGGAAACGCGGGAGCGTGGCTTTAGCCTATGCGAGCAGGAGTTTGAAGTGGGCATAATCGCAGTGGGCGCTCCGATTTGGGGGTTGAATGGCCGGCTGCTGGGCGCTATCGGGGTGGCCGGGCCGTCCTACCGAATCCCGCTTGAGAAAGCCTTGAAGATGGGCGAGGCCGCTCGTGAGGTAGCATGTACGATTTCAAGGCAGTTGGGCGCGCCCTTGAGCCTCTGTGCGTATCCCGATCACGAGGAGACTGTCGGCGGACTCGGTTTCCGCGGATGGCTGATGTCATAACCACCTGTGGCGGGGACTGGTCTAGAGGCGGCTTGAGGCCTGGTCCATGCGCACACCCCACGTGTGGCCCGTGGGCGGGATGCTATACGCGAGAATAGAAAAATGAACAGTTGCTCTGATCGGATAGGCCGCATGTTGTAGCGCGGCTACCCCAGATGTGGACAAAGGGAGGTAACATGAAAGCCGTAGTCAAACTTGCTCCCCAGCCTGGTAGCATCGCTGTCAAGGATGTACCAATCCCCACCATTGCCCCGGACGAGGTGCTAGTTGCGATCAAAGGCACGGGCATATGTGGCACCGATGTTCTGCTCTACAACTGGACCTACCGCGGCCGCAAGCCCGTTCATCCCCCGATCGTTCTCGGTCATGAGGGTGCGGGGGTAGTAGTGGAAGTGGGGTCGCAAGTTCGGAACCTCCGGGTCGGCGATCACGTCGCGCTGGAAGCCTTGATAGGGTGTGGAAAGTGCTACTACTGCCGCCGGGGGCTCACATTCCTGTGCCCCGACTGGGAACACCTCGGCATTTCGTTCAATGGCACGTTTGCGGAATACACGGCGATCAAGGCCTCGGCTGTAAGGCCTGTACCCGACGGGCTCAAGTGGGAAGACCTGGCCTTCCTTGAGATCCTGGCCGTAGTGGCCCATACAATGGAACGAATTGCCGTGTCGCCGGGCGACACCGTGGCGATCCTCGGCCCCGGCCCTCTTGGGCTGTTTCACTTGCAGGCGGTGCGTGCAGCGGGTGCCGCGAAAACGATTGTGGTGGGTGTGACGGGGGATGAACATCGCCTGGCGGTAGCGCGCACTCTTGGGGCCACGGTTGTGCTGAAGGCCGACCAGGCAGACCCCGTTCAGGTAGTCCGGGATGAGACCCGTGGCGTAGGTGCCGATGTGGTTATTGAAGCAGCCGGGGCGCCCGAGGCTGTGAGCCAGGCTTTTCGCATGGCGCGGGGTGCTGGCCAGGTCGTGCTGCTCGGGTTCACCAAGATGGCGGAATTCGTGCCCCTGGATGCTGTGCGGAGTTGTCTGAACGTCCAGTGTGTGCTCGGGGGTGTGGGTCGCCATTTTGAGCAAGCGCTGCGCTGGATTGAGAGCGGGCAGGTGCTCGGTTCAAGCCTAGTCACTCATCGCTTCCCCCTAGCACGCGCAGAAGAGGGATTCCAGGCGGCGATAAACCGTGAGGCGGTGAAGGTCTTCTTTGAGACTGAGCCTGACGAGGCGTTGTGATGAGGGAACAGATTCTATTCTTCTCACCAAGTCAATGTTCTGGATGTGGCATTTGCGAGATGGTGTGTTCTCTGCAGAGTTCTCGGGGTTGTTCCCGCGAAGCGTCGTACATCCGCGTTCTACGACACCCTCGGTTGGGCACACCTGTTGTTGCTGTCCGCGCAGAATGCAGGAAGTGCAAGCGGTGCGTACAAGCCTGCACGCTAGAAGCGATCCGATTCGCAGAGGAGCCGGAGTGGGGCACGCTAATTCAGGATGGTTGGATTGCGTGTCCTGTGCTGGATCGCAATCTGTGTGCGGACGAGAAGGAGTTGTCACCATGTGGTACGGCTATGCAGGACAATATGCGATCGTAGACCTGACCACAGGCCAGGTGAGCAAGATCCCCCTCACCGAGGACATGGCGCGCAAGTTTGTGGGAGGCAGGGGATTCATTGTCAACTGGTTGTATGAGCGGGTAACACCCCGCATGGACGCCTTTGCCCCAGAGATGCCGCTTATCTTCGCTGTTGGCCCCCTCACGGGGACTATCGCGCCTTCGTCCGGACGCTGGACGGTAGGCTGTAAGGCTCCGCAAACAGGCCTCATCACCATTGGGATCGGCGGGGGCGACTTTGGCGCTCATCTGAAGTGGGCCGGGTTTGACGCGGTAATCATCGTTGGACGGTCGCTACGCCCCGTTTACCTGATGATCTCGGACGGGAACATAGAAATCGTTTCGGCTGAGCATCTCTGGGGCAAGGACACGACGGAAGTGGAGGCTGCCATACGCGCCGAGCAGGAGAACTGGAACATACACGTTGCCGCTATCGGGCTCGCAGGAGAGAACCTGGCGCCAACCACAACAATCATCGCCGACCGCGCGCGTTCGGCCGGGCGCGGCGGAGCAGGCGCTGTGATGGGCAGCAAGAATCTGAAAGCGGTTGCCGTCTACGGAAGGAACGCCGTTCCTCTGTATGACGCGAAATCGGCGTTAGATGAAGCGGCGCGCATGACGCGCAAGCTCATGACGGAAGCGCATTTCTCCACGTATCTGGAGTGGGGAACTACCTATTTTCTGGATCGGTACACGCAGGCGGGCGGGCTGATGTCATTCAACGCCCAGCGGGGCATTTTCCCCGACTGGCGCGAGATGGATGGGCGGGTTTACAAGGAAAAGCACTGGCGGGGGCGCTTGGCATGCTACGGGTGTCCGCTTCCGTGTTCAAGTTACTTCCAAGTTGAGAAGGGACTTCGCGGGGGAACATTTGGCGAAGCCACGTCCGCTTCCACGCTCAAGGAGTTGGGAGCGCGGGTGGGTGTCAAGGATCTTCGGCACATCCTGGACTGCCATGTGGAGATTGACCGCTTGGGGCTGGACCTCATCTCTGCGCCGGCAACCATTGCCTTTGCAGTGGAAGCGTTCCAGAAGGGCATTCTCACCAAGGCGGCCACAGGGGGCTTGCCTCTGGAATTTGGGCGCGGGGATGTGGTGTTGGAATTGCTGCGCCGCATGGCGCGGCGCGAGGGCATTGGCGAGGACTTGGCACATGGCTCTCGGGCGTGTGCAGAGCGCTGGGGTAAGGGGAGCGACTTGCTGCGCACCGACTCAAAGGGACTGGAACCGCCAGCCACAGATCCGCGCGCCTATCCAGCATGGGCGCTAGGTTATGCCACGTCTAGCCGCGGAGGCTGCCACATGCGTGCCTATTCGGTGTTTGAGTTCGGTGGTGTGGAGGAAGACCAGGCGGAACGCATGGGGGTTCCGATGTCCGTAAATGAGCGCCTGGAGTGGAGGGGCAAAGGGCGCGGGGTAGCTTTCTTTGAAGATCTGCGCTCCCTAGGCGACTCGCTAATCACTTGCCGTTTCGTCGCTCGGAACGCACTGGCCTTTCCCGAAGAGCAGGTAGGCATCCTCAATGCTGTTACTGGACTTGGGTTCACTGCCAAAGACCTCTACCTGGTTGGTGAGCGCATCACCAACCTTGAGCGTTTGTTCAACCTAAGGGAGGGGTTGCGCCCGGAGGACGACACTCTTCCGAAGCGGTTCTTGCAGGAGCCTCTACCCGACGGGCCTTCCGCGGGTTGCGTTGTGCCTTTGGAGCCCATGCTGGAAGAGTACTACACGGCTCGCTCGTGGGATAGGGGCACGGGTGAACCATCTGCGGACAAACTCCGCGAACTTGGGCTTACCGAAGAATACAATGGCGAAGGAGAGACAAAGCCATGACAGATTTGCTGGTGCGTAAACTGACCAGTCCCCTGAATGCCGAACTCGTCGCTCCGCCGTGCAAGTACTACACTCACAGGGCTTTCATCTTGGGCTCATTGGCAGATGGTGAAACCACAGTTCTGGGCACATCCGATGCGGATGACAACATGTCCACCGTAAGGGCGATCTGCGCTCTTGGCGCGCGAGTGGAGAAGATTCAAGGCGGATACAAGGTGTTCGGCGGACCATACCAGACGCCTGATGACGTGATCAATGTGGGCAATTCGGGAACAACGATTCAGTTTATGATGGGGCTGGCATCCACCGCCCCTGGTACGACGGTGTTCACTGGCGATGCATCCATTCGGCGCAGGCCAGTGGGCCCATTGATTGACGCCCTCAACCGATGGGGCGTGCCGTGCTGGTCCACCAGGGGCAATGGACTGGCTCCGATCGTCGTGCAATCGCACCGTGGCCTGAAGCCCGTGGTTGAGACGAGCGGGTGGATTTCGCAGTGGGTCAGTGCCTTGCTACTTCTCGCGCCTTTTGCTGGGCGCGATGTAGAGGTGCGCGTCTTGGACCGTGTGGATGCCCCAACCTATGTGCGTTCCACGATTTTTGCAATGGAAGTTTTCGGGGTGCGCGTCCATGAGTCGGATGACTTCTGCAGATTCTTCATTCCGTCGGGGCAGCGCTTCAGCCCTGCCACATTCGTCGTACCAGGGGATTTCGCTTTGGCTGCCTACGGGCTGGTGGCAGCGGCGCTGAGCGGGGGCCGTGTGGTCTATCACAATCTTGATGCCAACTCCATCCAAGCGGAGAAAGGAATCGTTCCGTTCCTGCAACAGATGGGCGCTGACTTGCGAGTGGATGCTGAGGCGAAGACCGTGGAATTGCGAGGAGGTGGGCGGCTAAGGGCGATTGAATGGGATGGCAATGATACTCCAGATGTGGTGCCCATCATGACGCTGGCGTGCGCGCTGGCCGAGGGGACGAGTACAATCTACAATATCGCGCAGCTGAAGGTGAAGGAGAGCGATCGCCTCTCCGAGATGCTTCAGCTGAACAAGATGGGTGCAAGGGTGGAGGCTCTGGATGACCGCCTGGTCATACATGGTGTGGACAAACTGGCTGGCGCAACACTGGATTCGGCATCCGATCATCGCCTGGCAATGACCTGGACGGTTGCGGGGAGCCTCGCCGAGGGTGAAACGGTCGTAAGGGATGTTGACGTTGCTGCTGTATCGTACCCCGCATTCCTGGACGACATGGAACGTTTGGGCATGCGCTTTGAAAGGAGGTGATGGTTTCCGCACAGAAGGCGCAGGTAATTACTGGACCGGAAGCCAATCGCGATCAGAAGGTTGAGTCTATGGGAGGAGTTGAGATGCCAGGACGTGAAAAACTGTGGAAGTTGGTTGCCCTTCTTGTCGTGGTAACCCTCGCTGTGCCGCTTGCGGGGTGCGGTGCCAAGGCCACCCCGACAGCGCCCCCACCCTACCAGGCAAAGCCTACTCCGACGCCTGAGCCACCTGCACCTCCAACGGCATCCCCCGAGCCGACCAAACCTGCGGTAGAGACGGTGAAGATCGCCTACGTTCCAATCCTTGCGTTCGCTGCGGCATATGCGGCAGACGGGCAGGGATACTTCAAGGAGTATGGGCTGGATGTGCAGTTTGAGTCGGTGAAGTCAGGAACGGAGGCGGTCGCGTTCCTGGCGGAGGGGCAGGTGGACGTCGGGGCGATAGCGGTCGTGGCGTCCACTTGGAACGCCTTTGCGAAAGGGCTCGACCTGCGGATAGTGGCTCCTGCGGCGCTGAAGTTGATGAAGGATGATCCGAGTGCCGTGCTGCTGGTTCGGAAGGACTTGTGGGAGAGCGGTGCGGTGAAGACGGCGGCCGATCTGAAGGGTCGCACGGTGGGGGTAGCCGGAGGTCCTGGGAGCGGAGGCGAGTATCTGGTAGCGAAGTGCCTGGAGCCTGTGGGGTTGACGATCTTTGACGTGAACCTGCAGAACATCGGCAATGCGGACATGGCTGCGGCGATGGAGGCCAAGGCGGTGGATGCGGTGTTGACGGGTTCTCCGTACTCCACGGCGATCATAGAGGCAGGCACGGGTGTGCCGTTGGTGAAGGACATGACGCCTGGGGCGATGACGATGGTGTATGTGTACTCCGGCAAGTTCATGAAGGAGCGTCCGGAGGTCGCGAAGCGGTTCATGCTGGCGCTGATGAAGGGGGCTCGGTCGCTGCAGGGTGAGGGGTTCCTGAGCGATGCGAATGTTGCCGCGTACATGAAGTACATGAAGACGACGGAGGAGACGATACGGAAGACGCCGCCTGGGCTGTACGATCCGAACCTGACGGTAAAGATAGAGGATCTGGCCGACATACAGAACACCCACATGAAGAATGGGCGCTTGGAGTACAGCACTCCGTTGCCGTTGGACAACCTGGTGGACCTCTCCTGGCAGCAGTACGCGCTCAAGGAACTGGGCCGGTGGGAGCCGCCCCCGCTGAGCAAGGTAGAGACGGTGAAGATTGCCTACGTTCCGATCCTTGCGTTCGCTGCGGCATATGCGGCAGACGGGCAGGGATACTTCAAGGAGTATGGGCTGGATGTGCAGTTTGAGTCGGTGAAGTCAGGAACGGAGGCGGTCGCGTTCCTGGCGGAGGGGCAGGTGGACGTCGGGGCGATAGCGGTCGTGGCGTCCACTTGGAACGCCTTTGCGAAAGGGCTCGACCTGCGGATAGTGGCTCCTGCGGCGCTGAAGTTGATGAAGGATGATCCGAGTGCCGTGCTGCTGGTTCGGAAGGACTTGTGGGAGAGCGGTGCGGTGAAGACGGCGGCCGATCTGAAGGGTCGCACGGTGGGGGTAGCCGGAGGTCCTGGGAGCGGAGGCGAGTATCTGGTAGCGAAGTGCCTGGAGCCTGTGGGGTTGACGATCTTTGACGTGAACCTGCAGAACATCGGCAATGCGGACATGGCTGCGGCGATGGAGGCCAAGGCGGTGGATGCGGTGTTGACGGGTTCTCCGTACTCCACGGCGATCATAGAGGCAGGCACGGGTGTGCCGTTGGTGAAGGACATGACGCCTGGGGCGATGACGATGGTGTATGTGTACTCCGGCAAGTTCATGAAGGAGCGTCCGGAGGTCGCGAAGCGGTTCATGCTGGCGCTGATGAAGGGGGCTCGGTCGCTGCAGGGTGAGGGGTTCCTGAGCGATGCGAATGTTGCCGCGTACATGAAGTACATGAAGACGACGGAGGAGACGATACGGAAGACGCCGCCTGGGCTGTACGATCCGAACCTGACGGTAAAGATAGAGGATCTGGCCGACATACAGAACACCCACATGAAGAATGGGCGCTTGGAGTACAGCACTCCGTTGCCGTTGGACAACCTGGTGGACCTCTCCTGGCAGCAGTACGCGCTCATGATCCTGGGCCCCTACGGTAAGTAGAGACGCCATCGGTGCGCGCGGGGACGCCGATCCCGCGCGCACCAACCCTGCGGCAAGCGAGGATCGTATCGTAATGAGCAAGAAGATAACGGCATATAAGGTAACCAAGATATTCCCTTCCCCTCGTGGGCAAGTTGTCGCTGTGAAGGATTTCTCTTTGGAGGTGGAAGACGGCGAGTTTGTCTGCATCGTTGGACCATCAGGCTGCGGCAAGTCTACGTTTCTACGGATACTTGCCGGGCTGGTTCCTGCCACTTGTGGCACTTGCGCCATCCATCGGAGCCCCGATGCGCCGCCGGGAAAGCCCCTCAACAGCGTCGTGTTCCAGGAGTATGCGATTTTCCCTTGGAAGACCGTCAGGGACAACGTGGCCTTTGGGCTGCAGATGCGAGGAGTGCCCAAGAAAGAGCGGTTTCGGATCGCCGCGGATTGGATTCAGCGCGTGGGCCTGAAGGACTTCGCAGACTGCTATCCCCACGAACTCTCGGGCGGCATGAAGCAACGGGTCAGCATTGCGCGTGCGTTTGCGAATGATCCCGAGGTGCTGCTGATGGATGAACCTCTGGCTGCCCTTGACGCCCAGACTCGGGCCGTGATGCAGGAAGAACTCCTGCGCATCTGGGAGTCGGACAGGAAAACGGTCGTGTACATCACCCACAGCATAGATGAGGCGGTGCTCCTAGGCGACAGAGTGATCCTCATGACTGCGCGCCCTGGCACGAACAAGGCGTCATTCACGGTGCCATTCCCGCGGCCGCGTGACCTCAGCCTGTCTAGTACGGCTGAGTTTGCACAACTCACCTACGGGATATGGAATTTGCTCCAGGAAGAGGTGCACAAAACCATGGAGGGAAGAGCGAGATGAGCGGCCAACGCACGGTCTCCCTGCGATTTCCCCGCCCCGCGCCTGCCTGGCTGAAAAGCCTTCTGATGCTAGTCGGGCTTGTCATCTTCAATGGCGTGCTATTCGTTTTCGGAGGTTGGAAGAAGAATTGGATCGTGGCAATAACCGCCAACTTCGTCGGAGTGGCGCTGGTTTTGGAGTGGATGACCGCGTATGTCTCAGCCCGTAGGTTGTCTGCGTATGAGCGGGCTCTGTCTATCGGTTTTCCCATCGCGATGCTTGTAGCGTGGGAACTGTTGGTGCGGGGCGGGGTTTTGAGCGCCACTTGGTTCCCGCCCCCTACCAAGGTCGCCAGGGCCCTGTGGGACCTTGCAACTGAGTACGACCGGTTCAACAAGACAAGCCTGCTGGGGCGGCCGTGGCTGATCCCCCAGATATACTCGCAACAAGGATGGGCGGGGGTCAAAGCGCTGTTCGCCGAAAGTCATCTGTGGGCGACGCTGATGCGGATATTTGCGGGATTCATCGCGGGATCCATTCCGGGTCTTATCATAGGGATCGCCATGGGCATCAGCCGCACCATGCGCGTGATGCTTGATCCGGTTATCTCTGCCCTGTACGTGATCCCAAAGATCACAATCCTTCCGTTAATGATGCTCATTTTCACGCCTTTCGGGGAGACCTACAAGATCGTTACGGTTGCCATATCTGTTTTCTTCGTGGTCCTGATCAACACCATGGCCGGAGTGAAGGGCGTTGAACCAATCCTGGTGGAGGCAGGCAAGAACTATGGGGCGACCGGCGTGCGGCTGTTCTGGCACGTGATTATCCCGTCGGCATTGCCGGTCATTTTCGCGGGATTGCGGCTCGCCCTAGGGACCGCGCTGATCGTCATTGTGGCCATTGAGTTTGTCCGTGCGAAGTCTGGCGTGGGGTACATAACTTGGTATTACTGGGAAGTGCTGAATCCGCCCAAAATGTACGCTGGGCTGATCGTCATCATGCTGCTGGGCGTCGTGCTCACCTACGGGCTTATGAGCGTGGAGGGTTTGCTGATGCCCTGGCAGAGACGGCGCGAGCAGCGGCAAGTGATTGAGGTTCCAGAGGGGTGACCAAAGGTAATCTGTCGGGTCTCCCTTTTTCAGGAGGGGTAAACAATGCTGGGTAACAGTTTCGGACGAATGTTTAGACTGACCACTGCCGGCGAGGCGTACGGGCCAGCACTTGTGGCCATCTTGGATGGGGTGCCTTGTGGGTTGCCTCTGACTGAGGCCGACATCCAGCCTGACTTGGATAGGCGGAGGCCGCATCAAAGCCCCATCACGTCACCACGAAAGGAGACGGATCAGGTCAAGATCGTGGCGGGTGTGCTTGACGGATACACCACTGGAGCGCCGTTGGCTCTTATCATCTACAACGTGGACACCCCGCGCGAGCACTTTGAGCAGTATCGTGCGGTAAGCCAACTGATGCTGCCCGGCCACGCACACTATACGTACCATGTCAAATACGGAAAGTATCGCGACTGGGTTAGCGCGGGTCGTGCAAACGGTCGGGAGACCGCTGCCCGGGTTGCAGCCGGTGCCGTCGCAAAGAAACTCCTCGGCAGGAAGGGCATCCGCGTGGTGGCCTACACAAAAGAACTGGCTGGCGTTGTCTGCCCAGAGATGGATTTTGAGGATATTGTGGCCAATGTGGAGAGTAACATGGCTCGCTGTCCGGACCAGAAGGCCGCCGAAGAGATGATTGCGCGGACGATGGAGGCCAAGTCAGAAGGGGATACGGTAGGGGGCGTCGTTGAGGTGATCGCCCGAGGTGTCCCGGCGGGCGTTGGAGAGCCTGTGTTTGACAAACTGAGCGCGGTCATCGCCCATGGGCTGATGAGCATCGGTGCGGTCAAGGGTGTGGAGATTGGCGGGGGTTTTGCCATGACTCGCAAGCGTGGCAGCGAAATCCATGACATCCCCTATGTTGAGAACGGCAAGGTGCGTTTCCGGACGAACTTCGCAGGGGGGCTTCTGGGTGGCATAACGAACGGAGAGGATATCGTGGCTCGCTGCGCCGTGAAGCCCACTCCAACGATGCGCAGACCTCAGCCGACCATCAACATGCTCACCCTGGAGGAAACCACGATTGCTGGGCAGACGCGGTACGACGTTACCATTGTGCCGCGAGTCGTTCCAGTTGCTGAGGCCATGATGGCGCTAGCGCTCGTGGATAGCCTGATGATGTATCGGGGTTGGCAGTCCTTCGTTGAAGAGTAGCCCCGGGGACATCGTGAAGTCGCGCCCGCATGGGCCCTTGTGATGCTTCTGCGCTCGCAATGAACAGTATAGCAAGGAGATAAGCCATGAAAGACCTCGCAGGACAAGTTGCCATCGTTACAGGAGGAGGTAGAGGCATTGGACGTGCCATAGCGCTTCGGCTGGCGCAGGATGGAGCAGATGTGGTTGTGGCAGACGTGAATGTCGCTGCTGCCGAAAGCGTCGCAGCAGAGGCCCGTGGCCTGGGCCGCAAGGCCATCGCCTGCCATGTGGATGTATCCCGGAAATCCGATGTGCAGGCGATGGTTGAGAGGATTCTGCGCGACTTTGGACATGTAGATATCTTGGTAAACAACGCAGGCATTCTGGGGCCCACTGCCCCTGTGGCCGAGATACCCGAGGAGGAGTGGGACCGCACCCTGGACATCCACTTGAAGGGGACTTTTCTCTGTTGCCAGGCTGTAATCCCTCACATGATCCGCCAACGGTATGGCAAGATCGTGAGCATGGCATCTGTAGCGGGGAAGGAGGGGAATCCCAACCAGGCTGCCTACTCGGTGGCCAAAGCGGGTATCATTTGTTTCACGAAGTCGCTGGCGAAAGAGGTGGCGACCATGGGTATCACTGTGAACTGCGTTTCGCCCACAGTGGTTGAGACAGATTTGATAAAGGCGCTGACCCCTGAGCAGCTCGCCCCGCTGTTGGCAAAGATCCCCATGGCGCGTATGGGCAAGCCCGAAGAAGTAGCCGCACTCGTGCGGTTCCTCGTGTCTGACGAAGCGGATTTCATCACGGGGCAGTGTTACGATCTGTCCGGCGGGCGATCGGTGTACTAGGCCGCTGGCGCATATAATGGGGCCGCTCGTGCACTCTGTCTCAAGTGGTCCGACTGCGCGGTCTCAAATGGACGTTTCGCGAGATCGTCGCGAGTGAAGCCACAGCGAAAGGCTTCGCAGTACGACGGGGCGAATACAGTTATCCTGCGCGTCGCCCGTCGTCGCACGCAACGGCCGCCCGGCTCGTCGGCTGCAACTCTCCGCTGCCCGGGGCGGGCAATCAGGCCCCTCTGCCCCCGACTCCCCAACCGTCCCCCGACCGTTCTCAAGGTTTGCTTCCGCCAGGTAACTCCGCAGCAGCGCCTTGAAGAGTGCGCCGTGGTTGCGAATCTTTAGGTGCAGCAGTTCGTGAACGATGACCTCGGTGCGGAACCGCGCGGGCTGAGCCAGCAGCGTCGGGTCCACCGTCAGGATGCCCCGGGACGAGCAACTGGCCCACTTGCGCCTATGGGTCGCATGCGGATCTCCCTGGGCTCCACGCCGATGCGCTTTGCCCACGCCCGTCTTCCGCCTCTCACAACAGTCTAGTGCAAAGAACTCTCGGGAATGGGTCGTGGCTTGATGACTGCGACTGGGCGTTGTCGGTGCGGTAGCCAGCATTGTTCAGCCGCGTGCTACCTCCCGATCGGTACATCCATCGGCAGCGGCTTGGAAGGCAACCAGCAAGCCCTTCACGTTGATGGGATGAGGGATGAAAACGCCGTCGGTGCTCTTCTCATTCCTGAACGAAGATGATGTTGCGGAAGAAGCGGCTGGTATGGTAGGCCAGGATGCCGTCGGACTTCGCGGCGTGGGCGTCCGCGATGGGTGGACCTCAACGGCCGCTTCACTCCTTTGAGCGATTCTATGATTGACTTTTCGTGGCTTGTTGTCTATAGTAGTGGTGATAGCGTTGTCCGTCGCAGGGGAAGTCGCAGATGATGCGCGTGGCAGTCCTCTCTGGACTGGCCGTTGTCCCTTGCGACCGTGCCACCTCCACCCCTGCTGAAGACAGAGAACTGAGGCAGGTTTTCCAGATGCAGAAAATAGGCGCATCAGATAGGTCTATGGTTGCAGATTGCAGGTTCAAGGAGGGTGTGCTTTGGAGGCAGAACGCATTCTGTTAGACGCGCTAGCCGGTTTGTGGCATGACATCGGCAAGTTTGCTCAGCGGTCGGGTGAGGGCACGCACGAACTCTGGGATCAGGAAGCGGAGCGCGACCTAGGCTATCGGCATGCTCTCGCCAGCGACGACTTTGTGGGCCGGCATGTGCCCAGACAGTGGCAGGCGCAACTGGCCGGCGTACGATACCATCACCGTCCGGCAAGCGCGCGCTCCATCAGCGACGATGCCTACCGGCAAGCGTGCCTGGTGCAGGTGGCAGACTGGCTATCCAGCGAGGAACGCGAGGCAAGCACAGAGGCGGGCGAGGCGAGGTTGCGTTCACCCTTGAGTCGCCTTGCAGGGTATGAGGTCCCTTGGTACTTCCGGCTTGCACCCTTATCAGGTCGCACCGAAGATCTCTTTCCCGAGTTGCTGACCGAGAGCCAAGGAGCGCCAGACCGGGCGTACCGTGCCTTATGGGAGCAGTTTGAGCACGCAAGTTCCTTGCTTCGCACGGATGGCGTGCACAAGATGGACCTGCGCGCATTCACAGAGACCGCATACTTCCTCCTGCAAGAGTACGCATGGTGCGTGCCCTCTGCATACTATGGCCAAGTGCCGGATGTGAGCCTGTTTGACCACGCTCGGACTACGGCGGCTATCGCGGCGTGCCTGACCGCGGATGATCGCGATGCGGAGTGGATAAACCGTCTCAGTGAGGCGCTGCTCGGTTCCGGCGGCGACATACTGGACGAGCCTGTGGCAGTGTTGGTTGGAGGTGACCTCACGGGATTACAGCGATTCCTTTACACGATCGCTTCAGAAAACGCCGCCAAGTCCTTGCGTGGGCGTTCGGTCTACCTGCAGTTGCTCAGCGAGGTTGTAGCGGAGTACGTCTTGGATAGACTGGGCCTCCCGCTGACGAATCTCCTCTACGTCGGGGGCGGTACCTTCTATTTGCTGGTTCAGACCACTTGGCAAGGCGCCGCCTCTGATCAGAGACTGAGGGCCATTCAGAGGGAGGTCGCCGAGAAACTCGTAAAGGCACATGGCGGTGCTCTGGGTCTCGCGCTGGCGTTTACGCCGATCACCAGCAGAGAGTTCGCGAAAGAACGATTCCACGAGGCCTGGGGTCGGCTTCACCAAAAGATTCGCCGGGAGAAGGAGTTTCTGCTCGGCAGTCTGGACGCCACAGACCTAGCCAGGCTCGTCGGGAGCGGCATGGGGATGGGGGGCGAGAACGGCTCCTGCGAGGTTTGCGGAGAGGAGACGCCGGATAAGGCCACGGGATCGGTTTGCTCCCTGTGCCAGTCTCTGGAGAAACTCGGCATGCAAGTGGCCCGCGCGAACTATTTGCTGCTGGCCGAGGTCAACGACGCTTCTGAACAGCACGTTACTGGCTCCTCCTGGCACACTGTAATGAGGACGTTTGGGCGCAGTGTGCACTTCTTGGAGAACTTTGAAGAAATCAGAGACGTTGCACGGGATGTTCTTGACCGTGCGGCGCGAATCCGTCTGCTATGGCTTTCCAAGCGCGAGGAGGACTTGGCCGACCGGGTGAGAAGCCTGGGAATCGGGGTACCGATCTCCCTGGGTTACCGTCCTTTTGCCCAGTTGGTACCATGGCGCGACGCGGACAGGCGACAGATAAGCACTTTTGATGACCTCGCCAAGCAGGCGAACGGCATAGCACGGTGGGGTGTTCTCAGGATGGACGTGGACGATCTTGGGAGGCTGATGCGCGAAGGTTTCCGCAGCGGGGATGCGCAGAGCACATCCGGTTACCTGACCATCTCCAGGTTGGCCTCCCTGTCATTTGCCCTGCGAGTGTTCTTTGACAAGTGCGTGCCGTGGGCCGCCATGCGACCCGATTCAGACGCGGCGAGCGACGTGCGGCCAGGGGCACAACACCCCGCTCGCCTGTATCTGCAGTATGCGGGAGGGGACGACCTGTTCATGGTTGGCGCGTGGGATGCACTCCCGACCGCGGCGGCGAAGATACAATCCGCGTTTCGTGAGTTCGCTTGTCGGAATCCAGCGGTAACCATCTCTGCCGGCATCGCCCTGTTCCCGGCCAAGTTCCCGATTTACCAGGCGGCGCGGGTTGCGCACGAGGCTCTAGATTCCGCCAAGGCCCGTGCCTCAATTGTTGCGTTCCCAGGAGACAGTGTAACCCACGGGAAGAATGCCATCCATTTCCTCGGAGTATCGCTGGACTGGGATGCTTTCCGGAGCGTCCGCGAGCGCGCCGATCGCCTTGCGCAGTGGGTGGACGATGGACTGGTCCGCAAGAGCCTGATTCAGCGCGTGCTCCGGATTCTGTACGAGTGGCAGTCGGGCAGACAGCGTAACATCCGACAGGGGCGCTTGCGCCAACGCCAGCGGTACATCGGCCCGTGGGTATGGCATGCGACCTATCAGTTCGGCCGCGCGGCTTCGGAGATAGACGTGCCCGAAATCAGGCAAGAAGTGCGCCAGTGGGCTGGCGAGTTGCTCAATGACGAGCGCAACATTGTGCGCCTTGGCCTGGCGGCCCGTTGGGCTGAACTTCTCACTCGGAAGCGAGATGACAAGCAGCAGTAGTGTTGCTCCCAATACTTGGCAAATGAGGAGGTACGAAGGTCATGAACGGTTCAAGACAGGGAGGAAAATCCAGCATTGACGTATCCAGCATCATAGCCCAGGACAACCCAGAGAAACTTGTGGAGATGGCCCAGCAGGTTGTGGGGGATGGGGCTCAAGTGAGCACGAGCCAGATACGCAATGTGTTCGGCCCCGTGCGGCGCATCGCTCTGGAGTGGCCTGAGACCGTGCAGAGCGATGACGAGCGCAAACGGGCCGAGCGCGCCTATCGTCAGGTTGTGCTTCTGAGGCCCAAATTGCGGTACCTCGCAGCGCGTGACCAGAAGCTCACCGATCTTGCCGACCTGTTGGACAAATGCATTGCGGAGATTCAGAAAGGTGGGAACCTTGCTGAGAGGCGGCTTCGGTTTGGCAGGTTCGTGGACTTCTTTGAGGCGATTCTCGCCTACCACACTGAGAAGGCAAGAGGGGGCAGGTAGAAATGAACAATGCAAAGCAGGTGAAACTCTACGGACGCGTCATCTTGACGGGCACAATCCGCCTTCGGACCGGACTGCACATCGGCACATCAAAGGACACGCTGGAGATCGGCGGCGTGGACGGCCCCGTCATCCGCAACCCGGTAGACAGGCTCCCCTACATTCCGGGGTCTTCGCTCAAGGGCAAGATGCGCTCCCTTTGGGAAAAGGTCAATGGCGCCGAGCAGAACAAATCAATTGGCAAAGATGTAACCATCCACGTCTGCTCCAAGCCCGACTGCCGCGTCTGCTCCATATACGGGGCTCCCGGAGAGGAGGCTACTGCTGCCCCGACGCGGCTGATTGTGCGCGACGTGCCGATGAACCCCGACAGCGTCCCAAGCACGGTAGTAGACTACACCGAGGTCAAGTGGGAAGCAGCGATAGACCGGGTAACCAGCGCCGCATCGCCACGTCAGATGGAGCGTGTACCGGCCGGCGCAACCTTCGGCCCGATGGAGATGGTGTTTTCCATCTACATGGAGGAAGACGTACAGCGGTTCACCGATGTCCTGCGGGCCCTCCAACTGGTGGAAGACGATTTCCTAGGGGGTCAAGGGAGCCGAGGCTCCGGCAAGGTGTCCTTTGAGAATCTCGCACTTACGGTAAAGGTGGGAGCAGAATACACGGAGCACACCGATGACCGGTTCCGGGGCAAGTCTCTGAAAGATCTCGTAGCCCTGCGGGGCGAACTTGTGGAGTGGGTTAGGGGTCTGGTGGTGCCGAGTGGAGGTGCGTGATGCCTCTGATCAACCTCAATCCCAGGGGCCCCTTCCATGTGGGTGAGCATGTCGGCATTGAGCGGCAGCGCGTTGTCGGCCACATCCCGTCCGACACCATCTTCTCGGCGCTGTTCGCTGCCTGGGCCGCGCTCGGCATGCTGGACGGGGTGCTATCCCTTCCGTGGGATTCGCAGCCGCCCTTGCTGCTGACGTCGGCGTTCCCGCGCCTCGTCAACCCCTCCGAAGGAGGAGCCGGGGGCACGATCTTGCGGTTCTACCCGAGGCCCATGGTGCGAATCCGTGCTGACCGGGCGAGGCTGGATGCGCTGGGGAAGGGGCTGACCCGCACGGAGTGGGTGTCCGAGACGCTGTTCCGGCGCATGTGTGCGGGCGAGGACGTTACCGCCGCATGTAACGAGCGGTGCTTTACCGCGTTCGCCTGGTTTCACCCGGAAGACCTAGAGCGCCTTCCTCAGCGCTTGCGCATGGCCGTGGAAGCCGGCGCCGCGTTTTGGACTCGGGATGTGGTGCCGCGGGTAACCCTAGACCGCGTTACCAATGCCAGCAACCTGTACCATGTGGGTCTGGTGGCATTTGGGCCGGAGGCCGGGCTGTGGTTCTCCGTGCGCCTGCTGCAGCCGGGATTCCGGGACTACCTGACGGCTGCCCTGACGTTCCTGTCCGACGCCGGCCTGGGGGGACTGCGCTCCACAGGAGCGGGCAGTTTCTCATGGGCCTGGGGCGACGACGAAGAACCTCCCGCTCCTGGGACGGGGTATGCGGTTACTCTGTCCCGGTATGCTCCCCGCGATGCCAACGAGATCGTTACGGCACTGCAGTCCCCGCACGCGGCCTATCGCTTCGTCAACGTGGGTGGGTGGTGCCAGGATGATTCGGGGCATTCATGGAGGCGTCGCCAGATTCGCCTCGTGGCCGAGGGGAGCGTCATCGGCGCAACGCCGAGTGTGGCTCAGGGCAAACTGGCCCCGGTAACCCCTCTCCGTCCGCCCGACTGGAACGACGCAGTGCGTCCCTGGCCTTTCGGCGCGGGCCGTGAGGTTTACCGCTGGGGGTATGCCTATCTCTGGGGCGTCGGCGCCGACGCTCTGCCGGAGTAGGAGGAACGCATGGGCAACGAATTGTTGGAGGCTTGGCGGCTGAACATCAAGGTGCTCACACCGCTGCACATCGGTACCGGCACGACGCTCACCGATGAATACGACTTCACCGTGCGCGATGGGAAGACTTACCGCCTCAATGTGGACGCCATTCTGGACGACGTCTGGCCCGAAGACCCTCGGTTGCAGGACAAGATGCTCGGGCAGCCGCCTGCTCAGTTGCTGAGGCCAGAGCACTTTGCCCGACCTGATGAGTTCTTCTGGTATGTCCTGCAGGGCGAGCCGGTCGGGGCGCGCCGACAGGTGAACGAGTGCGTCAAGGATGCGCAGGGCAGGCCCTACATCCCCGGCAGCACGCTCAAGGGCGCTTTCCGCACCGCGCTGCTGCTCGGGCTGGAGCCCAACCCGCTCAGAGGGGCGTCGGATTCAAAGGCGACCGACGCGAGGAAGGCGGCCCAGTCCATGGAGCATCGGTGGTTCGGTCGCTCGCCGAACACCGACATCCTGCGCGCCCTGCGTATTGCGGACAGCACGCCGTGCTCCCAGGCGTCGCTGCGCCTGCAGCCCATCCAGATGGTGCCCAACCTGGTGGTGAACGTGGAGGCCATCGGCCCCGGCGCCGAGATGGAGGTTGACGTGGGCCTGGACACCTGGCTGCTGGAACAGCGGGGCAAGCGGGGGCTGAACTGGCAGGATGAGGCCCTGGACCGCGTGCGCAAGTTCCTGCAGACGGCTCGCGGCAAAGCAGGGGAGCGTGTGGCGTTTGAGTACGAGTACCACAAGAAGCGGCACAAGCGGTTCCAGGCGGCAGAGGACGCGGGGTGCCTGGGTTTCTACGAGACGGTCATCAAGCGCCTGTTGGACAAGGCCACTCCCGGCTTCCCCATCCAGATCGGCTTCGCCACGGGGTGGCGGGCGAAGACCGTGCTTGGCCTGACCCCCGATGACCCGCTCGCTCCCATCATCCGCAACTACAGGTTAGACCGCGGAGGGCATGGGCGCGGCGCCTGGAGAGAGGGCCAGCCTTTCCCGAAGGCGCGGCACGTTGCGCTGATGGGCGGAGGGCGTTTCCTGCCCGTCGGCTGGGTCTGGGTGCGCCCCACCCCGCTGCGCTAGCCGTGCCGCGCGCCCCAATCCCACACCCGGAGGATACCATGCGAAAGATTATCACGTTTCTGGGACGCAATCCCAGGGAAACCGAGTACGAGTGGGATGGTAGCACGCACAAGGCCAGGGTCTTTCCCCAGGTGCTGCGGGAACGACTTGCGGGCCAGTACGACCAGATGCTGGTCTTCGTAACGCAGGGCGCGAGGCAAGAGGTGCTACCCATTCTGAACCCGGACGAAGATCCGAAACTGGAGCCGGTGGACATCCCGACCCCGACGGGCGAGGCCGATTACTGGCGTCTGTTTGAGTGCCTTACCGAGCGGGTGGATGAGGGCGACACCGTCTATTTTGACATCACCCACGGGTTCCGGTCTATCCCGTTCCTGGTCTTCCTGGCGGCTGCGTACCTCCAGGCGGCGAAGAGGGTTACCATTGAGGGCATCTACTACGGCGCCCTGGAGATGGGGCAGCCCGCGCCCGTCATTGACCTGTCGCCCTTCGCTTCGCTGCTGGACTGGCTGGCGGCCACCAATCAGTTCATCCGCACCGGCAGCGCGGCCGACCTGGCCCAGGTCCTCAGAAGCGGCAAGCCCCAAGGACGCTCCTCCGTCCGCAGCCTGGCCGACAGACTGGAAGGGCTGTCGCTGGCCCTCATGCTCTGCCGCCCGCTGGAAGCCATGGGGAGGGCTGAGGAATTCAAGGAGGCGCTGGACACCATCTGTGAAGATGAGTCGGTCCTTCCCGCCCCCTTCCGTCTCCTGCTGGACCGGCTGCAGAACGAGTACGCTGCCAGGGCGCTGGCCAAGCCCGAGGAGAACGTCCGCGAGAACCTGCGCATCCAACTGGATCTCCTGGACTGGTACGTGAAGAACAATCAGGTCATCCAGGCCATGGCGCTGGCGCGCGAGTGGGTGGTCAGCGCCCTGGCGTGGAAGGCCACGGGCCAACTGGTGCTGGACAACAACGAGCGGGAACGGTGGGAGGGCGCCGTCAACGCACTCGTGCCGGGGGGACGCGACAAGGGGCCGAGGGAGTCCCGCGCGCTCGCCGACCTGGGCCTGTCGTCCGAGGATCAAAAGGCCGTCGGCAAGTTGTGGGGCGGTCTCGGCAATCTCCGCAACGACCTGGCCCATGCGGGCATGAGGCCGACGCGCACCAAGCCCGAGAAAATCGTCCGCGCGGCCCAAAAGATCCAGCAGCAAATCGGCGACCTCGCCGAGCGCCTCGGCGTGTGCGCCCCCTGCCCCGGCGACGACCCCTCACCGGAGGATGCCGCATGATCGTCATCAACTTCTCCCACCCGCTGACCGAGGCCCAGCGGGCGCAGATCGCCCAACTCGCCGGCCAGCCTGTGGAGCGCGTCATTGAGTGCATGCCCCACTTTGACCACGACGCGGCCTTCGCCGAGCAGGCGTGCGCCCTCGTGGACGGCGTGGGCCTGTCGGCGGCCGAGTGGCAGACCCTGCCCATCCTGCTGGTACCCCCTTCCTACAGCCTCATCGCGGCGGTGGTGCTGGCCGAGTTGCACGGGCGCATGGGGCGCTTCCCGCCGGTGGTGCGCATGCGGCCCGTGGACAACGGCCTGGCCCCGACCCTCTACGAGGTGGCCGAGATCATCCCCCTGCAGGCGGTGCGCGACGCGGCGCGGCGGAGGCGGCTCTGATGGACCTCATCAGCGTCGTGTTCACCCTGCGGCCCGAGCGCGTGGCCACCCTGCCCGGCCACCTGGGGCGCGCCGCCCATGCAGCCTTCCTGTCGCTGGTGGCCGCCCGCAACCCGTCCCTGGCCCAACTCCTCCACGAATCCGATGAGACGCGCCCCTTCACCTGCTCGCCGCTGATGGGCGAGCGCGTCTCCGGCGCCAATTTCACCGTCTCGCCCGAGCGCACCTACTGGCTCCGCTTCACCAGCATCGCGCCCGTCCTCTCGCCCGTGCTGGCCGCCTTCGTACAGGACCCGCCGCCCCACCTGGAACTGGAGGGGCTGCGGTTCGCCGTGGAAGGCTGCACCAGCCGCCCCGAAGACCACGGCTGGGCGGGCGAGGCCCACTACGAACCGATGGCGCTCCGGTGGCTCGGACTCGCCCAGCCGGCGCCCAACCGCTGGCGGCTGGAGTTCGCCACGCCTACCGCCTTCCGCTCCGGCGGCAAGACGGTGCCCGTGCCGCTTCCCGAACTCGTCTTCTCCAGCCTGGTGGCGCGGTGGAACGCCTTCGCGCCCGTGTTCCTGGACCCCGAGTCGGTGCGGCGGTACGCGGCCGAGTGCATGGCTCTGCAGGCCTACGACCTGCGCACGCGCGCCGTCGGCGGCAAGGGCGGCTCGTTCCACATCGGCTGCCAGGGCGAGGCCACCTACGTGGCGCTGAACCGCGACCGGTACTGGCTCGGCGTCATCAACCTGCTGTGCGACTTCGTGTTCTACGCGGGCGTGGGGTATCAGGTCGCGGCGGGGCTGGGGCAGGCGCGGCGCATCGCCAAATAGCCCTTCGCCGCGGCTTCGTTTGGCCCTGACGTAGGAGGCCGTCATGCACCCCGTGTACATCGTGGAACAGGGCGCCAAACTGGGCGTGGAGTCGCGCCTTCTCATCGTGGAGAAGGACGGCCACACGCTCCAGAAGATCCCCATGATCAAGATTGAGGCCGTCGTCATCTTCGGCAACGTGGCGGTTACCACCCCCGCCCTGAAGCGCCTGATGGCCGAGGGCAAGGACATCATCTTCCTGACGCTGGACGGCGAATACTGCGGGCGGGTCGTGGGGCCCCAGTCGGCCTACGGGCAACTGCGCCACCGCCAATATCAGCGCTTCGGCGATGGAGCGTTCACCGTGAACCTGGCGCGGCTGTTCGTGCGCGGCAAGTTGCTGAACATGCGCACGCTCCTGCTTCGCTACAGCCGCAAGGAGCAGGAGGCGTCGTTCCGCGAGGTGGCCGACAACCTGGGCACCATGGCCAAAGCCGCGGAGGACGCACCGACCGTACAGGCGCTCATGGGGCTTGAGGGCGCGGGCACGGCCCAGTATTTCTCGGTGTTCAAACACCTGTTTCACGGCGACTGGCACTTTGAGAAGCGGGTGCGGCGGCCGCCCACCGACCCCGTGAACGTGCTCCTGAGTTTCGGGTATACCCTGCTCATGCGCGAGTTGGAGGCGGCGGTGAACGTGGTGGGGCTGGACCCCTACCTGGGGTTCCTGCACGGGGTGGCCTACGGGCGGCCGTCGCTGGCGCTGGATCTCATGGAGGAGTTCCGGCCCATCGTGGTGGATTCGGTGGTCCTGCGCGCGTGCAACACGGGCCAGGTTACGCCGGCCCATTTTCACAAGGGCGACAGCGCCGAGCGGCCCGTGGTCCTGGACGACGCCGGGCGCCGGGCCTTCCTGCAGGCTTGGGAGACGCGCCTCAGCGAGAAGTTCCGCCACCCCGACTCGCAGGAATCGGTAACGTATCGGCGGGTGTTTGAACTCCAGGTGCGAAGCCTGGCGCGGCACATCAAGGGCGAGGGGCCCTATCGGCCTTTCCTGGTGCGGTGAGAGGAGGCAGCGCATGCTCGTGGTCATCAGTTACGACGTGAAAAACGACAAGCGGCGGAATCGCATCGCCCGCACGCTTCTCAACTACGGCTCGCGGGTGCAGTACAGCGTGTTTGAGGTCAACGTGCCGCAGAAGGACTTTGAGCGGCTGCAGAAGGCGCTGAAGAAACACATGGACGCCGAGGCCGACAGCATCCGATTTTACCACCTGTGCGATGCGTGCTACAATCGGGTGGAAGTGATGGGCAAGGGGAAACCCGTGGAGTCGGAGGATGAGGTGTACATCGTGTAGGGCGGTTGCGAGCACCCCGTTGTGGCGGGGGCACAAAAGGGGCGGATTGGAGGGGGTGCTCGCGGCGGCTTCAGGCGCGCGAGAAAACGTGAGATTGAGCGAGAAAGGAGGAGAAAAAGAGGGGGCAATTTGAGGGGGTCGAAAGACACCGAATGCCCGTAAGGGCATTAAGACGCACGTTCCAGCGTCTTTATAGCGCGGCCGGGTTTGTATAATGTCGAAAGACACCGAATGCCCGTAAGGGCATTAAGACCAAACGCCGCGGCTACAACGCCGCCAGCCTGCACCAGGTCGAAAGACACCGAATGCCCGTAAGGGCATTAAGACCATCTCAATGCGGGCGCGGCACGGGAATAGTACACATAGTCGAAAGACACCGAATGCCCGTAAGGGCATTAAGACAAACGCGGCCTTGCGCGCCGCAAACAAACTCGCAAAGTCGAAAGACACCGAATGCCCGTAAGGGCATTAAGACTCTACCGTTGTGATGTGCACCCCCATTGCCGCAAGCCTGTTCGAAAGACACCGAATGCCCGTAAGGGCATTAAGACGTCGGTTGAATAGGCGGCGGGGCGGCCCTCACTGAACAAGGTCGAAAGACACCGAATGCCCGTAAGGGCATTAAGACATTCGATCTCCGCCCCACAGACAGGGCAAGTGCGGTTGTCGGTCGAAAGACACCGAATGCCCGTAAGGGCATTAAGACCGCCTGCACCCAGGCCAGGCGCTTCTGCAATTCGTCTTCCGTCGAAAGACACCGAATGCCCGTAAGGGCATTAAGACGTAGTATCGAGAGCGGATTTGCGGATAGCGCGGTAGAGTGGCGTCGAAAGACACCGAATGCCCGTAAGGGCATTAAGACCGCAACTGCACGCCCAAGCCGGCTGCATCGCCTTACCATCAGGGTCGAAAGACACCGAATGCCCGTAAGGGCATTAAGACCCCCCACCCGACTCATACAGCATTCCGTTCTGCACTTGGAATGTCGAAAGACACCGAATGCCCGTAAGGGCATTAAGACGGAACTTGTGTTCCGCAGCGGCCGCAGCCGCCACCTTGCGTCGAAAGACACCGAATGCCCGTAAGGGCATTAAGACCCTCTTGGCCTTCCTCAAGGGTCAGGCCAGTGATCATGACCGTCGAAAGACACCGAATGCCCGTAAGGGCATTAAGACCGTACGGTCCGGTGTTCCTCGTGCCTGACGAGGACTTCCCCGAGGGTCGAAAGACACCGAATGCCCGTAAGGGCATTAAGACAGATTCGCGCCGAGATAGACAGGCTGCGCCAGCAAATCCGTCGAAAGACACCGAATGCCCGTAAGGGCATTAAGACGCCCCAAGGGCCTTCAGCTCTGCCAGCAGGGTCTTATACGGTCGAAAGACACCGAATGCCCGTAAGGGCATTAAGACGAAACGATTTCATTCTGCCCGCCTACAAAAGCAGAGGTGTTGGTCGAAAGACACCGAATGCCCGTAAGGGCATTAAGACGACCGTGACCTGCGTCCCGTCACGGCTGCGGGTGGCTTCGTCGAAAGACACCGAATGCCCGTAAGGGCATTAAGACGAACTTGGAATTTCTTCTCCATCTCTGTCTCCTCCCCGCCGGTCGAAAGACACCGAATGCCCGTAAGGGCATTAAGACCGCTGCGGTCCGCGAATGCGGTAGAGCCTACGAATTGTCGAAAGACACCGAATGCCCGTAAGGGCATTAAGACGCATTGGCGACGGTAACAACGAGGATTACGCGGTTCATGGGAGTCGAAAGACACCGAATGCCCGTAAGGGCATTAAGACCGCACGTAGTGGGCCTCCCTGCAATGGTAGCACGCCGCCTTTGTCGAAAGACACCGAATGCCCGTAAGGGCATTAAGACTCGCCGACGGGACGGGCATGCGCAAACCACGCGATACGTCGAAAGACACCGAATGCCCGTAAGGGCATTAAGACACACACGGGACAGTGCCTATTGCTTACCAAGCTAAGGTCCGGTCGAAAGACACCGAATGCCCGTAAGGGCATTAAGACGCCACGTGGCGCACCGTCCTACAGTGCGCCATTAGCGAATATGTCGAAAGACACCGAATGCCCGTAAGGGCATTAAGACTGAACCGCCCTCAAGCATCTCGCGGTACCAGTCCAGCGTCGAAAGACACCGAATGCCCGTAAGGGCATTAAGACTCATATCCAATGTACACTCGCTACCGTCTGCGGTCAGAACGTCGAAAGACACCGAATGCCCGTAAGGGCATTAAGACAAGCACCGAACCCTCCGCGACGTGGAGGTACACCTCCTCCGTCGAAAGACACCGAATGCCCGTAAGGGCATTAAGACGCCAACCGGCGGCTCTCCGCCGCCGTCAGTGGGCTAATAATTAGTCGAAAGACACCGAATGCCCGTAAGGGCATTAAGACCAGTTGCGACGCGAATACCGCCGAGCTTCCAGAAAGACTTTCGTCGAAAGACACCGAATGCCCGTAAGGGCATTAAGACGGAAAGCTGCTCGGCGCAGCTCTTCCACGCAACTATGGTGTGTCGAAAGACACCGAATGCCCGTAAGGGCATTAAGACCGTTTTTGCGCGGGCCGACGGTATTGCTCCGCGCTAGCCTATTGTCGAAAGACACCGAATGCCCGTAAGGGCATTAAGACGGTCGGGCGTGATGAGCGCCCGACCCCCTCGAGGAGGATGTATGCTCTACGTGATCATCTTCTACGAGTTACCTGATATGAACTGGCATCTCATCGGGGTTGCGACGTCGCCGGAAAAGGCGCAGGAACTTGCCAGGGAACATGCCTGGTGGGAGCCTGAGTTCTACTCTCACGAAGGTATCCTGAAAGCCGTGAGCCCAGACGAGAACGACGTCGCTCTGCTCATTCCGGTGGTGCCCAACCAACTAGCATCGTACATACTCTAATGCTCAACAGGAGGTGAGACATGTTGAAGACCATCGGTATGATCATTTTGATGCTGCTGGCCGTCATCGGCGCGCACCTCGTCATGTGGGTCATCGGACTGGGGTTGTACAACTACAGCAAGTACCTGTCCGAACTGCCCTACGAGGAGCGCATCCAAGAGATGATGGGCTGGGACATGGAAGAAATCTGGCATGACGAGTTCGGCGGTTGGTAAGGAGGTGGAAAGACACCGAATGCCCGTAAGGGCATTGGCGCACCCGGTAGGGGCAATTCATGAATTGCCCCTACGGGGACGGGGCGGGCGCGAGACCCTCCCATCAGGCGTCATGGCAGCAACGCACGCCCTCGGGATTCACGAATTGCCCCTGCGGGGACGGGGCGGGAGACGTCGGGTCGCCTGTGCGGGGGCAGGCTTGCCGGACTGCCCGCGCACATGGTCCGTCGGGCGGCGCATCCCACGCGCGGCGTGGGACGGGCAAACCCGCCGGTGTGAAGATGAGGGTACCACGCGCAACGGCGCGCAACCGACGCGGGGGCATAGGAAGTCGCCGCAGGGCGATCAGACTCGCCGCGGCAAGGAGGGGATGCATGGAAGTGTGCGGTGGGATGCTCTTGCTCATGATGCTCGCTCTGCCCGTGTTCCTGAAACTGCTGGCGGGGATCGCCATGGCCGTGACGGCGATGCACCCCCAGCCCCCGGACAGCGGCCGGCATGGGTATGGCGGCTACGACAGCGACGCCGACGACATGGGCGGCTGGGTCCTGCTGGAAGAGGAATGGGATGACGGCCCCTGGTGGTGAGGGGCCGTCATCCTTGCTTTGCTCCCGTTCTGGCCGTCGGCTGACGGGTGAAAACTGCAGCATCGCGCCTTGACTCCTGCGA
Source organism: Chloroflexota bacterium (assembly GCA_014874485.1). Classification (GTDB taxonomy): domain Bacteria; phylum Chloroflexota; class Anaerolineae; order DTLA01; family DTLA01; genus DTLA01. The sequence continues at coordinate 28,778 of JADBJK010000029.1, forward strand.
GGCGCGCGACGTTGCCACCCCCCTGCGCCCCGTTCGCGGCGACGTCGCGCCCCGCGCAGGCGGGCGGCCCCGCGAGGCAAAAGTTACCCAACAGCGCGGATTGCCCGGTGTTGGGCAACCTCTGGGGCGGTTTTCTCCCCCCTGCACCGTTCGGGGCGGGTTTGGTAGGTTGAGCGCCGTCTGAAAATCCGCCGAAATCACGATATACGCGCGCGGGCTTTGGGTGTATCCTGGAGACGAATCGCCCCGCACACACGTGCGCCCGGCGAGTGTCTGGTCTCACGGAATCCATAGGCCTGAAGGGGATCCCGATGCATATTCCCGCAAGCGTAACCCGCGCGTCTCGCGAACTCAAGTTGTTTGTGGCAGCGTCCCTGGTGATGGGCATTGCCTACAGCATGTACGAATCCACGTTCAACAACTTCGTCAACGAGCGCTTCGCCCTGACCGGTCTCCAGCGCTCGCTGTTGGAGTTGCCGCGCGAGTTGCCGGGGTTCCTGGTGGTCTTCGTCAGCGCCGCGCTGTATTCCCTGCCCAGCCGACGGCTGGGGGCATTCGCCCTCCTGTTGGGCGTGGCCGGGGCGCTGCTGGTGGGATTCGTGCCGTCTACCTATGCCGTGCTGGCGCTATGCGTGTTCGTGTACAGTATGGGACAGCACCTGTTCATGCCACTGGCGTCCTCCATCGGGATGGAACTGGCGCGGGAAGGCCAGGTGGGCCGGCGGCTTGGGCAGTTGAACGCCGTTCGCAATTTCGCCACCATCCTGGGGAGTTTCTTCGTCTTCCTGGGGTTCCGGTTCCTGGGATTCCGGTTCCATCACACATTTATCCTGACGGCCATCGGGCTGGGAGTGGCCGCCACGCTCATGTTCCTGATGAAGCCGGGGACGGCCCAGCAGCCGCAGGCGTTTCTGAAACTGCACCGAGAGTACCGCCTGTACTATGCGCTAAACGTCCTTTCTGGCTCGCGGAGGCAGATTTTCGCCACCTTCGTTCCGTGGGTCATCGTGTCCATCTTCCAGCAGCCCGCGCAGACGCTGGCGACGTTGATGACTATGGGCGGGGTGATCGGCATCGTGTTCCAGCCCATGCTGGGCCGTGCGATTGACCGCTTTGGCGAAAGGCTCATCCTGCAGGTAGAGGCCGCTACGCTGGTGCTCATCTGCCTGGGCTACGCGGTCGCCAAATCCGTGTTCCCTGTGGGGACGGCGCTCCTCGTTGTGTGCGGCCTGTACCTGCTGGACCACATGCTGCTGTCGGTCAACATGGCGCGGGCCATGTACATGAAGAGGATCGCCACGGATGAGTCTCATGTCCAGCCGGCGCTGACGGCCGCCGTAACCATTGACCACGTCTTTTCAATCCTGGTCGCCTTGCTCGCCGGGGTGATTTGGAATACGCTCGGCTTCCAGCGCGTGTTCCTGCTCGGGATGCTCATCTCCGCGCTGAACTTCCTGGTGGTCAGCCGCATTCGCACCGCACCGCGCAGGCATCCGCCACAGGATGGGGTTTCCGTCCCCATGCCGGCAGAGTAGGCCGGGCGCGCCTGCCGGGCGGGGGCTGCGACGGGTCGGCTCCGTCATTCGCCGGGGAATCGGAATGGATATCTTTGCTCGTAAGGGATGGAGAGGTCGGGCCACCATTCCGTGGGGATGGGTACCTTGATGAGGCGCATCTCGCCTTGTTCTTCCCTGATCTTCACCCATGCCAGCCAGTTGGGGTCATCCCGGCGCGGGTAATCCTCGCGGTAGTGGTTGCCGCGGCTTTCGGTTCTGAACAGAGCCGACCGCAGCCGCATTTCTGCGCTGAGCACCATGTTCCGCGTCTCGTGGGCCAGGCGCAACTCGTGGGCATCGCGGGCGAACAGTCTGGGGACAAGATGCTGTTGCATGAACATGACCAGCGAGAGCGCCGCCTGAAGCCGGTCCGCGCGCTTGATGTAGGAGACGAAGTAGGGCATCATGGTGTTCTGGAGGAGTTGCGTTACCCATCGGGGGCTGAACCCGCCGCTGCGGCTCGCGGGCGCATGCACGGCCTGCTTCGCCCTGGCGATTTCCCTCTCGCCCACCGCCAGTTTCCCCATGCGCAGAGCCTGCCGGGCCGCGGCCACGCCGGCGATGGTGCCGGTAACCGCGCCGCCGGCGATGGCGGAGCCGGCCAGGGCATAGACGGCGCCGTTTTGCATGTTGCCCAGGGCATCGCCGGCCGCGTAGAGCCCTGGAAGGCTGGACGCGCAATGGGTGTCGGCGGGCCAGAGGCCATCCGCCTTGCGAAGGGACATTCCCAGGCATGCGCCCCCGACTACTTCCTTCTTGCCCTCGGGCGTGGGGGTATATATCGGCGCGCGGCCGGCATGTGCCTCAAACTCCCGCTCAAGATACGTGTACGTGTACAGCGATGCCCCCGCGGGGCGGTCGGGGATGGGGTTGCCCTCCGCATTGGTCTCGGGCTTGCCTCTGCCAGGGCCCATGAGCACTTTGAGGTGCTCCGGCACGTTTCGGCCTCGGCCCAGCATGTTGGGAATGCCCACGGGCGTGTCCATCCGGGTGGAATGTGTGTCCACGAACTCCTTGCCCAGAATCTCGGCGCCGGCGCGGTAGGCCATGGCTTCGCCGTCGCAGGTCAATTGCACGATGGGCGGATAGGCGGCCGGCTTGAACCCACAAGCCCCCACGCACAGGATGGTCGCCTTGGCGATGAAGACGTACAGGTCGTACCGGTCCAGAGGGAAGCCGACCGCTCCCACGACGGCCCCATCCTGCTTGAGCAACTCGGCGATCATGATCCTGTCCAGTACTCGGACCCCGCTCCTCAAGACTTGTTTCCTGAGAATCTGGGCGTAGTCGCCCCCGGACGTTTCATCAAACCGAAGCGCGTCGGTGATTCCGGGCGGCACGGGGTGGCGAATGGGCTGGCCGTCTTCGCCTGTCTGGAACCGGACGCCCCAGGCGACCAGGTCTAGGTATCGGGCATAGGATTCCCGGATGGTGATCTCGGTCCAGTACCGGTTGTTGACGTACTCGCTGGTCTTGTTGATGTAGGCCATCCAGTCATCCAGGTTGTGCCCCCAGGCGGGGTTGAAGGCCATGAAGTTCCTGGCATAGGGGGTCTGCCCCGATTTGCCCGCGTAGCCTTTGTCAACCAGGATGACCCGCGCGCCCTGTTCGCTCGCCTTGATGGCCGCGAAGCAACCGGCGATGCCGCCCCCGATGACCAGGACGTCGGCCTCCAGCCTGTACTCGTTGGGGGCGGGGCCTCCGTTCCCCCCGGCCCGGTCGGCCTTGATCCAGGCCCCCTCTGGGAAGCCCAAGCCCGCCGTTGATGACCCTTGTTCCATGTTCTCGGGAATCTCCTTCCGTCGGCGGACGCTGAGTTCGTGCGCTAACCCCAGGCGGTGAAAAGCGGGGCCGTTCGGATGGGGGTGAGCACGATCGCGTCCTGCTCGCACTCGGCAATGCACCAGCAGCACACCACGCAGTCCTGGGGATACCTGACAACGGTTTTCTTGGCATCCTTGTCCATCCGGATGACATCCGCGGGACAACTGAGGACGCAGGCCCCGCAGCCGTTGCATCGCGCAGTGTCTATTCCTTCAATTGCCATCGTGATCGCCTCTCGTGGACTCTGCCGCTTTTAGTTCGCAGGCTTCACCTGGGCGAATAGCCAGTCTCTCAAGCCCTCAATGGCGTATGCAATGCGCCAGGTGTGGACGTGGTTGTTGCGAGGGTCGTCGGGCAGCCCCTCGGGCACGACCGTGCCCTTCGCGAGGACCGTGTACTTGATGTTGTTGCCCTCTGCGATCATTTTGCGCACGTCGGCGGCAAATTCCTCGGCGCTGGCCCGGCCGTTCCAGGTGGCCCGGCTGATCTTCGCGCCTGCGGCTTCCAGCGCGGCCATGCTGGCATTCATGCCCGGGAAGGCCTTTCGGTCGCCCTCCGAGACGATGATCCACATGTTCGCGTTTGTGAGCACTGACATCTTCTTCGCATCCCACTGGCCCGCGACGAGCAGTGCCGCCGCGAACAGGTCGGGGTATCGGATGAGCATCTCAATTGAGGCCATACAACCCATGGACTGGCCCGTGGTGTACACGCGATTCCTGTCTATGCTGTACTGCTCCATGACGGCCCTGACCAGCGCCACCGTCGCGTCCAGGTCGGCGGTCGCTTCGGAATTGTCGTTGACGATCGCTCTGGGGTACTGGGGCGCGAGGACGAAACATGCGTGCTTGGCCTGTTCCGATGGGGTCGCCCAGATGACCGCTCCCAGCCCCTGGGTCAGCGTTGCCCGCGCGTCATGGCCCACCGCCCCTGCGTCGTGGATGAACAGCACGAGGGGGTAGGCTTTGTTCGCATCGTAGTTCCCGGGGATGAAGAGGTTGTACTTCAGCGTAATGCCCGTATCGGGGTCCTTGAAAACCTCTTGTCTGAAGCCCGCGATGGCCAGGCTGATTTCCCGTTCGCTCACCGGGTTGCTCTCCATACTCGTCCTGTCCCCGCTTCTCCGTGAATGTCCGCGCCTGCTTTGTGGCACCTTGCCGACCTCATCTCGCCAGGCCCAGGTGGGCGGGCGGCTACAGGGCATTGACTTCCCGCACCCTGCAGCAGGCCACGCGATGTCCGGGCAAGACCTCCTCAAGCGCTTGCGGCTGCTGGCACTCCTCACGGGCGTACCGGCATCGCGCCGCGAAGCGGCAGCCGGGTTTGGGGTTGATGGGCGAAGTGATCTCGCCCTCAAGGATGATGCGCTGCTTCTTGCGGTGGATGTCCGGGACGGGTACTGCGGAGATCAGCGCCTGGGTATAGGGGTGCAGGGGCTGCCTGAACAGTTCTTTGGTCGGAGATGCTTCCACGATCTGGCCCAGGTACATCACACAGATGTCGTCCGAGATGTGGCGAACGACCGACAAGTCATGCGTAACGAACATGTAGGTAAGGCCGCATTGATCCTGGAGGTCCTGCAGCAGGTTCAAGACCTGCGCGGAGATGGACACGTCCAGCGCGGACACCGGCTCGTCGCAGAAGATGAACTTCGGATTCAGCGCCAACGCGCGCGCAATGCCGACCCGCTGGCGTCTGCCGCCATCCAGTTCGTGCGGGTAGGACAGGCGGAGGCGCTGGTCTATGCCCACCATGGCCATCAGGCGCTCGGCCTCCCGTTGCCGCTCCTTCTTGGAATAGCGGCCGGAGATGACCAGGGGTTCCATAATGGTCTGCTCCACGGTCATCCTGGGGTTCAGCGAAGAATAGGGGTCCTGGAAGATGATCTGCATGTCTTCGCGGAGTCGTCGCAACTTCCTCCGCCCCGGGTTCGTGATGTCTTCGCCCTCAAAGTAGATGGACCCGCCCGTGCTGTCCAGCAGGTGGATCATGACGCGCCCCAGGGTAGATTTCCCACAGCCTGATTCGCCGACGATCCCCAGCGTCTTGCCCTTTTCAATGGAGAAGGACACGTCGTCCACTGCGTGCAACATCCCTCTTGGGGTCTCAAAGTACTTCTTCAGGTTCCTTACCTCAACCAATGCGGACATGCTATCCCTCCGGCCTGGTTGCCTTTATGCAGCGGCAGAAATGGCCTGGCTCAATCTCTCGCAATGGGATCTTCTGGCTTCTGCACTCCTCTGTCGCGAGCGGGCAGCGGGGGTGGAAGTGGCATCCAGAAGGCAGATTGGAGGGATCCGGCGGCAACCCTATGATGGGGCTAAGCCTTTCCTTGTCGTCGTATAGATTGGGAACTGCCCCGAACAATCCCACGGTATAGGGATGCGTTGGCCGGTCAAAGACCGCTTCCTTGCTGCCGAGTTCCACGATTTCGCCCGCATAGACAACGGCCAGGTCGTCGCACACCTCCGCGACCACGCCCAGGTTGTGGGAAATCATGATCATGGAGGTTTGGAATTCATCCTTGAGTTTGTTGATCATCTCCAGCACTTGCGCCTGGATGGTTACGTCCAGGGCCGTGGTCGGCTCATCTGCGATGAGCAGTTCCGGGTTGCAGGCCAGCGCCATGGCGATGACCACGCGCTGCTTCATGCCGCCGGAGAACTGGTGGGGATAGTCGTCGGCGCGGTCGCCAGGGATGCCCACCGTCTCCAGCATGCGGATAACCCGCTCCCGCGCCTCGCGTTTGCTGACCTTGTTGTGAAGGCTGATCACTTCGGCGATCTGGCTGCCCACCTTCATGATCGGGTTCAGCGCGGTCATGGGATCCTGGAAGATCATGGAGACCTTGCGGCCGCGAATCTTGCGCATCTCCTTTTCGGGGAGCTTGAGCAGGTCCACTCCGTCAAGGTAGACCTCCCCGTTCCGAATCCGCGCGGGGGGATCGGGGAGGATGCGCAGGATCGTCTTGGCGATGGAGGTCTTCCCTGCGCCGGTCTCGCCGACAAGCCCCAACGTCTTGCCGCGTTCCAGGTCAAAGGAGACCCCGTTGACCGCGTGAATCACCTGGTCCTCGGCGGTGTATTCAACGACCAGGTCTCTTACGGATAGGAAAGCACCGTTGCTGTTCACCACTGTCTGTCCATCCTTATTTCTTCAACTTGGGATCCAGCGCGTCGCGCAGGCCGTCGCCGAACATGTTGAGCGCCAACACAGCCAGCATGATGAAGATGCCCGGGAAGGTAACCATCCAGGGGCAGGAGCGGATCAGGCTGCGCCCGCCCGCGATCATGGAGCCCCATTCGGGGGTGGGGGGCTGAACGCCGAGGCCGATGAAACTGAGCATGGCTGCCCCCAGGATGATGTGGCCGATCATCATGGTGGCGGATACCAGCACCGGAGCGAAGGCGTTCGGAAGCACATGCCGGAGGATGATGCGCGGCGTGCTGGCGTTAATGGCGACGGCTGCCTCCAGGTACTCCAGTTTTCGGATGCTGAGGATTCCGGCCCGCATCAGGCGACAGGCCATGGGAATGCCGCCCACGCTGAGCGCAAGCAAGGTGTTGAAGAAGCCGGGCCCCAGCACGACCGAGATCGTGATGGCGAGCAGGATGTCGGGGATGGACTGGAGGATATCCATGAAGCGCATGACGATATCGTCCACCACCCCGCCGAAGTAGCCGGCGAGCGACCCAAAGAATACCCCAATGCCGGAGCCCAGCAGAACCGCGAGAACGCCCACCGTCAGCGAAAACCGACTCCCCCAGATGACCCGGCTGAACACGTCGCGCCCCAGTTCGTCCGTGCCGAAGAGGTGCTGCGCGGATGGGGGCTGGCGCGTGTTCAGCAGGTCCTGTTTGTCATACGGATAGGGGGCGATCAGCGGCGCGAAGATCGCAATCAGCGCCAGAAACACGGCCACAACAAAACCGAGGACGGCCGACGGGTTCTTGGACAGGCGCCGAACAACGGCGGAGAACTCGCTTTGCTTCCTGAACTTGGGCTTGGCCATTTCTGCAGTTGGCGCGCTAAGTGGTCCTCTCGCTAAATAGTTAGGATATCCTGTGAACGACCAATCCCCAAGCCTCCCAGCACAACCTGCTCCTGG
>JADBJK010000089.1 GCA_014874485.1 Chloroflexota bacterium
GCCAGCACGATCCAGCCCAGGGCGACCGGCTGCGCCCAACCGCTCAGGGTCGTGGCCCGGGCCACGTTCTGCAAGATGACGACGGAGAGAAAGATGAACGGTCCCAGCGCGGCGAGCGGCAAATCGCGGCCAAGACCCGAGTCGGTCGCTTTCGCCTCCACCCTTGGCGTTCGCGCCAGCAGCCACCATTGCACCCCAACCGCAAGCGCCACCAGGATCAGGGCGACGAACCCGTGCTGCCAACTCAGGTCGAGGGTGCCGAACGCGCCGTGAACGGTTGTATCGAGCGCGAAGCCAAGCAGGAAGCCCAAGCCGAACTGGCGCGTCGCATCTCCACCTTGTGCCCGTGTGTGCGCCAGGTAAATCGGCAGGAAGAAAGTGAACAGAACTGTGCCCAGCATGGCCAGCGCCAGATCAAGGGCTGGGCTGGTGGAGAATTGCTCGACCAGGCGCGCCAACCCCAGACCGCCCACGACGGCGAGCAGAGCCAGTCGCGGTCCCAACAGCCGACGGCAAACCGCTGCCAGGAACGCGGCCAGAAAGGTGCCGATGGCGATAGGCCCGAGCATCAGGTAACTCATGCCCACTGTGTCGCCGAGATACCACACGAACGACGGCAAGAGAACGCGCAGCATCTGCAAGCCGAATGCCGTGCTCAGCGCGGGCAGCGCGAGGGCGGCAAGCGCGTTTTTATCCCATAATTTGGATTGTGTCATTGCGGCCTCTTTCATCCTTCGGTATGTGTCCGAGTGTGCGGCGTAGTTATGTTACTCTCTTTCGTCCCGCAATGCAAATGACGCTGATGGGAAGGGTACCTCACAGGCGATTGAAACCGCTCCTATGGGGCTTGAGGCCAGGCGTCCCCCTACGGGGACGCAAATGTTCGTCCACACCGGCAGGAGCACACAACCCCACCCCCATCCCCTTCTCCGCCCCACCCCGACCCTCCCCATTGACGGGGAGGGAACGGGTGAGGGAGGCCAAGGGCCGAGGGTGAGGCGAAATGTCTCCCAAGCGCGATCTCGATCGCCAATCCAGGGCAGGTGTGAGTATTTGCCCTGCCTGCCACAATCCCGCAGGGATTTGCCGCCCGTAGCCGTCGCACACGAGTGATTTATTCGGCGGTGGGACCTCGGCAAGGCATGTAATCGCCTTTACCGCTACGGCAACTTCTTGACCACTTCCGCGAACTGCTCCATGGTGAACGCCTTCAGTGTCGTCGTCCTGACGTTTCCAGCGGAACCCAGTCCCAGCAGAAAGGCCATGGCCACTTCGTCACTGGGGGCCTCGGCGATGCCCACGTAGTCGTATTGCCCCATGACTGTGTAGAAGCCTATCAATTTGCCCCCCATCGCCTCGAGGACCTTAACAGCCTCCGCAACCCGCTGTGGTGCGTTCTTGATATCCCTGATCCCCTGGTCTGTCAAATTCATCAGAGTGATGTAGGTTGGCATAAGTCTCACCTCCCTTCTCAGAAAACTCTTAGTACGCCACCCCTGTGTACTCCATCATCAGTGCCCCCAAAGATCCCCTCCACGGATGGCCTGCGGCCTAGCGGATAAGCGGATGCTAGGACACACCGACCACCTCTCGCCCTGAAGAGCGAGGCTCGGGGGTAAGGGTTCATCCCCCGTACCGTTGCAACACCCTGTAGATCGCATTGGCTCCGAAATCCACCGCCTCCACCGGGATGCGCTCGTCGGCAGCGTGTGCTACTTGCATGAAATTGAACCCCGCGGGCAAGTCCATCGGCGTGAAGCCGTACGTCTGGATGCCCAGACGAGAGAAGAAGCGGGCATCGGAGGTGCCCGTCAAGAGTAGGGGCACGGATATGCCCTTCGGGTCGGCTTCGCGCAAGACTCCCGCCAGCGTGTCGAACATCCCCATATCCGGTTCCGCCGGGCCGGGGTCGTGGCGCACCAGTTCGAGTTCCACCTCCTGGCCGATGATCCCGCGCAGTTCGGCCATCATATCGTCGGGGGTGTAGCCGGGCAGCAGTCGCCCATCCAACTCCAGGACGATTTGGCTGGGGATCACGTTGACCTTCTCCCCACCGCGGACAATGGTGGCGTTGACAGTGTTGTGGAACAAGGGTTCAAAGAGTCGCCCCCTCTCCCCGAACAGGCGGAGCAGACCGTCGGTCAGGGAAGGGCGGAGGAGTTGGCGCAGGACGAATCCCGTTGGGAAGGGCAAGGCCCGGGCCATCGTCTCCATCATCTGGCGGGTGACGGGCGTGATGTGCACCGGCAGGCGACTGCGATCCAACTGCTGGAGCAAACGGGCCAGTTTGGCCATCGCCCCGCCGCGCATAGGCAGAGACCCGTGGCCGCCTGGCCCGCGCACGGTGGCCTTCAGCCAGCATATCTGCTTTTCAGACACCTGGATGAAGTAAAACTTCCGCTGGCCGATATAGAACGAACAACCGCCAAACTCCCCGAGCGCATAGCGGATGCCGGTGAATTGCTCGGCATGCTCTTCCACCAGATATTTGGCCCCGTAGTCGCCGCCCCCTTCCTCATCGCTGAGAATGGCAAGCACGATATCCCCGGCGGGAGCAAGGCCCTCGGCTTTGGCTCGCAGGAAGGCGGTTAGCATCATCGCCACGCCGCCCTTCATGTCCAAAGCACCCCGGCCCCAGACATACCCGTCCGCCACTTTCCCCTCAAAGGGCGGGTGTGTCCATTTCTGGTTGGCAGTCGTAACCACATCCACATGCCCATACAGCAAAAGCGGTGGCTCATCCCCTCGCCCCTTCAATCGGGCTACCAGGTTGGGGCGTTCCGGGGCTTTGGCCAAGAAAGTGGTCTCAAAGCCTGCCTCGGTGAGCAGGCGGTTGATGTAGGCCACACATTCCGCTTCGTTGCCGGGGGGATTGGTAGTGTCAAAGCGGATGAGGTTTTGTAACAACTCCAGCGGGCGTTGGTAAATGGTTTGATTGTTGGTAGATGGCACAGACATTTCTCCTCTCCTCGCGTTATCTGTGAATGTGGGCACTGCCGTTGAATGAATGGCCCGCCCATGGCGACTGCGCAGCCCGCCGTCGAATGAATATACCTGTAGGACGAGCTGACAACTTCTCCTACACGTGCTCAATCCACCGCCTCGATCAGTTCGGCCAGGTCACTCAGGTCGCGCTCGCGCAGGAGGCTCCGCTTCCAGCGGTGGAGGGCGGGCATCACGTAAGGCAGAAGGCGCAGGGTGTAGTAGGGTGGCAGGATGGGCAGGCCGACCAGATCGCCGAAGAGGATCAGGGCGAAGAGGCGTTCCACCTCCCCACGCTGGCGGCGCAGGCCCAATACCATATCGTGGACAGTCATTCCGTAGAGGATCTCGCCTACTACCTGGCGGGCACGACGGATCTTTGCCCGTATGCTTTCTCGCATAGAAGTGCTCATCTCACCCCACCGCCGTAGGGGCGCCCCGGCGGGTCGCCCCTACCGTTGCAGCGCCCATCCACAAAAACGGGAGGGCCGGGGGCTGCCCTCCCAAATCACAGAGCGAATCGCCGTCTGGAGACGGCTCCCACGAGCAAGCGACGGCTTCTACGCAGCCTTCTCCGCCGCCTTGGCCCGCCACTTGCGCAGCGCCGCCAGGCCATCCTGGACGAGCAGGAGCGCCCCCACTATCAGCACCAGGCAGATGATCCCGATGAGAATGTAGGCGATGCTCGACTGGACTGTCTTGGCGGTGCGCAGTTTGCGGATCAGGTTGTCATAG
>JADBJK010000109.1 GCA_014874485.1 Chloroflexota bacterium
TGGCAGAGGCAGCACGTCAGCGCTACGATTTGATTGTGGCTGGAGCCTCCGAAGAGTGGGCCTCTCAAACTCGGCTCTTCGGTTCCGTTGACGATCAGATAGCCGGTCAGGCCCCCTGTTCAGTACTCTTAGTGCGCCGGTACGAGCCCGCGGCCATTGCCTGGATTCGACGCCAGGCCAAAAAGGTGGAAAAAGAATAGAGGTGCGATACCTCACACCTCTATCCTATGCTTTGAGGCTCAGCGTTTTCTCTGTAGAGCGCGCCACACTCGTTCCGGCGTCGCCGGCAACGAGTCTATCCACACACCGGTCGCATCATGGATGGCATTCAAAATGGCCGGGGCGGTTGGTAATGTGGTCATTTCTCCTAATCCCTTGGCGCCGTAAGGCCCCCACGGGTCAGGCACCTCCACGATGATGGGCACCAGTTCGCGTGGCATGTCGCGCACCGTTGGGATGTAGTATTCGCTCATGTGCCTCGTCTGGGCCCGGCCACCCTGTTGGATGAAGTATTCCGTGAGTGCATAGCCCACGCCCATGTGCACTCCCCCACCGATCTGCCCAATGACCATTTCCGGGTTGATGGCTTTGCCCACATCGTGGGCAGACCACATCTTTAATACTTCGACTTCCCCCGTCTCCGTATCCACTTCCACCAACGCGATTTGTGTGGCATAGCCGTAGGCGCAGTGTGGCTCACAGAGCCCGGTCTGGGGGTCAAATGGCGTCGTGGCCCGCGCCTCTCGGCCGTGGTAGGTTGCCTGGGCTACTACCTTCGTCTCGCCAGTTTCGGCGCGTAGGATGGCGTCGCGCTTCGCTAGCGCCTCTTGGCAGGCTCGCATTACAGCGTTGCCAGAGACAAACACGTGCCGGGAAGCCGAAGAACTCCCTGCATCAGGCACCTTGGCCGTATCGAGGAAAGCCAGCCGCACTTTGGACACGTCAATTTTGAGCGTTTCGGCGGCAATCTGCGCTAGTGCAGTCCACACCCCTTCGCCCACATCCGATGCGCCGATCATGAGCAGTGCCCGCAGGATATCACCATTGGGAGCCAGGCTCAATTCAACCCTACATGTTGTCTTGTCATCGAATCCCAGACTGTAGCCCACGTTCTTGTAAGCCACAGCCACTCCGATGCCCCGCCGTCTATATGGAGCCGAAGCCTGACCCAAATCCGGCTTAATCCACTGTCCCTTGACGTTTCGCCATCCTGCGGCAAGAGCGGCTTGCCGCAGCGTCTCCTTGAGCCCAGCCACCCCACCGCGCATCACATTGCCGGTGAGGGCTACATCGCCCTCCTCGAGGAGATTTTTCATCCGCAACTCGACAGGGTCCATACCCAGCGCCTCGGCTAGCCGGTCCATCATGGATTCGTATCCCACTGGCGGCTGCGTGGCACCGAAACCGCGCATAGCCATTGTCACCGCGTTATTGGTGTACACAGTGTAGGCGTCCACTTTGGCGTTGGGCACCTTATATGGCCCGGCGGCAAAAGTGGCGGCATTGCTGAGCACAGGGATGCTGGTGGAAGCATAAGCGCCAGCGTCGGTAATGATCTCGATCTCCATCGCTGTCAGCGTGCCATCACGCTTCGCTCCTACTTTGTACTTCATGTAAAAAGGATGGCGCTTGCCGCTGCGCTGGATGGATTCTTCCCTTGTCCATACCATCTTTACTGGCCGGCGCACCACATAGGCGGCCAGCGCAAGCAGATGTTGGATATACATATCCTCGCGCCCGCCGAATGCCCCGCCGATGGTAGGCACGATCTCGCGTACCTGGTCCTCGGGCAGGTTTAGGAGGTGGGCGATCTGCTGCAAGTCGTCGTGGGCCCACTGTGCGGCGGCAATAACCGTCACGCGACCTTCCTCGTCTATGTAGCCGATGCCCGCCTCGGGCTGCATGTAGATGTGCTCCACGGCCGGTGTGGTGAAATAACCATCCATGACCACATCGGCCTCAGCGAAGCCAACCTCCACATCACCCTTGCGGATTTTGATGTGGTGCAGGACATTGCTTTCGCCCCGCTCCTCGTGCACCCGGGGTGCATCTGGTTTCATGGCCTCACGTGGGTCGGTGACGACTGGCAGAGGCTCATAGTCCACTTTCACCAACTTGCGCGCCTGTTCGGCGGCCCGCTGACTCTCCGCCACTACAATGGCAATCCGGTCACCCATCCAGCGCACCTTGTCGCCCTCCGCCACAAGCACAGGCTGATCCTTGATATTGATGCCGTATTCGTTCACCGGCACGTCTTTGTAAGTGATGACCCGCACTACGCCAGGTGAGGCCTCGGCAGCGCTGGTATCAATATGCTTGACAATGGCATGGGGATGCTCCGCCCACACCACGACCGCGTAAAGTTGGCCATCCATGTTGAAATCTTGGGGGTATTTGCGCCGACCTTGGACCTTGGTGTGAATGTCGAGGCGGGTTGCGCTCGTGCCGATAACGCTCTCGCTCATGATGCACCCCCTTTCTCTGCCGCGTGCCTGGCGGCCAGAGTAATGGCTTGCACAATCTGATAGTAGCCTGTGCAACGGCAGAGGTTACCGGAAATGCCCTGTTCGATCTCCTCGGTAGTGGGGTGTGGGTTCTCGTTCAGTAAGGCTTTAGCAGACATGATCATCCCTGGCGTGCAGTAACCACACTGCGCTGCGGCTTTCTCCTTAAAAGCCTCTTGGATGGGATCGAGTTGGTCGTCTCCCGATAGTCCTTCGATGGTCAGCACCTGACGTCCGGCAGCCTTAAACGCGGGGAAAATACAGGATGTAACCGACACGCCGTCCACGAGGACGGTGCAGCAACCACATTCGCCCTCTCCACAGGCAATCTTGGTGCCGATCAAACCGAGTTTGTCGCGCAATACGTTGGTCAGCAAATCTCCTGGTTCTACATCCACCGAGACTGCTTTCCCATTGACGATCATCTCAATCCTAGCCATGTTACACCTCCAACCCTGCTGCTTTGCTCAAGGCGCGGCGCACCAACACCTCGACCATCGCTGTGCGATATTCGGCACTCCCACGCAGTAAACTATCGCGGGGGTGCGAGGCCTTGGCCGCTAATCTGGCGGCGTGGGCTATGTTTTCTGCATTGACTGGGACCCCATCCAGCGCTGCTTCGGCCTCGGCCGGGCGCAATGGCCGGGGCGCAACGGGGCCGATGGCGATGCGTGCCTGGCGAAAGTGACCTTCCTCAATATCCACTACTGTGGCCACGGCGAGCATGGGCAGACAGAGGGCTCGTCGCTGCGACAGGCGCTGGTACGCACCGTTCATCTCATGCGCCAGAGGGCGAAATCGCAGCGCTGTGACCATCTGGGCACAGGGATTGACACGGCAGACCCCCACGTCTTCGTAGAGTTCGATGACTGGTGCCCAGTGCCGACCCGTCTCGTCGGCGATTTCCGCCTCAGCGTCCAGGGCGGTGAGAGCAATGGCTCCGTCAGCGGCGGGCAGTGCATTGACCACGTTACCCACCAATGTGCCCACATTGCGAATCTGTGGCCCGCCGACCATGCCACAGGCCTCAGCGAGCACGTTGGCGCGCTGGCGGATGAGCGGGGATTTGGCCACTGCAGCATGGGTAACGTTGGCCCCGATGACGATGTAACCGTCTCGTTCCTCAACCTTGTCCAGGTCGGGAATGCGGGTGATGTCCACGAAAACGGTGGCCGGACACTGGCCCCGCTGGCTTTG
>JADBJK010000041.1 GCA_014874485.1 Chloroflexota bacterium
TCGGAGGAGTGTAGCCACGAGCTCGCCATCGCGCCACTCCGGTGGTACACATCGGGCGACTGCGGGTGGTACACATCAGGCGGCGATGCCTGGTACAGTATAGGGCGATCAATGACACGAGACTCAATGCATTCACCGCAGAGACGCAGAATACGAAGCGCTCCCCAGGGCGTGAGATTGCTTCGCTTCGCTCGCAATGACAGCGGACACTCCTCTCTGTGCCCATCTATTGGAACAGTCTTGCCCTCTGCGCCCTCCGCGTCTCCGCAGTGATATCCCTACTATTGGACCATCTTGCCCTCTGCGCCCCCGTCTCCGCGGTGAAGCCCCTACCACCCCACCGCGCAGCCGTCCTTGCGCGGGTCCGAGCCGCCCCACAGCGCGCCCGTCTCGGGGTCCACGGCGATGACCTGCCCGCCGCCGAAGAACCACTCGCCGAACGCGGCCGCCCGCACGTCGTGCCCCATGGCCGCCAGCGCCCGCCGCAACCCTAGCGGCGCGGTCGTCTCCACGTCCACGCGGCGGCTCCCCTGCTCGTCCACGCGGAAGCGCGGCGCATCCAGCGCGGCCTGCGGGTCCAGCCCGAAGTCCACCATGTTGACCAGCACCTGCACGTGGCCCTGGGGCTGCATGAACGCGCCCATGACTCCGAAGCACAGCCACAGCCGTCCGTCGCGCAGCGCCAGCGCCGGGATGATGGTGTGGTAGGGCCGCTTGCCCCCGGCCAGCGCGTTGGGATGTCCCTCGTCCAGGCGGAACGACGCGCCCCGGTTGTGCAGGCAGATGCCCGTCCCCGGCACCACGATGCCCGACCCGAACGGCTGGAACAGGCTGTTGATGAACGACACGGCATTGCCCGCGCCGTCCACGACACTGATGTAAACCGTGTCGCGCGAGGCGGCAACGGCAGGGGCGGCCAGGTCCAGCGCGGTGTCGGGGCGGATGCGGGCGCGGAGCGCGTCGGCGTGCTCGCGCGACAGCAGGCGTTCCACCGGCACGTCGGCGAAGGCCGGGTCGCCCACGTGGGCCAGTGCGTCGGCCAGTCCCAGGCGCACCGCCTCTATCATGCGGTGCCAGCGGGCCGTGTCCCAGTAGCCCATGCCGCCGATGTCGTACCCCTGCAGGATGTTCAGCGCGACCAGCGCAGCCAGGCCCTGGCCGTTGGGGGGATGCTCCAGCACCTGCACGCCGCGGTACGTGGTGCCGATGGGCCGGCCCCAGTCCGCCGTGTGCGCGGCCAAATCCTCGGGCGTCATGTAGCCGCCGCGCGCCTGGATGCAGGCGGCGATGGCTCGGGCGATGGGGCTGCGGTAGAAGGCGTCGGCGCCGCCCTCGGCGATGGCGCGCAGGGTGCGGGCCAAGTCCGGCTGGCGGTGGATTTCGCCGGCGCGCGGCGCGGGCAGGTACACGCGGGCCGCCTCAGGGTCGCGGGCCAGTTTGCGAGTCGCGTTCCGCCAGTCGCGGGCGATGACGGGCGTTACGGCGAACCCCTCCTCGGCGGTGCGGATGGCGGGGGCCAGGCACTCGGCCAGCGTCATCGTGCCGAAGCGCCGCAGCAGCGTCTCCCAGCCCGCGACCGCCCCGGGCACGGTAACGGCCAGCGCGCTGTCCGGTGGGATGTACCGCAGACCCAGGCGGCGCGCCTCGTCCAGGGTGAAGGCGGCAGGCGCGCGCCCGCTCCCGTTCAGGGCGAAGACCTCGCCCGCCTGTCCCGCGCCGGGTGAGGCCCGGTACACGAGCGCGAAGCAGTCGCCACCCACGCCGGTGGACATGGGCTCCACCACGCCCAGCATGGCGGCGACGGTAACCGCGGCGTCGGCGGCGTTGCCCCCGTCCATGAGCATGCGCAGCCCCTCCAGCGCGGCCAGGGGCTGGCTGGTGGCCACCATGCCGCGGGTGGCCAGCACCGCCGAGCGGCGCGATGGGAACTCCTTCGGATGGGCAGCCATACGCACCTCCATGACCCTTGGCGGCAGTGCACCGACGGCCGGCAGATCACCGCGCGCTAGCGGATGTTCAGCAGCCGCTTGGCGAGGGCGATCTTGCCGTCCACGTCGCCCTGGCGGGCCAGCATGATGCGCTGGGCCATGGGCGACCCGGCCCCGTGCATGGACTCTATCAGGTAGGCCACGGCCCCCGCGCCCGCCACCAGGTTCTCAATCAAGCGCAGGACCTTGACGCGGTCCACGGCGTCCACGCCCTCGGCGGCGGCCAGGTACTTGCGGATGTACGGGCCGGCCACCGGGTCCTCCAGGTCCTTGGCCGAGGGCAGCGTCCCCAGCAGCCCGCCCGCGATGTCGGTGGCCAGGCGCGCCATCTCGTAGGGGAACCGCGTTACGTTGAGTTTGCAGACGTTGGCCAGGAGCAGGTCCACCTCATAGTTGCCCGCGGCGGTCTGATGGCCCAGGGTGGAGCAGGCGATGCCGCAGGCGAACAGCGTCTCGTTCAGGTGAATCATCTCCACGATTTTATCGCGGATGTGCGATGCCGTGGCGACGCCGTTCATGCGGGCGATGAGGGCCGTCGCGCCGATGAGCACGTCGCCCACGCCCACCTTGCACCCGCCGTAACTCTGGCGATGGTACGCGGCGAACCGCTCCACCAGTTTGCCGCTCTGATCCACCTCGCCGTTGAGGAACACGCGCTCGTTGGGCACGAACACGTCCTCAAAGACGGTGAGCACCTCCTGGCCGCCGAAGGTGGGGTTGCCCACGTCCAGCGTCCCCTCCAACTTGCGGGTGTCGCTGGCCTGGCGGCCGTAGATGTAGCGGATGCCCTTGGTGTTGGTGGGCACGGCGAAGCACACGGCCCAGTCCTCCTCGCCGGGGCGCATGGCGGCGGTGGGCATGACGATGATCTCGTGGGAGTTGACCATGCCGGTCTGGTGGAACTTGGCCCCGCGCACCACGATGCCGTCGCGTCGGCGCTCCACGATGCGCAGGTACAGGTCGGGGTCGGCCTGCTCCGACGGGCGCTTGCCGCGGTCGCCTTTGGGATCCGTCATCGCGCCGTCCACCACCAGGTCGTGGCGCTGGACGTGGCTCCAGTACTCGCGGAAGCGGGCGTGGTAGTCCGTGCCGTGCGCCTGGTCGCACTCGTAGGTTACGCTGAAGACGGCATTGGCCGCGTCCATGCCCACGCACCGCTGGAAGCAGCAGGCCGTCAGGTTGCCGCAGTGCCGCTGCATCCGCACCTTGTCCATGAGGTCCTGGGTGCTCTGGTGCAGGTGGGTGAAGCGGTTGACCTCGTCGCCGATGAGGGGCGAGTAGGCGCGGAACAGGGCGCGGCTGTCGGCATCGTGGGCGCAGTCGTAGGTAACGGCGACCGCGCGCAGGGATGGGGCGACGAGGGGATGGCGGGTCAGGTCAGCGGACTTCTCGCCGAGGATATGGGCTTCCAGGCCCAGGGCCTCCACCGAGGCGATGTACTCCTTGCCGGTTTTCAGCGCCATAGGATGCACCTCCTTGCCCGTCTTCGGGGCTGCGGACGTCGCTGCTCTCCATGACGGTCCGCACCGATTCGCTGCTCACGTTTGACCACAGCAACGGTTGGATTATACTTGCTGTGCACGGAGAGTGGCAAACCACCCACAGGGCAATTGCATTTATATTGGTGGGCCTGCTAAAATGCGCCCTCGTTGTGAGACTGTCGCATGGGAGGCGCTATGCAGGAAATATCAATGCCCGACATACTACGGC
>JADBJK010000117.1 GCA_014874485.1 Chloroflexota bacterium
GATCCTGAAAGGCCGCTCGTCCTCACCAGTGTATCTCCACATCGCTGATGGCCAAGCGGAGATCCGCGACGCGACGCATCTGTGGGGCCAGGACACGTATTCCACCATCACCGCGATCAAGGACGAGTGCGCCGACACACGCACCCGGGTGGTTTGCATTGGCCCGGGCGGCGAGCGCCTAGTCCCCTACGCTGCCATCATCTCCGAAAACGGGCGCGCTGCTGGGCGCACCGGCTTAGGTGCAGTGATGGGCTCGAAAAACTTAAAAGCCATCGCTGTTCGAGGCCAGGGCAGGTGGCCTATGGCTGACCCTCAACGGTTTCAGGCTCTCGCGCGTCAGTCCATGAGGGGCCTGCGCGAAGCGTTCGTCAGCCAGGTCTTCCACGACACTGGCACGTCAGGTTGGGTGGACACAGGCATTGCTTTCGGCGACATGCCCAATAAATACTACACTCAGGGCCTGTTCCCCGAGGCCACCCTCATCAGCGGCGTCACCATGGGCGAGACTATCCTGACCGGCGTCAGCGGTTGCTACGGGTGCCCCATTCGCTGCGGGCGCGTGGTGCACGTGAAAAATGGCCCTTATGCGCTGCCAGAGGGGGAGGGGCCAGAGTACGAGACAATCGCCTCCTGGGGCAGTATGCTGCTCATTGCGGATTTGGCGGCAGTGAACTATCTCAACCACCTGTGCAACGCCTACGGGCTGGATACCATCAGTGCTGGGGTGAGTGCCTCATTCGCTTTCTATCTGTATGACCTCGGTGTTATCACGGCGGAGGATACCGGCGGTTTAGAGTTGCGCTGGGGCGATGCCGATGCCGCCATCGCCTTGTTGCACCAGATGGGCCGGCGGGAAGGATTTGGCGCCATCGTCGCGGAGGGTGTGCGGCGGATGGGCGAGCGCTACGGCCAGCCAGACGAGGCGGCGCACGTCAAAGGGCTGGAGATCCCTATGCACGACCCCCGCGCCTACGCGGCCATGGGTCTGGTGTACGCTACTTCGCCGCGCGGGGCTTGTCATAACAAGAGCGATGCCTACTTGGTCGAGATGGGCATGGGCAATCCTGACCTGGGACTGGTGCCCGGGGATCGCTTTGCCGATGACAAAGCAGTGATGGTGGTGGCCAGCCAGAATTGGCGGGCCTTCACCGATTCTTTGGGGCTGTGCCATTTCGCTGTGGTGCCGTTGCAGGAAATATCAGAGATGATCCGCGCAGCGACGGGCTGGGATATGGGTGCAGAGGATATGATGCGTGTGGGCGAGCGCATCTTCCAACTCCAACGGGCGCTGAATTGCCGCCTGGGCGTGACGGCGGGAGACGATCGCCTGCCCGATATCCTGATGCGCCCGTTGCCCGATGGCGGCACCGAGGGCCACGTGCCGAATATGGAGAAGATGCTGGCTGAGTACTACGCCTTCCGTGGTTGGGACCCGGCCACTGGAAAGCCATCGAATGAGCGGCTGGTAAGCCTGGATTTGGAAGACGTGGCCGAAAATCTCTGGCGGGCGTAATGTAGCAATTCTGTGGGGGCCGACTCCACCGGCGACACCTGCGCGATTGGGATGACGGCTGTGAGCGAAAATAACGCTGAACTGAGCGAACGCGAGTTGGAAGTCCTGCGCCTGGTTGCCACCGGCGCTTCCAACCGTCAGATCGCCCGCCAACTGCATATCAGCCACAACACAGTGAAGGTGCACCTACGCAATATCTTCGCCAAGTTAGGCGTCGAGTCGCGCACCGAGGCCACGCTCCGCGCTATCCACGAGGGATGGGTCGAAGTCGCCCCTGCGCCCGCGGAGATGCCGGCAGAGCCCATTGTGGTCTGGCGCATTGCCGGCTGGCAGCGTGTGGCCTTCGTACTTCTCGCGCTCGTCCTCGCGGTCATCGTCCTCCTGCCCCCCCGCGGTAGCGAATCTCTGGTCCCTGACCGTCAGTTCAGCGACCAAGGGTGGCAGGCCGGTGCAGTCACCACGCCGGGCCATGTGTCACGCTGGTCTGAGTGCACACCTATGTCCATCCCTCGTGCCCGCCTGGCGGTGGTAGCCTACCGAGACCAGATCTACGCCATCGGCGGCGATACACCGACGGGGGCAACCAGCGCGGTGGAGGTTTACGACCCCAAGACGGACTCGTGGACTCGGCGGGCAGACAAGCCCACGTCGGTGCTGAACATCGCCGCCGCGGTTATCGGCGATAAGATCTACGTCCCCGGGGGTTATGATGCGGCTCAACAACCTGTCGCTGCCCTCGAGATCTATGATCCCTCGCAGGATGCCTGGTATCAGGGTGCGCCGCTGCCCGAACCGCTCTTCGCCGCGGCGGTAGCGGCTGCTGGGGGCCGGCTCTACGTTTTCGGCGGTCATAATGGGATACAATACGTAAACACAGTGTACATCTACGATCCAGAGACGGACACTTGGAGTCTGGGTACGCCTATGGGCGCGGCGCGGGGCTTTGCCAGCGCCGTCGAATTCGACGGGCTGATCTATGTGGTGGGCGGTTACAACGGGGCTGTGGAATTCAACCTCTGTGAGGTGTACGACCCGGCGGCTGAGGCTGCCGGGAGCAATCCCTGGTCGCCCCGCGCGCCGATGGCCCAGGGTCGGGGCGGGCTGGCTCTGGCTGCCGCCGACAGCAGTCTCTACGCCATCGGTGGCGGATGGATCAACCGCCTATCTTTCAACGAGCGATACGACGTGGCACAAGATGCCTGGTCTCCTTTCGAGACCCCGGTCCTGGAACAGTGGCGCACCTTGGGCGCGGCCACCATCCGGACGGACGATGGCCCCGTGATCTACGCGGTCGGTGGCTTCAGCGGCGACTATTTGAACACAAATCGGGCCTTCCAGACCTTTTTCCGCATTTACCTGCCGCGGCTGTAGGGGGCATGGGACCATGTGTTGGGGGTTGTCGTGGGTGATTGCCCTAGTCCAGTGACCAGGTTCATATCTTCTTTGGTACTTTTTGCAGCGCCATATTTGTACTTTAGTACCTTCTTTCATCCGTTCGGTTCTGTTATAATATTTAATGAAACCATTAGTACATTGCAAATGAACAGATGTAACACGATGCACTGTTGAGAGGCGATTGCTCAGTTTTGCTGCTACATTACTTTATCCCTTCGTTAACTGTTGGTAGCACGAGGGCATTAGTTATATCTGATGGAGGGGTCAGCAAGACATGGCTTCTCAATGGCGAGATGGTCGCAGCATTGTCAGGCTTTTGCTCGGCGACGACACTGTGCTGTCCAGAGAACTCTTGGCAGCCCTCTTGGCAAAGTACGGCATTGAAATCATTGATCAAGCCTTCACCTGCCAGGAACTGCTGCAAAAGGTCCGGGAATTATCGCCCGATGTCATCTTATTGAGAGGGTCTCTGCCGGGGATGGAAGTGGACGAAATGTGTCGGCGCATGCTCGCTCAGGAGCCGGGGAAGAGGATCCTCCTCTATGAGCGCCATGGGGAATGGCATTGGTTTGCCGCGGCCACAGGGATGCGGATGAAGGTGAGGATTACCTGCGGAGATGAACTCGCAAATGCTATCCATACCCTGGCCACAGCACAATTCCACCCCCTCCCC
>JADBJK010000009.1 GCA_014874485.1 Chloroflexota bacterium
ACATGCTGGCGGACCCTGCGTTCTACAATCCGCTGGTGGCGCGGATACCGCTGGGGCGGATTGCGGAGCCGAGGGACATTGCGGCGCTGGCGGTGTACCTGGCGGCTCCCGCGTCGGACTTCATCACGGGGCAGATTATCTTCGCCGATGGCGGCATCACGGCATCTCAGTGAGGGATTCAGCCACAGCGGGATGATCGGGGGCGCTCCGTGCTCTCGCAATGGCGGTTGCGAGCAAACGCTGGAACGGCATCTCAGTGAGGAGATAGGTCTGCAATGGGGAACATGTGCCGGTGGTTTTCGGAGATTTCGCGGAACGATGTGGCGCTGGCGGGAGGCAAGGGCGCTAATCTGGGCGATATGGCACAGGCGGGGCTGCCCATCCCGCCCGGGTTTGTGATTCTGTCGTCGGCATACCGGCGGGTGGCCGATGCGGCCGGGCTGGGCGACCAAATCGCCCGAATCCTGGGCGGGCTGGACTATTCCGAGAGCGCCCGCCTGCAGGATATTGAGCATCGGGTGCGGGCGCTGTTCGCGGACATTCCAATTCCCGATGACCTGCGGGATGAGATTGTGGCCCATTACCACGGGCTTGGCGACCAGGTGGCGGTGGCGGTGCGGTCCAGCGCGACGGCCGAGGACCTGGCGGGGGCCAGTTTCGCAGGCCAGCAGGAGACTTTCCTCAATGTGGTTGGCGAGGACGACCTGTTGCGCGCGGTGCGCGGGTGTTGGTCCTCGCTTTTTACGTCCCAGGCCATCTTCTACCGCCACCAGAAGGGGTTTGAGCACTCCGAGGTCTCCATGGCCGTCGTGGTGCAGAAGATGGTGAACTCGGAGAAGTCGGGCGTTACCTTCACGGTGGACCCCGTAATGCGCAACCACTTCCAGATGACCATTGAGGCGGTGTGGGGGCTTGGCGAGGGCATCGTCTCGGGCACCATCACCCCCGACCATTACAAGGTGGACCGCGAGACGTACGAGATCGTGTACGAATTCGTGCCCGAGAAGCAGATTATGGTCTGCCGCGACGGGCATTGCGGCGTGATTACCCTGCAGGTCCCCGCCGACAAGGTTGCGGCGAAGGTGCTCACGCTGGACGAACTGCGCCAGTTGGTGGACCTGGGCAACAGGGTGGAGCGGCACTTCGGGTGTCCGCAGGATATTGAGTGGGCTTCGGAGGGCGGCGTAATCTATCTGCTGCAGAGCCGCCCGATTACATGCCTGTAGGAGGACAAGATGTTGCAACTTTCGGAAGAGATGTCATCGGGCGAGGCTCGGCTTCGGGTGGATGTGTACGGGAATCGCCCGATGGAGCACGTCCTGGACGAGATGTCGTTCCTGGACTATCGCCTCGCCAGCGTCCGCATTGAGGAGCGCGTAACCCGTCCCAAGCCCGACATCATCTGGCGTCAGGATGCGGCCCGCAAGGATATCCGATACGAGGGCGGCATCCTGTATCTGGATGGCGAGTGGTTCCAGGGCGAGGTGCAGAAGGTTCTGGTAACCATGCTGGCCTTCCGCATGGAGGAGCACGGCCTGCATCCGTTCCACGCGTCAGCCGTGCGGTACCGAGACCGCACCATCATGTTCCTGGGCGGCGAGTCCAATCACGGCAAGACCATGTCCCAGATTGAGGGCTGCCGCCGCGGCGGGCTTGTGGTCTCCACCGAGACGACGGTGGTGGACGAGCGCGGCTGGGCGGTGATGGGATCCAAGTCGGTGTTCTTGCGCCAGCGCGCCAAGGGCACCGAGCGGGCGGACTTGCCGAATCAGGACCAGGGCGTGGCCAAGTTCTTTGACAAGACGCCCGAATTCGTCAACTACGACGAGCCGAGCGACGTGGACATCGTGATTCTCCCGTCCATTGACGGCAATTTTGACACGGCGGTGATAGAGATGATCCCGTTTGAGCGGGAGTATCAGACCTATCACTCGGTGATGAATTACTTCGGCCTGAATCAGTTGCTGTCGCCTGGGCTGGCGATGCCCATCGTGGACACGGACGAGCGGAGAGCCCGTCGCGCCGACTTCGTACACCGATTCGCCGTCCGTCCCTATTACCTGATTCGCGGCAAGAACCCGCAGGTGATTCTGGACGAGGTGGAGAAACTGTTGTAGCCGGCCATTCGGTGCTTCCTTCCAACTGAAGGAGGGGGAAGATGCACAGTGCAATCGGCGAACCGGGGGAGGGCGCGTTCCCCAAGGCCGCGCTGAGCGACCGCGTGCGCGAGTTCATCATCAAGGCCATCATGAGCGGCGAGATGAAGCCGGGCCAGCGCATCGTGGAGAGCGCCCTGGCGCGGCAGTTGGGGGTGAGCCAGGCCCCGGTGCGCGAGGCCATCCGCGACCTTGTGCTCATGGGCTTCCTGGAGACCGAGCCGTACAAAGGCACGTTCGTGCGGTCGTTCACGGCCGAGGAACTGTACGAGGTGTACACGGTGCGCGCGGCGCTGGAATCCCTGGCGGCTCGCCTGGCGGCCCCGCGCGCTACCGATAAGGATTTGGCGGCGCTCCAGGACATCCTTGAGCAGATGGTGGAAGCCGGCAAGGCCCGCGACGGGAACAGAATGGTGCGCCTGGACAACATCTTCCACGAGGCGATCATGAAACTTTCCGGCAACCGCCTGCTGTACAACCTGTGGCAGACGCTTCGCTTCGGGTATTGGACCATCGTAACGACCCGGGTTTCCGAGTACAACCTGGAGGAGTTGGCCAAGCGCCACGAGGACCTGCTGAAGGCGCTCCAGACGCGCAACCCGCAGAAGGCGATGACGGCGATGCGCCGCCACATTGAGGATTTGGGCAAACCCCCCGCGAACTTCGGTCAGGAGAATGACCTGGAATGACCCCGGAACGCGCTCTCGCCAGGGCACGCGAACTGTTCCTGCGCGACGACAACCTGTACGGCTGCGCCGAGACGACGCTGGTCGTGCTCCTGGAGGCATTCGGGCTGGGCGATGAGGCCGATTCGGCGCTGTGCATGGCGCTGAACGGCGGCGTGGCTTGGCGGGGATGGGTGTGCGGGGCGATTTCCGGCGCGGCGGTGGCGGTCGGGCGGTTGGCAGCCTCGCGCATCCCCGACCACAAAGAGGCCAAGCGAATCGCCAGGGCGCTCGTCAACGGCTACATAGACCGGTTTCGGGCGGCCTACGGCGCGACGAACTGCCGCGACCTGGTGGGCTTGGACATTCACGAGCCGACGCAGCATGCGCGGTTTATTGAAAGCGGCATCTGGCGAGATGTCTGTATGCGCCAGATAGAGTTTGCCGTGCGCGAATTGGCCCCTCTCGGCGACGAGCGGGAGTGGGAGCGGGCGATTTCGGCCCTGTGAGGGCGCGCGGGATTTCATGCTGGAGGTTGGCATGGGCTTGGAAATCACGATGCCCCAGTTGGGGCTGACGATGGAGCGAGGCAAGGTGGTGCGGTGGCTGGTGGGCGTTGGGGACAGGATAGAGCGCGGCCAGCCCATCTTTGAGGTGGAGACCGA
>JADBJK010000101.1 GCA_014874485.1 Chloroflexota bacterium
GAGAACCCGCAGATCGCGGTGGCCGTCGTGGTCGAGCACGGTGGCCAGGGCAACCTGGTGGCGGCCCCCATCTTCCGCCAGGTGTTGGAGGCGTTCTTCGGGATGAAATAGGGGCGTAGCATGCTACGCCTCTGCGGGCTAAATCTGCGGAGTTTCAGCAAAGAGTTGGCAGGGTTCGGGAGTGGGCGTATAATGTTGAGTAGATTGGGAAAATGCGTAGTTGAGTTTCTCCCGTGACAGACTGCCAGAAACGAACGCCTGTGAACCCTCATCGACTCATCCCTGTTATCCTCATCTTGCTCCTCGCCGTCGGCTGCCACACCAGCCCCGGGCCGACCGCCCTGCCTCTCACGCTCACCCCCTCGGCACCGGGGCCTTTCCCCTCGCTGACCCCAGCGCCCCTAGGCGGCACGCTCATCGTAGGCCTGGATGCCCCAGTGGATAGTCTCGACCCGGCGGCTGCCTATGGTGTTGCCTCACATATCGCCCGCTGCCTATACGATACCCTGGTGGACGTGGACGCTAAGGGGCGCATCCGACCCGCACTGGCCACCTCCTGGGTTGTCTCGCCCCAGGGCGACGCGTGGACCTTCACTCTACGCAGCGGTGTGCGCTTCCACGATGGCCACACCCTCACTGCCGCCGACGTGGCCCACACCTTCCGCCGACTGACCGAGGGGGCTGAACAATTTGGCTGGCCCGACCCATTTGCCATCATCCGCAGCGTGCGCGCCATCGGCGACTCGACAGTAGTCTTCACCCTCACCCGACCATGCGCCTCCTTCGCCGAGACCCTGGCGGACCCGCGGGCAGGCATCATCCCGGCGGACAGTGGGAATTCGCTGGCTGAGCACTCCATTGGCACAGGGCCCTTCCGCTTCGCCAGTTGGGTGCGCGGTGACTACGTGCGCCTGGTGCGCAACGAGGACTATTACCAGGGGCCCGGCGTCCCAGTGCTGGCTGAGGTGATCTTTCGCATCCTGCCAAATGCGGAGATGCGAGCGAAGGAACTGGAGCGCGGGGCGATAGACGTAGCCCTGGCCATCGCGCCTGAGCGGGTGGCGACCCTAACCCAAAGTGGTTTCGTCATCCGGCAGTCACCCTTGGGTGTGGTGATCATGCTCGCCATCAACCACACCCGATCGCCCTTCGATGACCCCCATGTGCGCCAGGCCCTTTGCTATGCAGTGGACCGGGCCATGCTCGTCCGCGAGGCGGAGGGCGGCTACGGGTATCCGGTCGTCGGGCCGCTGCCCCCCTCCAGCCCATTCTATCAGGACTTCGCCGCCCGCTACCCACCTGACCTCTGGCAAGCCAGGGCGTTGCTGGCTGAGGCCCACGCCAATCTCAGGGTGAGTATCCTGGCAGCGCAGGCATATCCCGCTCACGTCCGAGCAGCCCAGGTGGTAGCCTCGCAACTGGGCCAGGTGGGTATCCAAGCCACCGTGCAGGAACTGGATTGGGAGACGTTCTCCCGTCGGGTATTCGGCGACCGCGACTACGACCTGGCCCTGGTGGGTCACACGGCCCGGTTGGCCCCAGAGTCTATACTCTGGCGCTACGCAAGCGACTCTCCGGACAACTACTCAGGCTACGGGAATGCCGATTACGATGCACTGGTTGCCAAGGTGGGAGCCCTGAATGACGCTCTTGTGCGGGCTCAGGTCTATGCGGCCATGCAATCCCAACTGCTGGACGACGCTGTTGCTGTTTTCCTGTATACCCCGGCCCAGGTGACGGCCCATCGCGCCACCGTGCTGGGGTTGGAGGCAGGGCCGGTGGACGGCTATGACCTGCGAACGGTGCGCTATGCCGAACCAGTCATGCCCGAGACACCTCTGCCTCCCATCACAGAGGTCGCATCGCCCTGGCCGACCAAAACGGAGGTTGCACCGCCAGTGTTAACGGAGACCATGCCACCCACACCCCTGCCCACAGCGACAGTGGCCGCATACCCTGTGGCTACGGGCACGATCACGCCCGCCCTGCCCACCGCGACTCCTGTCCCGAGCGGCTATCCAGCCCCTGAGACTCCGGCCTACCCGCCACCCTCATCTGGGCAATGAGCAAAGGGAGAGTAACCGTGAGCGAAAACCAGCCTTCAACCGATATCCCAGGCATTGACCCCGACCGCCAGCGACTGGCGCAGGAATACGCGCGTCTCCGTTATCGCTTGTTGGCTCTCGATCTGGCATTGAGCGCCGCCTATGTCCTTCTCTGGCTGTTCAGCGGCCTCTCGGTGGCGGTGCGCGAACGGCTGGCAACTTTGTCCCAGTGGCCTCTATTCGTAGTGGCTGGATACACCTTCGTATTCTTTATTGCCTACGGGATCTGCCGGATACCGCTGGGCTACTACACTGGCTTCGTCCTGCCTCATCGCTATGGTCTCTCTACCCAGACCCGGCGCGGCTGGATCGTGGATACAATTAAAGGTGGTGCCCTGGCCGGGGCATTGACCCTGCTGGTGATGGAGGTTCTGTACGCCTTGTTGCGGTTCGCGCCGGAGGCCTGGTGGCTTTATATGGCCGCTTTCCTTCTCTTTGTGAACGTTGTCCTGGCGACGCTGGCCCCCATACTCATCATGCCCATCTTCTGGAAATTGCGCCCCCTGGCCGATGAGATTCTGGCCGAGCGTCTGGAGAACTTAGCCCACCGCGCAGGGCAGAGAGTGCGCGGCGTTTTCGTGATGGATATGAGCACCCGCACGCGAGCGGCCAACGCCATGCTGATGGGCCTCTTCGGCACCCGCCGCATCGTGTTGGGGGATACCTTGCTGGACCAATATACTCCCGACGAGATCGAGACCATCCTGGCCCACGAGTTGGCCCACCATGTGCATCATGACATCGGATGGAGCATCGTGTTGGACGTATTGCATACGATCCTCGTCCTGTACTTGAGCCACCTGGCTCTTCGTTGGGCACTGGCGCGGGCAGGATTCGCAGCGCCAGGCGACGTGGCAGCATTCCCCATCCTGGCGGCAGTGCTGGGCGGCTTCGGCGTGCTCACCACACCGCTGACCAACGCCTACTCGCGCTGGCGGGAGAGCCTGGCTGACGGCTATGCACTAGTGATGACCGGCAACGCCAGCGCCTTCATCTCGAGCGAGGTGAAATTGGTGAACCAGAACTTGGCCGTCCTTTGGCCAGAGCCCTGGGTTGAAGCCTTGCTGTACACCCACCCTGCGCCTGGACGACGTATTGCGCGGGCGATGGCATTTCAGAGAGAGAAAGAGGGCACGCGATGATCAGACCCGACGGCACATTTGATTTCCTCACCGAACTGATGGCGGTGGTGGACGACTTCCTGGCGGAGTACGAGCGCTGCGAGGGTCCATTCCGCAACCCATTGGAGAAAGGACTAGTGATCTCCTATGTCCTGGGTACTATGCACCAGGACCTCGATGCTCTCTGGGAGGCGCTGGAAAGGGCACCTGTTTTCAAGGGC
>JADBJK010000074.1 GCA_014874485.1 Chloroflexota bacterium
CTCCGCCCGCGGAGAGGAAAGGGGAGGGCCGGGGTGGGGATAGGTGAGGTAGATTCTGCGCGACAACCTAACGACATTGGGTCGTTCTCGCCCCAAAAGGAAATGCACACGGCGCAAGGCTCACATTGACGAGGTAGGGCGCTCGTGATAAAATCCGCGTTGCAGCCAAGAGTCGGATAGGACCTGTGATAGACCTGTCTGTCGTGATCGTGAACTATAATACGAAGGCGCTCCTGCGCGATTGCCTGCGCTCGGTGCTGGACAGCCGGGGCCTCAACGGCCTGGACGTCATCGTCGTGGACAACGCTTCCACCGACGGCAGCGCCGACATGGTGCGCGAGGAGTTCCCGCAGGTGCGGCTCATCGCCAGCCCCGTCAACGGCGGGTATTCGTATGCCAACAATCTGGGCCTGCGGGCGGCGCAGCCTTCGCGCTACTACCTCCTGCTGAACCCCGACACGGTCGTTCCGCCGTCGGCCCTGGCCGACATGGTGGCGTATATGGACTCCAAGCCCGACGCCGGAGCGGCCGGGCCGCGGCTTGTCCTGGCCGACGGGAGCCTGGACCTAGCCTGCCGCCGCGGCTTCCCGACCCCGATGGTCTCGCTGTACCGGTTGAGCGGGCTGAGCCGATTGTTCCCCAAGAGCCGGCGCTTCGGCCGCTACAACATGACGTACCTGGACCCCGATGAGGAAGCGGAGGTGGATTCGGTCGTCGGGGCGTTCATGATGGTGCGGGCCGAGGCCATGGAGCAGGCGGGGCTGCTGGACGAGACGTTCTTCATGTACGGCGAGGACCTGGACTGGGCCTACCGCATTCGGCAGAAGGGGTGGAAGGTGTACTACAACCCTGCCGTAACCGTGCTGCACTACAAACGGGCGGCCAGCCGTCATAGCCGCCGCGCCCAGTTTGAGTTCCAGCGCGCCATGTACATCTTCTACCGCAAGCACTACGCGGCCACGACCAACCGCGTGCTCCATGTCCTCATCCTGTGCGGCCTTGTCCTGCGCGGGGGGCTTCCCATGCTGCGCGAGATTCTGGGCAAGCGCCAGGGTGCGCCCGCAAAGGAGACGCCCGCATGATGAAACGCAGTGAGTGGCTCCTGAAGGGATTGCTGGTCCTCCTGGACGCATCGCTGGCGGCGCTGGCGTTTTACCTGGCGTACCTGTGGCGGTTGCGCACGGAGAACCCGCCCGCCGTGAACATCCTGCCTTTCCGCGGGTATGTCGGCATGATGTTCATCCAGGTGGGGTCGCTGCTGACATCGTTCCTGTTCACGCGGCTGTACCACTTGAAGCGCGGCGTTTCGCGGCTGGACGTGCTGACCTCGCTGGTGGCGGCGGCCTCTATCGGGATTCTGCTCACCAGCGCGTTCACGTCCCTGTTGTACAAGAACGAACTGGACTATCCCCGCCTGATGCTGGTGTACTCGTGGGTGCTGACGATACTCCTGGTGGGCATGGGCAGGCTGGCCCACGATGCCCTGGAGAGCCGCCTGCGGGCGCGCGGCGTGGCTGCGTACAACACGCTCATCGTGGGCACCGGCGAGGTGGGGCGCATGATCCTCAACAAGATTCGCCAGTCGCCCGCGCTGGGGTACAGGGTCATCGGCTTCGTGGACGAATCGCCTGCGCAGACCGAGGTGATGGGCGTGCCGGTGCTGGGCACCACCGAAAACCTCCCGCAACTGATAGACCAGCACGCCATTGACCAGGTCATCATCGCCATGCCCGAACGCTCGCACCAGGAACTGCTGGAGATCATCGCGCTATGCCAGCGAGGCCGCACGGAGATCAAGGTCTTCCCCGACGTGTTCCAGATCATCGCGTCGGAGATGAGCATCGGCGACCTGAATGGCCTGCCGCTGCTGACGGTGCGGGACATCGCGCTTCGCGGCTGGAAACTGACGCTGAAGCGGGCGATGGACATCGTGGGCAGCGCGCTGGCGCTCATCTTCCTCTCGCCCCTCATGCTTTTGGTGGCCGTGCTCATCAAACTGGAATCGCCCGGCCCGGTGTTCTACGTGCAGGAGCGGGTGGGACTGGATGGCAAGCCGTTCCAACTGCTCAAGTTCCGCACCATGCGCCAGGACGCCGAGGCCAACGGTCCGGGGTGGACGGTGGCCAACGACCCGCGCCGCACGCGCCTGGGCAAGATTCTGCGGCGCTACTCCATTGACGAGTTGCCCCAGTTCATCAACGTCCTCATCGGCGAGATGAGCCTGGTGGGGCCGCGGCCCGAGCGCCCGGTCTATGTGGAGCAGTTCCGCCAGGCCATCCCGCGCTACATGGAGCGCCACCGCGAGAAGGCGGGCATCACCGGTTGGGCGCAGGTCAACGGCCTGCGGGGCGATACGTCCATCGTGGAGCGCACCAAGTACGACCTGTGGTACATTGAGAACTGGTCGCTCTGGCTGGACATCAAGATTCTCCTGCGGACGCTGGTGCACTTCGCGAAGGACGAGAACGCGTACTAGACCACAGCAGCCATTGCGAGGGCGCGGGGTGCCCGTAGGGACAATTCATGAATTGTCCCTACTGAGGCGCGCGGCGCCGAAGAATCTCGCCAACCGAGATGCTTCGCGCGCAATGACAGGTACAGGTGTCATTGCGAGGGGCGCAGCCCCGAAGCAATCTCCTGGTGTGGGATTGCTTCGCTTCGCTCGCAATGACAAGGGACTGGTCAACCGCTAGAGGCGGCGGCCCCAAACGGCGGCGCGCAGTTTGACAAATCCGCCAAAACGCATTAGGATAATAACCGAAGTGCCGAAGTGGCGGAATTGGCAGACGCGCTGCGTTCAGGGCGCAGTGGGCGAACGCCCATGTGGGTTCAAATCCCTCCTTCGGCACCTTTTTGTTTGGCACCGATCTTGAACCACTTGACAGCAGAGCGCGGTGGTGCTATGGTGTCGGCGTGTGGGGGCGCGGGCGCGTAGGAGGCGGAACGGTGAAGAACAGACTCCTGTCTCTCCAACAAATCGTTGCGCTGTTCCTGGTGGCGTTCGGCGTGCTGACGCTGACGAACCTGGCCAACGACGCGCGTGAACTCCACACCCTGTACCAGCGGGTTGAAATTCTCCAACAGAGCAGGTCGGCACTGGAGGCCGAGATTGCCGACCTGCGCTCCCAGAAGGAAGCCCTGGCGCGCCCGCACTGGGCCGACGAGGCCGCCAGGAAGTGGCTCCACTGGACGCGGCCCAACGAAGTCCTCGTCGTTGTAACCCCATCGGAACCCCGAGGCATCTCCCCTGCGACTTCCGCAGACGCAGACGACAGCACTGCGCCCTCCCACTGGCAGGAGTGGCTGGCGTATCTTCAAGGTACGAACCCCTAACCGGTCCGTGGACTGACACAACAATCTTGCGATCGCCGCTGCCGGAGGGCAGGCGGCTGGCGGCATCGTCGCGCTCGGAGGTGGGGGCATGCGCCGGACATGGGGACTGTCTGTCGTCTTCATGGCGTTGGTCGTGGGTGCACTCCGGCATTCCTTCGCGCTCGCCCAGTCGCCGCCCGTTGTGCTCAACGAGTATCTTCCCGCGCCCATGAACGTGGACTGGGATGGGGATGGCGTTGCGAACAACCTGGACGAGTGGATAGAGATCTTCTGCCTGAGCGACGGGCCGTTTGACCTGGGTGGCTGGATGCTGGACGACATCCGCGATGGCGGGTCTGCGCCCTACGTCATCCCCGCGGGCACCTGGATTCAACCCGGCGCCTTCCGGGTGTTCTTCCGCAAGACGACGGGCATTAGCCTGGACAACGCCGGCGACACGGTGCGCCTGTTGCGGCCGGATGGCAGCGCCGCCGACCAGCACCCGTACTACGCGACGCAGCCCGACGCATCCTACAGCCGCACGGCGGACGGCGGGGGCGTGTGGACGCTCCAGTACCCGCCATCTCCGGGCGGACCCAACCTGCCTGCGACCGCGACGCCAACCCCGACGATCACCGACACGCCATCGCTGACGCCATCGCGCACCGCGACCTCCACGCGCACGCCCTCGCCGACGAAGACGCCCACGCCAACCCGGACGCCGACCGCCACCAAGACTGCCTCTCTCACGGCAACGCCCACCCTCACACGGACGCCCTACCCGACCACGCTGCACCTGAGCGAAATCATGCCCGCGCCGCGCTGGGTGGACTGGGATGGGGATGGGGTGCCGTCGCCCGACGACGAGTACATTGAGATTTACAATTCATCGTGGACGACGGTGGACGTGGGCGGGTGGAAACTGGACGACCGACGCGATGGCGGCTCCAAGGAGTACCGCATCCCGCCCTACACGTTCATCTGGGGCAAGGGCTATCTCGTCATCTTCAAGAAGCAGTCGGGCATCGCGCTGAACAACGACGGTGATGAGGTTCACCTGTTGCGCCCCGATAACGTCCTGGTGGAGAAGGTAACCTACGGCAAGGCCGACTACGACCGCGCGTACAGCAAGCAGGCGGATGGGACTTGGACATGGGAGTACGCGCCCTCGCCGGGTGGGCCGAATCTCGCGGTTACCTGCACGCCCACGGCAACGCCCACGCCGTCGCCCACGCCCACGGAGACCGAGACGCCGCCCCCGACCGAAACCCCGCCTGCCACGCCCGAACCGACCGAGACCCCGACCGCGTCGCCCACCAGCACACCCTATCCCGCCACGGTTCGGCTGAACGAAGTCCTGCCCGCGCCTCGTTACGTGGACTGGGACTCGGATGGCACCGCATCAAGCGAGGATGAATGGATAGAACTGTTCAATTATGGCGAAGCGCCCGTGAACCTCGTCGGCTGGGTCCTGGACGATGCGGCAGATGGCGGAAGCACGCCGTGGCAAGTGCCCGCCGACCTGTGGATCCCGCCGGGCGGCTACCTTGTCCTGTTCCAGCGCGACACCGGCCTGGCGCTGAACAACGCCGGCGACGCGGTGCGCCTTCTGGGACATGATGGCGCTCTCGTGGACGAGACCCGGTACCCTGCCATGGGCTACGACCGCTCGTGGAGCCTGACCGACGCAGGCGACTGGACGGCGGACTATCCGCCCTCGCCGGGGCGCGCCAACGTGCCGGGCACTGCAACCCCCACCCGCACGCCAACGGTTACGCGGACGCCATCGCCCACGCGCACGCCCACCGTTACGCGGACGCCATCGCCCACGCGCACGGCGACCATGACGCGCACCGCCACCGGCACACGGACTTCCACCCGCACCCCGACGCCCACGCGCACGGCGACGTTGACCGCCGCGCCAACGCCCACGCCCACCGTTACGCCGACCCCGGACCTGACGGCGCGGGTGGTGCTGAACGAAATCCTGCCTGCGCCCCACGCCAAGGACTGGGACGGAGACCGGCAGGTGGATTCCAGGGCCGACGAGTGGGTGGAACTGCGGAACCTGGAGGCGCGGGCGGTGGATTTGGCGGGGTGGGTGCTGGACGACGTGCCCGACGGCGGCAGCAAACCCTACACCTTGCCGCCCGGCAGCGCGATCCCGCCGGGCGGCTACCTGGTCCTCTTCGGCCGCCAGACCGGAATCGCGCTGAACAACGACAGCGACACGGTGCGCCTCCTGAGACCCAACGGTGCGCTGGCCGACCAATTCGTGTATAATAAAAGCCCAGGGTACGACCGGTCCTACAGCCGTGTGCCCGACGGATCGGGGAATTGGACTCGCGAGTGCGAAGTTACGCCGGGGGAGGCCAATCGCCTGCTCCCTGCGCCGACGCCCGCGTCCGGCCCGCCGTTTATGGATTTGCCCCTGGCGCGAATCCAGGCCGTCGGCGCGCGCATCATCACGCAGGGGCAGTTGACCGCGCCGCCGGGCACGGCAAGCGAGCGCCTGGTGTTCATCCAGGACAGGGGCGTGGGGCTGGCGGTGTACCTGGCCAAGGGGGAGTACCCGCCGCTGGTAGAAGGGCAGTGGCTGCGGGCCACCGGCCGTCTGCGCGATTACCACGGCGAACTGCAACTGTACGTGTCGGGCCCCGGCGATTTGCAGGTGTTTGGCCCAGAGGCTCCCATCGCTCCCGTCCGCATCCAGACCGGCGAGATGGGCGAGGCGTGGGAAGGCAGGCTGGTGGTGATGGTGGGGCGTGTCCTGGACGTAGAGCGCCGCGCCTTGTGGCTGGATGATGGCACCGGGGCGGCGCGGGTGTACTTCCGCGAGGGCGGCCAGGCGAAGTGGCCCCGAATCGCGCGCGGGAGCGTGGCCCGCGTCGTGGGCGTGGTCAGCCAGTACGTGCAGCGCATGCCCTACGTGGGCGGGTATCGGCTGCTGGTGCGCACGGATGAGGACCTGGCGGCCGGGCCCGAACGCCTGCCCGTAACCGGCGAGTAGCGGTCCGCCGGGACATGTCTTTGGAGGCAAGACCCTTATGGAGCCAGCCCTGACTCCGACCGAGTGGGCGGAGCACTTTCGGCGGCAGGCCGAATGGACCCGCGCGGCGCGGAACTACCTGTACCGTCGCGCCGACCTGCTGCGCGCCCGCCGTGTGCTAGACGTGGGCTGCGGCACGGGCGTCATCACCGAGGAGATGGCAACCCGGACGCGGGGGCGCGTCGTGGGGCTGGACATCAACCCCGATTTCCTGCGCCTGCGGGAGGGGAACGGCGCCGCCTACGTGCTGGGTGATGCTCTGCGCCTCCCCTTCGCCGGCCGCGCGTTTGACGTGGTGGTGGGTCATTTCGTGCTCATGTGGCTGCGGGACCCTCGCCAGGGCATGGCCGAGATGGTGCGTGTAACCCGCGCGGGCGGCTGGGTGCTCCTCTGCGCCGAGCCGGACTACGGCGCGCGGCTGGACTACCCCGATCTGCCCCACGCCGCCTGGCACATTGAGGCGCTGCGCCGCGAGGGGGCAGACCCGTTCATGGGGCGCAAACTCCGCGCCCTGTGCGCCGAACAGGGGCTGGACGCCGAAGTGGGTTGCCTGTCCGCGCCGTGGACGGGCGAGGCCATCCGCGATTCGCTGGACGGCGAATGGGCCACGTTGAGCCGCATCACGCGCGAGTTCGTGAGCGAGGACGAGCGGCGCGCGGTGCGGGCGCGAGAGGAAGCCGCCATCGCCCGCGGCGAGCGGTTCGTGTTCATGCCGGTCTTCTACGCGGCGGCGCGAGTTCCCGGCTGATCGGGCGGGGCGTCCTCGCCGGCCAAAATCGCCTCGGCCACCGCGTCGGGCGCTTCCTCCTGCACATTGTGCCCCGCGCCCGGGACGACCACCAGCCGCGCCGACGGCTGCGCTTCGGCCAGCGCCTGCCCCATTGCCACAGGGTTGATGCGGTCGGCCTCGCCCCAGATGACCAGCGTCGGCACGGCCAGGCCCGCGAGCCGTTCCCGCAGCCCCCGCTGCTGCCCCGGCAACCACAGGGCCAGTCGCCGCAGCGTGGAGAAGAACGCGCGGCGTTGGGCGTCGTCGGCGACGCGCTCGTTCACCCGCCGGTACACGAACTCCCGCTCGGACTCCGGCAGGCCATCCAGGTGCGCGTAGTAGGGCTCCAGCGAACGGTACGCCGCGTCGGCATCCTTCTGGAAGCGGCGGTACAGGTACTCACCCACGCCGGGGATGAGGAAGAGCAGTGTGGCGGCATCCAGTTTCTGCGACGGGGCGAACAGGCTGCCGCCCACGAGGACCAGGCGCTCCACGCGGTCGGGGCGTTGCAGCGCGGCGAAGTGGGCGATGACCGCGCCCAGGGAATGCCCCACAAGCCCCGCCCGCGCAATCCCCATCGCGTCCAGCAGTTCAAGCAGCGCGTCGCAGAAGAACGGCACGGTGTACGCGCGCCGTGGCTTGTCGCTGCGGCCAAAGCCGGGCAGGTCCACGGCGATGACGCGGAGCCGCTCCGACAGGTGGGGAAAGACGTAGCGCCACGTGTCGGCCTCGTTTCCCAGGCCGTGGACGAGGACCAACGCCGGGGCTTCGGCGGGGCCTGCGTCGTACAGGAACAGCGACACCCCGCTCCCCGGAAGCGCCACCCTGCGGGCGTGGGCCTCCAGCGCGGGCCAGGGGGCCATGGTGTGCGTGTGGGTGCTCATGCCGACAATCCCTCCTCTCGCCTGCCATCCGGCCCGCTGATCACCGCGTCGCCTGCCGCTCTGGCTCTACCCACAGGGACAGGGCATTGCCCTGAATCTCCCACAGGCGGCGGTACAGCCCATCGCGGGCCATCAGTTCCTCGTGGGTTCCCTGTTCCACGATGCGGCTTTCGTCCAGCACCACGATCTTGTCGGCGTTCCGAATCGTGGACAGGCGGTGCGCGATGACAATGGTCGTGCGCCCCTCCATCAGCCGCTCCAGCGCCTGCTGGATGAGGGCCTCGGTCTCGGTGTCCACCGACGACGTCGCCTCGTCCAGGATGAGGATGGGCGCGTCCTTGAGCACCGCCCGCGCGATGGCGAGCCGCTGCCGCTGCCCGCCCGATAGTTTCACGCCGCGCTCGCCGATGAGGGTGTCGTACCCATCGGGCAGTTGCGCGATGAACTCGTGGGCGTTGGCGATTTGGGCCGCGCGGATCATCTCCTGTTCGGTCGCGTCGGGGCGGCCGAACAGGATGTTCTCGCGCACCGTGCCGTGGAACAGGAACACGTCCTGCAGGACGATGCTGATCTGCCGGCGCAGGCTCTTGAGCGTCAGGTCGCGGATGTCGTGGCCGTCCAGGGTGATGCGCCCCTCGCAGACATCGTAGAAGCGCGGGATGAGGCTCGCCAGCGTCGTCTTGCCCACGCCCGTCGGCCCCACCAGCGCGACGACCGACCCGGGTGCGATGTGCAGGTTGATGCCGTCCAGCACCTTGTCGCCAGGGCGGTACCAGAAACTCACGTTCTCAAAGCGGATTTCGCCGCGCGCCCGCCCCTTGAGTTCCACCGCGTTGGGCCTGTCCACCATGTCCGGTTGCTGGGCCAGGAGTTCGCTCACCCGCTCCGCGCCCGCCAGCGACTGCTGGACGCTTTCCCACACGCCGCTCATGGCGCGCACGGGCTGGTAGAACATCTCCAGGTACAGGAAGAACGCCACCAGGTCGGCCAGCGGCAACATCTGCTTCAGCACCAGTTGCCCGCCGAAGTACACCAGCACAATCGTGCCCAGCGACGACGCGAACTCTACGAACGGGTGGAACATGGCCATCAGGCGCAGGGCGCGGAGCAGCGAGTCGCGGTATTTGACGATGTGCCCCCAGATGTGGGCGGCCTCGGCGTCTTCCCGCGTGAACGCCTTGATCTCGCGGATGCCCGACAGGTTGTCGTTCAGCGCGGCGTTGAGTTCGCCCAGTTCCACCTGCCGCGCGCGGAACGCCGGCCGCACGTAGCGCGTGATGCCCCGCATCGCCAGCGCAATCAGGGGGATGGGGATCATGCTCAAGAGCGTCAACTGCCAACTCATGCTGAGCAGCACCGCGGTTACGCCTACGAACATCAGGACGTTGACCAGGGCATCGGGCACCGCGTGGGCAATCAACTGCTCCAGCAGGTCCGAGTCGTTGACCACCCGCGACATCAACTGCCCGGTCTGCTTGTCCTCGTAGAAGCGCAGCGACAGCCGCTGCAGGTGCCGGTACAGGTCGGCACGGACGTCGGCGACCACGTTCCAGCCGGCCACGTGGGCCATGTAACTGCGCAGGAAACTGAAAAAGCCCCGCGCCACGAAGACGGCCAGCGCCAGCAGGGCCAGCCGGGTAACGGTGCTCATGGTCTCCGGCCCCGCGCCCGGCTCGGTAACGGCGGCGATCATCGTCTTGACGATCCACGGCGCGACCAGTTGCACGCCCACCAGGGCCAGCATGCTCGCGATGGTGATGACCAGCGCCCGCGAGTAGCGGCGGGCGCATCGGAATACGAATCGCAGGGATTTCACGGGAATGCCTCCAAGATGCAGGAACTACGGCGTAAGTTTACCACCAAACCGCAGGTGGGCAAAAGGCGCGTTCCTGTGCATGCGATGCTCCTCGCAGGTGCGTCGTATATAATGTGCGAAGCAGCAGGAACTACGGCGCAAGTTTAGCACCAAACCGCAGGCAAACCAAGGGGCGCGGCACAACGGCGAACCGCCAATCAGCGCGATGGACACGGACAGCGATTTCCCAATTCGTGCCTGTTCGTCTCATTCGCGGGCCACGGCCTCTTGTGTGTGCGACGCTCCCCTCACAGCGCCAGATTGTGCACCGCGTGGATCAGGAACGACGGCAACAGGCTGCGCGTCTTGGCGAACACTACGCCCAGCAGCATGCCCAGCACCGCCAACGACAGCAGCGCGAGGGCATCGGCCGGCGCGACCGGCTTGCCGGGAACGAGGTAGTGCACGTAGTAATGGTAGAAGCCGAAGATCAACCCCGACGCCGCCCACGCCCGCGTGGCCCCCATCGCCGATTCCAGCCGGGTTTGGATCACGCCGCGGAACGTGGCCTCCTCCAGAAACGCAAACACGATGCTGTTGGAAACGAACGCCCGCAGGTCAAAGGTGCACCCCCTGCCCTGCACCTGCGGCCATCCCAGGCGCGCTACCAGGTACAGGCCCAGCACGACGGCGACAAGGATCATCGCCCGCCGATTCTGTGGCAGGCGAAAGCCTATCGCAGACAGGGGCCGTCGGCGCACCATCCACTCCATGACGGGCGGCAAGAGCACCAGGAACACCAGGTAGGCGCTGAGCCAGCCAGACCACCAAAGGAACCTGAACCGGACGAATGGCACCATAAGCAGGCCGAAGACCACGAGCGCAACTTCCAGATACTCGCGCGAGGGCCTGGAAGCGCGGGTAAGCGCAGCCGGGTATCGGCCGCGATGGAGCAGGACGATGAAAATCGTGTGGATGGCGATGAGCGCAATGGATGTGCCCATTGGATCACCTCCTTAGGCGTGGCCCGAATCAGTACCACTCCAAATACCGCGTTTCGCCCGCGGGCACGAGGACGGTCCCCTTGCCCGGCTCCGGCCCTTCCTGCCGCATGAGCAGCACCTGCCAGGTCAGGCGGTGGTCGGTGGCGTCGGCGGGCGGGCGCAGTTCGGCGGGCAGCCGCCATGCGTTGGCCTTCGTCCACTGTTCGCCAACGACATCGCCGCCCCGGTACACGCGCACCACGTACCATTCGTCGGCGGCCAGCAGCCCCACCGACGCCCATTGCACGAAGACGTTCGCCGCGTCGCCACGGTACACCGTCCCATCCGGCGGCCACAGGAGGGCGGGCGCAGGGTACGGTGGGCCGGGCGTGGGCGTGTTGGTCGGGCGGAATGTGGGCGTCGGCAGCGGTGTGGGCGTTCCCGCCGGGATGATGATGGTCTGCCCCACCCGCAGCAGCGACGGGTCTTTGATGTTGTTGCGGCTCATCAGCAGGTTGACGCTGGTGTTGAACTTCTTGGCGATGTCCGAAAGGGTGTCGCCCGACTCCACCGTGTACGCCTGCTCGCCGGGGGCCAGTGCGGGCGCGCCCGTGGCCGATGGCGTGCTCGCGGGCAGCGTCGCCTGGGGTTGCGTCGCCGCCGGTTCCGGCGTCGGCGTTGGGCGCGGGATGATCAACTCCTGCCCGATGCGGATGATGGAGTCCGCCTCCAACCCGTTGGCCTCCAGCACGGCGCGCTCCGAGACCCCGTACTGCTTGGCGATGATCCCCACCGACTCGCCCTTTTGCACGATGTGGATGATGGGTGGCAGCGGCGTGAAGGTCTGGGTGGGCGTCGCCGTGGCCGTGGGCGAGGGCGTGCGCGTCGGGCGTGGCGAGGGCGATGGCGACTCAACTACGGTCGCCGCCGGCGTGGGCGATGCCACCGTCGGCTGTCCCGCCGCCCTGGGCAGGACCGCCGCCAGCGCGGTCAGGGCCACCAGGGCCGCCAGCACCAGGGCAATGGGCAAGACCGATTCGCGTTTTCGCGCGTCCATGTCCCCCTAGCCCTGGGCCAGCGAGCCGTCTATGCCCAGCGGGGCGGCGACGGACTTCAGGGCCTCAATGACCGTGGCGATGTGTTCGTCCAGCGCCACGCCCAGTTCCGCCGCGCCCTGCTCAATCTCCTCGCGGCTGACGGCGCGCGCGAAGGCCTTGTCCTTCCACTTCTTGCGGACCGACTTGACCTCCACGTCGGCGATGTTCTTGCTGGGGCGCACCAGGGCCACCGCAATGACCAGGCCAGTGAGTTCGTCCACGGCGAACAGGGCCTTCTCCATGGGCGTCTCGCGGGGGATGCCGCTGTAGTTGGCGTGGGAGCGCACCGCGCGCACGATTTCCGCGGGCCAGCCCATGTCCTCCAGCATCTGCGCGCCCGCGAATGGGTGCTCACCCGGCCCCATCGTCGGGTGCTCCTCGTAGTCCACGTCGTGGATGAGGCCCACGATTCCCCACAGGTCCTCGTCCTCGCCGAACTTGCGGGCGTAGGCGCGCATGGCCGCTTCCACGGCGATGGCGTGCTTGATGTGCTCGGGTTCCTTGTTGTGCTCGTTGAGCAGCCGCCAGGCTTCCTCTCGTGTTACCATGTTCACCCCCAAGGCTTCATGTCTTTGCACCGCAGAGTCGCAGAGGACACAGAGGGCACAAACCAAATCAACCCCCTCTGCGCTCTCCGCGTCTCTGCGGTGAATCATGCTTCTGCAATTCCTGCGCCACGAATGCCGCGAGTTGCCTCCGAAACTCCTCCACGCTGAAGCGGGCGGCATTGGCCCGCAGCACGTCGGCGTCAAACTCCGCCTGCTCGCACCGCGCCACGGCGTCCATCAGCGATTCGGGCGTCTGCTCGGCGAACAGGATGCCGGTGCGCCCGTGCTGCACGGTGTCCAACGCCCCGCCGCCGGCGAAGGCGATGACGGGCCGCCCCGCCGCCTGCGCCTCCACGGGCGTGATGCCGAAATCCTCCAGGCCGGGGAAGATCAGCGCCCGGCACCGCGCCATGTAGTCGCGCACCTGTTCAAGCGGCAGCCGCCCCAGGAAGGTAACGTTGGGCCGGGCCAGGGCCTCCAGTGCCTTGCGGTCGCGCCCCTCGCCGATGATGACCAGCGGCTTGCCCAGGCGGTTGAACGCCTCCACCGCCAGGTCTATCCGCTTGTACGGCACCAGGCGCGACACGACGAGATAGTAGTCGTCGTGCTTCGCGGCCGGCTCAAACCGCTCGGTGTGCACCGGCGGGTAGATGACCACCGAGTCGCGCCGGTAGTATTTGGCAATGCGCTGGCGTACCGCCTCGGAGATGGCGACGAACGCGTCCACGCGGTCCGCCGCCAGCCGGTCCCACATCCGCAACTGGGCCAGGAACGGCACCAGCGCCGCCTGGGCCGGTTTCCCCAGCCCCTCGCGGCGGATGTAGTTGGCCGTGTCCCACAGGTAGCGCGTGGGCGTCAGGCAGTAGCAGATGTGCAACGTCTCCGGTGGCGTGATGATGCCGTGGCAGAAGCCGCTCTTGTTGCTGATGACCACGTCGTAGCCCGCGAAGTCAAACCGCTCAAAGGCCAGCGGGTAGAAAGGCAGGAACACCTGGTGTTTGCGCTTCACCAGGGGCCAGCGGTCAAGGAACGACGTGCGGATGTCCCACTGCCTGTACGCATCCGGCATCCGTTCGCGCCAGTAGATGGACGTGTAGAGCGGGGCGCCCGGATACATGTCCATCAGGACTTCCAGGACTCCCTCGGCTCCGCCCATCTGGTTCAGCCAGTCGTGGACAATGGCGACGTTCACGAGTCCCCCTCAGAGACAGGCGCGGGCCCGACTCTCGGCCCGCATCGCGCGGCAGTATATCATAACCCACGGGGCAGGGCAAGCGCGGCGGGGCTTGGTTTCGGCCTCCGCGTTTGTTGGGTGCTGCCGGAAGCGGCCGGTGTACCTCAGCGGCGCATGCGGCCGGTTCAACAATGGAGATGGCACCGGAGCAGAGATTGACAGGTGTGCGCCGCCTGGCTACCATTTGGGCAGGGTTCACAGCAAGCGCGGCCGTCGGCCCGTGCCCTTTGGCGGCCCAGGGCGCAGGCCAGAGGCTGCATCTCGGAGGACTGCCGGTGCTGCCGAAGCGGATCACAACGAAAGATGGCAAGACCCTCACGATCCGCCACGCACGCGAATCGGACGCCGCCGCCCTCATCCGGCTTCTGGACGAGGTCTTCGCCGAGGAGGCCTTCATGGTGCGCGCGTCGTTCAACCAGACGCCGGAAGATGAGCGGGCGTTCATCCGAAGCGTAACGCCGCCCAGCCTGTTCGTGGTGGCCGAGCACAGGGGCGCGCTGGTGGGCTGGCTTTCGCTATTCCGGCTCAAGGCCGAGTTCTGCCATCACGTGGCCGAACTGGGCATCGGCGTCCGGAAGGACTACCGCGGCGTCGGCGTCGGGCTGGCCCTCATGCGGACGGCCCAGGAATGGGCCAAGGCCGTGGGGTTTGAGAAGATCACCCTGGTCGTGCGGGCGTCCAACGCGGTGGCGCGGCGGCTGTACGAGAAGTGCGGTTTCGTGTACGAAGGTCACCGCATCCGCCAGGTCAAGCGCCGTGGCCAATACGACGACGATTACGTGATGGCGTGGTTCGTGGACGCGGGGCCATGACCCACGGGCCGCGCGGGTTGGCAGCCCCCGATTCGCCTCGGCCGACTACCCCGCCGCCTGGAGTTCATCCAGCAGCGCGACGGCGCGGCGCAGGTGCGGGATTACGATGGACCCGCCCACGACCAGCGCCACCGAGAAGACCTCAAACAGTTCCTCGCGGGTAACGCCTTCGCCCACGCAGCGGATGATGTGATAAGCGATGCAGTCGTCGCACCGCAGCACCATGGATGCCACCAGCCCCAACATCTCTTTGGTCTTGGTGTCCAGCGCGCCCTCGTGGTACGTCTGCGTGTCCAGGGCGAAGAACCGCTTGATGACGAGGTTGTCCTCCTCCAGGATGCGCTTGTTCAT
This sequence comes from Chloroflexota bacterium, assembly GCA_014874485.1. Lineage (GTDB taxonomy): Bacteria > Chloroflexota > Anaerolineae > DTLA01 > DTLA01 > DTLA01. The sequence goes on from JADBJK010000074.1 coordinate 14,835, forward strand.
GCGCTCGCGGAATTGCCGAAACTCCTCCAGCCGACTGCCCATACGCGCTCCTCGTGCGAAGTTGCGCTAGTCTAGCGCGGGCGCGGCCGTGCGTCAAAAAAGCGCGGCGGCCGTTGCGGCAACACCATCATCGCAACGGCCACCAGTCAGTAGATGAGGAGTCGTTCGGCGTCGGGTTGTAGGCGTCCCTACACCGCGTTGGACTGGGTGTCCAGGCAGCGGTAGGCGTGCTCCTCCACGTACAGGGGGCAGCCCCCGCCGCACAGATCCAGTTCTGGGCAATCCTTGCACTTCTCCTGAATCCACGTGCGGTCGCGCAGGCAGCGGGCCGTCTCGTGGTTCCAGATGGAGTCCCAGTCGTCGGTGAGGATGTTGCCCAGGGACTTGTAGTAACTCTGGCACGGGATGACGTCGCCGTTGGGCTCCACGCACATGTTGAACTCGGCGGCGGTGCACGTCTTGATGCCCAGTTCCAGTTTGATGGGGTCCAGTTCGCAGTATTGGGTGGGCGTGTACCAGATGAGGCGCATGCCGTTGCGCGCCGCGGCGTCCTTCACGCGCAGGACGATGTCCTGCAACTCGGCCTCGGTGAACCCCGTGCCCACCACCTTCCCCTTGCCCGAGTAGATCATCCCGTTGCACGCGAAGGTGCGGATGCCCAGTTCGGCCAGGAAGTCTATCGTGTCCCCAATGGTGGGGACGTTGTCGTGGGTGAGGGTGGTGTTGGTGATGACGTACACATCGGCGGCGACGGCGTTGGCGATGCCTGCCACCGTCTCGGCCCACGCGCCAGAGCAGCCCACCATCTTGTTGTGGATCGCCTCGTCGTGGGATTCCAGCGTGATCTGGATGTGGTCCAGGCCGGCGTCCAGCAGGCGCTGCAGGTACGCCTTGTCCGCCAGTTTGCGCCCGTTGGTGAGCAGGCCGGTTACCAGGCCCACGTCCTCGGCGTACTGGATGAGTTCCGGCAGGTCGCTGCGCAGGGTGGCCTCGCCGCCGGTGAAGGTTACGTGGGGCACGCCGATGTCCCACAGGCGGTCAATGACCCGCTTCCACGATTCGGTGGGCATTTCGGGGAAGTTGCGGTCGCGGGCCACGTAGCAGTGGGGGCAGTCGTCGTTGCACCGGTACGTCAGCGCCAGGTCCATGCGGTACGGGGCCGAAACCGGCGTCTTGAACGGGTCAATCCGCTCCACGTCCAGGTACGTGATGGGGCACACGTCATCGGTGCGGGTCATGGTCAGGATCGTATCCCGCAGGCTCTCGTAGTCCTTGCGGGCCTGCTCCTTGCTGACCCGGTAGCGGCGCGTGATCTCGCGGACGGCCTCTTCGGGGGACTTGTCCTGCAGGATGAGGCGGGCGTACTCGGTGGCGGTCTGGTTGAGGTGCAGCACCTTGGCGGCGTTGATGATCAGGATGCCGCGCCCGTCCTCCTCCACGCGCAGGTGCAGGCGGAACCGCTCCTCCTGGCCCGCGGGCGACCGATAATGGTAGATGCCCCTCTGGAGCGGCTTCTGTGGCGTGAACCAATCGCGGATTCTATCTACGATGCCCATGCTACCGACCTCCTCCCGCGCACGCGCACGCGCAGCCCGCGCAGGCGCATGCACACGCGCATGCGCAACCCCCACCGCCACCGCCACTTCTCCAGCGCCCGCTGCTGCTGGTGCTGGGCGGCGGGGGCGGCGGGTTGGTTACCGACGAGATGCTGCCCGTGAACCGCTCCACGCTGGACACGACGCGGTTGGACAGGCTCTCCACGCCCGACACGATGGTGTTGGCGAAGGCCGCGCCGGGGAGCGTGGGCATGGTCGGGGTGCGGCCCGCGTCGCCCGTGGATGTGCGGGGGGCGGATGTGGTCTGCGTGCCACCCGACGCGGTGCTCGTGCTGGTGGCCCACGGGCGGTAGTAGCCCCACCACCGCGGCAGGAGCACCGGCTCGTCGCCGAAGGTGCGCCCCACCTTCTTGTTCCAGTCCTCGTCCAGCATGGTCCACTCCAGCCCCTCGTCCAGCCGCTGCGCCTTCACCTCCGGCGTCTCGGCGGCTTCCACCTGCTGCCAGGCCCGGCTGACCAGGTCCTTGTAGTAGGCCACGGAGTCCTTGCGGCTGAACCCCTTCATCTTCTCGTTCACCGCCTTGACCAGGCCGACCATCATCTGCCGGAGTTTCTTCTCGTCCAGTTGGTTGTCCACGATGGACGCGAGGAACTCCTTTTCGTAGTCGCGCAGGTCCTCGGGGGCGGGTACGTTGGCCTGCAAGCGCAGCGGATTGTCGGACAGCACGGTAACCGCGCCCTTCTTCAGCAGGCCGAACAGGATCATGGTCAGGACGCGGTTCAGGGGCGCTTCCAGGAGGAGGGCCGCCTCCACCGCGGTCAGGCCACGTTTCACGCCCGCGCCCTCCACGCCCACCGTCGGCGGCAGGTACTTCATCTTGCGGACGTTGCCCCTGCGGATGCTGATGGCCACGAAGGCGATCATTGCCAAGACGCCCAGGATGACGCACATCGGCCCGCTGCACAGGATGTCGGTGATGCTGGTCCCGCCGGCGGCCGGGGGCAGCGGTTCGGGCGTTACCTTCAGTTCAACCCCGCTCTTGAGGTACTTCTTGGGGAAGGAGACCCCCACCTTGTACGGTTGGCTGGGCGAGGCGTCGGGATATATCCAGGCGTAGGTTACCCGGTTGTCCACGATGGCGGCGTCGGTAAACTTGGTGTCGTGATAGCGGGATTCCTCGCTGGTTACGCCCTCCGGGAAGTGCACCACGATTTCCAGGTGCATGGTCCCGTGGGCGTTGGCGCTGTCGTACCATTGGGGGGTGAACTCCATGCTGGCGTAGTCGGGGTCCGAGGTGTCCTGGAAGACCATGTTCCGCACCCGCGCCAGGACGTGGAGCGTGCCCGTGCCGCCGGGTGGGATGGTGAACTTGCCCATGTGGATTTCCACGCCGGGCTTCACATACTCCGAATGGCGGATGTCCTTGATCTCCACGCCACCCACATCGGCCTTGACCTCGGCCAGGTTGTAGTCGTAGTTGGGCAGGCCGATGTCCACGATGTCTATGGGGTGCGACCCCGGGTCGGCGGTGAAGGTGATGGTGTAGTCAATCCAGATGGAGCCGTCGTCGTTGATGTACACATGGACGAGGCGCTCGTTCACCTGGAAGCGGTAGTCCTGCGCGGCGGCAGGGGCCGCGATGAGGACCACCGCCAAGATGACGAGCGCGGCTCGCAATATCCATTTCGGGCCAGTTCGCATGGGGCCAACCTCCAGACTCAGCCGACAGGGTCGGCTACCACTTCGGTTCTTCCACCATTTGGTACGTTGTGCCGCAATAGGGGCACGAGATGATGATAGCGCCCTCGGCCAGTTTGATGCTGTCCTTGTCCAGAAGCGCGCCGCAGTTCTTGCATTTCAGGCGCTCCATGGCGATGTCGCCGGACACGTCAATCTTCTGGATGATCTCCTGTTTCGGCTTCGGTTCACGCATCTTGATGGCGATGATGATGACCACGCCGATGCCGATGAGGACCGCCGCGATGATGAAGTTGCTGATGGCCTGGGCGACGGGCCTGCCGTCAAACGCGGCGATGAGGAACAGCACGCCGAACAGGATGGCGATTCCGGCGAAGATGTAGCCGATAATCTTGCCAGCGGACATGTCCTGCCTCCTTGTGGCGGGATTCGGTACCGTGATGCCATTATAGCGTAGGACCATCGGCGGGGCAAAGCCGCCGCGTCAGGATTCGTATACAGGGTTTGTTGGTCTCTGTCATTCCGGCGTGGCGCGATCTGTCCTCCTCATCCCCCATCCGTTCCTCCCGCGTGCGAGGGGATTCGGCTGACCTCGCAGGTGCGTCGCACAAGCGAAACGTCTCCGAAACTGCAAATGAGGATGAATATAAAAGTTTATTCGTGTTTATTCGTGGAGATTTGTGGATACTTTACTGAGAATCGGCCGCCGCGTCCGTTTGACTAGCGGGGTGAAGTCGGTTATCCTTGGGCAGCGGCCGATGAGCGGCGAAGGGAGGGAGCGACATGGATGAGTATCCACCGGTGGTTGTGGTGGGCGCGGCGGCAATGGACACCAAGGGCAGGCCCGACAAAGGGCTGAAGCCGGGCACGTCCTGCGAGGGCGACATCCGCATCAGCGTGGGCGGGTCGGCGCGGAACATCGCCGAGAACCTGGCGCGGCTGGGCGTGCCCACGACGCTCCTCACCGCCGTCGGCAAGGATGGGTCGGGCAGGCGCATCCTGACCCAGGCCCAGGAGAGCGGCATCAACGTGGACCGCGTCATCATTACCGACGAGTTCCACACCGCCGCCTACATGACCATCTACGACGAGCGGGGCGAGCCGGCCTACTCCATCCACGACATGGACATCCTGTCCCTCATCACGCCCCAGTACCTGTACTACAACCGCCGCATCATCGCCGAGGCGGCGCTGGTTGCTGTGGATGCCAACCTGTCGCCGCGCGCGCTGCGGTCGCTGTTCGCCCTGGCGCGCAAGCACAAGATTCGCGTGTGCGCCGACCCCACAACCACCGGCCTTGCGCCGCGCCTGAAGCCCTACTTGAGCGAACTGTACATGATCACGCCCAACGCTGCCGAAGCCGAGGTGCTCACCGGCCTGCCTGTTACCAACAAGAGCAAGGCGCTGCGGGCGGCCAAGGCGTTGGTGTCCATGGGCGTGCGTCTGGCCATCGTTACGCTGGCCGAGAAGGGGCTGTGCTACGCCACCAGCGAGGCCAGCGGGACCCTGCCCGCCGTGCCGTGCGACATCGTGGACCTGACCGGCGCGGGCGACGCGCTGACGGCCGCCGTCATCTTCGGCCTGCTCAACGAGATGGACGTGGACGACGCGGTGCGTCTGGGGTTGGCCGCGGCCGCCGCCACCATCCAGTGCAAGGAGTCGGTCTGCCCCGACCTGAGCGTGGACATCCTGTATGAAAGGCTCGTTGTATGAATATTCAAGTGTCCCCTGAAGTACAGGCGGCTCTCCGAGCGGGCAAGCCTGTCGTGGCGCTGGAGTCCGCCGTCATCACCCACGGCCTGCCGCGCCCCCAGAACCTGGAGACTGCCCGCCACCTGGAGCGCGTCGTCCGCGAGCACGGTGCTATCCCCGCGACGGTGGCGGTGCTCGGGGGCAAGCCGTGCGTGGGCCTGCGCGACGACGAACTCGTGCGCCTGGCCGAAAGCCCTCGCCCGCGCAAGGTGAGCCTGCGAGATCTGGCGGCGTGCGCCGTGGGGGGCGAGGACGGCGGCACGACCGTGGCCGCGACCATGCACCTGGCGCACGGGGCCGGGATTCGCGTCTTCGCCACAGGCGGCATCGGCGGGGTGCACCGCGGGCAGCCCTTTGACGTCTCGGCCGATTTGCCCGCGCTCGCCCGGATTCCGATGGCCGTCGTGTGTTCGGGGGCGAAGAGCATCCTGGACCTGCCGCTCACGCTGGAGTGGCTGGAGACCTACGGGGTGCCTGTTGTGGGGTACCAGACCGACCGGTTCCCGGCGTTCTACTGCCGCGACAGTGGCCTGCCGGTGGACATCCGCGTGGACACGCCGGAGGCGCTGTGTGCCTTCGCCCGCGCCCACTGGGAGGCCGGCCTGCCAACGGCGGTGCTGGTGGGCGTACCTGTGCCCGACGACGCGGCGCTGCCCGATGCCCTCGTGGAGGAGGCCATCGCGCGGGCGCTGGCCGAAGCCGAGCGGGAAGGCGTGCGCGGGAAGGCCATCACGCCACACCTGCTGGCGCGGGTGGCCCAGATTACCGAGGGGCGGTCGCTGGGGGCGAATCTGGCGCTGCTGGCCCGCAACGCCGAGGTCGGCGCGAGGCTTGCCGTCTGCCTTGCGCGGGGGTAGCGCGGCGCGGCCTGCTTCAATGTTTCACGTGAAACATCGGAGTTTCGGCTCTGGAGTTTGGTGTCAATTGCCATTGCGAGGGCACGAAGTGCCCGTAGGGACAATTCATGAATTGTCCCTACTGAGGCGCGCAGCGCCGAAGAATCTCGTCAACCGAGATGCTTCGCTTCGCTCGGAATGACGTGAGAAGGCACGTGCGACGCACCTCCGAGGTCCTTCGCACGTGGGATTGCGTCGCTTCGCTCGCAATGACAGTGGGAGGGCGACTTGGAGGGCAAGGGCGAGCCGAGGATCATAGACTATGGCGAGAGCACATACAAGCGCGACTTCTGGGGCGAGGGCCGCGAATACGAGGACCGCGCCGAGCGGTTCGCGCTCCAGCGGCTCATCCCCCCGCAGGGCGCGCGGGTTCTGGAAATCGGCGCGGGGTTCGGGAGGCTGGTCTCCCAGTACCGCCACTTCCGCGAGGTGGTCCTGCTGGACTACTCGGACGACCAACTGCGCGACGCCCGCCGCACCTGGGGCGACGACGGCTTCCAGTACGTGGCGGCCAACTGGTACCACATGCCCTTCGCCGACGCCTCGTTTGACGCCGTCTTGAGCGTGCGCGTGCTGCACCACGCCGAGGACCTGCCCGCGCTGATGGACGAAATCGCCCGCGTCCTGGCCCCCGGCGGCATCTACGTCCTGGAGTTCGCCAACAAGCGCAATCTCAAGGCCATCGCCCGCTATGTGTTGCGCCGCCAGGCTTGGAATCCCTTTGACCCCCAGCCGGTGGAGTACCATCCCCTGCACTGGGATTTTCACCCGCGCTGGATGCACGACCTGCTCCGCGCCCGGGGGTTCGCCATTGAGCGGCGGTTGACCGTCTCCCACTTCCGCGCGGAGCCGCTGAAGCGCCTGGTGCCGGCGAGAGCATTGGCCCGCGCCGACGCCGCGCTCCAGTGGACCGGGCGCTACTTCCAGTTGACGCCCAGCGTGTTCATCCGTGCGCGGGCGCCGGGTTCGCCGACACCCCCGACGGAGCGACTCGTGTTCCGATGCCCCACGTGCGGGGCTGCTCCGACGCCGGAGGCAGGAGGGCTGCGCTGCGACGCCTGCGGCGTGGTGTACCCGCTGCGGGACGGGATTTGGATGTTCAAGTCCCCGCAGGCCCTTGTGGGCGGGGAAAGGTCGCACGCCTAACACTTGACCACGGAGCGAATTGCCCGTTGTCATTGCAAGCGAAGCGAAGCAATCCCCACGTGCGACGCACCTCCGAGGTGCGTCGCACGTGCCTTCTCACGTCATTCCGAGCGAAGCGAAGCATCTCGGTTGACGAGATTCTTCGGCGCTTCGCGCCTCAGTAGGGACAATTCATGAATTGTCCCTACGGGCACCGCGCGCCCTCGCAATGACACCCCACCAAGACTCCCTGTGCGTGTCAGATTGCTAGCACGCGCGCCCCGTCGCGCGTTTGACAAGCGCCCGCGCGCCGCGTATAATGCGGGCAAGTTGAATACACAAGGAGCCTTCGGGGCAGGGTGCGGCCTGCAAGTCAGGCCAATTCCCGATCGGCGGTAAGGTCTCGTCGTGGAGACCAAGCCCGCGAGCGCAAGCAGATCCGGTGAAAAGCCGGGGCCGACGGTATAGTCCGGAAGGGAGAAGGTTCCGCGATTGGCAGCGCGCATGCCAGGAAGTTTTCCATGCGCCCTGTCGGTTGAATTCCTGCCCCGCTGGCCCCAAGCCTGTGGGGTTTTTGTATGGCCGAAATCTGTCAACCTCAAGCCAGGCCGAGCCTCGCCGCGAGGCTGCGGAGGCTGGCCGGCCGCGCGTGTGGTGCACTGGCCGGCGTGCTGGCCTTCATCGCCCTGTGGGGCGGGCTGGTCGCGCTGCTCCGCTATCCGCCGTTCATCCTGCCCGGGCCGGGCCGCGTCTGGGCGCGGTTCCTGGTAGCCGTCGCCGACGGCTCGCTGTGGTATCACACATCGCTCACGCTGTTTGAAATCTTCGCGGGGCTTCTGCTCGGCGTGAGCACCGCGACGCTGCTCGGATACGTCATCGCCAAGTCGCCCACGCTGGACCGCATCCTGTCGCCGTACATCGTGGCGGCCCAGGCCGTGCCCATCGTGGCGCTGGCGCCGCTCCTGGTTATCTGGTTCGGCTTCGGCAGTTTGTCCAAGATTCTAGTCTGCGCCCTCACCCTGTTTCTCCCCGTGCTCATCAACACGGCCGTGGGCATCCGCTCGGTGGATCGCAACCTGCGCGAACTGATGCGCTCGCTGGGCGCGTCGCGCTGGCAGACGTTCCGCATGCTGGAGGTGCCCGCCGCGCTGCCCGTGCTGTTCGGCGGGCTGAAAATCGGCGCCACGCTGTCGGTCATCGGGGCCGTCGTAGGCGAGTTCGTCGGCGCGGACCGAGGGCTGGGGTTCCTCATCAACCTGGCGCGGGGGCTGTTCGACACGCCCCTGCTGTTCGTTGCGCTGTTCACGCTGGTGGTCATCGCGCTGGCACTCTACGGCGTGCTCTCGCTGATTGAGGCTGCGCTGCTGCGATATCGGTAACCTAACTCTGGAGGAGGACAACATGAAGGCATTGCGGTTGGCGTTGGTTTTGATGGTGCTTCTCGCTTCGCTCATCGTGGCGGGGTGTAGGCCGACTCCCCGCCCTACCCAGGAGATCACCCTGGCGATGGGCTACATCCCCAACGTGCAGTTCGCGCCGCTGTACGTGGCGGTGAAGAAGGGATACTTCGCCGAGGAAGGCATCCAGGTGAAGTTTGACTACGGCTGGGAGACCGACCTGCTGAAACTGGTGGGCACGAACGAACTGAAGTTCGCCGTTGCCAGCGGAGACCAGGTCATCCTGGCCCGGTCGCAGGGGCTGCCGGTCGTGTACGTGATGAACTGGTACCGCCGCTATCCGGTCTCCGTTGCCGCCCTGGCGGACGCGGGAATCCGAACGCCGCAGGACCTGGTCGGCAAGACGGTGGGCATCCCCGCCACCTACGGGGCCAGTTACGTGGGCTGGCGGGCGCTCCTGTACGCCACCGGCATCAGCCCTGAGTCGGTTACGCTCCAGGTCATCGGCTACGCGCAGGTCCCCGCGCTGTTGGAGAAGCAGGTGGACGCGGCCGTGTGCTACGTGATGAACGAGCCGGTGCAACTGGCCCAGGCCGGGTATGCCGTGGTGGACATCCCCGTGAGCGACTACATAGACCTGGTGTCCAACGGGTTCATCACCAATGAGCAGACCATTCAGAAGGAGCCGAACCTGGTGCAGGGCATGGTGCGGGCGGCGTTGCGAGGGCTGCAGTACACCCTGGACCACCCCGACGAGGCGTTTGAAATCTCGCTGGAGTTCATCCCCGAAATGAAGAGCACCGACATCCCGCTCCAGAAAGCGGTGCTGTACAAGAGCGTGGAGGTCTGGAAGAGCGACCGCCTGGGCGAGAGCAGCACGGCGGCCTGGCAGGCTTCGGTGGACTTCATGAAGGCCGTGGGGTTGATTCAAGAGGCCCCGGCGGTCAACCAACTGTTCACCAACCGATTTGTGGAGGGTGCGAAGAAGTAGGGATGGACAAGCCGGGCACATCTTTGGCGAATCCGGCTCCGCGCCCCGCCCTGGAAGCGATTGACCTGACCAAGACCTACTGCACGTCGCAGGGCGAGGTTACCGCCGTGGCCGCGGTGAACATGCAGGCGGCCCAGGGCGAGTTCGTCTGCATCGTGGGGCCTTCGGGATGCGGCAAGACCACGCTCCTGCACCTGTTTGCCGGGCTTCTGGAGCCCACGTCCGGGGTCGTGCGCACCAACGGCACCGAAATCCGCGGGCCTGTGCGCGACATCGGCCTCGTGTTCCAGAACGGCAATCTCATGCCCTGGCGCACGGTGCTGCGCAACGTAACCCTGCCGCTGGAGATTCAGGGCGTGCCCCTGCGGGAGGCCGAAGACGCCGCCCGTGGGGTGCTGGAGTTGGTGGGCCTGCGCGGGTTTGAGGGCGCCCGTCCGCGCGAACTTTCGGGCGGGATGCAGCAACGGGTGGCCATCGCCCGCGCGCTGGTCTACGACCCCAAGATTCTGCTGCTGGACGAGCCGTTCGGTGCACTGGATGCGCTGACCCGCGAGCGGATGAACCTGGAGTTGCAGCGCATCTGGCAGGCGCGGCGCAAGACCGTCATCATGGTAACGCACAACATCCACGAGGCGGTGTTCCTGGGCGACCGCGTGCTGGTGATGACGCCCAGGCCGGGGCAGATATGCTCGGAGACGCGCATCCCCCTGCCGCGCCCGCGCGACCTGTCGGTGATGGGCACGCCGGAGTTCGGCGCGCTGGCCCAGTCCATCCGCGCGGCTATCTATGAGTGAAAACGGCTTGGAATCGCGCTATAATCGTCCGATGGGCACGCGGGTTACGCGCGGGCGCGGCTTCGGCGTCAGCGTGGTGCGCAGCCGCTTCCACTGATACACGACGATTTGACGCCGAACCGTCGCCCATGCGCGGCGGATGGCTTCCGTGTCCATCGCGGCGTCCCTGTGGGCGCTGAAGCGCTCGCGGTAGTACAGGTTGGCGAAGAGCGCCGTCTCGGCATCGCACCCGCCGACGGTGCGTGCCAGGCGCGTGGCGAACTCGCGGGGGGTTTCGCTGTCGCCTCTCCGCACGCCTGCCAGCCGCGCCACCCACACCAGGCGCGCGTAGAGCCGCTCGGCCGGCCTCATCCGTCGCAGGCGCACGGCCCACCAAAGGGCGACGCCCAGGCCAACGAGAAGCGCCAGCGCGCCCGCACCCACGCCCACGGCTCGCCACCCGCTCAGGAACGGGGGCTGTGGGGCGGTGGGTGTGGCTTCGGGCTGGCCGGTGCCGGCCAACTCGTCCGCGCCGAACTTTGTCTCCTCCTCGTCCTCGCGCAACAGCGGCGGAATGACCCCGCCGCCGATCAACCCTTGTGCCTCATCCGTCGGGCGGGCGATGAGCGGCTCCGAGGCCGTCGGCTCAAAGACGATCCACCCGTAGTTGGGGAAGAAGACCTCGGGCCAGGAGTGGGCATCGGAATACAGCACGACGTAGCCCCGGCGGTTGGCGTCCCAGTTGCCGCTGGTGTACCCCGCGGCGATTCGGGCGGGTATCCCGATGGCGCGGAGCATCACCACCATGGCCGATGCGTAATAGTCGCAGTAGCCGCTCTTGCTCACGAACAGGAAGTGATCCACCGCGTCCACGCCAGGCGGCGGGGGGTCCACCGACTGGTTGTACTTGTACTCGCGCCGCAGGTAGGACTCTATCGCCGCGCACGCGTCGTAGGGAGTCGTCGCGTCCGCGGTGATTTGGCGAGCCAGGTCCACCACGCGCGAGGGCAGACTTGCCGGCAGGGCCAGGTATCGCTCCAGCACCCACGCCGGGTAGTTGGTGCCTGCTGCGCGAAGCCGTGCCGCGCTGACCGTCGGTACCGAGGACACGACCGTGTACCCCGCGTTCGGCGAGATGGGACGCAGCGCGCGGACGCTGGAAGGCTCCGCCAGGCCAGAGACCATCACGCCGCCGCGGCTCATGCCGATGTACGTTACATCGGCTGCCACGGGGATGTCGGCCCAGATGGGCTGGCCCGCCGCGTACACGCGGAACTCGCCCGACTGGAGCGGCTTCACCGTCTGGGTGATGTCCTGGGCAGCGTCAAAGACCGGCACGGGCCAGTACTCGCCCGCGGGCCAGGTGGCCGAGGCGCGGTCCGAATTGATCCACCCGCGCCCGGTGTACTCGTCGTACATGGCAGCGCGCCAGTACAGGGGCCGCGGCGCTTGCACCACCATGAACGGCGTGTCGCTGAGCCGCACCGGCCCGCCCAGCGCCAGCGCCCGCCCGAACGAGACGCCCTCCTGCGCCTGCTGCGACCGCAGGCTGGAGTAGAGCCGCGCCCACTCGTCCTGCACCCGCTGCCACGGGCGCGAAAAATGGTCCCAGATGTCGCTCCAGCGCGGGCTGGCCAGCGCGTTGGGCAGGAACAGCGCCGACAGAACGATAACTAGCGACAGGATGACGCCATCGCGGAGAAAATCCCAGGCGATGTCGGGCGAGAAGGCGATGCGGTGCTCTTGCCAGCGCGTTTGCTCGGCCAGGACATGCACCCGCACGATGAGCAGGAGCGCGCAGAACAGGTACAGGACGAAGTAGATGCCCACGCCGCTGGGCGCATACAGCGAGTTGATGAGGATGATGAGGCCCACGGGAATGATGGCCGCCCACACCGTCTGCCGCCGGAACGTGAACCAGGTCCCCAGGTAGGCGGCCAGCCACAGGAGAACGCCCAGTTGCAGCACGAAGATCACGCCGTCGCCGCTGACCCCCTCGCCCAGCGCCACCGACAGCCACGCGGTGAATCGGTACACCAGCGCCAACATACGCTCCTTCACGGACAGCGCTCCCGGGAGCACGTTGCTCACGAGGAACACGGTCCAGGCCAGGCCGACGAGGGTGGCGAGGATGTGCGAGACGATGCCGGGGAGCCACCGCTGCTTGGCGAGGATGACGCCGAGGGTTACCGCGACGAAGACGACCCAGATGAGCAGGCCGAGGCCGTCGGCCCATTCCGCCGCGCTCAGCGCCCAGACGGCCAGAACGTGGATGATCAGGAGCAGGAAGTAGGTGCTCCAGCCTTCTTTCAGCCTCAGCCGTGATCTCACCGTATCCCCCTGGTGGCGGCCCGCGCCGCGCACCCACTACTACTTTACCACAGGGATTCTTCATAGTCTGTCATTGCGAGGGCGCCCAGCGCCCGTAGGGACAATTCATGAATTGTCCCTACTGAGGTTCGTCAACCGAGATGCTTCGCTTCGCTCGCAATGACGGGCAGACTTTGTCATTGCGAGGGGCGAAGCCCCGAAGCAATCCCCAGAGCGTGAGATTGCTTCGCTTCGCTCGCAATGACAACAGGCAATCTTCCCTGTGGCCACCCACTAGACGATAGAGACGCGCACGGGGTTCCGTTCCATGCGGCCCGACGCGGTTCTATGCCCAATACGCGCCCGCGCTGCGGCAGGTTCACTCCGCCGAAGATATGAAAATCAACGCTGACAGAATTATTGTAAGCGGATGGACGCAGCCCGTCAAACGAGGCACATGCCGATGCACGTCCCGCGCACTCCGAAGCACCTTGGGCTTGCGGCATGGCGAGCGGAGCGACGCAATCGCGCGTGAGGACCCGCCAGGTCGCCCGCACATTCGGGGGCTTTGCCGCGCACGGAACGCGGGATTATAATGTGGCCACTCCATCCAGGCTGGCGGTATGATGTTCCGGCGATTCCTGCAACGCTGCCGAGAGCGGCTACGGCACGCCGATAGGGCGCTCCTGACACTTCTGGCGATTCGGTTCGCGCTGGGGGTGCTGTACAGCGTCGCCGTGCCCCTGTGGGAAGCCCCGGACGAGTGGGGGCACTACGCCGTCGTGCACTACATCGCCCAGGAGAAGCGGCTGCCTACGCCGGGCCAGTCGCTGGGCGTGGAGTTTGACGAGTCGCAGCAGCCGCCGCTGTACTACATTCTGGGCGCGCTCGCGGTCTCCGTCGTGGACGCCCGCGACTGGACACCGCCCGCGGTGAACCCTTACGCGCGCACCGGCACCGGCATCGGCGGGCTGAACATGGCCATCCACACGCCTGAAGAGGCGTTCCCCTACCGCGGGTGGGTGCTGTCGGCCCACCTGGCGCGGCTGGTATCCGTGCTGCTGGCCACCCTCACCGTCTGGCTGACCTACCGCATCGCCGCGTTCGTGTCCGACGGCTGCCGCTGGCTGGCCTTGACCGCGGCGGCCATTGTCGCCTTCTGGCCGCAACTGCTATTCATCGGCAGCGTGATTACCAACGACGTGCTCGTCGTGTCCTGCGCCGCGTGGGTCTTGCTGGCCCTGGTGAAGGTGATGGATTCATGGCCCCCGCGCGCCGTCCGCGTGCTGGAATTGGCCCTGGCGCTCGGCGCGGCCATGCTGTCCAAACTGACGGCGCTGGGGCTGGTGGCGCTGTTCCCCCTGGTGATCCTGGCGCTGGGAATCAAGGCCATACGGAAGCGGGAGTTCGCGGTGCGCTTCTGGGCATCCACGGGGGCGGCGATCCTCGTGGGCCTGGGCGCGGGCGCGTGGTGGTACATCCGCAACCTGGCGGCGCTCGGCTCGCCCGTCCAGCGCTACCAGCACGTGCTCAAGTCGCTGGGCCTCATCTGGACCGACCCCGCCGACCTGGCCATCCGACTCAAACCCGTGGATGTCTGGGGGGCGCTCCGGTACGGCTTCCTGACCTTTACGGCGTCCTTCGGCTGGGGGAATGTGCCTGCGGCGTGGTGGGTGTACGCCGTGCTCGCTGCGCTGCTCGTGCTGGGCAGCATCGGTGCAGTCGCGTGGCTGGTGCGGCGCGCGGAACCGAAGGTGCGGCACGTGGGCTGGCTCGCGCTGACCATCGCCTGCGTCATGGCTCCGCCGGTGTATCTGCTCCTGTACAAGGGCACGGAACTCCTGCGGGGGCGGACGATCCTTGCCATTCTGCCCCCGCTGGCGATATTCGTAGCGGCGGGAATCGGACACTGGCTACCCTCGGCCTGGAAACAGCGCCTGCCGCCCATTGCAGGGGGCGCGCTTGGGATTGTGGCCCTCGCCGTGCCGCTCCTCTACATCGCGCCAGTGTATGCCCCGCCGCCGCTCATCCCCCTTGAACGGCTCGCTGACCTGCCCAATCCCGTGTACGTGCGCTTCGGCGAGCAGATGGAACTGCTGGGGTACGAGTACGGCAACCAGGGGCGGTACGCGCCCGGCGACGTGCTGGAGATTCGCGTGTACTGGCGCGCCCTGGTCAAGATGGAGCGCAACTACACCCTGCGCTGGCAGATTCTGGACGCCGACCGCCAAGCGCACGCCACGTCGGAACTGTATCCAGGCTGGGGGAACTACGCCACCTCGCTGTGGGAGCCTGGGCAGGTCTTCCGCGACACCTACCGCATCCGCATTCCCGACGACATGCCCTCGCCAGGGATGGGCATCGCGGCGCTCACGGTAGTGGACGCCGAGAGCGATACCCCGCTGGCCGCCACAGACCCACAGGGGCAATTCCTGGGCCTGCAATTCCGCCTGCGGCCGTTCAAGATGGTTGCGGGCATGACCATTCACGCAACCCAGTCCGGGGCCGAGTACGTGCTGGGCGAGAAGATCGCCCTAGTCGCCCGCCAGGCGCAGGTGAATTCCGCCACCCATACCGTCTCGCTACGCCTCACGTGGCAGGCGCTGGCGCGGATGGACAAGGACTACGTGGCGTTTATCCACGTGGTGGACGCGAGCGGCCACACCGTTTGGCAGGTGGACCGTCAGCCGCGCGACGGTGCGTACCCAACAAGCCTCTGGGACGTTGGGGAGATTGTTGAGGATGAAGTCGTCATCAGTGTGCCCGGCGACGCGGCGTCGCGCACGTATCGGCTGCACCTGGGGGTGTACGACCCCGACACGCAGGAGCGGTTGCTGACGTTTGACCCGTTCGGGCGAAGACTGAAGGATGACATCATTGTTCTGGCGCTGCCGTGATGTCGGGCGATTGACACCAACGGGCCTCTTGGCTAAACTAGCGCGCGCAGGGAGTTGGTTCGGGGCGCACCCGGCGCTCCCTGCCTGCCTTGTCTGAACCAACACAGAAAGGATATGCCGATGGACGAAGAACTGGACCTTCGCGCCTTCTTCCTGGCGATGGCCCGCCACTGGCGCATCATCGCCATCGTTACCGTGGTGGCCGTAATCGCAGGCGGGTTGCTCGCGCTCCTGTGGCCCCCTGAATACCAGGCCACAGCCACCGTTGCCGTTACCAAGCCGCGCTACATGCTGGATTTTGACGAGCGGCTGCGGTCCGCGTACGTTGCCAGCGGCGGAACCTTGCCTCTGGGCGTCATCGCCGCAAACGCGTACACCGCCCTGGCCACCAACGAGTCTCTGGAAACGCGCGTCCTTCAAGAGTTGGGGTGGCGTATGAGCCTGGCGGATTTGGAGGAGCAAATCGCCATCAAGGCCGACAGCGGGGTCATCCAATTCACGGGGAAGAATTCCACCCCCGAACACGCGGCGGCGCTCGCCAATGCATGGGCGCAACTGTACACCGAGCAACTGAACGCGCTGTTCAGTTCCGCGGCGCCGAACATCAAGGCGCTGGAGGAGCAAGTGAGCACGGCGCACGACGCCCTGCTGCAAGCGGAGCAGGCCCTGTCGGAGTTCCAGGCCCGCAGCCAAATCACCGCGCTGGAAAAGCAACTGGACGCGGCGTCCACGGCGCTGGCCGACCGGCTGGCGTTGGCCGACCGGCTGGGCATGCTGGCGGGGGACGCCCGCTCGCTCCAAGTGCGGCTCAAGGTGCAGCCCGCGGACAAGCCGTCGGTGGCCGGCCAGTTCCAGGCGCTGGTGATGGAGGCGCTCGCCGTCAGCCCGCAAATGAGCATGTCTACGCAATTGCAGTTCAGCGTGTCCGGCGACGCGCTCACGGCGATGACCGCATCCGAACTGGAGGCGTATCTGGGGCAGTTCGCGACGGCGCTGGACACGCGCAAGCAGGAAATGGCGCGGGAAGCCGAGGCATTGCCGGCGCAAATCTCGGCCATCCAGCAGCAGTTGGAAACGCAGCGCAACGAGTACGACCGCCTGTTGCTGGCGCGGGACGTAGCGAGGGATACCTACGAGTCGGTGTCGCGCAAGTTGGATGAGGAGAAGGTGCAGGCCGCGCTGGAGGAGCCCGAGGTGAAGGTGGTGGGGCAGGCGGCGTTGCCGTCGGAGCCGGCCTGGCCGAAGCCCGCGTTGGTGATGGCACTTGCGCTGGTGGGCGGCGTGATTCTTGGGGTTCTGGCGGCGCTGGTGGCCGAAGCGCTCCGGCCCCGACGGGGAAGCGGACAGGGGGCTGCTTGACGAAGCGAGGCATCCTCAAAGCATCGCTTATACAGATGATCTTCAACGCGGTGGCCATCGGCGTCGCGTTCCTCCGCGAGGTGCTGATCGCCAACTACTTCGGCACGGGCATGGAGGCCGACGCTTACCTAGTGGCCTACGCGCTTCCCCTGGTGCTGTACACCGTCATGACCACGGTGCTGCCGCTGGTGCTCGTGCCTGCGCTGGAACGGGCGCGGCCCGATACCGAGGACGGGAAGCGGCTGCTGGCGGGCACCAACACGGTACTGGTGCTGTCGCTGGGGGCGCTCACGGCGGTCATGTGGCTCGGCGCGCCCGCCATCATCCGCCTGCAAGCGCCCGGCTTTGACGCGCCGACGGCACACCTGGCCGCGGAACTGTTCGGCTTGATGGCCCCCATCGTCCTGCTGCTTTCGCTGGCGTGGGTTGCGTGCTCGTGGCTTTTCTCCCTCAAGCGATTTGTCCTGCCCGCGCTGGCGAAAGTCATCTTCAACCTGGCGGGCGTGGTTGCCCTGGTCGCCTTCGCGGCGCGGTACGGCATTCACGCGGCGGCGAGCGGCGTGCTCGTTGGGGCCATCCTGCAGGCGGCGATTCTGATCCCGTCGTGGGTTCGCGCACGCATGCCCTTCTGGTCGTGGCGCGATGCCCGTTCCCCCCAGGTGCGGGCACTGGTGGGCGCAAGCCTCATCATGATCCCCGTCCAGGCGAACCTGTACCTGTACCTCATCGTGGACCGTTTTTTGGCGTCCATGCTCCCGCAGGGGACCATCGCCATCCTCAGTTACGCCGACAAGGTGATCAAGGCGTTTTCGGGTGTTACCATCGCGGCGCTGGGGGTGGTGATCTTCCCCTACCTCGCCGAGATGGCCTCGGTGAATCACCACGACGAACTGGATCGGCTGATTCGTTTTGCCATACGGCTGACGGCGCTGATCATCCTGCCGGTGCAACTGGGACTCATGGCGGCGGGCCAGCCGCTGGTACGGCTGCTGTTTGAGCGCGGGGCGTTCCTGCCCGAGGACACGGCGCTGACCACGGTGGCCATGAACTATCAACTCATCGGCCTATTCGCATCGGCGTTGAGCATGGTCTTCTACCGAGTGCTGTTCGCCTTCCAGCGGTACAAGACGGCACTGGGCGTCTCCGCCATCGCCATCGTCATCAATATCGCCCTCAAGGCGGCGCTGATGCCCGCGCTCGGCTTCATTGCCATGCCGCTGGGGACATCCATCGCGGCCACGCTGGAGGTGCTCATCGTGGCGTACGCGCTGCGCCACGACGTGCGCTGCTTCCGCGATGCCGCCGTCTACCGCGACGTGGGCAAGGTGCTGGCTGCGGCGCTGGCAGGGGGCGCGGCGGCGTATCTCGTGGTGGGCCGCCTGGCGCAGGCGACGGGCATCTGGGCCGCCGCGTGGGTGCAGGTGTTGGCGCTCGTCGCGGCGTGCGGGGCGGTGTACGTGGTCGCGCTGGCGCTGCTGCGGGTGGAGGACGTGGGCACGGCGGCGCTGGCCCTGGGTCGGCTGCTGAAGCGGCGGCTGCACCCCGCCGGCGAGGAGGCGCAGGCATGACGGCGCAGGCGCGCAGCGGCGAAACGCGGGCCACGCTGCGGAGTGCGTTACCGCTTGCGGGCCTGGCCGTGCTGGGCCTGGTGGCCGGGGCGGCGGCGCTCCTGGCCTCGCGCAACGGGACGAACTTGGAGGCGTTCGTCGCCGTACTGGGCGGGCTTGTGGTGCTGACGCTCGCCCTGGTGCGGCCCCGCCTGGTCATCTACGGCCTCATTCTCCTGCTGCCGGTGGAGACCATCGGCCCCCTGTCGCTGATGCAGAGCAAGGTCATCAAATTGGCGGTGATGGCGGTGCTGCTGGGCGTGGAGGTCGCCCGCCGCTGCGTCCGCCACGATGCGCGGTGGCGGCGCTCGCCCTACGACCTGTTCATCCTGGCGTTCCTCGCGTCGGCCACGCTGTCCACCATGTTGTCCCGCGATCCCCTGGGCAGCGCGCGGAGCGTGGTGCAGTCTGCGCTCATCTTCGGGTTCTTCGCCCTCATCGTCAACCGCGTGGAAGGCAGCCGAACGGTGGTGCGGCTCATCTACGCGATGCTGGTTGTGGCCGCGTTTGTAACCGTGTACGGCATCCTGCAAAAGCAGTTCGGCTACGGCCTGTTCGGGTCGGCGTACATCCGCCAGAAGATCATCACGTACTACGAGATCATCGGGCGGCGGCTGTTTTCGGTGTTGAACAACCCCAACGCGCTGGGCGGATACCTGGGCACCATGTTCCCCATCGCGCTGGCTATGCTCCTGCTGGGGAAGATACGGTGGTACTGGCGGGCGGCCCTGGCGGGGCTTCTCGCCCTCATGGGGCTGGTCATGCTGTGGGCAGGGTCGCGGGGCGCGCTGATGGGGGTGGCCGCCGCCGCAGGGGTGATGTTGCTCCTGCTGCGCCGCAACCGCGTTTTTCTCATCCTGCTCGCTCTCATCCTCTTGCTTTCTCTGGCGGGTATTCTGTATACTTACCAGCAGGACGCACTGGCGCGTTACCTGCGCCTCTACGACTCGCTGGACGTTACGCTGTCGGGCCGATGGGAAATCTGGCAGACGGCGGTGCAAATCGCGCGCGACCATTGGCTCACGGGCATCGGGTTCTACACGTGGACGGCGACCTATCCAGAGTACGGCTTGAGTTTCTGGAAGACGGTGGACAACCCGCACAACTTGCTGCTGAACATGGCCGTGGAGCAGGGGCTTCCGGGCGTGGTGCTGTACTTCTGGTTCGTGATCCTGTTCCTGGTGTCGTCCCTGCGGTTCGTCGGGCAGACGCGGCGGGTGGCGTGGGCCTACCCGCTGATGGTGGGCATCCTGGGCGCGGGGGTGAGCCGCATCGTGCACGAAATCTTTGAGGCCGACACGCTGCTGGGCGTGAGTTCAGTGGCGGAGGTGTTCTGGGCGCTGCTGGCCCTGCAGGTGGTGGCGATGCGCGCCGCCCGCAAGGAGCAGGCCATCCGCGCCGAGAGCGGAGGAAGGGCATGATTCTGGCCGTCGTTTGGTGGGTGCTTGCCGCCCTGGTCGCCTACACATACGCGGGATATCCAGCGCTGCTGGCCATCCTCGCGCGCATCCGTCCCAACCCGCCCCTGCGAGCCGACATCCAGCCGAGCGTGTCGCTCATCATCGCCGCCCACAACGAGGAGGCATGCATCCGCGAGAAGTTGGAGAACTCGCTGGCGCTGGACTACCCCCGCGACAAGTTGGAAATCCTGGTGGCGTCCGACGCATCCACCGACCGCACCAATGACATCGTGGCCGAGTTCGCGGGGCAAGGCGTGCGGCTCAACGCCGTGCCCGAGAGGCGCGGCAAGTCGTATGCCCAGAACCACACGGTGGAGATGGCAACGGGCGAAGTCCTGGTGTTTTCGGACGCCAACTCCATGTACGAGCCAGATGCGGTGGCAAAACTGGTGCGGAACCTGGCCGACCCGAACGTGGGGTATGTGAGCGGCGAACTGCGGTACCGCAAGCCGCGCTCGGCCATCGGCGCGGGCGAGGGGCTGTACTGGCGCTACGAGACCTGGATCAAGCGCAAGGAGAGCGAGACGGGCAACATCATCAACGGCAACGGCGCCATCTACGCGGTGCCTCGCCGCCATTTCGTGCCCGTGCCTGATCACACCGGCGCGGATCTCTGGCTCCCGCTGACCCAGATTCGCCGAGGGCTGCGCACCGTGCACGAGCCTGAGGCCGTGGCCTACGAGGAGACCTCCCTCACCGCCGCCGATGAGTACGGCCGCAAGAACCGCAGTGTCGTCCGCGTGCTCCACGTCCTCACCGAGCACGTGGGCATGCTCAACCCGTTTCGGTACGGCCTGACCTCGGTGAAACTCCTGTCGCATCGGTACTTGCGCTATGTGGTGCCGTATCTCATCTTGGCCCTTCTGGTGCTCAACGCATTCATGCTGTCGTCGGCCTTCTTCCGCGCTACGATGGGGCTGCAACTGGCGTTCTACGCGGCGGCGCTGGTCGGCGCGTGGCTGCAGAAGCAGCGCAAGCGCGTGCTCGTATTCTACGTGCCCTACTACTTCTGCGTGGTGAATCTCGCGGCGGTGCAGGGAGCCTTGCGTTTCCTGCGCGGCGAGCGGGTGCGGGTTTGGGAGAAGGCCGCCACGACGCGCATCCGCACCGACGAGGATGGCTCATGAGCGCGCCTTCGGACGACCGCACTCTCGTCTCGCGCCCGCGGGCGGCGTGGGCCTCATGGGCGGCGCTGGTTGTGCTGCTCCTGCTGTTGCTCTATCCGTCGCCAGCCTTCCCCTGGTCGCCGCTGGACACGCAGCCTTCGGCCATCGTGGAGGCCGACTACCGCGAAATCGGCGCGTTCCTCCAGGCCAACACGCCGCCCGATGCGGTGGTCGCGGGCGATGCCTACTGGCTCATTTCGTGGTACGGCAACCGCACCAGTCTGTGGTTCCCCGTGGACACCGCGGCGCTTGACGAGATTGAGCGACAGTACGTGAAGGTGGACGCCGTTTTCCTCACGCCGACGTACCTGAATGCGTCGGCGCTGACCAACCCCGTGTGGCGCAACCTGTACGCCAAACCCAAGGCGTTCGGCGAGTTCACCGTCATCAAGGAGTACGTGAGCACGCACGGGCTGCGGGCGGTGCTGTACCTGAAGCAGGAGCCGCAACGATGAGACGCCGCTGGGAAGTCTGGCTGCTCGCGGGCATCGTTGCGCTGGTTTCGGCGCTCGCCCTGTACGCCTACGGCGCGCGGGCGTTCACGCGCATCTCGTCGCCCGACGCCATGCGCTACGCTTCGGTCGCCAGAGCCTACCTGCGCGGCGAGGGGTTCGCCTGGCGGCAGTACCTGCCCTACGAACTGGCCACAGAGGGCTACAACCCCGACAAGCGTTACCCGCACTTCCTGCACCCGCTGGCGATTGCGGGGGCGATGGCCCTGCTCGGCGAGCGCGACGTGGCGGTGGCGCTGGCGTCTGCCGTGCCGACGGTGCTTGCGGCGCTCCTCGTGTTCGCGCTGGGTCGGCGGTGGTTTGACGCGCGGGTGGGGCTGGTGGCGGCCCTGGCCTTCGCGCTGGGCGCCGACACGCTGTACTACGGCTTGTCGGGCCTAACCGAGCCGCTGTTCACGGTGATGCTGCTCCTCGCGGTCGCATGCTATGTGGTGGGCCTGCGCCGCGATGGCTGGGCGGCAGCGGCCTGGATGGCGGTGGCAGGGGCGGTGCTGGGCCTGGGACAGGCCGTGCGGCCGGTGGGTGTGCTGTACGCATTGCCGTTCGCCGTCGTCGCCCTGGTTGCCAAAGGCCCGCGATGGCGGCGGACGGGCGCGTTCGTCGTGGGGTTCGCGGCGCTGTTCGCGCTGACGACCTGGGTTGGCGCGGGCCGCTTCCTGCCCGTGGGCGACCCGTCCTACGGCCTGCTGACCGGAATCGGCGAGTTCAAGGAGAAGTACGACTTCCACCGGATGCTGGCGGTTCCGCCCGACCCCTGGGCCTACGTGTTCGCCCACTGGACGGACTTCTGGGCGAAGGTGCAGGCGTCGGCCCATCACTATGTCAAGGACATCCTAACCGTTTTGGGCAGCGGGAACGCCGTCGTCGGGGCGCTGTTCGCGGCATCTTGGCTTGTCCGGTACCGCGACGACGCGCTGTCCGAGGTCCGCCTGCTGGTGCTGCTCCTCATGGCGGCGCAGTTGGGCGTCAACCTGCTCCTGTGGCCCACCGATCGGTACTTCTTCCCATTCCTGCCGTTCGTGATTCTGTTCGCCAGCGACTACCTGTGGCGCGTCGTGGATACGTTGCGCGAACTGGCAGGGCAAGAAAGGGTGCAGCAAGCATGATCAGCGTCGTGATTCCCGCGTACAACGAGGAGCTGGCCATCGGCGACGATTTGCGGGCCGTGCAGGCGGCGATGGACGGCGCGGGGCTGGAGTACGAGATCATCGTCGTGGACGATGGCTCCACCGACCGCACGGCGGAGATCGCCCGCGGCTTCCCCAACGTGCGGGTCATCTCCCACCCGCACAATCGCGGCACGGGCGCGGCGCGCACGACCGGCGTCAAGGCCGCCCGCGGCGACATCATCGTGATGACCGACGCCGACGGGACGTACCCCAATCACGACATGCCCCGCCTCATCGCCGCGCTGGAAGGGTACGACATGGTCATCGGCGCGCGGAAGAAAGAGGCGGGCACGCTGAAATGGCTCCGCACGCCGGCCAAGACGTTCATCCGCCTGCTCGCTTCGTACCTCACCGCGACCAAGATTCCGGATTTGAACTCCGGCTTCCGCGCCTTCCGCAAGGCTCCCGTCATGCGCTTCCTGAACGTCCTGCCCGCGACGCACTCGTGGGTCAGCACCATCACCATCGCGTTCCTCACCAACGGCTACACGGTCAACTTCATCCCCATAGACTACTATCCGCGCAAGGGGCGCTCCACGTTCCACCCCCTGCGCGACACGTACAACTACCTCACGCTCGTGGTGCGCGCCATCGTGTACTTCAACCCGCTCAAGGTGTTCCTGCCCATCAGCCTGTTCCTGCTGCTGTTCGGTGGCGGCAAGGCGATTTACGACATCATTACGTACAACTGGCACTTCGCGCCTTCCACCGTTACGCTGATTCTGACGGGGGTACAGGTCGGCGCGCTGGGGATGTTGGCCGATCTCATCGTCAAGCGGCTGAACGGGCCGCAGGGTGGCGAGGGTGAGTGAGTGGAGACGGTTCATCGGCTTGGCGCGGCGGCGCGCCGAATCGCCTGAAGCCTATCGGCGTTTCCAGGTGCAACAGGGCAGGATGGTGCTCCAGCGCCTGGAGGCGCAGGGGGTGAGCGTCGCGGGCCGCAGGGTGCTGGACTTGGGCTGCGGCCTGGGAGGCTACACGGAGGCGCTGCGCGAGCGGGGCGCGCGGGTGGTGTCTGCCGACCTGTCGCTCGCGGTGCTGGCGGGGCTGCCGCCCCTGTCGCCGCGGGTCTGCGCCAACGCGCTGGCCCTGCCGTTTGCCGACGCCGCCTTTGACCTGGTGTTCTGCGCCAGCCTGATAGAGCACGTGCCCGACGGCCTCGCGCTGCTGGAGGAGGCGTGGCGCGTGGTGCGCCCTGGCGGATACGGGTACGTGAGTTTCCCCCCGTTCTACAGCCCGCGCGGGGGGCACCAGTTCGCGCCGTACCATCTGCTGGGCGAGCGGGTCGCCACGTGGCTCTACGTGCGCACGCGCGCCCGCCGCATTCCCGCCTGGCAGCGCGGCATCGTGGCGGAGGGAGGCTCGTACAGCCGCGCGTACCACGGGTTCGGGTTGCACCGCGTAACGATTGCCGCGGCCAGGCGCTGGGCCGTGCAGGCGGGCTGGCAGGTGGCGTCCCTGTCCACGCGCTTCTCGCCGCTGAACACGGCGGGGTGGCCGATCGTCGGCGAATTCCTCACCTGGCACGCGGAGTTCCTGCTTCGGAAGCCGGCATGATCCTGTTCATCACGCGCAAGTACCCGCCATCGGTTGGCGGGATGGAGAAACTGAGTTACGAGATGACCCGCGCGGTGGGGGACATCGTCCCGTCGCGGGTCATCTCGTGGCGCGGACCACGTTGGGGCTGGCCGCTGTTCGCGGTGCTGGCCTTCGTGCGCGGGCTGTGGGCGTGCACGACCGCGCCCGTCCGCTTCATCCACGTGAGCGATCCGGTGCTGGCTCCGCTGGGCCTGGCGCTGGCGCGGCTGACGGGGCGGCGCTGGGGCCTGAACGCCCACGGGCTGGACATCCTGTACCCGCGCCGAATCTACCAGGCGGTGGTGCTCCCCTGCGTGCGCCGCGCCGATGTGGTCATCGCCATCAGCCAGGCGGCGCGCGAGGCTTGCCTTGCCAAGGGCGTGGCCCCCGACCGCTGCCACGTCATCCCCATCGGCGTGCACGCGCCGGACGAGCCGCCGGACCGCTACCTGGCGCGGGAGCGGCTGCGGCTGGCGCTGGCGTTGGAGTTGCGCGACCGCCCCGTGCTCCTCACCGTCGGGCGGCTGGTCCCGCGCAAGGGCGTGGCCTGGTTCGTGCGCGAGGTGTTGCCCTTGCTGGCGCGGGTGCACCCGGACGCGATCTACCTCATCGTGGGCGACGGGCCCGAGCGGCCCACGGTGCGCCGCATCGTCCGCGAACGGAAGATGCACGAGCGGGTGGTGCTCCTGGGGCGCGTGCCGGATGGCATTCTGGCCGATTTGTACGCTGCCGCCACGCTGTTCGTCATGCCCAACGTCCCCGTCCCGGGCGACATGGAGGGGTTTGGCATCGTGGCGCTGGAGGCGGCATCGCGCGGTCTGCCCGTGGTGGCGTCGCGCCTGGAAGGCATCCCCGACGCCGTGGTGGGCGGCGAGAACGGCGTGCTGGTCCCGCCGCTGGACGCGGAGGCGTGGGCCTCGGCCATTCACGATCTGCTGGCCGACGGCGCGGCGCGGGCAGACCTGGCGGCGCGGGCGCGCGAGTTCACGCGGTCGCGCTACCGGTGGGATCGCCTGGCGCGGGAGTACATCCGCGCGTTCGGGATGGAGCCCGAGCGCGGGCAGGCCGAATGGGACGCGGCCTATCTCCACGTTCGGCGCGGCGAGGCCCGCCGACTTCGCCGCCTGCGCACCTTTGGGTTCGCGCCCGAAGCCCGGATTCTGGACTACGGGTGCGGCGATGGCATCAACACGCGGCTCCTGGCGCGGCTGGGGTGCCACCGCGTGGTCAGCATGGACTACTCGCTGCGCCTGCTGCTCGCCGGTAGGCCGCCGCGTCCGGTGGCCGCCGACGGAACACGCATGCCCTTCGCCGATGGCGCATTTGACGCGGTGCTGGTGGATGGCGTGCTGCACCATCTGGACCCGCAGGCGGCGCTGGCGGAGATTGCGCGCGTGCTGCGCCCTGGGGGGATGCTCGCGCTGGTGGAGCCGGCGGGGTCGTGGGTGCGGCGCGCGCTGGATGCGTTCACGTTCTCGCCGCTGGGCTCCCTGTGGGCCGAGACGCGCCACCGGCGGGTGAGCCTGGCGGAGGAGTGGGCCACGTACCAGGCGTGGCTACGGGCGGAGCGCCACCTGCCCGACTGGGTCGCGCAGGCGGGGCTGGAGATTCGCTCCGTGCGCCGCACGCCGCTGAACGTCCTGCTGGTGGCCGTGCGTTCCGAGACGATTGGCGCGAAACTGGACTAGAAAAAGTGAGAGAGTTGTGGTATACTATATGTAAATCCCGCGGCGGGAGGCCCATGGGATTTGGGGGTGTGCCTTGGCGACCGATGAGCGCGAAGCCCTGATAGAGCGCCTCGTGGCGAAGGTGAGGGCCTGGGGGCTGGAGGCTCCGGCGGTGTTCCTGCTGGAGTCGCACAGTCCGCTGTCCTTCTTGGGAAGCCAGGCGCTGGTGTTCTTGGAACCCCTGTTCCGCATGGCCGGCCAGGGGCGTTTCGCAGAGGACTGGGCCCAGGCGCTGGAAGATCGCGACATCGTGGAGCAGATCGTCCGCCGAATAGAAGCGGACTCGCTGTAGAGGGCAGGAGATAGGCGCATGGACAGCATCCTGGAACTGCTTGGCAACTCCGGCATCACGGCGACGCAGGCGCTGATGTTCATCCTGCTTCTCCTCGTGTTGCCCTTGCTGGCGCTGTTCGCCTCGCAGTTGCACGCGGGCAAGCGCATCCCCCTGCGGCCCATCCGCGCCTTTGAGCGCCTGGGAACTTTCATCGGCCAGAGCGCGGAAACGGGCCAGCCGGTGCACATGTCGCTGGGCGTCGGTGGCATTGTGGACCCCAGCACGGCGGAGAGCCTGGCCGGGCTTGCGCTGATGGAGCACGTGGCCACTGAAGCCACGGCGTGCGGCGCGCCGCTGACGGTTACGGTCTCGGACCCCACGCTCCTGCCCCTGGCGCAGGATACGTCCCGCAGGGCGTGGGAAACCCACCCGTACCAGTACCAGGTGCAGGAGCCGGAAGCGCGCATGATCGCCCCCGACGCCACGGCCTACGCGGCGGGCGTGATGGACATCCTGCTGGGCGAGCGGGTCGCGGCCAACATCATGGTGGGCCGCTTCGGCCCCGAGTACCTGCTCATGGGCGAGACGGGCGTCAAGTGCCGCGTGCCGCAGGTGGTGGGCGCGGCAGACCCCCAGGTGCTGCCCTTCGTTCACGCGACGGCGGATGACATGCTCCTCGGTGAGGAGATGTTTGCAGTCGGCGCCTACCTGCGCCCGAGGCCCGTTCACATCGCAAGTCTGCGCGTCCAGGACTGGCTGCGCGTGTTCCTGATTCTGACCATCGTGCTCGGCGTTTTGTTGCGCTCGCTGTAGATGTGGAGGACAAGGTGAAGGTCAAGTTTGGCCGGAGTCTGGCGATTGCCATCACCATCGGCACAGGGCTTCTCGTCCTGGCGAACTTCTTCGTGCGCAACGAGTTCCTGCGCCGTGTTCAGCAGACCCTGCTGGACTGGGCGCTGATCCTGGCGGCGGTGGCGTTGCTGCTGGGCGCGGTGAACGTGGTTGCGACGCACCTGCGCAAAATCCGTGGCAGGCGTCCGGGATGGGTGTACAGCCTGTTCCTGCTGGCGGCCCTGGGCACGGTGGTGCTGCTGGGGTTCTTGGATCCGCGCGGGGTGGCATCCCCTGCGGTGTCGTGGGTGTTTCTGTACGTGCACGTGCCGTTGCAGGCGACCATCTTCGCCCTGACGGCGTTCTTCATTGCGTCGGCGGCCTACCGCGCCTTTCGGGTTCGGAGCGTGGATTCCTTCATCATGCTGGTCGCCGGCATCATCGTTCTGCTGGGGCAAGTGCCGCTGGGACAGGCCATCTGGGACCGCATCGCGGCGGCGAAGGATTGGATTCTGGCCTATCCCAGCACGGGCGGCGCACGGGGCATCATCCTGGGCGTGGCTCTGGGGACCATCCTGACCGGCCTGCGGGTGCTCCTTGGGATAGACCGGCCACATGTGAAGTAGCGCGTGCTTGGGGGAAAGCGCATGATCTACTGTCCAAACTGCGGAACCGCGAACCGAGACGGGAGCAGTTTCTGCAACCAGTGCGGTCAGAGACTGGGGGGCGGCTCAAAGGCGACGTGCCCGTTCTGCGGCGCGGAAAACCCCATTGAGAACATCTTCTGCGACGCGTGCGGGGCTAAACTGGCTCCGCTGGTAACCCCGGGCGTGGAAGAGAAAGAAAAGCCCAGCCTGAAGGGGCTTTCGCTCCCGACAAAGCCGGCAGGGGACGAAGAGGAAGTCCGCGATTCCGAGGCGGCTGTGCCACAAGAGCCATCGGCCCCGGAGGGTGAGGAGGAAATCCCCGACTGGTTGGCGCGCCTGCGGGCCAGCCTCGGCGACTCGTCCGAGCCGGTCGGGGAGCCGCCCGAGACGGAGGAATTCGCCGCCGAGGTGCCGGGCGAGGGGGCGGAACTGCCAGAGGAGGAACTGCCCGACTGGTTGCAGGAACTGGGTGTGCCGCCTGTGGGAGAGGTGGGCGAGGAGCAGCTGGCCCCCGCGGCAGAGGAATTCGCGGCCGAGTCCCTGGACGAAGGGGCGGAACTGCCAGAGGAGGAACTGCCCGACTGGTTGCAGGAACTGGGCGTGCCGCCTGTGGGAGAGGCGGGCGAGGAGCAGCCGGCCCCCGCGGCAGAGGAATTCGCGGCGGAAGTGCCGGGCGAGGGGGCGGAATTGCCCCAAGAAGAATTCCTGGCGGAGGCCCCGCTCGGTGAGCCACTGGCGGAAGCACCGGCGGAGCCAGAAGCCGAAGAGGTCGCGCCGCCTGCTGCTACGCCGGCATTGGCCGAGCAGCCGGAGGCCGAAACGCCCGCCGAGGGCATCCCCGCGCTGTCAGAGGGCGAGCGGCCCGCTCCGGAGGCGGAACCCCTGGCGGCGTGGCTCCAGGAGGAAGGGCCGGTCATCCTGGAGTTGAGCGAGGAGGAGATGGCCGAGGAGGGCGAGGGGGCGCCGCCTGCTGTGATGGGGCCTGAAGTCCCCGCCTGGCTGGAGACGCTGGCATCGGGGGCTGCGGTGTTGCCCGAGGAACTGGGGCCTGTCCTGGCGACGCCCGGCAAGCCGACGCCCGAGGAAGTCGGTCTTGAGCGCGCGGCCATCCCGTCGTGGCTTGAGGTGTTGAGGCCGGGCCGCAAGCGGGAGGAAGGGGAGGAAGCGCCCGCAGAGGAACCGGTGGAGACCGAAGGCGTGCTGGAGGGCGTGCGCGGGGCGCTTCGCCTTGTGCCGGACATTGACCCAGGCCCCGACCAATTCGTGCGGGCGGTGTCTGCCGCAGCGACCGTTACCCCTGCCCACGCTGAGACGCTGACCCAGGTGCTGGCGCGATCCACCGCGTCGTCGGTGAGGCCGCGCACGGTTCCGGTGCCGCGCCGCGAACGAGGGCTGCCGTGGCTGGCGTTCCTGTTGCTGCTGGCGGCGGTGTTGATCCCCTTGCTTGCGCCTGGGTTGGTGCCGGGCGGTGCGACGGTGCCCTCGGCTCTGTCGGCGAAAGCTTTTGCCACGCAAGTCCAGAACCTCCCGCCCGGGGCGAAGGTCCTGATCTCGTTTGACTACGACCCCAGCGTTTCCACGGAGTTGGACTGGCCGGTGCGTGAGGTGGTCAAGGACCTCCAGGCCAAAGGTGCGACCTTGCTCGTCATGAGCACCACGCCGACGGGTCCGGGCCTGGCCGCGCGCATGGGCCTGGCCGACACCGCCACGCTGTTGGGATACCTGCCGGGCCAGGAGATGGGACTGCAACGCCTGGCGACGAGTTTCTCGGGCGCGTTCCTTGCCGACTACAAGGGGGCAAGGGTGGACGAGGCTGCCCTGGGGGTGCAGTCCCTGGAGGACGTGGCGCTGATCATCACCGCTGCATCCTCGCAGGACGCCGTCCGGTGGTGGGTTGAGCAGGTGGGGAGCCGGGTGAACACGCCCATCTGCGCCATTGTCAGCGGTGCTATTGAGCCTTCGGTGCGGCCCTACTACAGTTCGCGGCAACTGGCCGGCCTCGTGAGCGGATGGGTTGGCGGGCTGGCCTACCGGCAGGCGGTTTCGCCGGATGCGCCGCTGGAGGCGCAGAGCAAGGCGGCCATTGAAGCCCAGTCGCTGGGCCATCTGGCCATCGTCGTGTTGATTGTGCTCGGCAATCTCGCCTACTGGGGCAAGCGCCTGTTTGGGGGACGGTCATGAGCGATGTGAGCAATCTCATCGGCATCTGGGTTTCGGCGCTGCTGACGGTCATGGTGCTCAGTTATCTGCTCGGCGACAATCCGCTGTACCGGCTGGCGGAGCACCTGTTCGTGGGCACCGCGGTGGGCTATGCCGTCCTGGTGGCCTACTACAGCCTGCTGCGGCCGCGGCTGATTCTGCCGCTGCTCCAGGCCCCGCTGGAGAACTGGACGCTCGTTGTGCCGTTGCTCCTGGCGCTGCTCCTGCTGGCGCGGCTGAATCATTCGTGGCGTGGCGCGGGCATGGCGCCCCTGGCGTTCCTGCTGGGCGTCGGCGTTGCGCTGGCCCTCGGCGGCGCGCTGTTCGGTTCCCTTCTCCCGCAGGTGGAGGGCACGATGCTGTCGGTAAACCCAGCCGATGGGGGTTGGGGCGTGGCGGTCGGCAACCTGGTGCTTGTCATCGGGACGGTGAGCGCGCTGGCTTACTTCTATTTCACCGGCCAGGGCGACACCGGCTGGGGCCGATTGCGCGCCGGGTTCCTGAAAGCCTGGCGGGGCCTGGGCAAATGGTTCATCATGGTAACCTTCGGGGCGATATTCGCCAGCACGGTCATGGCCCGGCTGTCTTTGCTCATCGGCCGGTTGCAGTTCCTGATCACCGAGATTCCCAAGACGTTGCGGTAGTGTACTCTGCCACAGGGATTCTTGACGGTGTGTCGCTGCGAGCGAAGCGAAGCAATCTCGCGTTCTGGGGATTGCTTCGGGTGCTCCGCACCCTCGCAATGACAAGGGTGTCATTGCGAGCGAAGCGAAGCAATCTCGCGTTCTGGGGATTGCTTCGGGTGCTCCGCACCCTCGCAATGACAAGAGAGTCGTTGCGAGCGAAGCGAAGCAATCTCGCGTTCCGGGATTGCTTCGGGTGCTCCGCACCCTCGCGATGACAAGGGTGTCATTGCGAGCGAAGCGAAGCAATCTCGCGTTCCGGGGATTGCTTCGGGTGCTCCGCACCCTCGCAATGACAACGGGCAATTGTCTCTGTGGTTACGAAGTAGTGCCGGGCTGGGGTTGAGACATGGCAGATAGTTACGCGATAGAGTCCATTCTGGCAGCGGATTGCGGGGCGTCCACCACGCGGGTGTTCCTGCTGGACATGGTGGACGACCAGTATCGGTTTGTCGCCTGCGGGGAAGCGCCGACCACCATCGCCGCGCCGGGCAACGACATCGTGATCGGCGTCATTCAGGCCATCCGTCAGTTGGAGAGCATCACCGGGAAGCGGTTTCTGGACGACGAACTGAAACTCATCCGGCCTGAGCGGTCCGATGGTTCGGGCGTGGACGCCTTCGTGGCGACGGTGAGCGCCGGGCCGCCCCTTCGCGTCGTGCTGGCGGGCCTGGTGCCCGAGATGAGCGTCGCCAGCGCGCGGAAGGCCCTGACGAGGGTCCCCACCCTGCTGGAGGGCACGATCGCGCTGGGCGGCGACTCGGACCCCACCGAGCAGATTGACCTGATTCGCCAGATTGCGCCCGATGTGGTCGTGATGGTCGGGGGTACGGAGGGCGGGGCGGTCCAGGCCATCGGGGCGCTGGCCGACGCCGTGGCCCTGGCGGGCAAGTTGCTGGAGCGCGAGCGCCGCCCGGAGTTGGTGTACGCGGGCAATGTCAACGCCCGCGCGCTCCTCGCGGAGAAGGTGGCCGGCGTGATCAACTTCCATCCGGTGGACAACGTCCGCCCCCGCCTGGATGTGGAACAGGTCGGCCCGCTCGTGGAGGAACTGGAGACGCTGTACGCCGACAGGAAGATGGCGCGGCTGCCCGGGTTTGGCCGCTTGAGCGCGTGGAGTCCCGTTTCCGTGGTACCGGGCCAGCGAGCCTTTGGGCAGATAGTTCAGTTCGTGGCGGACCAGTACGGCCTCAATGTCCTCGGTGTGGATGTGGGGTCCAGCCAGACCGTGCTCGCCTCGGTGTTGAACGGGGAGTTCGTCCTGACCGTGGGCAGCGGCTGGGGCGTGGGATTGGGGGCGGCACGCGTTCTGTCCGATGCCTCGGCGTCCGGTGTGTCCCGCTGGGTGATCGGTGAAGACGCCTCGGAAAACGAGGTCAAGAGTATCTCGCTGACCAAGGCCATCTACCCCCGCTCGTCGGCCATGGCGGCGCTGGGGGTGGAGGTGGAGCAGGCGCTGGCCCGCGAGGCGCTGCGCTTGACAGCAGAACGCGCCATGCCGGCCTGGGAGACCGACACCCATCGCCCCTATCCCGACCTGGCGCCGTTCTGGGATGTGATCATCTTGTCGGGTGGGTTCCTGCCGCGCCAGGCGAACTTCGCGCAGAGCGCCCTGGTGCTCTTGGACGCGCTGCAACCCATCGGCGTCTGCACCCTGGTGGTGGACACCATTGGGCTTACGAAGGTGCTGGGCGCGGTCGGGGCCATTCAGCCCATGGCAGCGGCCCAGGTGCTGGAACACGACGCGCTGCTGACCCTGGGCACGCTCATCTGCCCGGTGGGGACCGCGCGAGAGGGCGACACGGCGCTCCGCGCGCGGCTCACCTACCCCGACAAGCAGGTGTTGAGCCTGGACGTGCCCTACGGCTCCATTGAGGTGATCCCGCTGGAGGCGGGGCGGAAGGCTACGTTGGAACTGCGCCCCTCGCGGCAGTTTGACATTGGCTGGGGACGCAAGGGGCGCGGCGCGGTGGCCGAAGTGGACGGTGGGCCGCTGGGGATCGTGATAGACGCGCGCGGCCGGCCGCTGGCGCTGCCCGACGGCCAGGACGAGCGACGCCGCGTGCTGCAGAAGTGGCGGTGGGACATCGGATATTGACGACGCCGAACGAGATGGAGAGCGACGGTTCATGAAGCACTACTGTACCCTCACGCGCGTTGTGCCGGCGGCACTGGTGCGGCGGGAGCGAATGCTCCCCACCCGCGGGAGGATTGTCGTCGGCATTGACGACCGGGTGGACGCCGTAGACATCATCGGCCGGTACGAGCGGCCGGGCAAACTTGTGCGCCTGGATGCGCGGACGGCTCTGCGCCTCGGAAACCGCGATGTGTCCGAGTTCGTCAAGAAGCGCGTGGGCGAAAGCGTCCAGCGGGGCGAGATCATCGCCCTGAAGCCGCGCCTGGGCAATCTGTTTCCCAGGGCCTTGGTGTCGCCCGTGAACGGCTGCCTTGTGGGAATGAGCGATTCCCAGATACTCCTGGAGTCGGACACCGAGGAGACCGAAGTCCGGGCGCACATCAGCGGGCGCATTGTCAGCGTGATGCCCGAGCGCGGGGCCGTGATTGAGACGGCGGCGGCGCTGGTGCAGGGCGCGTGGGGCATCGGCGAGATGTCCCATGGCGTGCTGCGCGCGGTCGCGGAGTCGCCCGAGGACGTCCTGTCCGAGGACAAGGTGGATGTCTCGTGCCTCGGTGCCATCGTCATCGGAGGCGCAGATGCCACCGAGGAGGGGCTTGTCCAGGTGGGCAAGATGCAGGCGCGGGGCCTGATTCTGGGTGGGCTGTCGGCCGATCTGCTGGACCGGGTGGTCGCGTTGCCGTTTCCTGTGGTCGTTATGGAGGGATTCGGGCGCTGCCCGATGAACCCGTTCGCCTACGAAGTGTTGAAGGCTCATGTTGGGCATGAGGCGGCGCTGGACCCAGGTTGCCCGGACCCGTGGCGGCCCCGGCGGCCCGAGGTCATCATTCCGGTGCCCGTCTCGTCCGTGGTCGCCTCGGAGTCGCAACCGGAGACGCTTCTGCGGGAGGGGTGCAGGGTGCGGGTCGTGCGGGGAGATCGCCGGGGCTTGGCCGGCGTGGTAACGGCCCTGCCGGAATACCCGGTCCGATACGATGTCGGCGTATCGTTGCCGAGCGCGGAGATTCAGGCGGACTCGGGCGACCGAGTGTTGGTGCCCGTGAACAACTTGGAAATCATCGGCTAGTACTTTACCACAGGGGTTCTTGATCGTTTGTCATTGCGAGGGCGCGCAGCGCCCGAAGCAATCTCATCAGACCGTCATTCTGAGGCGCGAAGCGCCGAAGAATCTCGGCAACCGAGATGCTTCGCTTCGCTCAGCATGACAGATGGAGCGGGCGATTGCTTCGCTTCGCTCGCAATGACAACAGGCAATTTTCTTTGAGGTCAAGTACAGGGCAGAGTTTGGAAACTTGCTGTAAGGAGGGGATTGGCCATGTTCGCACGAATACTGGAACCAGGGAACAAGCGTCGGCCGTTTGTGATCGCGGCGATTGCGCTGGTGGGGCTGCTCCTGGTGGGGCTGTTGGGCATTGGAATCTACTCGCTGCTTCAGAAGGGGGGCGGTGGGGCCGCCGTAGCGCCCACCGAGACGCCGGCGATCTCCACGCCGACGCGGGAGCCTACCCCTCGTCCAACCGCAACGCGCACCGTGAGGCCGACCAACACGCCGGTGCCTGTGGCCACGGCTGCCGGCACGGAGGAGGCGACGCCCGGCGCCACCGCAGCGCCCACGGAACCCCCTCCCCCGCCAACCGCAACGCCCGCCCCGACAGGAGCCCAGACCACGCCGAACACCGGCTCCAGCACGTTGATTCTGCTGGCGGCGGTCGCGGTGGCGGTCCTGCTCGTAGCCGTGCGGCGGGTTCGCACGGCAAGCGGATGAGCCTGTGCTGCAGCGGTGCTTTGACACGGGGAGGTGCGACGGGCTGGAAACGTGAACCCCTGCGCGGGTTTGTCCGTATTGGTCTTGGAAGCGCATTCGCGAGATTGAAGGGAGAGGACAGATGGACATCAAGGGCAAGATCAGTTCCAGTGTAGGCAAGTTTGAGGAGTTGGCGGGGAAGATACCCGGCTACAAGGGGTACAAGCAGAAGGAACTCCGCCGCGAGGCCGACAAACTGCTCCGCACCACCATCGCCAACCAGTTGTCAGATTTGCGCATGAAGTTGAGCGGCCTGCAGTTGGACTTCATGAGCGCGGGCAAGTTGTACCTGGTGGACGACCTGGAGCGCGCCGTGGGCAAGTTGCAGATTCTCATTGACCGCCTCAAGACCGCATCCTACGGCTACGCGGGGCTGTTTGACGCGGTGAAGGTCAAAGAGGACGAGTTGGATGCCCTCTACGACTACGACCATCAGTTACTCGGTTTTGTGCCGAGGGTGGAGGAAGGCATTAACAACATCGCCACGACGCTGAAGGAAGGCGGCGACCTGGGCGTCGCCATCGCCGCGCTTGTTACCGTCCTACAGGAGATGGACACGGTGCTGAACCACCGCCAGGAGGCCATCCTCGGCACGGGCGAGACCCAGTAAGGTTCCGCTACCCAGGCAAGATTCCAGTAAGGACGAAAGGAGTGTCCAATGGCACGGGTTTTTGATGTAATAGAGTATTTTGACGAGACCGGGCAGGAAATGGTCCACCGCATCCCGGAGAGCGGATCGGGCGACTTCCGCATCGGTTCGCAACTCATCGTGCGCGAGAGCCAGGCCGCGGTGTTCTTCCGCGACGGCAAGGCGCTGGACACGTTCGGCGCGGGGCGTCATACGCTCACGACGGCCAACGTGCCGCTGCTCGTGGACCTGATCGGCAAGGCCTTTTCGGGCCAGACGCCGTTCAAGGCCGAGGTGTACTTCGTCAACCTGCGCGAGTTCCTTGACCTGAAGTGGGGCACGCCCGAACCCATCACCCTGCCCGACAAGGAACTGGGCATGGTGCGGCTGCGGGCATTCGGGCAGTTCGCCATGCAGATCACCGACCCGCAACTGTTCGTCAACAAGATCGTGGGCACGCAGGGCATCTACCGCAACTCGCAGATTGAGAACTACCTGCGGGGCGTGATCGTGTCGCGGATGACCGACGTGCTGGGCGAGTCCAAGGCTTCGCTGCTGGATTTGCCCGCGCTGTACGATGAACTCTCGGGGGTCATCAAGGCGCGGCTTGCGGACGACTTCCGCGCGCTGGGCATCACGCTCAAGGCCCTGTTCATCAACAACATCAGCCCGACCGAAGAGACCGCCAAGGCCATTGACGAGCGGGCCGCCATGGGCGCCATCGGCGACATGCAGAAATACCTGCAGTTCAAGGCGGCGCGCGCCATGGGCGACGCGGCAACGGCCGGCGGCGAGGCGGGCTCGCTGACGGGCGCGGGCGTGGGGCTTGGCGCGGGCGTGGGCATCGGCGCGGCCATGGCCGGGGCCATCTCCGACGCGCTCCGCGCAGGGCGCGAGGGCCAGGCGGCCGGCGCGGCTGCGGCTGCCGCTCCCACCGTGAAGTGCCCCAACTGCGGCAACATGGTCCCCGCCGGGTCCAAGTTCTGTAACGTCTGCGGGCAGAAACTGGTTACCGAGAGCAAGTGCCCCAACTGCGGGGTGGACGTGCCGCCGGGCTCCAAGTTCTGCCCCAACTGCGGCCAGAAACTGGCCTAGTGGTTGACCGCAGAGTAGATTGCCCGTTGTCATTGCGAGCGAAGCAGGGTAATCTCGTCGGTTCACGTGCGACGCACCTCCCAGGTGCGTCGCACGTGCCGCACTCATCTGTCATTGCGAGCGAAGCGAAGCAATCTTACGCTCGGAGATTGCTTCGGGGCTTCGCCCCTCGCAATGACAATCTCCGCCTGTCATGCTGATCGAAGCGGGGCAATCTCGTCGGTTCACGTGCGACGCACCTCCCAGGTGCGTCGCACGTGCCGCACTCATCTGTCATTGCGAGCGAAGCGAAGCAATCTTACGCTCGGAGATTGCTTCGGGGCTTCGCCCCTCGCAATGACAATCTCCGCCTGTCATGCTGAGCGAAGCGAAGCATCTCGGTTGACGAGATTCTTCGGCGCTTCGCGCCTCAGTAGGGACAATTCATGAATTGTCCCTACTTGTCGGGGCGACTCGCCGAGTCGCCCCTACTTCGGGCGCTGCACACAAAATCGGGGGAGCCACAGCAGGCTCCCCCGATTGCAGGCGTGGGCATGGCCCTCGCTACGGCCCGCCCTCCAGGAAGCAGATCAGCGCGTTGGCAATGCCCTGGGCGATGGCATCCTGCCGCAGCACCAGGGTCTCGCGGTCCAGGCGCAGGAAGCCGATCTCAATGATGGCACCGGGGGTCTGGGGCGCGATCTCCTTCAGCGCGTGGTAGTGGAGCATGTCGTTGGTGATGCTCCCCTCGTGGCGCGGCAACTGCGTCGCGGCCTGGTACTCCTTCCACAAGCACGCCACCAGCCGGTCATCCTGTTCGGGGATGGCGCTGTTCTCCACGCGGGCCACCTTGAACCCCGTAGCGCCCTCAATCGGCTCGCATGAGTCGGCGTGAATGGATAGGAAGGCGTCGGCCACGTACCCCAGGATGCGAGGCGAGAACTCGGGCAGCAGTTCCACCTCATAGCCGTACCACTCCAGCAGGCCCTTCACCTTGTTGGCGACCGACAGGGTGATCTCGGCCTCGGTCAGGCCGTCCTCGCAAACCGCGCCCGAATCGTTCTGCCAGTGGCCGGGGATGATGCCGATCTTCTTGGCGGGCAGGCCCTGGGGCCGCGGGTGCGGGTGCTGGGCAAGGAATATGGACGTGGGTGTGGGCGTCGGCACGGGAGCGGCAGGCCCCGCGCCGGAAAAGGCGGCAAGGTAAATCAGCGCGCCGAAGGTTACGGCGAGCGCCCCCAACAGAAATCGCTCGCCCCATTTCAGCCTTTGCTGTATCCTCTCGGTCAAGTGGCCTGCCCCCGAAGCGTCGTGCTCTCGCGGGCTTACTATACCGCAGGGTCGGGCTTTCGTCAACGCGGGGCGGGTTGACAGGTGCGATGCGCCTCGCATTTGGGGCAAGGCTGCTGCAATGGGGAGTCTCTTTCGCCGCCTGACGTAGGGCGATGGGCCTGCTTGACCTCACCTAACCCCTCCCACGCCCTCCCCTTTCCTCTCCGCGAACGGAGAGGAAAGGGGAGGGCCGGGGTGGGGATAGGTGAGGTAGATTCTGCGCGACAATCTAACGACATTCGGTCACCCCTGCCCCAAATGGAAATGCACCCCGCGAAAACGGCCCTTTGGAAAAACCGCCCGGCGGTGATACAATGGGAACACCGCGCACGGGGAGACCCTAATGGACTTGCTAGATGGCTTGAACCCACAACAGAGAGAGGCCGTGGTCTGGGGGCATGGCCCGGCGCTGGTGCTGGCAGGCCCCGGCAGCGGCAAGACGCGCGTCCTCACCCACCGCGTCGCCTACCTGGTGCGGGAGGTCGGCGTGGGGGCACGGAACGTCCTGGCCGTTACGTTCACCAACAAGGCCGCCCGCGAGATGAAGGAGCGCCTGGTGCGACTCCTCGGCGCCGAGTGCGAGGCGCTCACCATCGGCACGTTCCACGCCACCTGCGCCCGCATCCTGCGGCGGGAAGGCGCGCTGCTGGGCTACTCACCCAACTACACCATCTACGATGAGGACGACCAGCAGGCGGTGATGAAGAGGGTCATCAAAGAGTTGAACCTGGACGAGAAGGTGTACCGTCCCGGCGCGGTGCTGTCCATCATCTCCAGGGCCAAGAACGACCTCATCGGCCCGGACGCCTGGACGCCGCGTTCGTACAGGGAAGAGATCATCGGGCGCATTTACCGCCGCTACCAGCAGGCGCTCCGCGAAAGCAACGCCATGGACTTTGACGACCTGCTGACGAACACCGTTCTCCTGTGGCAGGAGCACCCGGATGTCCTGGAGCGTTACCGCTTGCGCTACTCGCACGTCCTGGTGGACGAGTTTCAGGACACCAACGCGGCGCAGTACGTGCTGCTGAAGCAACTCGCCGAGGGCCACCGCAATCTGTTTGTCGTCGCCGATGAGGATCAGTCCATCTACTCCTGGCGCGGGGCCGATTTCCGAAACATCCAGCGGTTCCGCAAGGATTTCCCCGAAGCCCCCACCATCCTGCTGGAGCGCAACTATCGCTCCATGCAGACGATTCTGGACGTGGCCAATGCGGTCATCTCGCGCAACGTGCAGCGCACCCCCAAGCGCCTGATTACCGACCGCGGCAAGGGCGGGGTTGTGATCCTCCACGAGGTCTATGACGAGCAAGAGGAGGGCCAGTACGTCGTCGCCGAGATTCAGCGGCTCATCGGCGAGGGCGTCCAGCCTGGCGACTGCGCCATCATGTACCGCACCAACGCCCAGTCGCGCGCCGTGGAGGAGGCATTCGTGCGGGCGGGGATGCGCTACAAACTGGTGGGGGCCACGCGGTTCTACCAGCGGCGCGAGATCAAAGACGTGCTGGCCTACCTGCGCATCGTGTACAACCCGGCGGATTCGGCCAGCCTGAACCGCATCATCAACGTCCCGCCGCGGGGACTGGGGGCGCAGACGGTGGCGGCGCTGTTCGCATGGGCGGGCGAGCAGGGCGTGTCGGTCTGGGACGCGCTCCACATGCTGCGCGAGGCCGACCAGGGCGGCGACGTCGCCCACCCCATCGCACCCCGCGCCGTGAAGCCGCTCCTGTCGTTCCTCGCCCTGTGGGAGGGCCTGGTGGAGGATAGCAAGGGGCTGGGCGCGGCATCCATTCTCAACCTCATCCTGGAGCGCACCAACTACCGCGCCTACCTGGACGATGGCACGGAGGAGGGCCGCGACCGCTGGGACAACGTGATGGAACTGCTGAACGTCGCCAGCCAGTACGAGGACATGGAGAATTCGCTCGGCGTGTTCCTGCAGGAGGTCGCGCTGGTGGCCGATGTGGACGAACTGGAGGAACAGCCCAACGTCCCCGTGCTGCTCACGCT
The DNA here is from genome assembly GCA_014874485.1 of Chloroflexota bacterium. GTDB lineage: Bacteria > Chloroflexota > Anaerolineae > DTLA01 > DTLA01 > DTLA01. Next base: position 54,428 of record JADBJK010000074.1, read on the forward strand.
CCACATGGCCAAGGGACTGGAGTTCCCGGTCGTGTTCATCCTCGGCCTGGAGGAGGGCATCCTGCCCCATGTGCGCTCATCCGATTCGCCAGAGGAGTTGGAAGAGGAGCGGCGGCTGTTCTACGTGGGCATCACGCGGGCGAAAGACCGCCTGTACCTGGTCCGCGCGTTCCGACGCGCCACGTATGGGCGCAGCGCAGTGGCCGAGCCGTCGCAGTTCCTGCGGGACATCCCGCGGGAACTGACGAGCAGAAAGCCGCGCACGTGGCCGTCGCGCCCGTCGGTGTCGGTGTCGGCGTTCAGGGGCCAGCCCGCGGCCCAGGCCCCGCGCCGCGAGGAGGAGCGCCCCGCCCGGCCTTCCGCGACGACCTTCGCCCCGGGCGAGCGAGTCTCGCATCCTGTCTTCGGCGAGGGGATTGTGGTGAAATCCGAACTCCTCGCCGACGACGAGCAGGTAACGGTGGACTTCCCCGCCAAGGGCGTGAAGACGCTCTTGGCACGCTTTGCGAAACTCCAGAAGGTGCGCTGAAGCCGAAAAGTGGGTATAATACGAAAAAGCCGCGAGGGGGTATGTCCATGCGACGACGAGGCGGAGTCATCCTGAGCATCGTTCTGCTGCCTTTGCTGGTGCTCCTGGGCTATTTTGTCATGATGCGGTTCCAGGGTTCCTTTGAGGGGTTCCGCACGCCTCTGAAGGACGGCCTGCCGCTCCCGGATGCGGCCTCTTCTAGCCCTGTCGTACAACAGGTGGTGTACGTCATCGTGGACGGCCTGCGCTACGACACTTCGCTGGAGATGCCGTTTCTGAACGGCCTGCGGAAACAGGGCGCGTATGCGGTCATGCACAGCAAACCGCCGTCCTACTCGCAGCCGTCGTGGACGACGCTGGTAACGGGCGCGTGGCCCGACATCAACGACTGCCCGCCGTTGAACGCGGACTACGAGGACATCAAGCCGTTCGGCGTGGATCACCTGTTCGCGGTGGTGCGCCGCGCCGGGATGACCAGTGCCGTCGCGGGCTTCAACTGGTGGGAGAAGATGATCCCGCAGGATTTGCTCCAGGCGGGGTTCTATGTGGAGGGCGAGGACGATGCCGCCGACCGCGCAGTGCTGGCCAAATCGCTGGAGTTCCTGACGACGGTCCGCCCGAACCTGCTGCTCGTCCACTTTGACCAGGTGGACCACGCAGGCCACCTGTACGGCGGCGAGAGCGCCGAGTACCGCCAGGCCGCCTACGCCGTGGACGGCATGATCCAGCAGATTGTGGAGGCTATGGACCTGGAGGAGAGCGTGCTGGTCGTCGTCTCGGACCATGGGCACATCAAGCGGGGCGGCCACGGCGGGCACGATGCCGTCGTCCTCAAGGAGCCGTTTGTGATGGTGGGCAAGGGCGTCGTGCCGGGCAATCTGGGCGACATCCAGCAGACCGACGTGGCGCCCACCATCGCGGCGCTCCTCGGCGCGGCCCCGCCCTCGGCGACGCAGGGCCACATCCTGCTGGACGCGCTGGACCTCACCGTGGAGCAGAAGACGGAGAAACTCGTCTCCATGGCGCACCAGCGCATCGCCCTGGGCAACCTGTACCTGGACAGCATCGGCGAGGGGCCGTTGAGCGACGTGGCACCCGGGGATGCCGCCGTCGCCCAGAGTTCCATTGAGGTGCGGAACTACGACAGCGCGGCCCAACTGGCCCAATATGCCATTGACCAGGTGGACTCGGAGATGGAAATCGCCACCGAGCACCGCCTGCTGGCCGAGCGTGCCTACCGTCGCATCTTCGCCGTTCTCGCCGTGATTCTGCCGCTGTACCTGGTGTACCGCAAGCGGAGCGTGCGGGTGGTGTTCCTGGCGTTTGCGGCGTTGGTATCGCTGGCCGTCTATCACCTGTACTTCGTGCGGACGGGCAACGTGTATTCGCTCAGCACGATTGTGGGCCTGGACCCGTTCCTGATGGGCACGCTCAAGGGCACAGCCCTGGGGCTTGGCGTTGGGACGCTCATCGTCGCGGTGCGCCTGTGGGTGGAGAAGGAGCGGTCGTGGCTGAACATCGCCGGGGCCACCTACGGGTTCGTGTTCCTGACGCTGTACCTCATCGGCATCCAGTTGGCGGTGGCGTACCTGTACAACGGGCTGACCATCACCTGGCACCTGCCCGATTTCGCCCTCGGGTTCCACCAGTTCGTGGCGTTCATCCAGTGGGTGGTGGTGGCGGGCATCGGGTTGGTGTTGCCGTTGGTTACGCTGCTGCTCAACGGCGCGCTGCCCCGCCTTGTCTGGAAGGCCGAGCCGGTGGTGCGGTCGTGGCTCCGTCGTCGTGGCGGGGTGTAGTACCTTACACGGGGATTCTTGATAGTTCGTCATTGCGAGGGTGCGCAGCGCCCGTAGGGACAATTCATGAATTGTCCCTACTGAGCGGCGAAGCCGCGAAGAATCTCGTCAACCGAGATGCTTCGCTCGCAATGATAGGCAAAGATTGTCATTGCGAGGGGCGAAGCCCCGAAGCAATCCCAGCAGACTGTCATTCTGAGCGGCGAAGCCGCGAAGAATCTCGTCAACCGAGATGCTTCGCTTCGCTCAGCATGACAGATGAGGCGTGAGATTGCTTCGCTTCGCTCGCAATGACGGATGGGATGTCATTGCGAGGGGCGAAGCCCCGAAGCAATCTCCGGAGCGTGAGATTGCTTCGCTTCGCTCGCAATGACAGTGGGGTTCCGTGCGGCGCACCTCGCAGGTGGTCGCACGCGGAGCCTGGTGGTTTTCGCGGAGTTGGGAATGCGGATTTTCATCACGGGGTGCAACGGACAACTGGGGCGTAGCCTTGCGCCGCTCCTGGAGGGCGAAATCCTGTGCGGCGCGGACCTGCCCGACTACGACATCACCGACGCCCAGGCCATCCGCCGGGCCATCGTGGAGTTCGCGCCACATGTGGTGATCCACGCGGGGGCCTTCACCAACGTGGACGCCTGCGAGACCGACCCCGACACGGCCTACCGCGTGAACGCCCTGGGCACGCACAACGTGGCGCTGGCTTGCCTGGAGTGCGGCGCGGAGATGGTGCACATCAGCACCAACGAGGTCTTTGACGGGACGAAGGACGCGCCCTATCTGGAGTTTGACACGCCCAACCCCATCAACACCTACGGTCGCACCAAGTGGGCGGGCGAGCAGTGCGTGCAGCGGTTTCTGCATCGGTACTACATCGTGCGGACGGCGTGGCTGTACGCGCGCGGCGGCAACAACTTCGTGGCGAAGATTATCAAGGCGGCGGACGAGCGCGGGGCGCTGAGCGTGGTGAGCGACGAATTCGGCTCGCCCACCTACGCCCCCGACCTGGCCGAGGCCATCGTGAAACTGATCCAGACGCATCACTACGGCGTCTATCACTTCGTGAACGAAGGCGTCTGCTCGCGGTACGAGTGGGCCGTGCGGATTCTGGAGTTGTCGGGGCGTGGGCATGTGCCCGTGAAGCCGATTCACGCGTCGGAGTGGAAGCGGCCGTCCAACCCGCCGCGCTACGCTCCGCTGCGCAACTTCTGCGGCGCGGCGCTGGGCATCACGCTGCGCCCGTGGCAGGAGGCTCTTGCAGCCTACTTCGCGGAGTAGGTTTGCCGCAGAGGGCACAGAGATTCTTAGGAACATGGCCCCTCTGCGTGCTCTGGGGTGAGCCTGTCTGCGGCGAAACGATCATTGAGGAGGCACTTGTCCGATCCGAGGGTATCCGTCATCATCCCAAACTGGAACGGCGCGCGGTATCTGGTAACGTGTCTGGACAGCCTGCGCCGCCAAACCTACACCGACTTTGAGACGATTGTGGTGGACAACGCCTCTACGGACGAGTCGGTGGCGCTGATGGAGCGGGATTACCCGGAGGTGCGGCTGATTCGGCTGGACGAGAACCGGGGCCTGACCGGCGGCGTCAACGCGGGCATCCGCGAGGCGCGCGGCGAGATCATCGTGCTGTTCAACAACGACACCGAGGCCGACGAGAACTGGCTGCGGGAACTGGTCGCAGCACTGGACGCCCATCCCGAAGCGGGCATGGCCGCCACCAAGATGATGCTGTTTGACCGCCGCAACGTGATTCACTCGGCGGGCGACTACTACCGCACCGACGGCATACCGGGCAATCGCGGCGTGTGGGAGGAGGACGCGGGGCAGTACGATGGCGACATCTGGGTCTTCGGCCCGTGCGGCGGCGCGGCGGCCTATCGGCGCTCGCTGCTGGACGAAATCGGCCTGTTTGACGAAGACCTGTTCATGTACTGCGAAGACGTGGACATGGCCTGGCGCGCGCAGTTGGCGGGGCATCGGTGCGTCTTCGCACCCAGGGCGGTCATCTACCACCGGCTCAGCGCCACCGGTGGGGGCAAAATCGCCAGTTTCTACACCGGCCGCAACACGATTTACGTGATCGCCAAGGACTACCCAGGCGATTTGCTGAAGAAGCACTGGAAGGATATCATCCGCGCGCAGTGGAGAGTTGCAAAGGACGCGCTGCGGGCTTGGCGCGGCGAGGCGGCACGGGCGCGGCTGCGGGGCATCCTGGCGGGCATCGGGCGTATCCCGCTGGCGTTGCGCAAGCGGCGGCACGTGCAGCGCATGCGCAGGGTCTCGCCGGCGTATCTGGAGGCGTTGCTGACGCCCGCGCGAAAACAGGAGAAGGCATGAATTCGGAAGAGGCCTATTTGACCATTGTCATACCCGCCTACAACGAGGAGAAGCGGCTCCCGGCCAATCTGGAGAAGGTGCTGGCGTTCGTGCAGGCCCAGCCCTACGAGACGGAGATCATCATCGTGGACGACGGGAGCACCGACGGGACGGTGGCGGCAGTGCGGGCGTTCGCCGGAAGGCATCCCCGCCTGCGGCTGATTGAGAACGACCACCGCGGCAAAGCCTACACCGTGCGCACCGGAATGCTGGCCGCCACGGGTCGCTACGTGCTGTTCACCGACGCCGATTTGCCCACTCCGCTGGAGGAACTGGGCAAGATGTTCGCAGCGATGGAGGCGGGCTACGACGTGGTCATCGGCTCGCGCGAGGGGCTGGGCGCGCGGCGGGTCGGCGAGCCGTGGTACCGCCACTTCATGGGGCGCGTCTTCAACTTCGTCGTGCGGCTCGTCGCGCTCCGGCAGTTCCAGGACACCCAGTGCGGATTCAAACTGTTCACCCGCGAGGCGGCGCACGACCTGTTCCGCCGCCTGCGCCTGTACGGCGACGACGCCAAGCCCGCCAAAGGCGGCACGCTCACCGGCTTTGACGTGGAGGTGCTGTACCTTGCCGTCAAGTTCGGCTACAAAGTCAAAGACGTGCCGGTGGAGTGGCACTACGGCGAGAGCAGCAAGGTGCACCCCGTGCGCGAATCCATCCGCATGTTCCAGGACGTGGTGCGCATTCGGCTGAACGACTGGCGCGGGCGCTATCGCCAGCCGGTGGCGGCCAAAGGGCAGATGGGGGGGCGTCCCCCCGAGGCGCACGATTGACCGAAAAGAGACCGCCACTAGTCGGCGAGGTGTTTAGGGGAGACTGTCTGTTCTAGTACTTCGCCACAGGGGTTCTAGATAGTCTGTCATTGCGAGGGCGCGCAGCGCCCGAAGCAATCCCAGCAGACTGTCATTCTGAGCGGCGAAGCCGCGAAGAATCTCGTCCACCGAGATGCTTCGCTTCGCTCAGCATGACAGATGAGGCGTGAGATTGCTTCGCTTCGCTCGCAATGACAACAGACAATTTTCTCTGTGGTCAACTACTAGCGAGGAGAAGACGAGCATGACCGAGCGAATTCATGTCTGCGTGGCCTGGCCCTACGTCAACGGCGACCTGCACCTGGGGCACCTGGCCGGCGCGTATATCCCGTGCGACATCTTCGCGCGCTACCAGCGGCTGCGGGGGCGCGAGGTGCTGATGGTCTCCGGCAGCGACACCCACGGCACGCCCATCACCGTGCGCGCGGAGGAAGAAGGCATCACCCCCCGCGAGGTGGTGGATCGCTACCACCCGCGCGACATTGAAGCCTACCTGAAACTTGGCGTGTCGTTTGACCTGTACACGGAGACCGACACCGAGAACCACTGGGCGGTTACCCAGGACGTGTTCCTGACGCTCCTGCGCAATGGGTACATCTACCGCGACGTGATGGACGCGCTGTACTGCGACCACTGCAAGCGCTACCTGCCCGACCGGTACGTGGAGGGCACGTGCCCGTACTGCGGCAATCCCAGCGCGCGAGGCGACCAGTGCGACAAGTGCGGGCGCACGTTGGACGCCGTTCAACTCCTGGAGCCGCGCTGCCGGTTCTGCGGCCACCGGCCCCGGATACGGCAGACGGAGCACTTCTTCCTGGACTTGCCCAAACTCCGCCGGCCCCTGCTGGAGTGGCTCAGTGAGGGCAAGGAGCACTGGCGGCCCAACGTGCTCCAGTTCACCCTGAACATGCTGAACGACCCCGAACTGCGGGGGCGGCCCATCACCCGCGACATTCCGTGGGGCATCCCCGTGCCGGTGGAGGGGTTTGAGGAGAAGCGCATCTACGTCTGGTTTGACGCCGTCATCGGCTACCTGGCCGCCACGAAGGAGTGGGCCAAACTCATCGGCGAACCCGAACGCTGGCGCGACTGGTGGCAGGACGCGAACACGCGCAGTTACTACTTCATCGGCAAGGACAACATCCCGTTCCACACCGTCATCTGGCCGGGGATGCTCATCGGCTACGGCAACCTGAACCTGCCCTATGACGTGCCCGCCAACGAGTACCTGACGCTGGAAGAGAAGACGCTGAGCAAGAGCCGCCGCTGGGTTATTGAGGTGCTGGACTTCCTGTCCCGCTACGACCCGGACACGCTCCGCTACATCCTGTCCATCAACATGCCCGAGACGCGCGACACCAACTTCTCGTGGAGCGAGTACGTGCGCCGCACCAACGACGAATTGGTGGCCACCTACGGCAACCTGGTGCACCGCACCCTGTCCTTCGCACAGCGCAACTTTGAGGGGCGCGTGCCCGAGCCGGGCGAACTCTCCGACGCCGATGCGGCCATCCTGGCGCGGGCCGATGGCGCGTTCCAGACGGTGGGCGACCTGCTGGACGGGTGCAAGTTCAAGGCGGCCATCACCGAGGTCATGGCCGTGGCCCACGATGCGAACCGCTACCTGGACGCCAAAGCGCCGTGGTTCCAAATCAAGACGGACCGCCGCGCCGCCGCCACGACGATTTACACCTGCCTGTGCGTCATCAACGACCTCAAGGTGCTGCTGGCTCCGTTCCTGCCGTTCTCGTCCCAGCGGCTCCACCACCTGCTGGGGTACGACACCGACATCTTCGGGCGGCAGTACACCGAAGTCGTGCAGGAGGCGACGCGGTCGCATCTGGTGCTGCGCTACGACGGGAGCACGCTGGCGGCGCGGTGGGAGCCAAGCCGCGTGCCGCCCGGACAGAAGTTGCCGCCGCCCACGCCGCTGTTCAGCAAAGTGGACGAGAGCATCGTGGAGCAGGAACTGGCGCGGATGTCCGGCGGGGCCTAGCGCCCGATGCGCGCTGGTGGGACGGGAGGTTCGGCGTTGGATTCGCCCAGGGGGGACGTTCGGGGCCTGGGGCTGGCCGTCATCCTGATCGTGTATGTGCTGGCGGCGGGCCTCTATGCCCTGCGCACGCCCCTGTGGCAGAATCCGGACGAGCCTGCGCATTTCAACTACATCCGCTACATCTGGGAGGAGCGGCAACTGCCGGTCCTGCAGATGGGCGACTACCCGCACGCCTATCTGGAGGACATCAAGGCGCGGCGATTCCCCCCGGACATGAGCATTGCCCCCATCCGCTACGAGTTCCACCAGCCGCCGCTGTACTACCTCGTCGCCGCGCCGGTGTACGGCCTGGCGGGGAGCATCCCGCCGACGACGGGGGCGCAGGGCATCCTCGCGGCCCTGGGCGCGCCGACGAATGGGGAATGGCCCCTGGGCGTCCAGGTGATGGCGCTGCGATTTCTGTCCATTGTCTTTGGCGTGGGGCTCCTGGTCGTCTGCTACCGATTGGCGCGCCTGATCTTCCCGGACGAGCCCCTGCTGGCGCTGCTGGCGACGGGCTTCGCTGCCACCATCCCGATGCACGTGGCGATGACGGCGGCGGTGAACAACGACAGCCTCGCCAACCTTCTGCTCGCGCTGGCGGTGCTGCTCATGCTCAAGGCCATGCGGGCGGAAGGCGCGCGCGCCGTGCGGGCGTGGCTGTGGACGGGCGTGGTTACAGGCTTGGCGATGCTCACCAAGTCCTCAACCTACGTGGCGATTCCCCTGGCGCTCGCGGCGCTGGCCATGGCCCCTGGGCGGAGCGCCCGCTCGCTCGCTGTTCGCGCCGTGGCGGTCTTCGGGCCGGCGCTCGCGCTGAACCTGCCGTGGTACATCCGCAACGTGGCGGTGTACGGCGGCGTGGATGTGCTGGGGCTGCAGCGCCACGGCGAGATCGTGCTGGGCCAGCCCACGACGGCGGAATGGGTGGCGCGGATGGGCTGGGGCGGCCTGGCGCGGGAGTTCATCGCCACCACGTTCCGCAGTTTCTGGGCGCAGTTCGGCTGGATGGGCGTCCTGGTGGATCAGCGCATCTACCAGGCGCTGGCGCTGGTGTCCCTGCTGGCGGTGGCCGGGCTGTGCCTGTTCCTGCTGCGGGCGGCGGCCAACCGATGGATGCTGTCGGGGTTCCGGTGGAAGGCCCTGGGGCTTCTGGCGCTGTGGCTGGGACTCACGGGCGCGGCCTATCTGTGGTACAACGTGCAGTTCGTGCAGCACCAGGGGCGCTACCTGTTTCCGGCGATGCCCGCCATTGCCCTGGGGATGGCGCTGGGCGTGCGCGAGACGTTCCGGCCCACGCGGGCGCGGCTGCTGGCGCTGGCCAGCGCGTTGGGCATCGCCGCCAGCCTGGCGATGGTGGCGTTCACCGGCCGCGCGTTCAAGACGCTGTCGCTGCTGCTGGGGCTGTCGGCGCTGGGGTACGTGGTGATCTGGCGGCTTGGCCCCAGGCGGTCGTGGGTGTGGCACGTGGCCGCCTATGGGCTCTTCGTGGCGCTGGACTTCATTTGCCTTTTCGGCTATATTGTTCCATACTTCACAGGCTAGGGGCGCGTTCGGCGGAGGTGGAGCGGTGGGCTTCTGGGAGCGCGTGCTGAAGGCGGTAACGGGCGGCAAGGGCGTTGCCGACCCCATGATCTACTGGGTGTACGTGCGGTGCGAGAAGTGCGGCGAGCCGCTGAAGGCGCGCGTGGACCTGCGCAACGAACTGAGCGCCGAGTTCGGCGAACGGCGCGAGGACACGGTCTATACCACGCGCAAGGTCATCATCGGGAGCGGGCGGTGCCATGCGCCGGTGGAAGTGCGGCTGACGTTTGACTGGCGGCGCAACCTGCTGCGGCGCGAAATCTCCGGCGGCGCGTTTCTCACGGAAGCCGAATACCAGGCCGAAATCGGCCGTCAGAACTCATCAGGGGAGTCTTTGTAGCGATGCCTCGTATTCAGGACAATGCAAAAGGGGAACGGAAGGAAATCTGCGTGTTCAGTGGCCAGGCGCATCGGGCGCTGGCGCTGGAAATTTGCGAGCACCTGGGGATTCCGCTGTCCCCATCGGTTACGCGCAAGTTCAGCAACGACAACCTGTACGTCCAGTTGCAGGATAGCGTCCGCGAGAAGGACGTCTTCATCATCCAGCCGCTCACGTATCCGGTGAGCGACAATCTGGTGGAGTTGCTGCTGCTGTTGGATGCGGCGCGGAGCGCGTCGGCCGGGCGGGTTACGGCGGTGATCCCGTACTACTCGTACAGCCGCTCGGACAAGAAGGACGAGCCGCGCATCTCCATTGCGGCCAAACTCATCGCCGACCTCATCCACACGGCGGGGGCCAACCGCGTGCTGACCATGACGCTCCACTCGCCACAGGTGCACGGCTTCTTCCAGATGCCGGTGGATCACCTGTCGGCTCACCCCGTCCTCGCCGCCTTCTACCGCAAGAAAGACTTGTCCAACACGGTCGTCGTCGCGCCCGATATGGGGCACGCCAAGCGCGCCTTCGCCTTCGCCCGCAACCTGGGGGTGCCGGTGGCCGCCGGGGCGAAGAAGCGCCTCACCGACGAGACGGTGCACATTGAGACCATCATCGGCGACGTGCGGGGCAAGCGCGTCATCCTGTTTGACGACGAGGTGGCCACGGCGGGGTCGGTGATAGAGGCGGTGGCGCGGCTGCGGGAGATGGACGTTACGGACGTGAGCCTGTGCTGCACCCACGGGGTTTTCTCCGGGCCGGCGATTTCGCGGCTGCTGGCGACGCCGGAGATTCACGAAATCGTTACGACCAACACCGTGCCCATTCCGCAGGAGAAGCGCATCAAGGACATGCAGGTGCTGTCGGTCGCGCCGCTGTTCGCCGAGGCGATCCACCGGATTCACACGGGGCAGTCCATGACGACGCTGTTTGAGTATTAGGGGGAGTAAATTACGCCCCGTGCCGTCCACCGCTACCGTGCAGCGGAGCGCCCGGGTGGTCCAGGACAGCCCGCGCCACCGCCGCGCCCAGCGCCCGTGCCCGCTCCAGCCACACGTCGTCGTTCCGCGCGCCCTTGCCCGCGTCGGCGTGGGAGATGAACAACTCGCCCACCGGCTCCACGCGGGCGTCGTGGAAGAACAGGCGGATGGGCAACAGCGCCGCGGACGGGTCTTCGGTGGTGTCGCTGACCAGGATGATGCCGCCCTTCTTCACCTTCTCCAGTCGCGGCGTGAACACGGCCTTGCCGTCGGGGTCGCGCTCAATCCACGTGAGGCAGTTGGCGCGGTCTATCACGTGCTTCAACTGGGCGCTGACCGTGCCGTAGTAAATCGGCGAGCCGACGATGATGCCGTCGGCGTTCTCCAGCACCTCGTAGATTTTCTGCATGTCATCAAAGAAGAAGCAATGGTTGGGCGCGGGGTGCTTGGGGCAGGCTTGGCACGGGCGAATGTCCATCTGGTTCAGGAGGAGGATTTCGGTGTCCGCGCCCAGCGAGGCCGCGCCGACCAGGGCCTCGCGCACAAGCGTGTCGGTGTTCATCCCGCGTCGGGGGCTTCCCACAAAGCCGACGATGCGCATACGTTTCTCCCGTTCTCGCCCTGAGACGAGAAAACGAGGCGGCGGGCCTCGTTTTCTGGGCGGGGGAACGCGCGGCGGGCTACTCGCGCGAGGCGCGCGCTGCTGCCTGCCGCTCTAGTTCCTGCTTGCACTTCAGGCACAGGGTGGCGGTGGGCATGACCTTGAGCCGGGCGGGGTCAATGGGCTGGCCGCACCGCTCGCACAAGCCGTAGTCGCCCCGCTCCGTCATCCGCAGCGCCCGGTCTATTTCGGACAACTTGTTCTCCAGGCTGCGAATCAGGGAGGCGATCTTCTCGCGCTCCCAGATATCGGGATCGCCTTCCTCGGGGGACGTTTCCAGGTCGTAGGTCATCCCCTCCTGGAGGCGCGCGATGTTGGTCAGGGTTTCCTCGCGCTCGCGCTGGAGCCGTTCGCGAATCTCCTGCACATTCACCCGTACATGGGCCATAATCTATACTCCTTTCCCGCGGCGAGGTGTGCATACTTATAGCATCTTTCGGGCGCTGGGTCAATAAAGTGGAATAGGTCCACAGGTCGCCCAGTTGCTCTCGCGGGCATTCATCTCGTCAAAGCGCGTGATTCCTTTGGATAGCGCGAATTTTCTCCGTTTTTCTCTCCCCGACGTCCATTTCACCCGCGCCGCACGTTCTGCTATAATGGGAAGCACCTGTGAACGAGGAGCAAATCCATGCGCGAGCGCATCACGTCGGGCAAGCCGCAGGCGCAGGACCGCACCGTGGACGCCGACCTGCGGCCCAAACGACTGTCCGAATACATCGGCCAGGAGCGGCTGAAGGAGAACCTGCGCATCTTCCTGGAGGCGGCCAAGGGGCGCGGCGAGCCGCTGGACCATGTGCTGTTCTACGGCCCCCCCGGCCTGGGCAAGACAACCCTGGCCTACATCATCGCCAACGAGATGGGCACCAATCTGAAGATCACGTCGGGCCCCGCCATAGAGCGCCCCGGCGACCTGGCGTCCATCCTCACCAACATGAGCAAGGGCGACGTGCTCTTCATTGACGAGATTCACCGCCTGGGCAAGGCCGTGGAGGAAGTCCTGTACCCGGCGATGGAGGACTTCGCGCTGGACATCATCATCGGCAAAGGCCCATCGGCCCGCAGCGTGCGCCTGAAACTGCCCCGCTTCACCGTCGTGGGCGCGACCACCCGCCTGGCGCTCATGACCTCGCCCCTGCGCGGGCGGTTCGGCGTGGTGTACCGCCTGGACTTCTACGACCTGGCGGCGATGGAGCAAATCGTTACCCGTTCCGCGGCGATTCTGGGCGTGCGGCTCAGCCCGGAGGGGGCGCGGGAAATCGCCCGCCGTTCTCGCGGGACGCCCCGCGTGGCCAACCGCCTGCTGCGGCGCGTGCGCGACTTCGCCGACGTGCGGGCCCAGGGCGAGATCACGCTGGACGTGGCCCGCGAGGCGTTGAGCCTGCTGGACGTGGACGACCTGGGCCTGGACGAGGTGGACCGCCGCGTGATCCGCACCATCATTGAGAAGTTCGGCGGTGGACCGGTGGGGCTGGACACCATTGCCGCATCCATCAGCGAGGAGCCAGATACCATCATGGACGTGTACGAGCCGTACTTGCTGCAACTGGGCTTTCTGGAGCGCACCTCACGTGGGCGGGTGGCCACGCGCCGCGCCTACGAGCACCTGGGCATCCCCTACCCCGCCGACACGGTCCAGCAGCCAGGATTGTTCTGATGGGCAAGGTCATCGTCCTGGACGCCGAGGGGAAGCAGGTCTCCTTCACGTCCGAGAAGAAAGCCGAGCGCCTGCTCCAAGAGGGCAAGGCGGTGGAGGTGAGCCGCGACCCGTTCACCATCCGACTGGCCCGCGTCGTGGACCTGCCCGCACGAGAGGAGCCGCCCGCGCCCGCGCTTCCAGGCGAGGGCAAGCGCATCCTGCTGCACATCTGCTGCGGGCCGTGCGGGACGTACACCATCCAGCGCCTGCGCGACTTGGGGTTCGCCGTTACGGGCTACTGGTACAATCCGAACATCCACCCGTTTGCCGAGCACGAACTGCGGCGCGAGACCCTGCGCGGGTACGCGGAGCAGGTGAGCCTGCCCGTCATCTGGCACGAGACCTACGACATGCCGCTGTACTTCCGCCAGGTGGCGGGGCACGAGGCTTTCGGCGAGCGGTGCCGCATCTGCTATCGGCTGCGGCTGGAGCAGACGGCGCGGGCGGCGCGCGACGGCGGCTTTGATGCCTTCACGACCACGCTGCTCATCAGCATCCATCAGGACCAGGAGGCGATTCGCCAAATCGGCGAGGAGGTGGGCGAAGCCATCGGCGTGCCGTTCTTCTACGAGGACTTCCGTCGTGGCTGGTCCGAGCGGGGCCGCATTGCCAACGAGTACGGCTTGTACAAGCAACACTACTGCGGGTGCCTCTACAGCGAGTGGGAGGCGGCCCGCGCGCGTGCGATCAAGGGAACCCGTTGAGGGCAGCGTGCCGCATCTGGCCCGCGTGGCCCTCACACCAGAACATTTCTAGGAGGGGGTTGGATTGGAGACATTCATATTCGCTGCGTTGGTGATCCTGTTCCTCATCGTCTTGCTCGCGTCGGCCATCAAGATCGTGCGCGACTACGAGCGGCTGGTGGTGTTCCGCCTGGGCCGATGCATCGGCGAGAAGGGGCCTGGGTTCGTCCTGCTGATTCCCATCGTGGATCAGCCGACGAAGGTGGATTTGCGCGAGTCGTACCTGCAGATTCCCCACCAGACCTGCATCACCAAGGACAACGCGCCGATTTCCATTGACTTCCTCATCTACTGGAAGGTCATCAACCCGACGCTGAGCGTGCTCCAGGTGCGCGATTTCGCGGGCGCGTCGGCGGGAATCGCCACGACGACCCTGCGCGCGGTCATCGGCGACATCCTGCTGGACGACGTGCTGGCGCGGCGCGAGGAGATCAACCACATCCTGCGGGTGAAACTGGATGAGGTAACCGAGCGCTGGGGCGTCAAGGTTACGACGGTGGAGATTCGCGAGATTGAGCCGCCGCGCGAGGTGCAGACCGCCATGAACCGCCAGATGGCCGCCGAGCGCGAGCGCCGCGCCATGGTTACCGAGGCCGACGGCAAGCGCGAGTCCGCCGTTAAGGTGGCCGAGGGCGAGAAGCAGGCCGCCATCCTCCGCGCCGAGGGTGCCAAGCAGTCGGCAATTCTCCAGGCCGAGGGCGATCGGCAGGCGGCCATCCTCCGCGCCGAGGGGTTCTCGCTGGCGCTGGAGAAGGTGTTCAGCGTGGCCAAGGGCGTGGACAGCAAGACCATGAGCCTGCAGTACCTGGACGCGCTGCGGAGCCTTGGGGCGAGTCCCGCGACCAAGTTCGTGCTCCCGATGGAGTTCACGCGGCTGCTGGAGCCGTTCGTGGGCCACGCCGAGAAGGCCGCGAAGGCGGAGGAGTAGGGGCACAGGATGCTGGGCCCCAGGAAAAAGAAAAGGCGGAGGGAGTGGGATTTGAACCCACGGGGCATTTCTGCCCACGCGTTTTCGAGACGCGCGCATTCGGCCGGACTATGCTATCCCTCCGCGTAACCGACTATTCGGTTGTCGTGCGCAGGCTGGCGAAGAAGCGGGCCAGGATGGCCGCGGCTTCCTCGGCCAGCACGCCGCCGATGACCTCCACCCGATGGTTGAGCAGCGGCGACGCTGTCAGGTTGAGCACCGAACCCGCCGCGCCTGCTTTGGGGTCGGGCGCTCCGTAGACCAGACGCGGCAGCCGCGCTTGCACCATCGCGGCGGCGCACATGGCGCACGGTTCCAATGTGCAGTAGAGCGTAACGCCGACGAGCCGCCAGCCGCCCAGCACGCGGCTGGCCTGTTGCAGCGCGATCATCTCGGCGTGGGCGGTCGGGTCGCGGCGGGTCTCGCGCAGGTTGTGCCCCCGTGCGATGATGACCCCGTCGCGCACGGCCACCGCGCCCACGGGCACTTCGCCCTTGTCAAGGGCGCGCAGCGCCTCTTGCAGGGCCTCGCGCATGTACCGTTCGTCGTCGCTCACTGCCCCTATTATACGGGCAATGCGGTCTGCGGGCAAATCATTTGCATCTCTGCGGTGCAGGGTGGATTTCACCGCGGAGACGCGGAGAGCGCGGAGAGAATCTCAAAGTTTACTTTCCTCTGTGTCCTCTGCGCCTCTGCGGTGCAACCCCACGTAAGGTGCGGAGAATGGCCTACATCCTTCCTGCTTCTGGCGGCATCAACCTGAACGAGACCCTGCGCTGCGGGCAGTCGTTCCAATGGCGGGCAGAACCCGACGGCGCGTGGCGGGGCGTCATCGGCGGCGCGGTGGTGCGCGTCTGGCAGCAGGGCGACGCGCTGGCGTGCGACACGTCGCTCCCGCCCGATGCCGTGGCCGCCTACTTCCGCCTGGACGACCCGCTGGATGCCATCTACGCGACGTTCCCGCCTGACCCGGCGCTGCCGCAGGCCGTGGCCGCCTATCGCGGCATGCGCCTCGTGCGCTATGAGGTGTGGGATGCGGTGCTGTCGTTCCTGTGCGCGACCAACACCAACATCCCGCGGATAGACAAGATGCTGGGCGCGCTGGCCGCCCGCTTCGGCGACCGCCTGGACGCCGACTTTCACGCCCTGCCGCGCCCGCACCAACTGGCGGGATCGTCCGAAGGCGAGTTGCGCGCGCTGGGTCTGGGGTACCGCGCGGCCTACGTCCTGCAGGCGGCGCGGATGGTGGACTCGGGGCGGTTTGACCTGGGCGTGCTGGCGGCGATGGACTACGAGGCGGCGCATGTCCACCTGCAGGCGTTGCCGGGCGTGGGGCCAAAGGTGGCCGACTGCATCTGCCTGTTCGCCCTGGGCTGGTTGCAGGCGGTGCCGGTGGACGTGTGGGTGCGCCGCATCCTGTCGCAGCGCAGGGCGGGGCTGCGCTCATACCGCGCCATGGCCGAGTTCGCCAGGGAGTGGCTGGGGCCATACGCGGGCTACGCGCAGCAGTATCTGTTCCACTACGAGCGCATGCGGAACGCGAAGGCGTGTGCCCGGTTGCGCTCGTAGCGGAACGGGTGCTCTGCCGCAAGGATTCTGGGCGGTGTGTCCTTGCGAGCGAAGCGAAGCAATCTCGGTTGGCGAGATTCTTCGGCGCTGTGCGGCTTCGCAATGACATGCCATCAAGAATCTTTGTGGTCAAGTGCTAGCCCAGCGACGCGACCATAATGAGGATATACATGCCAACGGCCAGGAGGAGCAGGGAAGCGGCGACCCAGGCCAGGATGCGCCGATGGCTCATGCCGAGCGCGGCCAGCCCGGCCGTTACCGCATACGCGCCCAGCACGATGACGGCAAGGGGAATGCCGAATACGCCGTAGCGGTTCATGAAGTAGTGCACGCGCTCGGTGCGCACGCGGGCAAGATGGCGCATCAGTTCGGGGCGCTTCTCCGCGTGGGCGCACGCCTTGAGGATGGCCAGCACGCCGCCGAACTGTCCGGCGGTGGACAGGCCGATGGCCGCCGGAAGGCCCAGCCCCATTGCCAAGCCCGCTGTGGAGGGGAACCAGATGCCACCCCAAGGGGCCGCACCCAGTAGGACAACCACGAGCAACTTCGTGATCATGGGCCTACCTCGCGCGTCGGTCTATCGGGCACCCATAGTATAGCACAAGGCTCCGATTTTGTCCAGTGGGTTCGGGCGTTCGGGCGCATTTCCATTTTGGGGTGAGAATGACCGAATGTCGTTAGGTTGTCGCGCAGAATCTACCTCGCCTATCCCCACCCCGGCCCTCCCCTTTCCTCTCCGCCCGCGGAGAGGAAAGGGGAGGGTGCGGGAGGGGTTAGGTGAGGTCAAGCAGCCCCATCGCCCTATGTCAGGCGACGAAAGAGACTGCCCATTGCAACAGCTTTGCCCCCAAACTGAAATGCACCGCGGGCGTTCGCGCGGCGTCGCTGTTGAAATCGCCCATGGATTGTGTTATAATGTACACGGGCTGCAGGGTAGAAGAATCTTGCGAAACGGGAGGGGGCTATGCAAGCCGCTCCGGCACTCGCCATCCGGAACAAGATACTGGGGGCGCTCCTGAAACACGCCCGCCTGCGCGCCGGCAGGCTCCCCGATGAGTACGCGAAGGTGTTCGGCCGCAGCGAGGATGACATCCTCCGATGGGAGAGCGGCGAGATGCCCATCACCCTGTCCGAGTTGGAGGTGTGGGCGCACCTGAGCGGCGTGCCCATCTCTTTCTTCTGGAATGAGCATGCGCTGCCCCAGAGGCGGGAGGTTGAGGAGCCGGTGCAGTCGGTCATGCAAATCCGCCGCAAGATGGTGGGCGTCCTGTTGCGCCAGTCCCGCCTCATCGCGGCGCGCTCGCTAGAGGAGTTGGCCCAGGCCATCGGCGTAACCCCGCAGTTTCTGGAGGCGTGCGAGGCTGGGGAGGCGGAACTCTCGGTTGCCCAGTTGGAACTGGCCGCCGAGGCGTGCGGCGTGCCCATCGCCCAGTTCTTTGACGAAGACCTGTTCGCGCCCAGCGAAGAAGAACGCCGCATGCGCGACATGCACCGCCTGGACGAACTCCCGCCCGACCTGCGCGAGTTCGTGCTCAAGCCGTCCAACGCGCTGTACCTGAAGATCGCCAAGCAGATCAGCGTCCTTTCCGCCGATACGCTCCGCGAAATCGCCGAGACGCTTCTGGACATCACGCTATGAGTCCCGCATCCGCGACCGCAAACCCGCCCGTTGCCGACATCGTCGCGCACCTGACCACCAAGGACTTCCGCACGGCCCTTGGCGCGGTCGCCCAATCTCTGCTCGCCCATACGGAGGCGCAGGCGGTGTCGCTGGCCTGCCTGGCAGAGGACGGTGGGACGCGCGCGCGGGCGGGTGCATGGCCCCAGGATGCGCTCCCGAAACTGGACTCCTGGGAGCGGGCGCTTGCCGAGCAGGCGCGGAGAGGCGCGACGGCGCTGCCCGCAGGCCCCCTGCCCATCAGCGTGGCGCGGGGCGGGGACTGGCTTCTGTGCGCGGCCCCGCTCGTTGCGGGCAATCACGCGGCGGGGCTGCTGGCGCTTTGCGTCGCGCCGAGCGAGGAAGCAGAGGCCGCCCAAATGCTGCGGGACACGTCCCCCTGGCTCGGTGGGCTGCTGTACCTGGCGCAGGGGCGCGAAGCCATCGCCCGCCAGGTAACGGCTCTGGGCGCGATCCTTCGCCAGAGCCAGGCGTGGACGGCGGCGACGGACGCGCGCACAGCCCTTCGCTCGGCGCTCCAGGTGCTGGCCGAACTGTTCGGCGCGCAGGGCAGTCTCCTCGCCGCGCTGGACGATGACGAGAACGTTCTGCACTGCCTGGGGGCGTACATCCCCAACGAGGTGCTGGACTGGACGGGCGCTCGCCTCAAACCCGCCGGAATCCTGCACCACGTGTGCGTTTCCGGGGAGGCCGTCCTTTGCAACGAGCCGGACAAGGATTCGCGCTACGCGCCGGACGTGGAAGGCGCGCTGGTGGGCACATTGCGGTCGCTGGTGGCCGTGCCGATTCGCACCCCCGGAGGTGGGCGCGGCGTGCTGGCGGTCTTCAACCGCGTGGGCGCTGCCGGGTTCCGCCCTGCGGATGCCGGCCTCATCGCCGGTGTGGCCGCGTGCGTCTCGGCGATTCTGGAGACCGCACGGCTGCGCGAGGCCGTGGAGGTGGCACGGGAACAGTTGGGGACGCTGCCTCGCTCCATTCGCACAGAAGTCGCGGGCACGCTCCATCAGGGCCCGGTCCAAATGCTGGCCGCCGTCGCCATGGGCTTGGACCACCTGGAGCATCTGCTTGCCGTCCAGCCCGACGCCCTCGGCGAGGAGATCAAGTCCCTCAAGTCCCTGACCCGCGAGGCCACCCGTGAGGCGCGCCTGCTCCTGTTTGAATTGCGCCCGACCGTGCTGGAGAGCGAAGGGCTGGTGAGCGCCCTGACTGCCTACATCCAGCAACTGCCCGAGGAGAGCGTCCGCATCCAGTTTGACCACAGCGGCCCCATCGGCGATGCCCCGATTCAGGTGGCCGAGGCCGCGTTCCACGCCGCGACGCAAGGCATCCGACACGCGCGACTGCACGGCGAGGCGACGCAGATCGCGCTGACGGTTTTGGCGGATGCGGAGGCCCTGTCGCTGACCCTGGAGGACAACGGCAAGCCCCACGGCGCGCGCCGCTGCACCCGAGGCGAGACAGAGACAGGCTGCCTGGCCGCCATCGCCGAGCAACTCGCGCCCCTGGGCGGCACGCTGGCCCTGCGCGACGCCACCGCCGAGCGCGGGCCCGCAGTGCAAATCCGTATCCCCCTGCGGGCATAGCGACCGCCAAAGAAAAAAGCGGGCCTGCACCCGCAAGCCCGCTTGGAAATCGTTTCGGTGCCGAAGTTTGTTAGGCCCGTCATTGCGAGGGCGCAGAGCGCCCGTAGGGACAATTCATGAATTGTCCCTACTGAGACGCGAAGCGCCGAAGAATCTCGTCAACCGAGATGCTTCGCTTCGCTCAGCACGACAGCAGTTGTCATTGCGAGGGCACGCAGTGCCCAAAGCAATCTCCGGAGGCTGTCATTCTGAGCGGCGAGGCTGCGAAGAATCTCGTCAACCGAGATGCTTCGCTTCGCTCACAATGACGGAGAAGGCACGTGCGACGCACCTCCGAGGTGCGTCGCACGTGGGCCGACTGGATTGCTTCGCTTCGCTCGCAATGACGCCGAAGAGAACATCCGCGCAGGAGTGCTACTTTGACTCCGCCGCCTTCGCCGCCTGGATAATCTGCTGCGCGATGTGCGACGGCACTTCCTCGTAGTGCGAGAACTCCATGGTGTACACGCCGCGCCCCTGGGTAATGGAGCGGAGCGTCGTGGCGTAGTGGAGCATCTCGGCCAGGGGCACCTGCGCCGTTACAACGCTGCGCCCATGCGACTGCTCCATCCCTTGCACGCGCGCCCGCCGGGTGTTCAGGTCGCCCAGCACGTCGCCCATGTACTGCTCGGGAATCGTGATGACCACCTGCATGATGGGTTCCAAGAGCACCGGGCCAGCCTCTTCCATCGCCTTCTTGAAGCCCAGGTTCGCGGCGATCTTGAACGCCATTTCGGACGAGTCCACCGCGTGGTACGAGCCGTCGTACAGGGCAACGCGCACGTCCACCACCGGATAGCCCGCCAGGATGCCCTTTGTCATGGTCTCGCGCACGCCCTTTTCCACCGCCGGGATGTACTGGCGCGGGACGGACCCACCGAAGACCTCATCCACGAACTCAAACCCCGCGCCGCGCGGCAGGGGCTCCAGGCGCAGCCAAACGTCGCCGAACTGGCCGTGCCCGCCGGTCTGCTTCTTGTGGCGGCCCTGGGCGCTGGCCGTGCGGGTGATGGTCTCGCGGTACGGGACCTTGGGCGTGCCGAGGGTAATCTCCACGCCGAACTTCTGCTGGAGTTTGCGGGCGGCGATGTCCACGTGCGACTCGCCCATGCCCGACAGGATTGTCTCGTTGGTCTCGGCGTCGCGGGTAACCTCCAGCGTGGGGTCTTCCTCCACCAGGCGCGCGAGCGCCGTGCTCATCTTGTCCAGGTCGGCCTTGGTCTTGGGGGCGATGGCCGCCGAGAAGATGGGCTTCGGGTAGGTTACCGGATCCAGCATGAGCGGGCGGCCCTTGTCGCACAGGGTGTCGCCGGTAACGGTGCTGCTCAACTTCGCCACGCCGCCGATTTCGCCCGCACGCAACTGCTTGACCGGCATCTGCTCCTTGCCGCGGATGAGGAACAACTGCCCGATGCGCTCCTCGCTCTCGGAGCGTGAATTGTACGCCCGCGAATCCGATTCCAGGATGCCGGAGTACACGCGCAAGTAGGTGAGCCGCCCCACGAACGGGTCGGCCGTCGTCTTGAAGGCGAGCGCCGCCAGCGGGCCGTTGTCGGTGGCAGGCAGGACTTCGGTCTCCCCGGTGGCCGGATTCTTGGCGCGAATCTCGCTGCCCTCGGCCGGCGAGGGGAGCAGGGCCACGATGGCGCTCATCAGGGGCTGGACGCCGATGTTCGCCAGGGACGAGCCGCACAGCACGGGCACGATCTTGTTGCCTCTGACGCCGAGCCGCAGCCCTCGGTAGATTTCGTCCGCGGTGAGTTCCTCGCCGTCCAGGTACTTCATGATGAGTTCGTCGTCGCCCTCGGCGGCAACTTCAATCAATTGCGTCCGCGCTTCTTCCACCTGGCTGGCCATGTCCGCCGGAATCGGCCCCTTCTCGGCCTTGGGGCCCAGGTAGGCCGTGCGCGACACGAGGTCCACCACGCCCTTGAAGTTGGCCTGGCTACCGATGGGCAACTGCATGATGGCGGGCCGCACGCCGAAGATGTCGGCCAGGCTTTCCACCGCCTTCTGGAAGTCGGCGTTCTCGCGGTCCATCTTGTTCACGAACGCGATGCGGGGCAACTTGTAGTCGTTGGCATGCTGCCAGACCAGTTCCGTGCCGACCTCTACGCCGGCGACCGCGTCCAGCAGGACGACCGCGCCTTCCACCACGCGCACGGCGCTGCGCACCTCGCCCACGAAGTCGGTGTAGCCCGGCGTGTCCAGGATCGTGATGCGGCAGCCGTCCCAGTCCAGCGGAAGGATGGACGTGTTCACCGAGATCTTGCGCCGCTGCTCTTCGGGGTCAAAGTCGGAGGTGGTGTTCCCTTCGTCCACCTTGCCGAGGCGCGAAATGGCGCCCGCGTCAAACAGCATCGCCTCGGACAGCGAGGTCTTCCCGCAGTTCCCATGTCCCAGCAAGGCCACGTTGCGCAACTTGCTGATGTCGTAATCGGCCATGGATCCTCCTCATCAGGACATCTCGTCCAAGTGTGATCGCGTCATCAAACATGAATGGCGGGCCTGGGGATTCCTCCACGCAGGCCCACGTACACGGCTATTCTACTTGAATCGGGCAGTTGTGTCAAAGCCGCCCCCGCGCGGTGCGACTTGCGTCCAAGCCTGTTGGCGGCACCGTCGGCATGGGAGGAACCGCGAAACTCTGCAAAGGGTCGTCTTCGTGCCGATTCGCGCCCGTTCGCGGTTCCGGTCCGACATCCGCTGCCCGCGCGACCAAAGTCACATACAACCGCGGGGAATTGCCCTATACTGCATGTACAAGAAACTTGACAATCGGGCCTGCGCCCGATGCACATAGGAGGCCGGACGATGAAACCAACCGAAGTCCTCAAAGAGGAACATCAGGGCATCAAGACGGGGCTGCGCATTCTGGGCGGCATCGCCGACCGCCTCAAAGCGGGCCAGAAGGTGCCGCCGGAGCACCTGGAGGAGATGGTGGACTTCATCCGCACCTTCGCCGACCGGTGCCATCACGGCAAGGAAGAAGACCTGCTGTTCGTGGAGATGGAGAAGGCGGGCGTTCCCAGGCAGGGTGGCCCCATCGCGGTCATGCTCCTGGAACACGACCAGGGGCGCGGGTACGTGCGGGCCATGGCCGACGCAATCCCCGGATACAAGGCCGGCGACCCCGCCGCAGCGCAGAAGTTCGCGCAGAACGCCTACAACTACATCGGTCTGCTCACCCAGCACATTGACAAGGAGGACAATATCCTCTACGTCATCGCCGATATGCACCTTTCGGACGAGCAGCAAGCGTGCCTACTGGATGGCTTTGACCGCGTGGAAACCGAGCGCATCGGTCCGGGCAAGCACGAGGAGTACCACCGCATGTTGGAGCGCCTGAGCAGCGTCTATCTCCAGTAGCCGAGGAGGCCAACGCCCATGGAGCAGAAGCCCCGCCCGTTCATCACGGTCGAATTGGACATACGCCCGGTCCCGCCGCGCCAACGCCACCCGCTGATTGACGCCACCTTTGACGGCCTGAAGCCCGGCGAGGCGTTCGTGTTGGTGAACGACCACGACCCCAAGCCGCTCCATTACGCGTTTCAGCACGAGCGGCCAGGCCGGTTCACCTGGGAGTACCTGGAGCAGGGGCCGGACATCTGGCGCGTGCGCATCGGCAAGACCGAGTGAGAAACACCCATCGCCACACTGTGAGGAGAATACATGGCAACCGCAAAGAGCATTGATCCCGCCGTCAACGCCCTGCTGGAATACGCCGAGCAGGAGAGCATTACCACCGCATTCAGCCGCGCCGAGGCCATGAAGCCCTGCCCCATCGGGCACATCGGCGCGTGCTGCAAGCACTGCCACATGGGCCCCTGCCGCCTGGTCAAGCCCGGCCAGACGGGCATCTGCGGGGCCACGATAGAGACCGTTACGTCGCGCAACTTTGCCCGCATGGTCGCAGTGGGGGCCGCCGCCCACTCGGACCACGGGCGCGACCTAGTGTTCACCCTGCTGGCCGCCGCCGAGGGCGAAGCGCCCGACTACCGCATCCGCGACGAGCGCAAACTCATGGAGGTGGCGCGGTTCCTGGGCGTGGCGACCGAGAACCGCGGCCCGAGGGACATTGCCCGCGACGTGGCGCTCAAGGCCATGGAGCAGTTCACATCGCAGCGGAAGGAGGCCACCTACCTGCGCCGCGCGCCCAAGCCCAGGCAGGAAATCTGGCGCAGGCTCGGCATCGCACCGCGCGGGATTGACCGCGAGGTGGTGGACCTGCTGCACCGCACCCATATCGGCGACGACCAGGATCACGAGCACATCCTCATGGCCAGCCTGCGCTGCGCGCTGGCCGATGGGTGGAGCGGCTCCATGCTGGCGACGGACATCACCGACATCCTGTTCGGCACACCCGCGCCCCTGCACTCGCAGGCCAACCTGGGCATCCTGGGCAAGGACACGGTGAACATCGTCGTGCACGGCCACGAGCCGACGCTGTCCGAGATGATCGTCGCGGCGTCCCAGGACCCGGAACTCATCGCCTACGCCCAGTCCAAGGGCGCGCGGGGCATCAACCTGACGGGCATCTGCTGCACGGCCAACGAGGTGCTGATGCGCCAGGGCGTGGGCACGGCGGGCAACTTCCTGAGCCAGGAACTCGCCATCCTCACCGGCGCGGTGGAGATGATGGTGGTGGACGTGCAGTGCATCATGGAGGCGCTGGCCCCGCTGTCGCAGCGGTTCCACACCAAACTGGTAACTACCTCGCCCAAGGTGAAAATCCACGGCGCGCTCCATGTGGAGATGGACGAGCGGCGGGCGTTGGCCATCGCCAAAGACCTGGTGCGCATGGCGATTGACAACTACCCCAACCGCGGCGAGACCCGCATCCCCCAGTTCAAGAGCGACATCGTGGCGGGGTTCTCGCACGAGTACCTGAACTACATGATGGGCGGCGTGTACCGGGGCTCCTTCCGCCCGCTCAACGAGGCCATCGTACAAGGGCGCATTCGGGGCGTGGCGGGCGTGGCCGGGTGCAACAACCCCCGCGCCAGCGCCCACGACGCCGCGCACGAGTACATCGTCCGCGAGTTCATCCGCAACGACGTGTTAGTGGTACAGACGGGGTGCGGGGCGATTTCCGCCGCCAAGTACGGCCTCCTGTCGCCCGAAGAGGCCTTCCGCGGGGCGGGCGCAGGGCTACGCGAGGTCTGCGAGGCGCTGGGAATCCCTCCCGTGCTCCACATGGGGTCGTGCGTGGACAACTCCCGCATCCTCACGGCGCTGTCGCAGATGGCGACCGAGGGCGGCCTGGGCGAAGACATCAGCGACATCCCGGGCGTGGGCATCGCGCCCGAATGGATGAGCGAGAAGGCCGTGTCCATCGGCGCGTACCTGGTGGCGTCGGGAGTGTACACCCTGTTCGGTGGCGACAACCCCGTGGAGGCTAGCCCGGTGGTAACCGAGTTCCTGAGCCAGGGCTGGGAGCAGCGCGTGGGCGGCAAACTGGAGTTCGTGCGCGACCCTGAGGAGATCGTGGCGCGGTCGCTGGCGCACATAGACGCCAAGCGCGCGGCGCTGGGCCTGGCCCGCTACGACCCGCACCGCTTCGGCGCGAGCGGCGACGCCGTGATGCTGCGCTGGCTGCAGGCGCGGGAGATGGGACTCCCCGTCAGCCCCTACAGCACGGCGGGCTTGGAGGTGGCAGAAGCCCTGGCCCAGAGGTAGCGCGAGACGCTCGGCGCCCAGGCCAGGATGGCGAGGACGACGGCCCAGTCCAAAGGGACGGAAACCGCAACGTGCCCCAACGCAATTCGCCAAAAACCTCGTTTCGCGTATAATCTCGTCTCGTGCATGGCACGAGTTCGGGGAAATGAGGTCTTTGGGAATCGCCGATGGGTGAACGGCTATCGCTACATGAATTGCTGGACGATTTGCGCGAGGGGCGCATTGACGATGCGGACATCCCCGCCGTCTTGCGGTGCTTCGCCGACGGCTTCTTGACCGAAGCCGATGAGGATATTGAGGATTTGGTGCTGCACAACTCGCCGGAGGTGCGGGCCGCTGCCCTGGAGGTGCTGGCCATACGGTGGCGCATCGCCGACTACCGGCCTCTCTGCGAGTACGTGCTTCGCTACGACATCAATGCCCACGTGCGGGCCACAGCGGCGCGTGCCCTGGGCGCTCTCTTGGCGCGCACCCGCGACAAGGGCGCCCTGCGCCAGTTGCTGGAGACGCTGCGCGACCCCGACGAGGACCGCGTCGTGCGGTACGCCGCCTACTTGGCCGCCCTGGAAGTGGCCGGAGCCGCGCCGAAGGACGGTGTGAAAGAGCGGTTCAACCTGCGCCGCGACGTGGACTGGAAACTGGTCAACGACCTGCTGGCCGAAACCGGCGAGGTGCTGCGGTGCCTGCGGTGTGGTGCGCCCCTGATCCGCCCGGGCGACGGCCCCGCCTGGTGCCTGGACTGCACCGTGGAGGTCATGGAACTCAACCGCGCCACCGCCGAGAACGGCCGCAGCACTGTGCTCGGCCGCGACTAGGGCAACGCCCGGCCGAGCGTAGCGCGAGCCTTGCGCGATATGGAACCGAACCCACAGCCCGAGAGGTGCGCGCAACTCCAAAGCGCGCTCCTGGACTGGGCCGCCGGTCATCTGCGCCCGCTGCCCTGGCGCACCACGCCCCGCGATCCTTACCGCGTGTGGGTCTCCGAGGTCATGCTCCAGCAGACGCGGGTGGAAACCGTCGTGCCCTACTTCGAGCGGTGGGTGCGCCTGTTCCCCGACGTGCAGGCGCTGGCCCGCGCGCCACTGGATGACGTGCTCAAGGCGTGGGAAGGGCTGGGCTACTACGCGCGGGCGCGCAACCTGCACAGGGCGGCGCGGGAAATCGTGGCAGCGCACGGGGGCCACGTGCCCGACGACGCCGAGGCGCTGCGCCGCCTCCCCGGCGTGGGCCGCTACACGGCGGGCGCTATCCTGAGCATCGCCTTTGGCCGCGACGAGCCTGCCCTGGATGGCAACATCCGTCGGGTGTTGAGCCGCGTCTTCGCCGTGGCCGAACCGACCCGACCGCGCCTGGATAGGGCGCTGTGGGAGTTGGCGCGGGCGCTGCTGCCAACCGGCCGGGCCGGCGCGTTCAACGAGGCCCTCATGGAACTGGGGGCGACGATCTGCACGCCCCGCAATCCCCTGTGTCCGCCGTGCCCGTGGGCGTTCGCCTGCGCCGCCTACGCGCAGGGCACGCAGGCCCTATTCCCGCCCCGCGCGGCCCGCAAGCCTACGCCCCACTACGACGTTACCGCCGCCGTCATCTGGCGAGAACCCGGCGTGTTCCTTGTCGCCCGCCGCAACGCCGAGGGGCTGCTGGGCGGGCTGTGGGAGTTTCCGGGCGGCAAGGCGGAGCCCGGCGAATCGCTGGAAGATTGCCTGAGGCGCGAGATTCGGGAAGAACTGGGCGTGCGCATCCGCGTCGGCGAGCGGCTGACGGTGGTCAAGCACGCCTACACCCACTTCCGCATCACGCTGCACGCTTTCCACGCGTGGCTTGAACCCGGCGAACCCGAACCGCAGGCCCTGGATTGCGCGGCGTGGCGGTGGATTCGGCTGGACGAGGCGGAGTCGGTGGCGTTCTCGGCGGCGGACCTGCGCATCCTGGACGCGCTGCGCCGGTCGTCGCAGGTCGCCTCTCCCCGCTAGGCGCGCTCCCCCAGAAGCCGCTCGTACAGCGCCACGATGCGCGCCACCATCCGCTCGGCGGTGAACTCGGCCAGGACGCGCGCGCGTGCCCGTCCCCCCATCTCCCGCCGCAGGTCGGCGTCGGCGATGAGGCGGTTGCAGGCGTCGGCCAGGGCGTCGGCATCCCGCGCGGGCACCACCAGGCCCGTCTCGCCGTGCCGGTTGATGTAGGACGTGCCCGTGCCCAGTTCGGTGCAGACGACCGGCCGCGCCGACGCCATGGCCTCCAATTGCACCAGGCCGTAAGCCTCCGACCGCTCGGACGCGGGCAGCACGAACACGTCGCACGCCTGATAGTAGGCGGGCAAATCCTCATCCGGCGCATCGCCCACGAAGACAACCCTGTCGGCCACGCCCACGTCCGCCGCCAGTTGTCGCCAGGCCGCCTCCATGGGGCCCGTCCCCACCACCAGGAGCGTGGCCGGGATGCGCGGCATGGCGCGGATGAGCCAGTCCAGCCCCTTGTAGTACCGCAGCCGCCCCACGAACAGCAGCATCGGGCCACCGTATCGGGCGCGGATTTCGCCTGCCGCGGGCGACTCGCGCAGGAACGGCGCGGGGTCTATCCCCAGCGGGATGATCTCCACCTTGTCGCGGAATCGGCCAAGGTAGGGCGATGTTTCCACGTAGTTCGGCGTGCTGGCGATGAGGCAGTCGGCATCCTGCAGCACGCGCCACAGCACGGGGCGGTACAGGCGCAGCCAACCCTTCTGCCGCACCACGTCGGACTGGTAAGAGATGACGGTGCGGGCCGCGCGCCCCAGCAGGAGATTCGCCACCTCGCCCACGGGGTAAGGGAATTGCAGGTGCGCGATGTCGGGGCGCAGGCGGCGCATCCAGGCGAACAGCATGGGGCTGATGGGCGTGGACGCGACCGTGGCGAGCCGCGCCGCGCGTATCAGCCGAACGCCGTTGAGGCGGACCTCCTCCGTGCGGCGGGTGCGGCTGGTAACCAGCACCGTTACGTCCAGGCCCAGGGCGGCCTGCCGCTCGGCCAACAGTTTCACGTGGTTCTCAATCCCGCCCAGCACAGGCCAGTAGTCCTTGTACACGTGGAGCACGCGGATGGGTGCGCTCACGAAGCCACCTCCCTGTAGACGTCCATTGTATCCCGCGCGGCCCTCTCCCACGAGAACGCCGCCGCCCGCGCCAGGCTGCGCCCGCGCATGACCGCCAGCGTCTCGGCGTCGCCCAGAAGGCGCGCCAGCGTCTCGGCCCACGCTTCCACGTCCGTGGGCGGGATCAGCGGCCCGGCGTCGCCGACGACCTCCGGCAAACTGGCCGCATCGGACGAGACCACCGGCGCGCCGCATGCCATGGCCTCCAGCACGGGCAGGCCGAACCCCTCGTACCGCGAGGGGAAAGCGAACAGCGCCGCGCCCGAATACAGCGCGGGCAGGTCGGCCTCCGGCACGTCGCCCAGGAGCCGCACGCGACGCTCCAGCCCCAGCGCCGCGACGCACTGTCGCGCCTGCGGGTAGCGCGGGTCCTCGCGGCCCGCCAAGACGAGCGCGCCCTGCGCCTTGGCCCTGGCCCAGGCTTCCACCAGCGTCTCCACGTTCTTGTGCGGCTTGTTGATGCCCACGTACAGCACATAAGGCCCGTACAGGCGGTACTTCTGCCGCACGCGCTCCACGGCATCGGCGGGCTGCGGCCGGAACTGGGGATCGGCGGCCGGGTAGATGACGGTGGTCTTGGCCTCGGCCACGCGGAAGTAGCGCATTACGTCTCGCTGCGCCGACCTGGACAGCAGAATCACCCTGTCCGCGCTCGCCAGGGCCAGCCAAGACAGCGCGCGGAACATCACCCGCGCCCGCGCCGATGGGAGTGTGTTCGGGTACACCAGTCCGATGACGTCGTAGTACGTGAGCACCGACGGCACGGGCAGGCGATACGGCTTGACGTAGTAGGGCGAATGCAGCAAGTACGCGCCGAGGCGGGCGACCATGCGCGGGAGCGCCGCCTGCTCCTGGAGCGAGAAGGTGCCCACGTCGCACGGCACCGGCCGCACCCCCGGCCGCGCGGCGAGGGCCGCCAGGTCGTAGCGCGTGTTGGGCAGGCGCGGGTTGGTGATGACGAGCCACTCGGCGCTCTCGCCCAGTGCGGACAGCGCCCGCACCAGGTTGTACGTGTAGCGGCCGATGCCCGGGAAGTGGTCTTGGATGTACCTGCCGTCTATGGCGATTCGCATGGCTTCACTCCGGCGAGCAGAAGTCTAGCCGGCTTGCCGTGCCGTGTCAATTGGACGGAGATCCCCCCGGTCGCCGCGTCCCCCGCGCGATAGGTACGGACGGAGCCGGCGGCCGGATTGGGCCAAACCGACTTGACAAACAGGCCAATATGGGGTATCATAGCATTGTGACAAAACGTTCATCTTGGCGCTTTGTCCGCACACCGTACCACGCCACGTGGGGGAGGGATTGACAATTATGGGAGATGGAGGTTTACGCCGCCTTCGGGTGGCTGTTTTGCTCTCCGCACTCCTGCTGGTTGCCTTGACAGGTTGCACACAATTTCAGATAGAGACTCGCCAACTGGACGTCTTCACCACGACGGCCCAGGATGTTTCGGCCAGGCCGCCGGAGCACGACATCTCCGTGCTGGCCATTGACTTTGACCCGCCTTTGGATACCATCCGTTCGCTGGAGGATCTGAAGGCGGTCAGTCTGCTTGTGGCCGTGGAGAACACGGGCCTGGTCTCGGAGCGCAATGTCGTCGTCCGCGCCGAACTCCGCCTGGACAACCGCGAGCCTTCGCCGACCCTTGTCCGCACCGCGACCGTGGAGCAACTGGCCCCGGGCGAGGTCAAAGTCATCCGCATGCAGGGCCTTTCCGAGATTCCCATTCGCACCGAGTACTGGCTCAGGGTGAGGGCGACGCCTGTCCTGGGCGAGACGGACGTTACCGACAATCAGCGCATCTACCGGCTGCAACTGACGAACCTAACCCGCTAGTACTTTACCACAGGATGGCTTGTCATTGCGAGGGCGCACGGCGCCCGTAGGGACAATTCATGAATTGTCCCTACTGAGGCGCGAAGCGCCGAAGAATCTCGTCCACCGAGATGCTTCGCCGGCGATGACGTGAGAAGGCACATGCGACGCACCTCCGAGGTGCGTCGCATGTGGAGATTGCTTCGCTTCGCTCGCAATGACAACGAACAAGAACTGGTAGGCACCATTCTTGCACAAGGAAAAGTGTTTCAGTCAGAAAGGCACCGAAAGGTGCTTTTCTCCGTTATATATAGTGAATTCACCGGAAACGGCCAGATTCACCGCGGCACGCACAGAGGCCACAGCGATTTCGCCAGGCTAGCGCCTCTTTGCGCTTTCTGTGTGAGCCGCCTTCGCGTGGCGGGGAAGTCGTAATGCAGGGCAATCCGATGGAGAAACGGAAGTCTCAGACACCGTCCATAGGGCTTCTCCTGGTCGGCGTGGCGCTGGGCCTGCTCTTGGCGCTCCAGTGGCGGTCGGCGCCCACCGCGCGCCTGACGGACACCAGTTACGCCCGCGACCGCACGGCGCTCACCATCGCGCGGCTGGAAGCCGAACAGGATGCCCTGAAGGCGCAGGTGGCCGAACTCCGCCAGCAGCTGGACGAGCGGCAGCGACAGAAGCAGTCGGCCGACACGCTGCAAGGGCTGGCCGAGGAACTGGCGCGGCAGAAGGTTCTGGCGGGCCTGGTCGCGCTGCACGGCCCAGGCGTTGAGGTCGTCCTGAACGACAGCAACCGGCAGGTCGTCCCCTCGGTGGTAAACCCCGAGTTGTACCTGGTGCACGACTACGACCTGCGCGACGTGGTGAACCTGCTGTGGGCAGCCGGAACCGAGGCGATGTCGGTCAACGGCGAGCGCATCGTGGCCAGCACGTCCATCTACTGCGTGGGCGCTACCATCATGGTCAACGACACGCGCCTGTCGCCGCCGTATGTGATCCACGCCATCGGCCCGTCCGAGCAACAGGAAGCCCTGCTCAAGAATCCCAAGTTTCTCGCCGACCTGCGCAACCGCGTGAGCGCCTACGGCCTGACCTTCAGCGTGGCGCAAGTGGCCGACATTGAGGTGCCCGCCTACCGTGGCGGGTTCGGAGCGCTGTATGCAAGTGTCTCAGTATCTCCGTAGAATCGCACATGACCCCTGGGTCGTGCGCATCCCGTTGGCGGTGCTGTTCGTGCTGATCGGGATGCTCATCTTCGCCCAGTTCCGCAGCGAGAGCGCCCTGCGAGCGGCGCGTGTCGCGGCGTCGGGAACGGATCGGGCGGCGCTCATCAGCGGCCTTGTGGACGCCAACCTGAAGTTGCGCGAAGAGGTGGACTCCCTGCAGGCCAAACTTGCCGAACTGGAGCAGCAGGGCGGTTCGCTGGTGGTCATGGTGGAGGAACTGAACCGGCTCAAACTCATCACGGGCCTCAGCGAAGTGTCGGGGCCTGGCATCACCCTCACGCTGAACAGCCCCGTGAGCGCCACCGAGTTGCAGGACATGGTCAACGAACTCAAGAACTCCGGCGCGAAGGCCATCGCCCTCAATGGCCAGCGGCTCATCGTATCCTCGGCTATCGTCGGCACCGAGGCAGGCATCGCCGTGGACGGAAACCTCATCACCCGCCCGTTCGTGTTCCAGGTGCTCGGCGACCCCGATACCCTGCGGGTGGCGCTGACGCGGAAGGGCGGGATGCTCGCCTCGCTCCAGGCCGCCCATCCCGGATTCCAGGCCGACATCACCGACGCCCAGACCCTGGTGATGCCCATCTACGCGCGAAAGATTGAGTTCCGCTACGCTCAACCGGTGGCTGCCCAATAGTGAGGGAACCCACCGCGCCCCGCAAGCGTCTATTGTGTGAAGTGTCGCGCGCTTCGGCGCGTTTCCGCTCGCTCAGGAGGCTTCCGTATGAAATCGTGGCGCAAGGTAACGTTCGCGATCCTCATCACCCTGACGGCGCTGGTCGCCGTGTCCTGTGGCCCCAAGGAACCCCCTGCCGTCCCCAAGGTCGTGCGGCAGACCCCCCTTCCCTCCGAAGAATTGACGGTCCAGTCGCCGCTGGTCGTGGAGTTCAACCAGCCCATGGACCCCAAGTCGCTGGAAGGGCAGGTGCGCATTGAGCCTGCCGTCCCAGGGCGGTGGGCGGTGGAGGGCCGTCGGCTCGTGTTCCAGCCCGCCGCGCCGCTTCAGCCTGCCACCGTGTACCGCGTGGTGCTCGGCAAGGGCATGAAGTCCAGCGCGGGCCTGACCCTGGCCGATGAGGTTGTCCTGCGCTTCCAGACGGTGGGCAATCTGCGCGTCTCCCAGACCCAGCCCGCCGACGGCGCGACCGAGGTGGAGCGGGACATCGCCATCACCGTCATCTTCAACCGGCCGGTGGTGCCGCTCACCGACCTGAAGCGCGCTGCGGATTTGCCCCAGCCGCTGCGCCTGGATCCGCCGGTGGCCGGCACAGGCGAGTGGCTCAACACGTCCATCTACATCTTCCGCCCTGCCGAGGGCCTGGCAGGCTCCACCACCTACCGCGCTACGGTGCCCGCCGGGTTGCAGGACACCACCGGCAGCGTGCTGGCCGAGGACTACTCGTGGACGTTCACGACGGAATCGCCCAAAATCACCGGCACCGAGCCCCAGGGGATGAAGGTTGCGCCGACGGCCCAGGTCATCGTCGCGTTCAATCAGCCCATGGACACCGCTTCGGTTGAGGCGGGGTTCTCCTTGCGCGAAAGTGAGACGGGGAGCACAGTCGCCGGCTCGTTCTCGTGGCAGGGGAGCACGCTGTACTTCACGCCGAGCGCGCCCTTGCGCATGGGGATGGGATATGTCGCGTCGGTGGCGGCGGGGGTGCGGTCGGCCACCGGCGGCACGCTTGCAGCGGGGGAGGAGTGGCAATTCGGCGTCGTCCCCAGGCCCCGCGTCCTGCGCACATCCCTGGACAAGGACCCGACTTCCGTTTCGCCCTATGACTGGGTGCAAATCTGGTTTGCCGGCCCCATGCTCCTGGACACCATCACGCCCACCTTGCGCGTGGAACCCGAGGGCACCGCGTGGGAGGCGTACTGGAACGAATACGAGGACTCGCTGCAACTCTCCGTGCGGCTCCAGCCGGACACGAACTACCGCATCATCATTCCGGCGACGGCAGCGGACCCCTATGGTAACACCCTGGGCCGAGATTACGTCCTGGCGTTCCACACGCGCGATTTGGACCCCAGCGTGTACTTTGTGGGCCGCTGGGGCGACGCGACGGTGTTCAACGCCTACAACGAGGTGAAGATTCCCATCGCCTACCGCAACATCGGGCGCATCGGCCTGCGCCTGTACGCCCTGTCGCTGGACGAGTTCGTGCGCCTGAACGGTAACGACTGGGAGTACCGAAGCAAGTTTGCCCCCCGCAGCGACAGCCTGCTGCGGGCGTGGGAGACGGTGGTGAGCGCCCCCCGCAACAAGACCCAGACGCTGGACGTGCCCATCACCGCCGACGCCACCCGCCCGCTCCCGCCGGGGGTGTACTACCTGGTGCTCTCCTCGCCGGACATCCAGGACAAAGCCTACGCCCAGCGGGGGATGCCCCTGATAGTAACCCGGACCAACCTGGTGCTGAAGCACGGCCCCAAAGACCTCTTGGTGTGGGCCACCGACCTCATGAGCGGCCAGCCGCTGGAATCGGTCCCGCTCAAGGTCTATGACGGCAGCGGCCAGATGGTCATGGAGGGGCTCACGAGTGCCGAGGGCGTGTGGCGCGGCCAGTTCGCCAAGCCGCGCGACGTCTGGTCCCCGCTCATCGTCGTGGGTGGCTCGGGCGAGACGCTGGCCGTGGCGGCGAGCACCTGGTCGGCGGGGATTGACCCCTGGGAGTTCGCGCTCCCCAGCGAGTCGTGGCTCACGCCCTACGTGGGCTACTTCTACACGGACAGGCCCATCTACCGCCCCGGCCAGACGGTGTACTTCAAGGGCATCATCCGCGCCGACGATGACGCCCACTACTCGCTGCCCGACATCGGCCCGCTGCGGGTTACAGTCTCCGACCCGCTGGGCCAGCAGTTCTACAGCCAGACGCTCCAGGTTAGCGACCTGGGCACTGTCTACGGCAGCCTGACGCTGGACGAGAACGCGCCCACGGGCACGTACTGGCTCAACGCCGTGCCCGCCAGCGCAGCGGGTGCATCCCCCGACGGGTACAAGGGGGCCCCGCCGTCCTTCGGGACGACGTTCCAGGTGGCCGAGTACCGCAAGCCGGAGTACGAGATTTCCGTCGCCGCCAACCAGCCCGAGTACATCCAGGGCGACCGCATAGAGGTCAGCGTGCTGGCGAAGTACTACTTTGGCGCGCCCGTGGCGAACGCAAAGGTGCGCTGGAATGTCATGGCCCAGCCGTACTTCTTCCAGTGGCAGGGCCAGGGATGGTATGACTTCCACGACTGGGACTACTGGACGCCGGAGGACACCGGCTCGCAGGTGGTCGCCAGCGGCGAAGGGACGACCGACGCCGAAGGCCGATTCTCCTTCACCGTGCCCGCGGACCTGGCCAAGTTCACCATGAGCCAGACCTTCTCCATTGAGGCCACCGTTACGGACGTGAACGGCCAGGAGGTCAGCGGGCGGACGGCGGTGCCCGTGCACAAGGGCGAGTTCTACATCGGCCTGTCGCCCAAGTCCTACGTGGGCACCGCAGGCAAGCCCGTGGAGGTCTCGGCGCTCACTGTGAACTCCAAGAGCCAACCCGCCCCGAACGTGCCGCTGACCGTCATCTTCTCGCTGCGCGACTGGTACACCGTGCAGGAGAAGGGGGCCGACGGTGGGTTCTACTGGACGACGCGCTTCACCGACACGCCGGTGTTCACACAGACCCTCACCACCGACGGCGAGGGCAAGGCTCTGGCGTCGTTCGTCCCGCCCGAAGGCGGCAGTTACCGCGTGCTGGCCCTGGGGCGCGACGCGCGGGGCAACGAAGTCCGCAGCGCCACGTACCTGTGGGTCTCCGGCGGGACGAACGAGTACGTCTCCTGGCGCATAGAGAACAACAACCGCATGGAACTCATCGCCGACAAGAAGAGTTACGCGCCCGGCGAGACGGCCCATATCCTCATCCCCAGCCCGTTCCAGGGGCCGGTGGTGGCGCTGCTCACCGTGGAGCGGGCCGGCATCCTG
The DNA here is from genome assembly GCA_014874485.1 of Chloroflexota bacterium. GTDB lineage: Bacteria > Chloroflexota > Anaerolineae > DTLA01 > DTLA01 > DTLA01. Next base: position 89,675 of record JADBJK010000074.1, read on the forward strand.
TCCCACCGCGTGCTGACGCTGCAGAGCAACAGCGAGCAGGTGGACATTCCCATCACCGAGGACCTGATTCCCAATGCCTACGTGTCGGTCGTGCTGGTGAAGGGCAAGGGCGCGACCGAACCCTTCGCGTCGTTCCGGGTGGGCTACGTGGCGCTGCAGGTCTCGGCAGCGGAGAAGCAGCTCACCATCCGCGTTACGCCCGACCGCGCCGGCACCTACGGCCCGCGCGAGGCGGCCCAGTTCACCGTGGAGACGCTGGACGCTGCCGGGAACGGCGTGCCCGCCGAGGTGTCGCTGGCCCTGGTGGACGCTTCGGTGCTGGCCCTGGCGCAGCGCCCAGGCCCGGACATCATGGACTTCTTCTACCGCAAGCGCGGGCTCGGCGTCCGGACGGCCGCGAGTTTGACCCTCGCCATCGCCGAGCGGGAGGCGGAACCGCCCACGGAGGGCAAAGGTGGCGGCGGCGCGGAAGGCGCGTTGACGGCGCGCACCTACTTCCCCGATACCGCCTTCTGGGAGCCTGCGCTGCGCACCGACTCGCAGGGCAGGGCCACGGTTACCGTTGACTTGCCCGACTCGCTGACCACGTGGCGCATGATCGCCGACGGCGCGACGGCGAACACGCAGGTCGGCTCGTCCACGTCCGACATCGTGGTAACGAAGCCCCTGCTGGTGCGCGTGGTTGCGCCGCGCTTCTTCGTCATCGGCGACAAGCCCGAACTGGCCGCCATCGTCCACAACAACACGGACCAGAACATCCAGGTGCAGGTGCAGATGGACGTTCGCGGCGAGCAGTCGGGCTTTGGCCGCTCGGAGACCGTGGAAGTGCCCGCGAAGGGGCTGCAGAAACTCACGTGGAGCGGCACGGTTGGCGCGGGCGAGCAGGTAACGGTGTCCGTTCGCGCGGCGGGCGGTGGGCTGGAGGATGCCATCGCCCTGACGCTGCCGGTCTATCACTTCACGACGCCGGAGGTCGTGGCCACGGCGGGCGAAGTCCCCGCGGGCGAGCAGCGGGTGGAAATCGTGCCGCTGCCCGACGTGTACGAGCCAACCCAGGGCGACCTGACCGTGCGGGTGGATCCGTCGCTGGTCGCCGGCATGAAGGAGGCGCTGGGCTACCTGGAGCACTTCCCCTACGAGTGCGCCGAGCAGACGGTGAGCCGCTTCCTGCCTAACGTGGCGGCGTGGCGGGCCTACCAGCGGCTCGGCGTCCGCAATGCGGAGTTGGAGGCCAAACTGCCCGACCTGGTGGCCGTGGGCCTGCAGAAACTGTACGCCGCGCAGAACATGGACGGCGGATGGGGTTGGTGGTACACCGAGGAGAGCCACCCGTACATCACTGCCTACGTCCTGCTGGGGCTGAACGAGGCCCGGCGCGCAGGGTTCGGCGTGGACGCATCGGTCGTAGAACGGGGGACGCGCTTCCTGAAGTCCAAACTGGACGTGTCGGGCGTCAAGGACGGCACGGCGGCGAACCAGCAGGCGTTCATGCTCTACGTGCTGGGCGAACTGGGCGAGGGGGACACGGCCCGCTGCGTCGCCCTGTTTGAGAAGCGCCACCTGCTGAGCCAGTACGGCAAGGCGTTCCTGGCGACGGCCCTGCAGGCTGCGGGCGACGCCCACGCGGGCCAGGTGCGGACGCTGGTCGCCGAACTCGCCGGCCAGGCGATTCTCAGCGCCACGGGCGCGCACTGGGAGGAAACGGAGGCCGACCGCTACCTGATGAACACCGACGTGCGGAGCACGGCCATCGTCCTGCGGGCGCTGGTGCGCCTCGTGCCCGACAACGCCCTGCTGCCCAACGCCGTCCGCTGGCTCATGGCCGCGCGGCAGGATGGCCGCTGGGCCACCACGCAGGAGAACGCCTGGGCACTGATGGCCCTGACCGACTACGCCGCCATGACCGGCGAACTGGAGGGCGAGTACCGCTACCAGGTGGGCCTCAACGGCAAGCGCATCCTGGCGGGCGACGTGCGGCCGGAGAACGTGGACACGCCGCAGGTGGTTCACATCCCGCTCAAGAACCTGCTGAAGGACGTGGGCAACCGCATCATCCTGGAGCGGTCGCCGCTGGTGAGCGGCCAGACCGAGAAAGGCGCGCTGTACTACTCGGCGGCGCTGAAGTACTACCTGCCGGTGGAGCAGGTCAGCCCGCTGAATCGCGGGGTCATCGTCATGCGAGCGTACACGCTGGCCGACGACCCGAACCGAGAGGTCGCCGAGGCCAAGGTAGGCGACATCATCCGCGTGAAACTCACGGTCATCGCGCCGAGCGCGCTCCACTACCTGGTGGTGGAAGACCCGATTCCGGCGGGCACCGAGGCCGTGGATACCAGCCTGCGGACGACCAGCCAACTGTTGGAGCCGCCGCAGTTCCGGCGGGCGGGCGAGAATGACGTGTGGGGCTGGTGGGTCTTCTCGCACACCGAAATCCGCGACGAGAAGGTGGCGCTGTTCGCGCGGACGGTGCCCGCGGGCACCTACGAGTACACGTACCTGCTGCGGGCCAGCGTGCCGGGCCAGTTCCTGGTGATGCCGGCGGTGGCCTACGAGATGTACTTCCCGGAGACGTTCGGGCGCAGCGCGGGCGCGCAGTTCGCCGTAACGCCGTGATGGCGCGCGGGCACGCTGTCATTGCGAGCGAAGCGAAGCAATCCGGTCGGCCCACGTGCGACGCACCTCCGAGGTGCGTCGCACGTGCCTTCTCACATCATTGCCAGCGAAGCGTCTCGGTCGGCGAGATTCTTCGGCGCTCCGCGCCTCAGAACGACCGTTTGCGGGGATTGCTTCGGGCGCTGCGCGCCCTCGCAATGACAACCCTTTTGCTGTCATGCTGAGCGAAGCGAAGCATCTCGGTTGGCGAGATTCTTCGGCGCTCCGCGCCTCAGAATGACAGTTTGCGGGGATTGCTTCGGGGCTTTGCCCCTCGCAATGACATCCCATTTGTCATTGCGAGCGAAGCAATCCGGTCGGCCCACGTGCGACGCACCTCCGAGGTGCGTCGCACGTGCGTGAGCGAAGCATCTCGGTTGGCGAGATTCTTCGGCGCTCCGCGCCTCAGAATGACAATGGTAAACATGCAGGGGCGACTCGCCGAGTCGCCCCTGCATTTGACTATTCGCGTAGATTCGTGTGATTCGCGGACCCCGCCGCCCCATTCGCGGTCGGGGTTTTCACGTGCGACGGGCGGTCCCCCGGATCGCCCCTGCCATTTGCCTATTCGCGTAGATTCGTGTGATTCGCGGACCCCGCCGCCCCATTCGCGGTCGGGGTTTTCACCGCCTGCGCCTGGCGGCGACGCTTGTCGCACTCCCACTCGTACCGCGTCAGGTCCACCCGCAGGAACTCGCGGTTGTACAGCAGGCAGCAGATGCGAAACCCTGCCGCGATGAGCGTGCGCTTGGCGCGCTCGTTCGTCAGTTCCACCAGCCCGAACAGCGAGTCTATGCTGGTCGTCTCAAACACCAGGTCTATGAACGCGCGGGTCGCGGCGGTCCCGTAGCCCTTGCCCCACGACGACCGGTCGCCGATCTTGATGCCGTACTCGGCCTCGCGGAAGTCCGGGTCAATGTACGCCACGCACAGGCCGATCAGTTTGCCCGTCTCCTTGACGACGATGCCCGCGGCGATGCGCCTGGGGTTCGGGCGGACGTACTTCTCCACGAAGAAGCGGCGGAACTCCTCGGGGTCGCGCGGGCCCAACGGCGCCCCGCTCAACCCCTGCACGATGGGGTCCCGCCACCAGGCGTAGGCGATGTCCGCATCCTCTTCGGTGAGGGGGCGCAGATAGACGGGCGATTCCTCCTCGCCCTGCGCGCGCTTGGCCTCACTCGTCACCGGTTTTCCCCTCGGGTGGCATGTTCCGCTCGCTCAGCAGGCGGACCCCGTCCAGCGTGAGCCACGGGTCCACGGCGTCCACGCACTTGAGCAGCGGAGCCAGCACCTGCACCAGGCCGCCGGTGGCCACCACCTTGGCCTGGCCTCCCAGTTCGTGCCGAATGCGCGCGACCAGCCCCTCCACCAGGCCCACGTAGCCGAAGATCAGGCCGGACTGCATGGAGTGCACGGTGTTCTTGCCGATGGCGGCGGGCGGCGGCGCCAGGTTGATACGCGGCAGTTGGGCCGTGCGCCCGGCCAGGGTGTCGGCGGCAGGCCCCAGCCCCAGCGCGATGGCCACGCCCAGGAAGTCGCCGTTGTCCGCCACGGCGCTCAGCGTCGTCGCCGTGCCGAAGTCAATGGCGATGCAGGCCGAGCGGAAGCGATGGTACGCGGCCACCGCATCGCAGAGCAGGTCCGCGCCCAGTTCGGCCGGGTTGTCAATCCGAATGCGCATGCCGGTCTTGATGCCCGGCCCGATGATGAGGGGCGCGAACCCGAAGTAGTGTTCGCACAACTCCGCCAGCGCGCCCGTAACCGGCGGGACTACACTGGAAATCGTTACCCGCCGCACGTCGCGGAACGAGTACCCGCGGTCGTTCAGGAGCGCCTTCCACAGCATGGCGTATTCGTCGGGCATCATGTCGTGCTCGGTGCGCACCCGCCACCGCGCGACCCATTCGCCGCCCTTGTACAGCCCGCCGACGGTGTTCGTGTTGCCCACGTTCACGCACAGAAGCATCGGTCTCCTCCTCAAACCTGGGATGATGGCGTTATTCGTCTCGGACGAAGTCCACTTCCACCAGCGCCCGCTCTTTCAGGCGGAAGCGCACGGCGACAAGCCCCGACGCCAACACGCGGAAGGGCCATTTGCGCCCGTCCACACGCGCCTCGCTGGCCCGCCAGGGTGCCGGAGCGGTGAACACCAACTGCCCGCGCTGCGCCCCCGCCTTCTCCAGGGCGACGCCGAGCGTCTGCCCGTTGGGGCCGTGCACGACGCGCTGGATGCCCGAAATCTCCGCCGCGCCCTGGGTTACGTGGAAGGTGGACGTCAGCAGGTCGGGCTGGTCGGCGACGGGGCGCAGGCACAGCACGATGCTCTCGTGGGGCTGGTGGCGACGGAACGACAATTTGTCGGAGCGAACGCCCACGTAGCGCTGTCGCCAGAAGTTGTACACGTGATACTCGCCTTCGGGAAGCCCCAGTTCGCGCAGGGTTACCTCGGTCTTGGCCGTCTTGTCGCGCCAGTTTATGAGCGAAACGACCCACCAGCGCCCCCAGGGCTTGTCCACGGCGAGCACTTGGAGGCGCGGGTTCTCGCTGCGGAACAGGTCCACCGGCCGCGCCGCCAGGCCCGAAGGCGGCAGCGCCATCCGCAAGTACTTCAGCCGCCCGGGGCGGATGGTGGGCAGGTTATCGCTGTCCAGCGTCAGGCCGCCCGACAGCGCGATGCACGTAACCAGCGTCCGCATCTCGTTGAGCACCAGGTCCGACTGGTCGCCGCGCATGCGCACCAGCACGCAGTCGCCGTCGTTGAGCCACCAGCGGCGGTGCATGAAGTAGCGGGTCGCCGTGTTTCGCAGGGCATTGGCTACCGCCGGTGCGCTCAAGTCGGCCCAGATGGGCGCCCAGTTGAAGGCGACGTCGGGGCCGATGCGCATGGCGTCCACCACGCCCACGCTGGGGAGTTGGGGCGCGCCGCAGCCTAGCAGGAACCGGTCGCCGATGACCTCGCGGATGCGCTCAATGCCGCGCCGGTAGGCTTCGGCGCGGGTAACCGTGGGGTCGTGGCGGATGCCCTCCATCGCCGCGGCGAACACGAAATCAATCTTGAACAGGTCGTAGCCCCACTCCTGGCTCATGACGCGGAACACGTGGGCGATCCAGTCCAGCACGTCGGGGCGGGTCAGGTCCAGCGCGTAGATGTCCACGCCCCAGTGCTGCCAGGCCACCACCGGCGAGCCGTCCTGGTGCTTGAGCGTCCAATCGGGGTGCTCCGCGTAGGTCGCCGACTCGCTGCTGACGCCGAAGGGGGCCAGCCAGATGCCCGGGCGCAGTCCTGCGGCGCGGATGCCGTCGGCCACGGCCTTCATCCCCTGGGGGAACTTGGTCGCGTCAATCCGCAGCCAGTCGCCGATGGCCTGCTGGTAGCCGTCGTCTATGAGGACGTAGTCCAGGGGCAGGTGATGCTTGCGAATCTGCGCGGCGTTGGCCAGAACGTCCTCTGCCGAGTTCTCGCCGTAGAAGTAGTACCACGTGCACCATCCGGTGGGGATGTGGGCGGGGACGCGCGGGGTCATGCGCGCCGCGACGCGGTCGGCGTAGTGCTCCAGCAGCGCCAGCGCGTCGTCCGAGAAGGCCACCAGCAGCGGCTCGGACAGGAACCGCTCGCCGGGCTGCAAGATGACCCCGTCGGCGTAGCACGTGGCCGCGAGCCGCCGAAACGCGCGCCCGTCCAGGTACAGCGCCACGTCCGCGAGGGCATGGCGGCCATCGGTGAACCCCAGCAGCGTGGAGAGTCCGCCGTCTCGGTCGTGCAGCACCGTGAACCACTCGCTTTGGAAGTCCTCGGTGCCCGAGCCTGGGTGGGGGGTGTGCTTGCGGTCGTATTCCTCGCCGCCCGGGTTGACGTAGATGCCGTCGCCGATGTGGCGGGCGAAGGTGGGCGACCAGGATTGCCACCCGTGCTTGTAGAACGACCACCGGTGCGGCCCTGCGCCCAGGTTCACCGCGCCGTTGGCCTCCCGCCGCACGTCCAGCACGGCCAGGCGGTCCAGGTGCACGGGCGCGGGGCCGACGTTCTGCACTTCCAAGACGAGTTCCAGGTCGGCGCCCAGGTGGATGTACCACCGCAGCCGAATGTGCTCGTCGCTGCGCTCCCAGCGGATGAATTCGGGCTTCACTTCCAGCGACGCGCCCGGCCCTGCGATGGTCAGAGCGCGGCGCTCGCCACCCGCGCGGTACTCCGCGCCGGCGCTGGCCTCCTGAATCACAGGCGCGGCCTGGAACACGAAGGTTGCCGCGCCCCGTGCGCCGTGGAGAATCAATCGGTCGCGGATGTAGGTGTCGTCAGGGTTCATCTCGTCCTCCTGCGTTCTCCGGCGGGCGCGCCACGCCCCGCACCAGCGGCACGAAGACCACGCCGGCCACCTCGCGCTGTTCCAGTTCGGTGCCCCGCTTGCGGATGAACATCAGCCGCTGGGACCAACCCGATTCGCCCACGGGGATGACCAGCCGCCCGCCGTCGGCCAACTGCTCCACGAGAGGCGGGGGTATCTCCTCCGCCGCGCACGTTACGATGATGGCGTCGTAGGGGGCGTGTTCCGGCCAGCCCTCGTACCCGTCGCCGACGCGGATGTACACGTTGTGATAGCCCAGTTCGCGCAGGCGCTGGCGGGCCTTCTCGGCCAGTTGGGGGATGCGCTCCACGGTGTACACCTCGTGGGCCAGCAGCGAAAGGATGGCCGCCTGATACCCCGACCCCGCGCCGACTTCCAACACCTTCTCGTGGCCCTTCAGTTCCAGCAACTGCGTCATCAGCGCGACGATGTACGGCTGGGAGATGGTCTGGCCGTAGCCGATGGGCAGCGGGTGATCGCCGTAGGCGTCTTCGGCGTACTGGGCGGGCACGAACCGCTCACGCGGCACGGCTTCCATCGCCGCCAGCACCCGCGGATCCGAGATTTCTCGCAGCACCAGTTTCCGCTTGCCCATGCGCCCCTCGCCCTAGCCGCGCCCGACCAGCCCGAGCAGCAGCGGCTCCAGACGGACGTACAGGTACGACGCCAGTTTCCTGTAGCCGCGCGCGCTCAGGTGCACGCCATCGTCCAGCCAGTCGCCCGCCTCAAGGCGGAGTTCCCCGTACACGTCCAGCAGATGCGCGCGCTCCTCACGCGCAACCGCCCGCACGCGGGCGTTGTAGGCGTCGCACGATTGCCGCAGCTCCAGGCGCGATGCGTCGCCCACATCGGGCCGGAAATCGGGCGCGAGCGGCGTGGTGGTCAGGAACACAACCTGCGCGCCCACCTTGCGCGACCGCCTGCACATCCAGCCCAGCGCCTGGGCGAAGACCGACTCGGATACGCGCGGCTCCCACCGCTTGCCTTCCCAAGCCGCGTACTGCGCCTGCCATCGCCGCCAGCGCCGCTCCGCCCCGACGAACAGCCGCGAGTGGCGCAGCACCCGGACCCACTTGGGCGCGGTGAAGGCGTCCTCCAGCCGCGCGTCGGCGTAGGACCGCGCCAGGTTGGCATCGTTCAGGCCGAAGGCGATGGCCACGACCTGCGGTCGGAAGGCCCGCACCAGCAGAGGCAACAACTGCACGCCGTGCATTGTCGTTAGCCCGTTCGCGCCCCCGTTGACGAACTCAACGGGAATATCCGGGTGGGCGGCCTTCCACATGCTGCCCAGCAGGGCGGGGTAGGCCTGGTCGGGCGCCACGTCGTGCCCGTACACGATGGAATCCCCGACGAACAGCACGCGGAGCGGGGCCGCCGCCTGGGCCGCAGCCAGGGTCTCGCGGCGCAGCGCGAAGTCCGCCAGCGTCGGCCAGGGGCGCGACAGCAGTCTTGCCGCACCTTCCATCGCCAGGAGGCCCACAATGGTCGCCCCTGCCCAGATGCACACCCGCTTCATGCGCCCATTCTAGCACGTCGGCGTGCCTTGCGCAAGGTTTTGTGCTATAATCGGGATAGAGGTTTCACCGCAGAGACACAGAGGGCGCAGAGAGATATCGTTGGTATCTCTGCGTGCTCTGCGCCTCTGCGGTGAAGAGATTAGACCCGTGGAGCGAGTGGAGATGCCTGTAGATTCCGAGTTGCTGGACATCCTCGTTTGCCCGCATTGCCGGACCAAGGTGCGGTTGTACGGCGACGCGTGGCTGATATGCCCCAACCCCGACTGCCGCCGCAAGTACCCGATTGTGGACGACATTCCCGTCATGATGATTGAAGAGGGGGACAAATACATTGACACACCGCCCGACCAACTGGACATCACCAAAATATCGCTGGACACGGTGGGCAAGCCCTAGAGGGGCTAGCCTGGTCGCCGTCGTCCTGCTGCTGTTCGCCCTCGCGCTGGCGGCTCCCGCTCATGCGCAGGAGCCGTGGGCAGGCAGCCAGCCGAGCGCGAAGGCGGAGTTCGGCGCGGGCATCACCTTCGCCTTGCAGGCGCAGACGGCCTCGCCCGTGCAGGCGCTGTACCTGTTTTACCAACTGGAAGGTGAACGCGCGCGCAACCGCGTCAACCTGGAAGACACCGGCACGCGCATCAACGCCGAGTGGACGTGGGAACTGGAGCCTGGGAGCATCCCCCCTGGAAGGGCCATCACCTACTGGTGGCGGGCGGAACTGGCCGACGGGCGAACCCTGGAGACCGAGCGCGCCACGGTAACCTACGAGGACACCCGCTTCACCTGGAAGCAGCGGCAGGAGGGCAACCTCATCCTCTACTGGTACGGCGACAGCCAACGCGAGGCCGACAAGATCATGGCGGCCGCGCAGTCGGCTCTCCAGCGCCTGCAGGCCGGCACGGGCGTGGAACTCCAGAAGCCCATCCGCATCTTCCTGTACCGCAGCAAGTCGGACATGCGGCTCGCCATTCCGTCGCGCAGCGAGGGATACGACATCGCGACGATCACCCTGGGCATGGCGATGGGCGGGGATACGATCGTCATCCTGTCCACGGCCGCCGACGCCGACCGCACCATCGCCCACGAGTTGAGCCACATCGTCATCGGCGCGTTCACCGAGAACCCGCTGGGCGGCCTGCCCACCTGGCTGGACGAGGGCCTGGCCATGTACGCCGAGGGAGACCTGCGCGGCGAGAATCAGGCCGACCTGGACAGGGCCATCCGCACCAACACGCTCATCTCGGTGCGCTCGCTTTCGGCCTACACGGGCGACCCGTCGCAGGTGGATTTGTTCTACGGCGAGTGCTACTCGGTCGTCAAGTTCCTGATTGACACCTACGGCGCGGACAAGATGGACGCGCTCCTGAAGACGTTCAAGCGGGGCATGTACCAAGAGGACGCCCTGCGGGAGGTGTACGGGTTCGGGATAGACGAACTGGACGCGCGCTGGCGGGAGGCCATCGGTGCGCCGCCGCAGCCGACGCCTGCCCCCACCACGCCGCCCGTCCTGCCGACCCCGCGCCCGCAGGAGGAGCCATCATCCACGCCGATATGCTCGTCGGCGGCGCTGATTCTGGCGGCGCTGGGCGTCGTCATCTGGCGCAGGGTTGCCGCGTAGCCCGACGGCACCCGCGCACGCACGCGACTCTCCACGAGGATGCGATCCACGAATCGCACGAATGACCACGAATCCTACATCACCCTATTCGTGCAGATTCGCGTCATTCGTGGATGACGTCCTGCCCTCCAGTCGCGGCTTCCTGCCGATCGGCGTCGGGCTCGCGCTTGATGATGCGGAACGTGTCAAAGTCGTTGGCTACGACGATATTGGGGAAGATGGGTGTCGCCTCGTCCAGAATCTGGCGCTCCGAGTAGCGCCGCGAGATGTGCGTCAGGATGAGCAGGCGCACATCGGCCTCCGCGGCCAGGCGCGCGGCCTGCGACGCCGTCAGGTGGCCGAACTTCCGCGCCATGTCGGCTTCCTCGTCGGTATAGGTCGCCTCAATCACCAGGGCATCGGCCTGGCGGGCCACGCTGACCAGCCCCTCGGTGCTGCCCGCATCGCCGACGAAGACCAGTTTGGCCCCGCCGACCGGCGCGCCCAGCACGTCATCGGGGGTAACCACGCGCCCGTCGGCCAGCCTCACCGTTTCGCCGCGCACCAGCCGCGCCCGCTCCGGCCCCGCGGGAACGCCCAGCGCCTCGGCCTTGTCCACCAGGAAGGGCCGCTTCTCCTTCTCGTAGAACATGAACCCGAAGCATCCCGGCCCTCGGTGCTGCACCGGGAAGGCGATGAGCGCGAAGGAATCGTCCTCCAGGACGATGCCCGGCTCCAACGCGGTGTACACGATGTCAATCGGCGGGATGCCCTCGCCGAAGACCACGTTCATCAAGGCCCGCACGCGCTCCAGCGCCCACGGCCCACCCATGATCTCCACGCGGTCTATGGACTCCCAGCGGGCGAAGGTGGACATCAGCCCGCCCAGGCCCAGGATGTGATCCAGATGCCCGTGGGTGATGAGGATGCGGTCCATGCGTTTGAAGCCCAGGCCGCTTTTGAGCAGTTGGCGCTGGGTGCCCTCGCCGCAGTCTATCAGGAAGCGGTACTCCTTGTGTAGCACCATGGCCGACGACAGCCCGCGCTTGATGGACGGTGCCGATGCCGATGTTCCCAGGAAGATGAGTTCAAACATGTTGTCTCCGTTGTATTGTCGTGTCGCGCGGGTTCGGATCGCGAAACCCGCGAAAGGACGCGAAAACCCCGAAGCGCCCCCTCAGCCCGATGGGTTCAGCGTCGGGCCCACGTACGACGCACCTCCGAGGTGCGTCGCACGTGCCTTCTCACGCCATTGTGGGCGAAGCATCTCGGTTGACGAGATTCTTCGCGGCTTCGCCGCTCAGAACGACAGGCTGCCGTGGATTGCTTCGGGCGCTGCGCACCCTCGCAATGACAACTTCTGCCTGTCATTGCGAGCGAAGCAATTCGGTCGGCCCACGTGCGACGCACCTCCGAGGTGCGTCGCACGTGCCTTCTCACGCCATTGTGGGCGAAGCATCTCGGTTGACGAGATTCTTCGCGGCTTCGCCGCTCAGAACGACAGGCTGCCGTGGATTGCTTCGGGCGCTGCGCACCCTCGCAATGACAACTTCTGCCTGTCATTGCGAGCGAAGCAATTCGGTCGGCCCACGTGCGACGCACCTCCGAGGTGCGTCGCACGTGCCTTCTCACGCCATTGTGTGCGAAGCATCTCGGTTGACGAGATTCTTCGCGGCTTCGCGCCTCAGTAGGGACAATTCATGAATTATCCCTACGGGCGCTGCGCGCCCTCGCAATGACACACCATCAAGAATCCCTGTGGTAGATCGCTTGCCCCTCGCCGCGCACCCGCACCAGCGCGCCTGCTGGGTGCGGCTCAATCTCCACGCGCGGGCCCAGGAACTGCTCTATCGCCCAGGCGTTGGTTCGCAGGTGGTCGGTGGCACGCGGCGTGGTGAACGCCACATCCGCCCCGGCCAGTACCGCAGGCAGCAGCAACTGGTCGGCCAGATGCTCGTCCACGGCGGCCTTCGTCGCGTGAAACCGGATGAGTTCGCGGGCGGCCTCCTCGGCGACGCGCTCCGCGGGCTTGCGCAGCGCCCCGTAGGCGGTGAACCCGCCGATGCCGCGCTCGTACTCGGCCACGAGGAAGACCACCGTGCCGAAGCCCATTGCTGGCGCTTCCGCCTCCTCCATTTCGGCGCGCAGGCCCGCCTTGCGGAGCATCTCCAGCGCCTGCGCCTTCTGCCGCTGGACGATGTGCTCGGGCAGGTTGGACGCCGCGCTGATGCCCCAGACGCGGGTCAGGCGCCCCCGCCGCGTCCAGTCCAGCGAGCGTGCCGCCCCTTCGGTGGCATCCAGCGGCTGGATGCTGGCCTGGACCACGCCGCCGCCCTTCGGGTACCAGCCCCAGCGTTGGATGGCGAGGTCGGCCCTGTAGCCGAGCGCGGCGACCGCCGGCAGGTACACATGCGCCAGGTAGTGAAACGGCGGACTCCAGGGCACGTGGGTGCCGCCCACCAGCGTCAGGTGCGACGGCGCACCGGCAAGCGCCAGGGGCAGGAAGAGCGTCTGGAAGACCAACGACACCGCGCCCGCGCTTCCCCCCGCCTCTGTGGCCCCCACGTCAAAGGTGCAATCGCCGCCTGCGGGCCAGCGTTGGGGCGCGAACAGCAAGTCCTGGGACCCGACGCGGTCGCCCTCCACCGCCGCGCCCGAGATGGCCGCAGCCGCGCGCACGGCCACCAGGTGCTGCGGGCGCAGACCCGGCTTGGGGCGGCCCGCGCGTATCCGCCGCATCCGAAAGGGTCGGCCCAGCGCCACGGCCAGCGAGAGCGCCGTGCGCAGAATCTGCCCGCCGCCCTCGCCGTAGGAGCCGTCTATCTCCAGAACATCGGCCTGCGCCCCGGCCATGGTCGCCCCGCTCACGGACTCGCGGCGACGGAATTGGACGGGAGTTCCACGCTCTCCTTGCGGTAGAAGCGGATGCCCGTATCGCCCGCGTCCACGATGATGACGTCGCCCTCTCGGAACTCGCCGCTCAACAGGCGCAGCGCCAGGGCGTTCTCCACGTGCTTCTGGAGCGCCCGGCGCAGGGGCCGCGCCCCGAAATTGGGGTCATACCCCTCCCGCGCAAGCCAATCGCGGGCGGCCTCGGTCAGTTCCACCTCTACGCCCTGCTCGCGCAGCCGCGCGCGAATCTCCTTCATCTGCAAGTCCACGATTTGCTTGACCTGGTCCAGCGTCAGCGTGTGGAAGATGATGATCTCGTCCACGCGGTTCAGGAACTCGGGTCGGAAGGTCTCCCGCAGGCCGCGCTCAATGGCCTCGTGGGCGGCGCGCTCTTCGGAATCGCGCGTGTCGGCAGCCCGGAAGCCCAGGGTGCCCCCCTTGCGCGTGTACTGCGTCCCGATGTTGGAGGTCATGATGACCACCGTGTTGCGGAAGTCCACCGTGTGGCCCTGGCCATCGGTCAGGCGACCGTCTTCCAGAATCTGGAGCAGCGCATTCCAGACTTCGGGGTGGGCCTTCTCAATCTCGTCAAAGAGCACCACCTGGTAGGGCCTGCGGCGGACGGCCTCGGTCAGTTGGCCGCCTTCTTCGTAGCCCACGTATCCCGGCGGCGCGCCGATGAGGCGGGAGACCGTGTGCCGCTCGCGGTACTCGCTCATGTCCACGCGCACCAGGGCGTCCTCGTCGTCAAACAGGAACCAGGCCAGCGCCTTGGCCAGTTCGGTCTTGCCGACGCCCGACGACCCCAGGAAGATGAACGAGCCGATGGGGCGGCGTGGGTCCTTCAGCCCGGACCGTGCCCGGCGGATGGCGTTGGACACGGCGCGGATGGCCTCGTCCTGGCCCACGATCCGCTCGTGGAGCCGCTCCTCCATGTGGAGAAGGCGCTCGGCCTCGGTCTCCAGGAGCGCTGTAACGGGAATGCCGGTCCATGTGGCGACCACCTCGGCGATATCCTGCACGTCCACCACTTCGTCAATGTTCTTCTCCCGCTGCCAGGCTTCGCGGGCGGCGTTGAACTCCTGCTCCAGGCGCAGGCGTTCGGCGCGGTGGATCGCGGCCTTCTCGTAGTCGCGCTGCTGCCAGGCGGCCTCTTCCTCCGCCGCCAGTTTGTGGATGGCGGCGCGCTTCTCCTTCAGTTCGGGCGGCATGCTGTGGATGGCCATCCGCAACTTGGAGGCGGCCTCGTCTATCAGGTCAATGGCCTTGTCGGGCAGGTGGCGCTCGGTTACGTAGCGTTTGGACAGGCGAGCGGCGGCCACCAGCGCCTCGTCCGAGAAGCGCACCTTGTGGTGCGCCTCGTAGCGGTCGCGCACGCCGCGCAGCATCTGGATGGTCTCCTCCACCGACGGCTCGTCCACGTACACGGGGGCGAAGCGGCGCTCCAGGGCGGCGTCCTTCTCAATGTAGCGGCGGTATTCGTCCAGGGTGGTGGCGCCCACGCACTGGAGTTCGCCCCTGGCCAGGGCTGGCTTCAGCATGTTGGAGGCATCCATGGCGCCCATGGCCGCGCCCGCGCCGACCACGGTGTGGAGTTCGTCAATGAAGAGGATGATCTCGCCCTGGGCGCGCTGGATTTCCTCAATGGCGGTCTTCAGGCGCTCCTCAAATTCGCCGCGGAACCGCGTGCCCGCCACCATCGCGCCCAGGTCCAGGGCCAGCACGCGCTTGCCCATCAGGACCTCGGGCACGTCCTCCTGCACGATCTTCTGCGCCAGACCCTCCACGATGGCCGTCTTGCCCACGCCCGCCTCGCCGATGAGGACCGGGTTGTTCTTGGTGCGGCGCGACAGAATCTGCATCACGCGCATGATCTCTTTGTCCCGGCCGATGACCGGGTCCAGTTTCCCCTCGCGCGCCAGTTGGGTCAGGTCGCGGGTGTATCGCTCCAGGGTTCGGTAGCGGCTCTCGGCCTGGGGCGAGGTAACCCTCTGCCCGCCCCGCACCTGCTCAATGGCCTCCATCACCCGATCCCGTGTAACGCCCATTTCCTCCAGCAGGCGCGATGCGGGCGACCCGCGCTCGGCGATGAGGGCGAGGAACAGGTGCTCGGTGGAGATGTAGTCATCCTTGAGACGGTTCGCTTCCTCGTTGGCCGTGTCCACCACGTGCTTGAGGCGCGGCGTGATGAACATCTGGCCCGGCATCGTGCTGCCGAAGGAGGGCGTTCTGGGCGCAGCGCGCAACGTGGCCTCCAGGCGCTGCTTCAGCGTCTCGGTGTCCACGCCCAGTTTGTCCAAAATCTGGGGAATCACGCCCCCCGGCTGTTCTATCAGCGCCAGGAGCAGGTGCTCGGTATCCACCTGCGTGTGGTTGTAGCGCTGCAAAATCTCGTAGGCGCGCATGGCTGCATCCTGTGCGCGCTCCGTGAAACGGTCAAATCGCATCATAGAGTTTCCCCTCGCCGGCATGCACCGGCTCTGTGATTCAGGCCACTAGTAGCGAAGGATAGCCCCAATCTGGCCTGCGCGTTTCAAATCCTCATTCCCCGGCACAAACTCTACCTCAACGCCCCGCTGGATGGCGCGGCGGACGATGGCATCCACTGCGTCCTTGATGGGAACCATGGGGCCGCCGCAGTACACGCACGTCTGGGTCTTCTGGGCGCCGATGTAGCCGCAGTGCTCGCACCGGTAGGCGGTGGCCTGCAACCCCTCGTCCACGATGAGCACGTGCACGCGCTCCTCCTGCAACGCGGTCAGGGTGTCGGCCAGGCCGATGGCGCCCGGCCCGCCTTTGGTCGCCGCGGTGATCATCTGCTGAATCAGCGCAGCCTCGCGGTCGTGTTCGGCCTTCTCCAGCAAGTCTTGCGCGCGCGCCAGGGCCTCGCTCTCCGACGCGGTGATGTCTATGGGCATGGTGCCGATGACGCTGTCGCGCAGCGCCTTGGGCAGCATGGACAGGAAGCGCGACACGGTCTCCTCTTGCCCGCCCACGATGAGCCGCTTGCATCGGTGCTTGTTGCAGAAATCCTTGACCAGCGTTGCGGCCTCTTTCAGGTTCTGGTGGGCTTTCTCATCCTGGCGGCGCTGCAACCGCTGGGCCGCCCAGCCGCCCTTCTTGTGCCGTTTCAGTTCCGTCCCGAACGTCCCGGCCGTGTCCTCCACCACGCCCAGGTGGTACAGGATGACCCGCGCGCCTTCCTGGTCCACCAGCGCGACGGCAAAGCGGCCGTACTCGTCCAGCATGTCGCTGAGCGGCTTCACGTAGGGCCGGTCGGCCACGAACACGTGGTTGCTGACCGGCACGCTGACCGGCAGGGCCCGCCAAAAATCCTGCGCCTGGCAGGAGAACATGGCCAGCCCCTTGGCCTGCCAGTCGTATTCCAACTCCACGAAACGCTCCATGCGGTCGGCGTCAGCCTGGGCCGCGCCCAGCGCCACCGCCTGCTTCAGCATCCCCCTAAGGCTCAACTTGACTTCGTCCTTGACGTGGCGGGAAGGATCCGTGCTCAGGTACAGGCTCAACACCGTGGCACCATCTGCGTGGAAAGCAGCCAGTTCATGAACGTCCTTTTCGTCAAACATACTATCCTCCTGTCTGCATGATCCGATTCTGTTCCGCCTACTCGCTACTCTGCAACTTGCTTTTCAGCAAGGCGACCTCGCGCTCAAAGCGTGCTTGCAGGGCCTCCATCTCGGCCTTCATCTGCGCCACCTGATCCATCAGCGACAGAATCGCCTCCACCCCTGCAAGATTGACGCCCAACTCGTCTGTAAGACGCTGAATCTGCCGCAATCGTTCAATGTCGCTGGGCGAGTACAGCCGTCGGTTGCCCGGCGAGCGGCAGGGCTTGATCAGCCCCAGGCTCTCGTAGTAGCGCAGGGTCTGGGGATGCACCCCCACCATTTTCGCTGCCACGCTGATGACGTAGCAGGGTTCCTGATGCGACGGACTGTCGCCCACGGATGGCCTCCAGATACGACTTGACTATGGAGAGAATTGTCTGTCACTGCGAGCGAAGCGAAGCAATCTCACGCTCCGGGTATTGCTTCGTCGCTGCGCTCCTCGCAATGGCACACCATCAAGAATCCTTGTGGTACAGCGCTACTCTCGCGGGCGCTGGCCCAGCGTAACCTTGATGGACAACCGCTCCGTCCCGCGAATCACGTCCAGCACCACGACCTGCCCGGCCTCGGTGAAGTCCAGATAACTGATGAGCGAGTCCATGCCGGTAACGCGGTTGCCATCTATGCCCACGATGATGTCGCCGCCCGCCTGGACCGGCTCCACGTAGCCGGGCACCCGCACGGTGCGCCGTCCACCGCGCAGGCCGGCCTTCGCGGCGGGGCCGCCGGGCGTTACCTCGCCCACAAGCGCACCTCGGTCCACGGGCAGCCCCAGCGCCTCCACCAGTTCGGGCGTGATGGTGTAGCCCCGGATGCCCAGCCACGGGTGCGCGTAGAAGCCGTCCTTGATGAGCGCGGGCACCACCTTCTTGACGACGTTGACAGGAATGGCGAACCCCAGCCCCGCCGATGCACCCGTCTCCGAGATGATCATGGTGTTGACGCCGATAACGCGGCCCCGCAGGTCCAGCAGCGGCCCGCCGGAATTGCCCGGGTTGATGGCGGCGTCGGTCTGGATCAGGTTGGCGATGGAGAAGCCGCTCTCCTGCGGGAAGACCCGCCCCAGCGCACTGATGATCCCCCGCGTTACCGTGCGCTCCAGGCCGAAGGGGTTGCCGATGGCGATGGCCCACTGCCCGACCCGCACCGTGCTGGAGTCGCCCAGTTCCGCAGGCACGACGAGTTCGGCGGGCGCATCCACGACGATCACCGCCAGGTCGGCGTCGGGGTCGGTGCCCACCACCTCGGCCGGAACCTGCGAGCCATCGGCCAGCACCACTCGGATGGTCTCGGCGTCCTTCACCACGTGGTTGTTGGTAACGATGTGCCCTTCGCGATCGTAGAAGAAGCCCGAACCCGAACCAGACCCCGTAGCCGTCGTTACCTGGATGTGCACGACCGACGGGCCAACGCGCTGGAACAGGTTCACCAGCAGGCGCTCCTCCAGTTCCAGCGCCTCGTAGTCCTGCTGGGGCAGCGGCGTGGCCGTGGCCACCACGAGGGGCAGCGTGGTCGGCTGGGGCGTGGGTCGGGTAGTGGATGCGCCATCCCCCGTGAACCCGCAGCCCAGCAGCAGAAGCAGGGCCGCCGCGAAGAAGAGCCAGAACTTTCGTACATCCAATCGCGCTTTCATTCGTGCATTGCTCCTCTGAGAATCAGGCTGTCGGTGTGCACGGTACAGCGAGCGGGGAAGTTTCTGCCGCGAAGCAACTGCAAACCGAAGGGCATCATGCTACACCACCCGCCTTTCGCGTACCGAGCGGTGCCGAGGTACGTCCCGAACTGACCGGTTGAGGCGCTAGGGTTGAAGAATCTCTATGGCTATTATAGCACGAATTGCGGTCGGATGTCAATACCTACAGCCGCATTGTGAGGAAATCTTACATGGCGATTGTAAGAAATCGCCGTGGGGGAGGCGCGCCGACTCTCGCCCTTGCACTGGTGCGAATCAGTCAGAGTCCAGCCAATCCGCAAACTGGCGAGGGGTTACGATGGGGATGTCCTGGAACTTGCCCAGCAGCAGGAGATCCTGATCGCCGGAGATGATACAGTCCACGCGGCCCGCCACTGCCGCTGCCAGCACGGCATTGTCCCCCGGATCGCGGCAGGCGTCCGGCGTCTCGGCAGGAGTAACCCACTCCGCACCGAGCGCCACGAGGTCCACCCACTCGTCGGCAAGGCCCGGCGGCGGATGGATGCGCGTGGCGAGGGTATGCAAGACACGGCCCAGTTCATCCAATAGGGCAGCCGACACGACAGCCTCAAACTCGCCGTCGCGCCAACGCAGCAATAACTGGTGCGGCAGTCCGGTCCAGAAGATGCCAGAGACCCACACCGATGTATCAATCACCACTCGCATCGCGCAGCACCCGCTCGGCCTCGTCATCCGTCAACGTGCCCGGGTGCAGCCCCTGGGCTTCCAGATGGCGGCGGAAAGCCTCCTGCGACTCGGACAGGGCGTGGTCAAATCGCTCCTGCCACATGCGCGACCGCCGTACCGTCTTGCGCTCCAGCAGGAAGCGGCGCAGGTCACCGGGGTCCACCCGGTAGACACGGCCGAGCCGCACTGCCGGCAGGTCGCCGTTCTGGATCCACTTGTACACCTGCCGCACGTTCACCCGGAGGCTGTCGGCCACCTCCTGGGGCGTCAATGTTCTAAAAGTCGCGGGAAGAGCCATAGCATCACCTCACAACAACACTTTACACTAGAGTACATTGGATGTCAAGAAGCATCAACGATGCAGTTAGGTCCACGGCGGGTATTTTGGGTGGGAGTGGCGGCTGCGGGTGGCCGCCCTACGACCTTGGAACCGGGCCTGCGTGGAGGGCCGAACTTCAGTCGCGACGCGCCCGCGACGTGCGTCGCAACCGAGGGCCGCTGCAAGCCACCATCGGGTGCGCGCAACTGCTCAACGCGGCGGCCTCGCTCCACTCCTGCATTGGCCTGTGACAAAAGTTACACGCGCCCAACGCCGAAGTATGCTATACTCTATGTTGGAGAATGGCACCCTACATCGCCCCGCAAATCCGCGCCCAAACGAACTCTTGAGTGAGGAGGGAGGCTATGTACGCGACGGATGTCATCTGGTGGGCCTACACGGCGTTCCTGGTCCTGGTGATTCTGTTCATGCTGCTTTTCGCCTGGAAGGTGAGGGAGAAAGGAGGGTGAAGATGGACAGACGTGAACGGAACTGGCTGTTGGTTCTGGTGGGCGTGTTCCTGCTCGTCAATGTCATCACGCTGTCGCCCCTGGTTCCCTGGCAGAAGTGGCTCCTCTGGTCCCGCCCCACGCCCGACCGAATCGTCCCCGTGGAGTTTGAGAACTACCAGATTCGGCTGCCGCAGGGCGGCGTGGAGGTGAAGGCCAACGAGTTCGTGCAGTTCGTCGCCACGTCCAAAGACGTAACCTACGGGTTCGGCGTGTTCCGACCCGACGGCACGATGGTATTCCAGATGCAGGTGCTGCCGGGGTACCAGAACAAGATCACGTGGCGATTTGACACCCCTGGCGTGTACGATGTGCGCTCCACCGAATACTCAGGCCCGCGGCATCCGGAGATGTACATCCCGAATGCCATACGGGTGCTGCCGTAGGGAGGTGCGACATGGCGAAACTCAACTGGCAAACCAAGTGGACGCTGCGTTTTGCGGTTGTTGGCCTGCTGTTCCTGGCGCTGTCGGGATTTGAGGGCATCCTCATGCGCATCCAGTTGGCCGCGCCCGACGCGCTGCACGGGATGGAGCAGGCGCTGATGGCGCTGCGCCCCGTCGGGCGCGAGGTTACGTCCGCCGAACTGTACTACGCCATGCTGACGGCGCACCCCATCGTGGGCATCTACGGCTTCGCCTACATGCTGGTCTTTGGCGCGTTCTACTTCCTGGTGCCCTACCTGCTGGGCAAGGAGGTCCGCCACAAGAAACTGCTGGTGTTCAACTTCTGGGCGCAGATCGTTGGGGTGCTCACCTGCTGGGCGGCGGGCTTCTTCGGGCTGTTCAACTCGCTGTACACGCTCTACTGGCCGCTGCCCGTGTCCTACGACCGCGTGCCGCTCGTCGGCAGCATTGCCTTCACCGTGGGCGCGGCCATCATCATGGTCAACATCCTGCTGTTCTCGTACAACACCTTCAGCACCGTGTTGAGCAAGAGCAACCCGGGGTCCTACAGTTTCGGCGCGTTCCTGCGGGCGGCCTTCGGCATCTCGCGCCTGATGAAGCGCCTGGGCAGGGAGGACAAGGCCGCGCCCAACCTGGACTACAACGGCCTGCCCGTGTTCATCGTGGCGGTGGCGCGCGGCTCCATTGACACCGTCATCAACGCCATCGTGCTCCTGACGGCGGGCGCGCTGATCCTGGTCTATGGCATCGCGGCGCTCCTCAAGTCGCCACTGAACCCCGCCGCCGTTGACCCGCTCATCTACAAGAACTGGTTCTGGTGGGGCCTGGACATGGTGGCCGACGGCAACGTGCTGATATACACGGCGGGCGTGTGGTATCTGCTGGTGCCGCTCCTGGTGGGCCGCAAACTGTTCGGCGAGAACGTGGTCAAGACGGTCATCATGGTGGACCTGCTGGTGTCCCTTGGCGTGTGGAGCCACCACCTGCTGGGCGACCAGAGCCAGCCGCTGTGGATGCGGCTGATTTCGGGCCAGTTCATCACCTGGGGCGAGTTCTTCACCATGGGCCTGACGCTGTTCGCCACGCTGATGACCATCTGGCTGGCGCGCCCGGTCAAGTTCTCGCCGCCGCTCAAGTTCGTGCTGGGCTCCATGTTCGGGTTCATCATGGGCGGCGCGGCGGGCCTCATCCAGGCCAACGTGGGGCTGAACGTGGTGTTCCACAACACCCAGTGGGTCGTGTCGCTCCACGCGCACACGTTCCTGCTGACCGGCCTGGCGATGCTCCTGTTCGCCGTCGTGTACGCCCTGATTCCCATGCTCACGAACCTGGAAATCAAGAGCAACCGTCTGGTGAACGCCCACTTTTGGCTGTGGATGGTCGGCTCGGTGGGAATGGCCTACGTGATGGGCATGGCGGGGGCGCGCGGGATGCTCCGCCGCACGCTGTACCCCGAAGGCAACCCCTACCAGACCAACGAGACGCTGGCCATCGTCGGCGGCGTTCTGATCGGCCTGGGGTTCCTGGCCTTCCTGGTCAACATCATCGCGACGCTGGGCTGGCGGAACGTCCTGAGCCTGGTCGTCCCCGAGCGGTGGCTGGAGCGGCAACCGTCGGCGGCGCTGGCCGAGGCGCAACCCTAGCCGTGAATCTACTTGAATTAAGGGACAACGATGCGACGCACCTTCGGAAGTGCGTCGCATCGTTCTCGTTACCGCATGATCACCCGCAGGTAGGCGTATGGGATCGGCCCCGAACCCGCCCAGAACCCGCCGACAAGCGTGTACACGTCGCCGGACAGTTTACCCGCGTCTGCCTGGCCCGCCGTTCCCACCAGCGTGAAGCCTCCTCCCCTCAACTCGCCCCCGCCGCCGTCCACGGTGTACCAGGGCAGCGCATAAGGATGGCCATACCCGTCTGGACGGGCGCGGCTGTTGGGGATAACCGTCCTGCGGCTTTGGAACCGCGCGGGGGGAATCTTGCGCGCAGGGCCAATGGGTGCTACAATCAGGCGGCTTCGCTCAGAGCAATGGTGCTGCAAGGAGGAAGAATCATGAAGAAGATGTTCATCGTCGGCCCCGTGGACGTCTTTGATGACGTGCTGGCCGTGATGGGCGAACAGGTGATCGCCCACTACGGCGACGACTTCGTGCGCCTGTACCGCGAGACGCAGGACCTCACCCGCATGGTCCTCGGCGCGTCCGGCGACGTGTTCCTGATGGCGGGGCCTGGGACAGCCGGCCTGGACGCCTGCTTGGGCAGCCTGCTCCAGACCGGCGAGAAGGTGCTCATCCCCGTCAGCGGCTTCTTCAGCGACCGCCTCGTCGCCGTCGCCAAAGGGTCGGGCCTGGAGCCGGTGGTGGAGGAGTTTGAGTGGGGCGCGCCGGTGGAGCCGGAACGACTGCGCAGGCGGCTTGCGAGCGAGAAGGGCGTCGCTGCCCTGGCCTTCGTGCACCACGAGACCTCAACGGGCGTCCTCAACCCGCTGGACGAAATCGTCGGCGTGGCCCATGAGTTCGGCGTGCCCGTCATCGTGGATGCCGTCGCGTCGGCGGGCGGGGTTCCGGTGGACGTGGACCGCCTAGGGATTGAGTTCCTCGTTACCGTGGCGAACAAGGCACTGGAAGCGCCGCCTGGCTTGTCCATTGTCTCCGTGAACAAGCGGGCTTGGGAGTTGATGGACAAAGGTGGCCCGCGCAATCACGGCTGGTATCTGGACCTGCGCACGTGGCGCGACTACGCCACCCGCTGGGCCGACTGGCACCCGTTCCCCGTTACGCTACCGACCAGCGTCGTGCGGGCGCTGCACACGTCTCTCCTGCGCATCCAGCGCGAGGGGCTGGACCATCACTTCGCCCGATTCGCCCGGGCCGCCGAGCAGGTTCGGCAGGGTCTGCGCGCGATGGGGTTCTCCATGATGGTGGAAGGGCGCTACGCGTGTCCGGTGGTGTCGGCGGTGTGGGCGCGGCCCGAGTTCCCCGTTGCCGAGATGGCTGCCTACCTGGAGCACGAGCGCGGCCTCATGATCGCCGGGGGCATCGGCCCGCTCAAGGGCAAGATTTTCCGCATCGGGCACATGGGCAAGGCCACGACGCAGGAGTACATTGACGAGTTGCTCGCGGCGGTGCGCGATTTCCTGCGCATGAAAGGGCTGGCGTAGGCGACTCGGACCGCGACCAGGGGGCCCAGCGAGGCCCCCTTACTGTTTGCGCCTCCCGACGCGCGCGGCGATGCGGTCCACCCACGCCTCCAGCCGCCGGCGGTAGGCGATCACCGGCACCCCCAGCGCCAACGCAATCCCCGCGAGCGCAAGCCATTGCCCGCCGGTCAGGTCGCCCGACACATCGCCCATCCAGGCGGAGGCCAGCAGGCTGGGGAATCGCCCGATGGCGGCCAGGATCATCAGCAGGGAGATGGGAATGTCGGTCAGCCCCGCCAGGATGCTGATGGAATCATCGGGGACGAAGGGGAGCAGGAACAGGACGAAGAACGCCGTCGGCCCGCCCCGCTGTACCAGGTCGTCAAACCGCCGAAGGTGCGCGGGCGGCACGATGCGCTCCACAAAGGGCCGCCCCAATTTGCGGGCCAGCGTCATCAGAATCCAGGCGCCCAGCAGGACGCCGATGGTGCTGTACACCGTGCCCCAGAGCGTGCCGAACAGGTAGCCGGAGACCAGCCCCACCACCTGCCCGGGCAGCGGCGCGAGGATCACCTGCGTGGCCTGCAGCGCGACGAGGGCCAGCGGCGCAGCCCACCCGAACCCTGCGACCCACTCGCGGAGCCGCTCCTGCTCGGAGACGAGGCCCAGCAGAGGCCGCCAGAAGCGGACGGCGAGCGCCACCAGCGCAATCGCCGCCAGCGCCCACGCGGCCACCCGAATCGCCTGCGCCCTACGCCGAGGTGTCCCCCGTCCTGTGTCCATGCCGCCAGTGTAAGCCGGGCAGGCCGTTTCCGTCAACTCCGGCGCGGCTTGGCGTCTGGTGGCGAACCACGCGCGCACTTGCCCATCCGTCGTCGCGGGCGAAGCGAAGCATCTCGGTTGACGAGTAGGGGCAATTCATGAATTGCCCCTACGGGCGCTGCGCGTCCTCGCAATGACAACTTCTGCCTGTCATTGCGGGCGAAGCGAAGCATCTCGGTTGCGAGATTCTTCGCGGCTTCGCCGCTCAGAATGACGGAGTCATCTGTCATTGCGGGCGAAGCGAAGCATCTCGGTTGGCGAGATTCTTCGGCGCTTCGCGCCTCAGTAGGGACAATTCATGAATTGTCCCTACGGGCGCTGCGCGTCCTCGCAATGACAACTTCTGCCTGTCATTGCGAGCGAAGCGAAGCAATCCCGGGCCGCGGAGATTCTTCGCGGCTTCGCCGCTCAGAATGACAGAGTCATCTGTCATTGCGAGCGAAGCGAAGCATCTCGGTTGACGAGTAGGGGCAATTCATGAATTGCCCCTACGGGCGCTGCGCGTCCCTCACATTGACGGTTGCCACCGGCCCGTTGCGACCGCCAACGCCTTTGCCAAAGCCCTGCCGCGCGGGTATAATGCGCCGTAGTCAGAAGGCTTGGCAGGAGCAGAATGCCCAAGGGACAGCGCGCGTTCCTGACGTTGGCCGTGTTCGTCGCCGGCATGACCACCATGGCGGTGGAGATGTCGGCTGCGCGGCTTCTGGACCCCTACTTCGGCAACTCGCTCATCGTGTGGGCGAACCTCATCGGGCTAATCCTGGTGTACCTGTCGGTGGGCTACTACCTGGGCGGCCGCATCGCCGACCGCTCGCCGCACCCCGCGACGTTCTACAGTATCATCGGCGCGGCGGCGATTCTCGTCGGGCTGGTCCCCTTCGCGGCGCGGCCCGTGCTGTCGCTCTCCGTGCGCGGGTTCGCCGCCTACGATGTGGGGCTGTTGGCCGGTTCGCTGTTGGGAGTGCTCCTGCTGTTCGCCGCGCCGGTCATCCTGCTGGGGTTCGTGTCGCCGTTCGCGGTGCGCCTGGCGGTGCAGGACGTGGGCTCGTCGGGGCATGCCGCCGGGCGGATGTACGCCGTGTCCACGCTGGGGAGCATCGTGGGCACGTTCGCGCCGGTGCTGGTGTTCATCCCCGCCATCGGCACGCGGCGGACGTTCTGGCTGTTCTCGCTGGCGCTGCTGGCCGTTGCAATCGCAGGGTTGGCGCTGGCCCGGTCCCGCCGCGCGTGGGCCTACGCTGCCTGCGGGGTCGTCCTGCTGGCCGCCATCGTGGCGATTCCGACGGGCGTCGTGAAGGCGTCCGAGGGCCTCATCTACGAGACCGAGTCGGCCTACAACTACATCCAGGTGGTGCGCTGGGGCGACGACATCTACCTGCGCCTCAACGAAGGCCAGGGCGTGCACTCCGTGTACAACCCGCGCGAGGAACTGACGGGGGAGGTGTGGGACTACTTCCTCGTCGCGCCGCTGTTCAACGCGCCGCCGTTCGCGCCGTCGCAGGTGTCCAGCCTATGCCTCATCGGCCTGGCGGCGGGCACGGTGTCCAAGCAGTACGCGCTGGTGTACGGCGGCTTGCCCATGGACGGCGTGGAGATTGACCCGGAAATCGTCCGCGTGGGCCGCGAGTTTTTCGCCATGACCGAGCCGAACCTGCGCGTGATCGTCCAGGATGGGCGCTACTTTCTCCGCAATAGCCCGCGAGTGTATTCCGTCGTCGCCGTGGATGCTTATCGCCCGCCGTACATCCCCTTCCACCTGACGACGCGCGAGTTCTTCCAAGAGGTGCTCGCCCACCTGACGGACGACGGCGTGGCGGCGGTGAACGTGGGGCGGGCGCCGGGGGACTACTCGCTGGTGAACGCCATCGCCCAGACCATGCGCACCGTGTTCCCCAGCGTGTACGTGCTGGACACGCCCGACCGCGATGGAAGCCTGGCGTCGTGCCTGGTGGTGGCGACGCGCCAACCGACGACGCCGGATAACTTCCGGGTCAACGCGGCGCACCTCACCGACGCGCGCCTGCGCGCCGTATCTGAGCGGGTACTGCCACTGATGTGGGAAGTAACCGAGGCGCGGGCCGTGTTCACCGACGACCGCGCGCCCGTGGAGCAAATCGTGCACGGAATCATCCTACGCTATGTGTTGGGAGAGTGAGATGCCTCGGAAGGACGGCCGCCGCTCCGACGAACTTCGGCCGGTCCGCATCACGACCGGCTTCACGAAATACGCCGAGGGGTCTGCCCTCATCTGCCTGGGCGACACCCACGTTCTCTGCAACGTCTCGGTGGAGAACGCGGTCCCGGCCCATCGGCTGGGCAAGGGCGGATGGGTTACGGCCGAGTACGCGCTGCTGCCCCGCTCTACTTTGACCCGCACGCCCAGGGAGACCGCCGGACTGACCGCCCGCACGCAGGAGATTCGCCGCCTCATCGGGCGGAGCCTGCGGGCGTCGGTGGACCTGTCGCTGCTGGGCGAGCGCACCTTCATCGCCGACTGCGACGTTCTGCAGGCCGACGGGGGCACGCGCACCGCCGCCGTTACGGGCGCATACGTGGCGCTGGCCCTCGCCGTGCGCAGGCTCATCGCGGAGGGCGAGGTTGACCCGCGGGCGCTCCTCGCGCCGGTGGCAGCGGTGAGCGTGGGCATGGTGGGGGGCGAGCCGCTGCTGGACCTGTGCTACGAGGAAGACCTGGCGGCAGATGTGGACTTCAATGTGGTGATGAACGCGCGCGGGCAGTACGTGGAGGTGCAGGGCACGGCCGAAGGGCGGCCCTTCTCGCACGGCGACCTGCTGCGGCTGCTGGAGATGGCCCACCGGGGCATCGGCCTGCTCCTGGCGGCCCAGGAGAAGGCGCTGGCGTAAACCGCGCGGCAAGGAGTGGAACATGGAACTGAGAGCATACTGGCGGGTGCTGAAGCGGCGGTGGTGGGTGTGGGTTCTGTTGCCCGTGCTGGTGGCCGTCATCACGCTGCTGACGGCCAGGCCCGCGCCCACGACCTACACGGCGTCCATGGCGTTCACCGTGGGCATCAGGCCCGAGCCGAAGACCGGCGCGTACTACAGTTATGACCGCTACTACACGTGGCTGACGGCGGAGTACTTCGTGGACGACCTGGCCGAGGTCATCCGGCGGAGCGAGTTCAGCAACGCCGTGAGCGCGGAACTGGCCAAGCGCGGCGTGCAGGTGTCGGGGGTCGCCGTCGGCGCGGCCACGCAGACGGGCAAACTCCACCGCATCCTGAACGTCAGCGTGGCGTGGCACGACCCGGAGCAGATTCGCGCCATCGCCGACGCCATCACCACCGTGCTGGAAGAGCAGAGCGCCGCGTTCTTCGGCTTCCTCCAGGCCGAGGATGCGGTGGTGCGGCGAATTGACGGGCCGCACTTCGGCGTGGCGGGGCGCAGCCTGCGGGAACGCTTGGACTTGCCGCTGCGTCTAATAATCGCGCTCGTGGCGGGCGTGGCCATCGCGTTCCTGTGGGACTACCTGGACGACACGGTGCGCACCCGCGAGGAACTGGCCCGCATGGGGGTGGAGGTGCTCGCCGAAATCCCGCGCCCGCGCCGCTGGCTGTGATGCGGGCCGACTGTCATTGCGAGGGCACGGAGTGCCCGAAGCAATCCCAGGAGCGGGAGATTGCTTCGCTTCGCTCGCAATGACGGGTGGTCGTTGTCATTGCGAGGGCACGGAGTGCCCGAAGCAATCCCAGGAGCGGGAGATTGCTTCGCTTCGCTCGCAATGACGGGTGGTCGTTGTCATTGCGAGGGCACGGAGTGCCCGAAGCAATCCCAGGAGCGGGAGATTGCTTCGCTTCGCTCGCAATGACGGGTGGTCGTTGTCATTGCGAGGGCACGGAGTGCCCGAAGCAATCCCAGGAGCGGGAGATTGCTTCGCTTCGCTCGCAATG
The DNA here is from genome assembly GCA_014874485.1 of Chloroflexota bacterium. Taxonomy (GTDB): domain Bacteria; phylum Chloroflexota; class Anaerolineae; order DTLA01; family DTLA01; genus DTLA01. The sequence goes on from JADBJK010000074.1 coordinate 117,788, forward strand.
ACAGATGGGCTGTCATTCCGAGCGGCGAAGCCGCGAAGAATCTCGCCAGCCGAGATGCTTCGCACATGCGACGCACCTCGGAGATGCACCGTACGGGAACCACTTTGCCCGTGCAGGTCAGGTGTGGTAGAATTGCGCGACGACATCGGTTAGGAGGCAGGGTTGGAATTCCGAGACTACCTGGAGATCATCCGCAAGCGAGGCTGGATATTCATCTTCCTGGCCCTCTTCACGGCGGCGGTGGCCGTGCTGGTGGGCAAGTTCCAGACCCCCGTGTACCGCGCCACCATCGTCCTTCGCGCGGAACCGGCCCGCGCCGACTGGGGGCTGAGCAACACGGCCAAAGACCTGCTCCGCAGTTACACGCTGCAGATTCGCAGCCACAACACGGCCCAGCGGGCGATTGACCGCGGCCAGTTGGACATGTCCACCGACGACTTGCTCAGCAAGATCACGGTCAGCCCCGACCCGTCCAACTTCTCCATCCGCATTGACGCCAAGGACACCGACCCCAAAGTGGCGATGACCATCGCGCAGAAGGTCGCCGAGATTTTCGCCGAAGACCGCGCCGCCTGGAACGAGAAGCAGGACAAGCGCGACCGCATTGAGGTGGCTATCATTGACAGCGCGCGCTACGAACTGTTCTCGCCGAAACTCAAGATCAACGGCATCGTCGGGTTCGTCGTGGGGCTGCTGCTGGCGGGCGTCATCGTCTTCTTCCTGGAGTGGGTTCAGGCGGATTTGCTGCGCACGCCGGAGCAGGTGGAGCGCATCACCGGCCTGGTGGTGCTCGGCTCCATCCCGGCGGGCGGCGAGGCGAACCCCACGCGGCGCAGGCGGCTGCTCCCGCGCATTCGGCCGGAGACGCTTCTGTACTTCGGGCTGGGGCTTATCGTAGGGGCCGTTGGGTTTGCCCTTGTCAGCCAGATTCTGTAGCGGCGGCTGCCTGCGTTCCGGCGCGGGCAGAGCCGTCCCTTGGAGGGATGCTTGCAGATGAGCGAGAAGACTCTGCAGAACTTGATCACGATTGCGCAGCCGCGGTCTGCTGCCAGCGAGGCGTACCGCACGCTGCTGACCAGCATTGACTTTGCCGGGCTGGACAAGCCCATTCGCACCCTGATGCTGACCAGCGCCAGCCCGGAAGAGGGCAAGTCGTCCACCCTGGCCAACCTGGCGGTGGTTGCCGCGCAGGAGGGGCGCAAGGTCATCGTCGCGGACTGCGACTTGCGCCGGCCCTCGCTCCATTCCATCTTCGGCCTTCCCAACGGCGAGGGGCTGACCACGGCGCTGATGAATGCGGAGATGCTGAAGGAGCCGCCGCTTCGCGCGGTGGGGGTCAACGGCCTGTCGGTGCTCACCAGCGGGCCCATACCGCCCAACCCGCTGGAACTGCTCGGTTCGCGCCGCATGGCCGACTTGCTGGCGGCGCTTGCGGACCGCGCGGACATGGTGCTGGTGGACGCGCCGCCGGTCGTCGCCGTGGCCGACGCCGCAATCCTGGCGTCCAAAGTGGACGCCGTCCTGCTCGTCGTTCAGGCGGGGAAGGCGAAGCGAGACTACGTAGAGCGGGCGAAGGCCCTGCTGGAGAAGGCCAACGCGCGCATCATCGGCGCGGCCCTGACCAACGTGCAGGCCGACAGCCTGCTCACCCGGTACTACGCCGCCGAGGGCAGTCGGTAGCGGATGGGGCAGTCGCCGACCGCAGGGCTTGTGGACCTGCACACCCACATCGTGCCGGGCGTGGACGATGGCGCGCAGACCCCGGACGAGTCGCTGGCGATGGCCCGCGCGGCGCTGGCCGACGGAGTCCGTCAGGTCGTTGCCACTCCTCACATCCCGTTCGCGGGGATGACCCGCGAGGAGTTCGGCCAACGCCTGGAAAGCCTGCGGCAGGTTCTCGCAGGCCAGGGGGCGAATCTGGAGGTGCACCTGGGGGCAGAGGTGAGCCTGGAGCCGGATATCCTTCGGTGGCTCGCGGCTGGGCTGGCCTGGCCCATCGGGGCCACGCGCTATGTCCTGGTGGAACTCCCGTTCTTCGTCCTCCCGCCCTACACCGAGGACGTGATCTTCAGGCTCCAGGTGGAGGGGTACAAGCCCATCCTGGCACACCCGGAGCGCAACGCACTGCTGGCGGCGAAGCCCGAACGGTTGCAGGTGCTGGTGGAGCGCGGCGTCCTGGTGCAGATCACGACGACCAGCATCCTGGGCGGCTTCGGGGTGCAGGCAAAATCCGCGGCGCAGGCGTTCCTTGAGCGGGGCTGGGTGCATGTGCTGGCGTCGGACGCGCACTCGGCCAACCACCGCCCCCCGCTCCTGACGGAGGCAGCGCGGGCGGCGGAGAGAATCGTCGGCGCGGATGCTTGGCGCCTGGTGAGCACCAACCCCGCCGCGATTCTGGGCGGCAGCGAGGATGTGGAACCGGCGCGTCCCGCCAGACGGGCGCGGCAATGATCGTGCAGGAGGCGCAATGAAAGGGCTTATTCTCAGCGGGGGGAAGGGCACGCGGCTTCGGCCGCTTACCTATACCGGCGCGAAGCAATTGGTGCCGGTGGCCAACAAGCCGGTGCTGTTCTACGTGATAGAAGACCTGGTGGAGGCCGGCGTTACCGACCTGGGCATCGTCGTCGGCGACACCGGCGACCAGATACGCGAGGCGGTGGGCGACGGCTCCCGCTTCGGCGCGCGCGTTACCTACATCCAGCAGGAGGCCCCGCTGGGCATCGCCCACGGCATCAAGATTTCCCGCGACTTCCTGGGCGACGACCGCTTCGTGCTGTTCCTGGGCGACAACTTCATCCGCGACGGCATCGTCCCCTTCGTGGAGGCCTTCCAGGACGACTCGCTCAACGCGCAGATTCTGCTGTACAAGGTGCCCAACCCCGAAGCGCTGGGTGTGGCCGTGCTGGACGAGCGGGGCAACGTGGTGCGCCTGGTGGAGAAGCCCAAGGAGTTCGTCAGCGACCTGGCCGTCATCGGTATCTATATGTTTGACCACCACGTGTGGGAGGCCGTCAACGCCATCAAGCCATCCAAGCGCGGCGAGTTGGAGATCACGGACACCATCCAGTACCTGGTGGACAAGGGGCTGAATGTGAAGGCGTCCATGGTGCACGGGTGGTGGATTGACACCGGCAAGATGAGCGACATCCTGGAGGCCAACCGCCTGGTGCTGGATACCTTTGAGACGCGCATCCTGGGCGAGGTGGATGCCAACTCCGAGGTGTACAACAAGGTGGTCGTGGAGCGCGGCGCGCGCATCGTGAACAGCATCATCCGCGGGCCTGCCATCATCGGCGAGGAGACCCAGATCGTGAACTCCTACATCGGCCCGTTCACCAGCATCTACCACCATTGTCTGATTCAGGACGCGGAGATAGAGCACTCGGTGGTGTTGGAGAACTGCCGCATCGTGGACATAGACCAGCGGATTGAGGATTCGCTCATCGGGCGCAACGTGGAGATCACGCGCTCGCCGCTGAAGCCCCGCGCCTACAAACTCATGCTGGGCGACCACAGCAAGGTGGGGCTTATCGGCAACGGGAGATAGCGGTCAGCGGTCAGCATTCAGCCGTCAGCGGTCAGCATTCAGCGGACGGCCAACGGCCAACGGCGAAAGGCTAACGGCCAATGGCCAAAGGCTAAAGGCCAAAGGCAAGCGGCTCTTATTCGTGAGGTGCACATGAGGACTACGCTAGTTTACCCGGGCATCGCCGGGTACGGGTTTGACTGCCTGGGCAAGGGGATGGAGGCCGGATGGGTGAGCCACGGCTTGGCTCATATCAGCGCGGCGGCCAAGGCCCAGGGATTTGAGATAGACCTGATTGATCTGCGCGCGCTCAAGGGCTGGGACGACTTCCGCGCCGAAATCCGCCGGCGCCGCCCCGACGTCATCGGGTTCACGATGATGAGTGTGGACTACGACCCGGTCATGCAGTCGGTGGACATCGTGAAAGAGGAGTTGCCCCAGAGCATCGTCGTGGTGGGCGGGCCGCACCCCACCCTGGCCCTGGACGAGGTGGCCCAGAACCCCAAGATTGACTACATCGTAACCCACGAGGGCGAAGTTACGTTCCCCAAACTGCTGCGCGCCATCCAGGAGGGCAACCGCCCATCCGACCGCATCCTGGTGGGCGAGATGCCCGATTTGGACGCGCTGCCTTTCCCCGACCGCGAACTGTTCCTGAACGAGTGGCGCAAGTACGGGTACACGCTGGACTCGCCCGAGGTGCCGTTCGTGGAGGAACTCCCGCCGCCGTTCCTGACCATCATCGCGGGGCGCGGGTGCAAGTACAACTGCAACTTCTGCCAACCCGCCGAGCGGCGCATCTTCGGCCGCAAGGTGCGCCGCCGCAGCGTGCCCAATATCATCGCCGAACTCAAGGAGTTGCGCGACCGCTATCACTTCGCGTCGTTCATGTTCCACGACGACTGCCTGACGGAAGACCGCGAGTGGGTGATAGAGTTCTGCCGCGCCTACAAGGCCGAGGGGTTCACCCAGCCGTTCTTCTGCCAGAGCCGCGCCGACATCATCGTGAAGCACCCCGACATGGTGCGCCTCATGGCCGACGCGGGGCTGCGCGGGTACTTCATCGGGTTTGAGAGCGGGAGCGACCGCGTGCTCAAGTTCCTGCGCAAGGGCACGACCCGCGCCATCAACCTGGAAGCCGCGCGCATCTGCCGCAAGAACGGCATCGCCATCTGGGCCAACTACATGCTGGGCATCCCCACCGAGACGGACGAAGAGGTGATGGAGACTATCTCCATGCTGAAGGAGATGGACCCGGACTACTACAGCCCGGCCTTCTACACGCCTCACCCGGGCAGCGACCTGTTTGATTACTGCGTGGAGAACGACCTGTCGCTCATCACCAGCCACGAGCAGTACCGTCGCTCGCCCACCGAGGCGAAGATCAAGGGGAAGGACTACGACTTTCTCCGCTGGGCGCTGCAGGAATCCCAGCGGCGCAAGCCGTGGAATCAGTTCAAGCGGCAGGTGCGCCGCTACTGGAAGCGGTATGCATCGCCCAAGAAAATCGTGCGCAAACTGCTGCGCATGGCCCACCTGCTGCCGGCGGGTTAGCGCTTGACCGCAGAGTAAATTGCCCGTTGTCATTGCGAGCGAAGCGAAGCAATCCCAGGCTCTATTTGTCATGCTGAGCGAAGCGAAGCATCTCGGTTGACGAGATTCTTCGCGGCTTCGCCGCTCAGAATGACAATGCTCTGTTTGTCATGCTGAGCGAAGCATCAGCGGAGCGAAGCATCTCCGTTGACGAGATTCTTCGCGGCTTCGCCGCTCAGTAGGGACAATTCATGAATTGTCCCTACGGGTGCTCCGCGCCCGCGCAATGACCGGTCAGCGCGCCCCTGTGCGGGCGAAGCAGGGGTCGCCCGTGCAGCAAGGGCAGAAATCCAATCGGGGAGTTTGGCCGTGAAACGATTGATGATCACCGGCGGGGCCGGGTTTATCGGCTCCAACTTCGTGCACTACGTCCTGGAGCACCACCCCGACTACCACGTGGTCGTCTATGACAAACTGACGTATGCGGGCAACCTGGACAACCTGCGCGACCTGGAGGGGAACCCCCGCTACGCCTTCGTGCGCGGCGACATCTGCGACGCGGCGCTGGTGGAGCAGACGGTGCGCGAGCACAAGATTGACACCATCGTGAACTTCGCCGCCGAGACCCACGTGGACCGCTCGCTGATGGAGCCGGGGAGTTTCATCCAGACCGACGTGTACGGGACCTACGTCCTGCTGGAGGCCGCCCGCAAGTTTGGGCTGGAGCGCTTCCACCAGGTCAGCACCGACGAGGTGTACGGCGAGGTGCTGGACGGCGCGTCGGTGGAGACGGATCCGCTAGCGCCCCGCAGCCCCTACTCGGCCAGCAAGGCTGGCGGCGAGCACATGGTTCACGCCTACTTCGTCAGTTTCGGCGTCCCCGCGACCATCACGCGCGGCTCCAACAACATCGGCCCGTACCAGTATCCGGAGAAGGCCGTGCCCCTGTTCATCACCAACGCCATTGACAACCTGCCGCTCCCCGTGTACGGCGACGGGACACAGATGCGCGACTACCAGTACGTGTGGGATCACTGCGAGGGGATAGACGTGGTGCTCCACAAGGGGGTGCCGGGCGAGGTGTACAACCTGGGCACCGGCGTGGAGACGCGGAACATTGATATGGCCCGCCAGGTGCTTCGCCTGCTGGGCAAGCCCGAAAGCCTGATTCAGTATGTGGCCGACCGCCCCGGCCACGACCGCCGCTACGCCCTGAACTGCGACAAGATCAAGGCGCTGGGTTGGCAATCGCGCCACACCTTTGAGCAGGCGCTGGAGAAGACCGTCCGCTGGTACGTGGACAACGAGTGGTGGTGGCGCAAACTCAAGACGGGCGAGTACCTGGAGTACTACAAGCGCCAGTACGGCGAGCGGCTCCGCCAGCGCTAGTGCTGAGCCACGCCGATTCTTGATCGCATGTCATGGCGAGGGTCGCAGCGATTGAGTAATCCCCGCAGCCTGTCATTCTGAGGCGCGAAGCGCCGAAGAATCTCGTCAACCGAGATGCTTCGCTTTGCTCAGCATGACAGATCGGGAGAGTGCAAGGCACGTGCGACGCACCTCCGAGGTGCGTCGCACGTGGGCCGATTATAGATAGACGAACGGGAAGATCAGCCGCGTCGCCGTGCGCAGGATGAGCAGGTACACATCCACTTGCGGCGCGGCGCCGTCCCAGAACGGGTGCGTTGACAGGATGCGGAAGCGGCCGCGGTACAGCCCCGGCGGCAGCGATTCCGCCCCCGCCAGGTTCAGCACGACCTCCGCGTTCGGCGCGAGGGTCCCGCCGGCGGGCTCCACCTTCAGCCAGTCCGCGCCCGACAGCACCTGCACGCTCCAGTCCATGGAGCCTGCGCCGGTGTTGGTGATCGTGAGGGACGCCTGCACCGGCTCCCCAGGCTCGGCGTGGATGACCCACTCGGTTCCCGACGCGGCCAGGTGTGGCGGATCCACCAGCCCCCAGAGCGCGGCGGCTGCGTCTATGCGCCCGTACCCGTAGAAGTCGTTGCGCCCGTTCACGTAGGGATCGTTCCCGACTTTCGCGGCGGTGGCCTTCAAGTGCGCTTCTACTTGCTCGCGGTTCCAGGCTGGCCGCAGGAACCGAATCAGCCCCGCCAGGCCCGCCGCGAGCGGGGAGGACATGGACGTGCCCGACTTGTACCCGTATGAACTGCCCAGCGCGGTGCTGTAGATGGACACGCCGGGCGCGGCCAGGTCCACGAAGGCGTTGTACTCGGAAAATGCGCCGCGCACGTCCCCCGAGTCGGTGGCGGCCACGGAGATGACGTTGTCCATCGCGGCGGGGTACATGATGGGGTTCACCGAGCCGCATCCCGTGCCGCCGGAGCCGCAATTGCCCGCCGCAGCCACGAACACCACGTCGTAGCGCATAGCCACGTCGTTGATGGCATCCTGCAGCAGGTGGCTGTAGTCGGAGCCGGCCAGGCTCATGTTGATGACGCGCGCGCCGTTCTTCGCCGCGTAGTACACCCCATCGGCCACGCCCGCGTAGGTGCCGCTGCCCGATGAGTTGAGCACCTTGACGGCCATCAACCGGCAGCGCCACAGGATTCCGGCGACGCCAACGCCGTTGTTCCCCACCGCGCCCGCGATGCCCGCCACGTGCGTCCCGTGCCCGTGGTCATCCTGGGGCCTGGCGCCCCTGGTGATGACGTTCCAGCCCCAGCGGTCGTCCACGTAGCCGTTGCCGTCGTCGTCCACGCCGTTGCCTGCGATTTCCCCGAAGTTCTGCCAAATGCTGGCGGCCAGGTCGGAGTGGTTCAGGTCCACGCCGGTGTCCAGGATGGCGATCACAATGCCGTAGTCGCCCGTGGCCACATCCCACGCCAGCGGGGCGCGGATTTTGTTCAGCCCCCACTGGGCGGCGAAGTTGGGGTCATTGGGGGATTCCGCCGCACGGACGACGTACTCCGGTTCGGCGGTGATGACGCCGGGCGTCTGGCGGAGCGCGGCGGCGGCCGATTCCTCCTGGCCATCCGGCACCGCAAGGCGCACCCACTCGGTCCCGCCCCCGAGCCTGCCCAGGATGGGGTGGCCGTCCCATTCGCCTGCCTGGTCCGCCGCGGCGGCCACGTCCGGGGCCAGTTTCGCCCACACGACGCCGGGCGTGTACCGTCGTGCGGCGTCCGGGGGTGCGCCGGGCGAGTCCCCGTTTGCGGGCGCGCCCGCAAGGCCCAGGAGCAGGGCTGAAACCACGAGCAATGTCCAGAGGTTGCGCATTCCCTCACCGAGTTGTCTGAATTGGTATCGCATACTACAATAACGAACGCCAAGCCGTCAAGACACGCGTGCCACCGTCCGATCACGCGCCGCAAGGAGGGACACATGGGCGTTTACGCAGGGCGACTGCTCAACGTCAATCTGTCAACGGGTGAGGTCTCCACGCAGGCGATTCCCGAAGAGGAGGTGCGGACGTACCTGCTGGGCAGCGGGCTGGCCGCCGACCTCTACTACGCCCAGATGCGTTCGGACCTGGACCCGCTGGACCCCGCAAGCCCCGTGTACGTGGTTACGGGCCTGTTCACGGGCACGATTGCCCCCACCGGCTGTAAGTTCTCGGTGTGCGGGCGTTCGCCCCTGACCGGCGTCTGGAACGAGTCCACCAGTGGCGGCTACTGGGGCGCGGAGTTGCGCTTCGCGGGCTACGACGGCATCGCCATCAGCGGGCGCGCCGCCAGGCCCGTGTACCTGTGGATCACCGAGTCGGGCGTGGAGGTTCGCGACGCCGCGCATCTGTGGGGGCTGGACTGCTACGAGACGGTGGAGCGCGTCCGCGGGGAGACCGACGCCAAGGCCCGCGTGCTCGCCATCGGGCCTGCGGGCGAGCGCCTGGTGCGCCTGGCCGCCATCATGGTGGACGGGCACGAGGCGCGCGCCGTCGGTCGCGGCGGGATGGGCGCCGTCTTCGGCAGCAAGAACCTCAAGGCCATCGCGGTGCGGGGGCACGGCAGGCCCACGTATGCAGACGAGGCGGCCCTTCGCGCGTCGGTGCGTGCCAAGAACAAGGTCATCGCGGAACACACCGTCGGGTTCACGAAACTGGGCACCGTGGGCGGGGTTGCGCGGGCTGAGGCCAGCGGCGACCTGCCCATCCGCAACTGGCTGCAGGGGTCGTGGCCCGACGGTGCCGCCAAGATCACGGGCCAGACCATCGTAGAGCGGTACGAGGTGAAGCACTACCGCTGCTTCGGTTGCCCCATCGGGTGCGGCAAACTCGTCCCCGCGGGCGAGGGCGGCGAGTACATCCACGCGCCCGAGTACGAGACCGCAGGCTCCATGGGTTCCATGTGCCTGGTGGACGACCTGGAGAGCATCATCCGCGCCAACGACATCTGCAACCGCCTGGGGCTGGACACGATTTCGGTGGGCGCGGCCATCGCCACGGCCATGGAAGCCGCCGAGCGCGGGCTTCTGCCGCCCGACATGACGCGGGGGCTGGACCTGCGCTGGGGCAGCGGGGCGGCCCTGGTGGCGCTGACGGAGCAAATCGGCACGAACGCGGGCCTGGGCGCGTGGCTGGGCGAGGGCGTGCGGGCCTTCTGCCGTCGCCTTGGCCCCGCCGCCAGCGACATGGACGTAACGGTTAAGGGGCTGGAACTGCCCATGCACGACCCGCGCGCCTACATCTCCATGGGCGCGAACTACGCCACGGCCAACCGCGGGGCCTGCCATCTGGAGGGCATGTGCCACTGGCGCGGCGCGGGCGGCCTGCAGATACAGGACGTGTGGTCTCCCGAACCCTACGATCCCCACACCAGCGAGGGCCAGGGCAAGATGGCCGCCATCTGGCAGAACTACCTGGCCACGTTCAACCCCTTGGGCCTGTGCAAGTTCAGCATTCGCGGGCATGTGGAGCCGAGGGACGTGTGCGAGTGGCTGAAACTGGCGCTGGGATGGGACATCACGCCCGCCGAACTCCTGCGCATCGGGGAACGACTCTTCAACCTGAAGCGTCTTATCAATGTGCGGTTGGGCGTAACGGCCCGCGACGATACCCTGCCCGTGCGCGTCCTTACGGTGGCGCGCGACAGCGGCGGTGCCGCGGGTGTCCTGCCCGACCAGCCGCTGCTCCTGGCGGAGTACTACGCGGAGCGGGGCTGGGATGCCAACGGCGTGCCCACGCTTGAGCGGCTGAAGGCGCTGGGGCTGGCGTAGGCGGGGGCGTGCGAGTCCCGCCGAGGGTTCCCGCCGTCCCAGGCGGCGGGGGCTTGAGACAAAGGACGATGGTCGCCGCAGGGCGCGGAGGGAAGGGAAAACGCGCGGCTCTGCGGTCTCCGTGTTCCCTGCGGTGAAGGGACTACTTCAGTGGAATCGCGGGTGTCCAGGAGGAAACCGAACGTGCGGCGCGTTGCGCTGTTCGCCGCGCTTGCCGTCGTGGGGTTGGTGCTCGCGCTGGCGGCGCTGGCCGTGCTGTGGCCGCTGTCGCCCGACAGCCTGCTGGCTGCCTCGCCCAGGCCTGCCACGCAGATTCTGGACCGCAACGGGCGTGTCCTGTACGAAATCCTGGACCCGCAAACGGGGCGGCACCGCAGCATCCCGCTGGACGAGATTCCCCTGTACCTGCGCCAGGCCACCATCGCCACGGAGGACGCCACGTTCTACTCCAACCCTGGCGTGGACGTGTGGGCCATCGCGCGGGCCGCCTACATCAACCTGCGGGGCGGCGAGGTGCTGGCTGGCGGGAGCACCATCACCCAGCAGGTGGCCCGCACCCTGCTCATGTCGCCAGAGGAGCGTTCGCAGCGCACCCTGTGGCGAAAACTGAAGGAGAGTGTTCTCGCCTACCGGTTGTCCCGCCACCTCAGCAAAGACCAGGTGCTGGAACTGTACCTGAACCAAATCTACTACGGCAACCTGGCCTACGGCGTGGAGGCGGCGGCGCAGACCTACTTCGGCAAGCCGGCGCGGGAACTGGACCTGGCGGAATGCGCGCTCCTCGCGGGCCTGCCCCAGTCGCCGTCGGCGTACAACCCCCTGACGAACCCGGCGGCGGCCAGGGAGCGACAGCGGGTCGTCCTGGGCCTTATGGCCAAGCAGGGCTACATCACGCCGGAGCAGGCGACGGAGGCCGAGCGCGAGACGTTGCACTTCGCGGCAGCGCCGTTTCCCATCGCCGCGCCCCATTTCGTCATGTACGTCCGCGAGCGGCTGGCCGCCATGCTGCCGGAGGGCGTGCTCCGCGCGGGCGGGCTTCGGGTGTACACGACGCTGGACCTGGACGCCCAGCGGGCCGCCGAGGATGCCGTCCGCCGCCACCTGGCGAAACTCGCCGAGCGCAAGCCCGGCGAACCCGACCACAACGTGCGCAACGCTGCGGTCGTCGCGCTGGCACCCCAGACAGGCGACATCCTGGCCATGGTGGGGAGCCCGGACTACTTCAGCGCCGAGATTGACGGGGCGGTGAACGCGGCCCTTGCCCTGCGCCAGCCCGGCTCGGCCATCAAGCCCCTCACCTACGCGGCGGCGTTCGCCCGCGACTACTCGCCCGCTACCATGTTGGTGGACACGCGCGAGGCGTTCACGACGAAGGAAGGCGACCCCTACGTGCCGCTGAATTACGATTTGCGCTACCACGGGCCGGTGCTGCTGCGGCAGGCGCTGGCCTGCTCCTATAACCTCGTCGCAGTGAAGGTCTTGCAGCACGTGGGGATTGACGCGCTGGTGGAGACGGCCCGCGCGCTGGGCATCACGTCGCTGGACGACAGCGAACGGTGGGGGCTGGCGCTCACACTGGGCGGCGGCGAGGTGAGCCTGCTGGAACTGACCCAGGCCTACGCCGCCTTCGCCAACGGCGGGCAGGTGGTGCAGGCGCGGGCCATCCTTCGGGTGGAGGATGCCCAGGGGCGCGTCGTCGCCTCGTGGGGGCCGCCCGCGCCTCGGCAAGGCGTCTCGCCGCAGGTGGCATTTCTCATCAGCGACGCGCTGAGCGACAACACGGCCCGCGCGCCGGCCTTCGGCGAGGACAGCGCCCTGCGCCTGTCGCGGCCCGCTGCGGCCAAGACCGGCACCACCACCGACTGGCGCGACAACTGGACGGTTGGGTACACGCCGAACCTGGCCGTGGGCGTGTGGGTGGGCAATGCGGACAACTCGCCCATGCGCGACGTGTCGGGCATCACGGGGGCCGCGCCCATCTGGCACGATGTCATGGAGGCCATCCTGCGGGGCCTGCCTGTGGTGGACTTCGCGCCGCCGGAGGGTGTGGTGCGCGTGGAAATCTGCGCCGACTCCGGCCTGCTGCCCAATCCCGATTGCCCCCACCGCCGCCTGGAGTGGTTCATCCAGGGCAAGGAGCCAACGCAGGTCTGCGACTGGCACCGCGCCGTGCCGATAGACCGCCTGTCGGGGCTGGTGGCCGGGCCGAATTGCCCGCCGGAACTCGTGGAGCGGCGCGTGTTCACCTTCTGGCCCGCCGAGGCGCTGGACTGGGTGCGCGCGCAGGGGTTGCCCGAACCGCCCATCGCGCCCTGCCCGCTCCACCCGGGCGGCCAGGCGGCACCGCCGGAAGCCCGAGGCCTGGCGCTGGTCTCGCCCGACCCCAACGGCGTGTACCGGTTGAGCCGCGCGCTGCCCGCGGAAGTGCAGGCGCTGGAAATCGCCGCGCGGCCCATGGGCGGCGTGGGCCTGGCCTCGGTAACGTTCCACGTGGACGGGGCCGTGGTGGGCCGCGTCGCGGAGCCGCCCTACCGAATCATGTGGCCCATGCAGGTCGGGGAGCACGTGGTCTGGGCAGAGGCGGCACTGCCCAGCGGCGGCAGCCTCGTCTCCGAGACCCGCCGGTTCACCGTTCTCCCGCCGGATGCGCCGTCGCCGTAGGAGTCGCGCCCCGTTTCATGCTGGCCGGTCGCGGAGTTGTTCGGGTGCGACGCACCTGACTGCCGCCGAATGCGCCCCGCAGGTTTCAAATTGATTTGACACCACCCCCTAAAACCGTATAATAAGCAGGTCATTATTCCCCTGTTCAAAGGAGTGATACGCAATGCCCAAGCGAACATGGCAGCCTAAGGTGCGGAAACGAGCGAAAACGCATGGGTTCAGGGTGCGGATGCGCACCCTGTCCGGCCGCAACGTGCTCAAGGCGCGCAAGTTGAAGGGCCGCCACCGGCTGACGGTGTAGCGGCAGGGATTGAGGCTGGCCCTGGGCGGTCGGCTGTTCCATGAAGAGGAAGTTTCGCCTGGTACGGAGAACGGATTTTGCGAGGGTGCGCGCACAAGGGCGCTATTGGTCAAGCCCGTTGCTAACTCTGGGAGCCTCACCGAACGACCTGACCCATTCCAGATTCGGATTTGTCGTGAGCCGCCGCATCGGGAAAGCCGTGCGGCGGAATCGTGTCAAGCGGCTGTTGCGCGAGGCGACGCGCCTGCGCCTGGCGCGGATTGCGCCGGGGTGGGATGTGGTCGTCATCGCGCGAGGGCGCGCCGCCGAGGCCGACTTCTGGCAGATCGGCGCGGCCCTGGACCAGGTGCTGGCATCGGCGGGTCTGCTCATGGATGCGCCGCCCGAAAGCGGCGGGCCTGGACAAGGTGAGGGTGCATGAAACGGCTGATTCTCGTGCTCATTCGGTTCTATCAGCGATACATCTCGCCCGGCCTGCCGCCCAGTTGCCGCTTCTATCCGACGTGCTCGCACTACACCTACGAGGCGGTGGAACGCTACGGTGTCATCAAGGGCGGGTGGCTGGGCATCAAGCGCGTCCTGCGGTGCCAGCCGTGGAACCCGGGCGGATATGACCCCGTGCCGTAGTACTTTACCACAGGGATTCTGGATAGTACGTCATTGCGAGGGCGCGGAGTGCCCGTAGGGACAATTCATGAATTGTCCCGAAGAATCTCGCCAACCGAGATGCTTCGCTTCGCTCAGCATGACAGATGGAGCGGGAGATTGCTTCGCTTCGCTCGCAATGACAGGGACTCTGTCATTCTGAGCGGCGAAGCCGCGAAGAATCTCGCCAGCCGAGATGCTTCGCTTCGCTCAGTATGACAGATGGAGCGGGAGATTGCTTCACTTCGCTCGCAATGACAGGGACTCTGTCATTCTGAGCGGCGAAGCCGCGAAGAATCTCGCCAACCGAGGTGCTTCGCTCCCAGTGACGTGAGGGGCACGTGCGACGCACCTCCGAGGTGCGTCGCACGTGGGGATGCTCCGCTCGCAAGGACAGCGGGCGATTTTCCCTGAGGTCAAGTACGAGGGCATGGGAAAGCAATCGGAGAGGATATAGAGGGTAGATGGACATTATCGTAGTGCCGATTATGGCAGCCCTGGAGGGCATCAGTTCGGCGTTGTCGGCGGTGGGGATACCGTACAGTTTCGGCTTCGCCATCATCATCTTCACGCTGCTCATCAAGCTGCTGACCGCGCCGCTCAACGCCAAGCAGATCAAGTCCTCCAAGGCGGTGCAGGAACTCCAGCCGAAACTGCAGGAACTGCAGAAGAAGTACAAGGACAACAAAGAGGAACTGGCCAAGCGCCAGATGGAGTTGTACAAGGAGGCGGGCGTCAACCCGCTGGGCGGCTGTCTCCCGACCTTGATCCAGTTCCCCATCTGGATCGGCCTGTACCAGGCGCTGTACCACCTGGCCCAGTCGGGCAAACTGGCGGAGGGCTTCCTGTGGATTCCCAGCCTGGCCGAGCCGACCAACGGCAATTGGCTGCTGCAAAACCCGGCCAACTGGGATTTGGCCTACGTCGGGGCGTACATCATCCTTCCCATCCTCACGGTGGTAACGCAGATTCTGCTCCAGAAGATGATGACGCCGAAGGACGCCGACCCGCAGACCTCGTCCATCAACCAGGCCATGATGTTCATGCCGCTGATGTTCGGGTTCTTTGCGATTCAGGTTCCTTCGGGCTTGAGCCTCTACTGGGTTACGATGAACATCTTCAGCATGGTGCAGCAGTACCTGATGACCGGCTGGGGCGGGCTGGCGCCCAAGAAGAAAGGCGAGCCGACGCAGAAACCCAAGGAGCCGGTGAAGCCAGAGCCTGTTCAGAAGGCGAAGGAGCCGGCGAAGACGGAGCCTGCGCCTGCCGCCACCCGGCCGGCCGCATCACCGAAGAAAGGACAGGTAACGCGTGCGAGGAAACGAAAGCGTTGAGTTCACCGGCAAGACCGTTGACGAGGCCGTAGAGAAGGCCCTTGCCGCCCTGGGCAAGACCAGGGACGAGGTGGAGATCACCGTGCTGTCCGAGGGCAGTCGTGGCCTCTTGGGCATCGGGGGCGAGAGCGCCCGTGTGGCGGTGCGCGTCCTGGAGGCACCCGCACAGACGCCCGCGCCGCCCGAACCCCAGCCCGCGCAGCCGCCTGCCGCCGAGTCGGCCGAGGACGATGCGCTCGCCGCCACCGCCAAGGAGACCCTTGAGACGATCATTCGCCTGATGGGGGTGCAGGCGCGCGTGGAGATCCTGCGCAATGTGGAACTGCCCGGCGTGGACCAGGTGCCGTTTGTGTTGAACATCCAGGCAGACGAGGACCTGGGCATTCTCATCGGGCGACGCGCCGAGACCCTGTCGGCGTTGCAGTACCTCACGCGCCTCATCGTGGGCCACAAGACCAAGATGTGGTCCGATTTCGCCGTGGACGTGCAGTCGTACCGCGTGCGGCGTGGCCATGCGCTCCAGAACCTGGCCCGTCGGATGGCCGAGCGCGTGCAGGAGACCCATCGGGCGGTGGCGCTGGAGGCGATGCCCCCTGCCGAGCGCCGCATCGTGCACCTGGCCCTGCGCGACCATCCCCACGTGGTAACGCAGAGCATCGGCGAAGGCGAAAACCGCAAAGTCATGATCCTGCCAAAAGAATGAACACGCCTGATTACCTCGTCATCGGCGCAGTAACGAAGGACATCGTCCCGCAGGGCTACCGCCCAGGTGGGACGGTTACGTACTCTTCGGTTACGGTGCAGAACCTGGGGCTTCAGGCGGGGGTTGTAACGCGGGCCGACCCGACCATGGACTTCTCGCTGCTGACGGACAAGGGGATTTGGGTGGCGTCCGCCCCGTCGGCGCAGACCACCACGTTTGAGAACATCTACGTGGGCGACCGCCGCACGCAGTACATTCGCGCGGTCGCCGATGCCATCACGCCAGACGACGTTCCCGCTGCCTGGCGTTCGGCGCCCATCGTGCACCTGGGGCCGCTGGCCCAGGAGATGGACGAGGCCATCGTGGAGTTGTTCCCGCACGCCCTCATCGGCGTTACGCCCCAGGGGTGGATGCGGCAGTGGGACGGGACGGGCAAGGTCTCGCCGAAGGTGTGGGAGCGGGCCGAGTACCTGCTGCCCCGCGCCGATGTGCTGGTCATCAGCGAGGAGGACATCGGCGGCAACCTGGGACTCGTGGAGTTCTACATTCGCCTGGCCCGCATCGTTGTCGTAACCAACGGGTGGAAGGGGTCCACCGTGTACGCCAACGGCGAGTGCCGCCAGTTGCCGCCCCGAATCGCGCGTGAGGTGGACCCGACGGGCGCGGGCGACGTGTACGCGGCGGCCTATCTGGTCGCGCTCCATGAGCAGGGCGATCCGTTCGCGGCGGCGCGCTTCGCCAACGTCGTGGCCTCGTTCTCGGTGGAGGCGCTGGGCGTGGACGGCATCCCCACCCGTCAGCAGGTGGTGGACTATCTCGCGCAGCACGGCGGAGCCTAACCGTGGGGCTAGAGGGGCCTGCGCGAGTGCCCCTGTATCCTTGAGCGCATGGCGAAAACAGCATGACGCGCATCTATGCCCTTGCGAATCAAAAAGGCGGGGTCGGCAAGACCACGACCGCTGTGAACCTGGGGGCCTACCTGGCGCAGGCGGGCGCTCGCGTCCTGCTGGTGGACGCCGACCCGCAGGCCAACGCTACCAGCAGCCTGGGCGTGGACAAGCACAAGATGCGGCGCTCGGTGTACGACGGCCTGGTGAACGGCGTCCCGCTGGAGAACATCGTCGTGCTGTCGCGCCTGCTGCGGCTAGACCTGGTGCCATCCTCGCCTGCGCTGGCGGGCGCGGAAGTGGAGATGGTCCCCATGGAGCGCCGCGAGTACCTGCTCCGCCAGGCGCTGCACTCCATCCGCGCGCGCTATGACTACATCCTGATTGACACCCCGCCCAGCCTGGGCCTGCTCACCCTCAACGCGCTCACCGCCGCCGACGATGGGGTCATCATCCCCGTGCAGTGCGAATACCTGGCGCTGGAGGGGTTGAGCGAACTCCTGCGCACCATTGACCTGGTGCGGAACCGCCTCAACCCGCTGGTGCGGGTGGCGGGCGTGGTGCTGACCATGTACGACGTGCGCACGAACCTGGCCCAGCAGGTGGTGGAGCAGGTGCGCAAGCACTTCGGCGACCTGGTGTTCCAGACGGTGATTCCGCGGAGCGTGCGGCTGGGCGAAGCGCCGTCCTACGGCGAGCCGATTCTCACCTACGCGCCTGGGTCGCCGGGCGCGGCTGCCTACGAGGCCCTGGCCCGCGAACTGAAGGCGCGGGGCTAGCCCGCAGGCGATGGGGAGGTGATCCATGGCGAAGGAGAAGCGAGGTCTGGGCAGAGGACTGGACGCACTCATTCCGTCGGCTCCCGCGGGCGAGCGACCGGCGGGCGGCCCTGCGGAAGTCCCCGTCTCGGCCATTTCGCCGAACCCGCGCCAGCCCCGCCAACGCCAAGACCCCGATGCCCTGCGCGAACTGGCCGATTCCATCCGCGAGCACGGCCTCATCCAGCCCCTGGTGGTGAGCGAGGCCGAGGACTCGCTGCCAGGCGCGCCGCGCTATCAACTCATCGCGGGCGAGCGGCGCTGGCTCGCGGCCCAGATGGCGGGGTTGACCCACGTGCCCGTGGTGGTCAAGGAGGCCACGCCCCAGCAATCGCTGGAACTGGCCCTGGTGGAGAACATTCAGCGCGCCGACCTGAACCCGCTGGAGGAGGCCCAGGCGTACCAGCAACTGGTGGACGAATTCGGCCTGACCCAGGAGCAGGTCGCCGCGCGCGTGGGCAAGAGCCGCGTGGCCGTTACCAACACGCTGCGCCTGCTGCGCCTGGCGGACGATGCGAAGGCCGCGCTCCTGTCGGGCGAGATCAGCGAGGGGCACGCCCGCGCCATCCTGGCGCTGGAGTCGCCGGAGTTGCAATCACAGGCGCTGCGCCTCATCGTGCGCAACGGGCTGAACGTGCGCCAGGCCGAGGAGTTGGTGCGCCGGATGCAAGCGCCGCCCCGCGCCAAGGAGCCGCCCCCGCCCCCATCGCCGGAGGTCAAGTCGCTGCAGTCGCGCCTGGAAGCCGCGCTGAACACGCGGGTGCAACTGGAGCGCGGGAAGAAAGGCGGGCGGCTGGTGATCCACTTCTACTCGGAAGAGGAACTGGAGGCCATCTGCGGCATCCTGCTGCGCGAAGAGGACGGCATCCGCGAATAACACGAATCTACGCGAATGGCAGGGGTAGCGGTTGCCACGGGGAAGATAGCCCGCGTTCATTGCGAGCAGCGCGAGGAGGATGGTATCCGCGAATAACACGAATCTACGCGAATGGTAGGGATGGCGGTTGCCACGGGGAAGATAGTCCGCGGTCATTGCGAGCGAAGCGAAGCATCTCGGTTGACGAGATTCTTCGCGGCTCCGCCGCTCAGAATGACAGAAACCCTGTCATTGCGAGCGATGCATCCCCACCTGCGACGCACCTTGGAGGTGCGTCGCACGTGCCCCTCACGTCACTGGGAGCGAGGCATCTCGGTTGGCAAGATTCTTCGGCGCTGCGCGCCTCAGTAGGGACAATTCATGAATTGTCCCTACGGGCGCTGTGTGCCCTCGCAATGACACAGCATCAGGAGCGCCTGTGGCCAAGTCGGAGTGTGTACTTAGGAGCGTGCACTTGCGACGCATTTCCAAGGTGCGTCGCAAGTGAATCCCGCGGATCATTCGCGGCCATTCGTGTGATTCGTGGATACCTCTGCGCGGCCCTGGCTTGCCGATTCCGTTGGAGTGTTGCCCGATGAGAACTGCCGACTGGGTTCTGTACAACGCCCGCATCTACACCATGGACAAGCGCCTGCCGGTGGCCGCGTCCATCGCCATCTCCGCCAGCCGAATCCTGGCCGTGTCCGAGCGGGCCGATGACCTCATGCCGCTCCTGTCGCCGGCAGGGCAGGCCCTTGACCTGCGCGGCGCAACCGTCCTGCCCGGCTTCACCGACGGGCACGTGCACTTCCTGGAGTACGCGCAGAAGTTGCAGCGCCTGGCACTGGACGGGCTGGCGTCGCTGGACGCGGTGCTGGAAGCGGTCGCGCGGCGGGTGTCCCAGACCCGCCCCGGCGAGTGGATTCTGGGCGGCGGCTGGGATCGCAACCTGTGGCCCGACCCCCGCTTCCCCACGCGCCACCACCTGGACCGCATCGCGCCCGACATCCCCATCGCGCTGGACAGCAAGGACCTGCACAGCGTGTGGGTGAACAGCCGCACCCTGGAACTCGCCGGCATCACCCGCGACACGCCCGACCCCGAAGGCGGCGAGATTGAGCGCGACGAACACGGCGAGCCGACGGGCATCCTCAAGGAGAACGCCTGCAGATTGCTCAGCACCGTCATCCCCGTGCCGGGCCGCGAGGAGATGGTGCGCGCGCTGCGAGAGGCCATCGCCCGCGCCCACGCCGCAGGCATCACCGGCATCCACAACTGCGAGAAGGCCGAGGCGCTGGCGCTGTTCGGCATCCTGCACCAGCGCGGCGAGTTGACCCTGCGCGTGCTGGCGCACCTGAACAAGGACACCGCCGACGACGCCATCCGCGCGGGCGTGTTCACCGGCCTGGGCGACGCGACCCTGCGCATCGGCGGGCTGAAACTGTTCGCCGACGGCTCGCTGGGTTCCCGCACCGCCTACATGCTCCAGCCCTTTGAGGGGACGGACAACTGCGGCATCTGCACCATGACGAAGGCGGAGATGCGCGAGTGGGTGCTGCGCGCGTGCGATGCGGGCATCAGCGCGACGATTCACGCCATCGGCGACCGCGCCAACCGCGAGGTGCTGGACGTGCTCGCGGAGGCCCGCCAGCGCGAGAACACCCTGCGCCCGCCGCTGCGCCACCGCATTGAGCACGCGCAACTCCTCACCGAGGAGGACATCCCCCGCTTCGCCGCGCTGGACATCATCGCGTCGGTGCAGCCCATGCACGCCACCGCCGACTACGAGATGGTGGACCGGTACTGGGGCGCGCGGGGGCGGTGGGCCTATCCGTTCCGCTCGCTGCTGGCGCGGGGCACGCGGCTGGCCTTCGGCTCCGACTGCCCGGTGGAGCGGTTTGACCCGCTGCTGGGGATTCACGCCGCGGTTACGCGCCGACGCCCGGACGGCAGCCCCGGCCCCGACGGCTGGCAACCGCAGGAGCGGCTGACGGTGGAGGAGGCCGTCCGCGCGTTCACCATGGGCAACGCCTACGCGGCGGGGCTGGAGGGGCAGTTGGGCTCCATCACGCCCGGCAAACTGGCCGACCTGGTGGTGCTGTCGGACGACATCTTCGCCATAGACCCGATGGCGATTCCGACGGTGCGGGTGCTGGGCACCTTCTTCGGCGGGCGGCTGGTGTACGCCCACGAGGGCGCGGCGTGGGGTTAGGGGGACCGCAGCACGCGCTCATCCCCCACGCGGCGGGTTACCTTGCGCTGGTCCAGGTGTTCCATCAGCGCCAGGGCGTACTTGCGGCTGGCGTTGAACATGTCCCGCACCTGCGCCACGGTGATGGAGCCGTGCTCCTGGATGAACCGCACCACGCGGTCCACCATCTCCTGATAGGTCTCGGCGAGGAACACCACGTCGGCGCTCACCTTCACCAGGCGGCCCTGCTCCACCAGCGCGTTGAACGCCTCGGCGCCGACGGCCTGCTCGCACTCGCTGACCGACGGCGTGGCGTAGGGCGAGCGGCGGAACGCGGCCAGGAGCGCGTCCACCTTCGCCTGCTCGTCGGGGCGGAAGTGGGGCTTGTGCGAGGGCAGGCGCAGCGTCGTCTCGTCGTCGGCGATGGCGCCCTCGCCCGCGGCCCGCTGGATGACCTCGGCGAACAGGCGCGGCGGCAACTTCAGGCGGCTCTTCACCTCTTCCTTCGGCATGCCGAGCCGGGCGGGATACTGCCCGTGATACGCGGCGAGGAGGTCGGTCAACTGGCCCACGAGGGCTTGCCACGCGCCCGGCGTGGTAACGAACGTCTGGTCGCCCAGCGCCTTGTCGCCCAGGGCCATCGCCTGCCCCTGCTCCACGAGCCGCGCCAGGGCCTCGGACACCGCCTCGCGCGGAAGCCCACTCTTGCGCATCACCTCGGCCACTTCCTGGGGCGGCGGCGACTCCAGCGCCTGCAGGATGATCTCCTCCGGCGTGCCGTGGGCGGCGGTCTCCAGTTGGGCGATGACGGCGGCCTGCTTGCGCCGGTACTTGCGGCCCGGGTGGGGGTTGACGATGACCCCGCCGCCGATGGTGAGGCTGGGCGAGGGCTGGCGGATGACGAAGCGGTCGCCCCGAACCAGCGGGACAGGGTCGCTGAGGGCCAACTGCGCCCACCCTTCGCGCCCGGGGGCTAGCGCGTCTTCCTCCAGCAGTCGCACGCGCGCCATGACCTCCGCCGAGCCGCAGAAGAACTCCACCTCCTGCCCGTGCTTCAGGGCGCGAGGGGCGTCGTCCAGGCTCTTGAGTCGCACATCGGCCAGCAGGGTGGGGTGCAGCCAGCCGGGGGCCGTTACGACGTTGCCGCGCTGGACCTGGTCGGTGTTCACGCCGGTCAGGTTCACCGCCACGCGACTGCCGGGCATCGCCACGTCCACCTTCTGCTTGTGCGTCTGGAGACCGCGGATGCGCGCCTTCAGGCCCTGCGGCTGGATTTCCACCTCCTGGCCGACGCGCAGCGAGCCGTCTATCAGCGTGCCGGTAACGACGGTGCCGAAGCCCGCGATGCTGAAGACCCGGTCCACGGGGAGGCGGGGACGCCCGCGGTCGGGGCGCGGGGGAATCGCGCTCAGGATGCGCTCCAAGCCCGCCAGGAGTTCGGGGATGCCCTCGCGCGTGCGGGCCGACACCGGCACGACGGGCGCGCCCTCCAGCACCGTCCCCTCCAGCGTCTCGGCCACGTCGGCCATCACCAGGTCCAGCCACTCGGGGTCTTCCACCAGGTCCTTCTTCGTGAGGGCGACGATGCCGTTGCGCACCTGCAGGAGGTCCAGGATGTCCAGGTGCTCGCGGGTCTGGGGCATGACGCCCTCATCGGCAGCGATGACCAGGATGGCAGCGTCAATCCCGCCCACGCCGGCCAGCATGTTCTTGATGAAGTCCTTGTGGCCGGGAACGTCCACGATGCCGACCGATTCGCCGTTGGGCAGCGTGAGCCAGGCGAACCCCAGGTCAATGGTCATCTCGCGCTCTTTCTCTTCCTTCAGGCGGTCCGGGTCTATGCCGGTGAGCGCCTTGACCAGCGTGGACTTGCCGTGATCCACATGTCCCGCGGTGCCGATGACGTGCATCTGTGCGTCTCCCATCCGTTGGCTGACCAGTGCTTCGCTACATTGGCTATAGATTGCGTGTCATTGCGAGGAGCGTGGCGACGAAGCAATCTCGGTAGAGTGTCATTCTGAGGCGCGGAGCGCCGAAGAATCTCGTCAACCGAGATGCTTCGCTTCGCAGATGCTTCGCTTCGCAGATGCTTCGCTTCGCTCAGCATGACAGGTGGGGCGTGGGATTGCTTCGCTTCGCTCGCAATGACAAAGGGCCGTCTCCTCTGTGGTCAAGTGCTAGAGCGAGGCGGGCGGCTCGGGTTCCTTCTTCGCGGCGGCCGCAGCCCTCTTCTTGCGGGCGGCCACGATTTCGTCCAGGTCGGCCTGGCGCTTGTGCAGGCAGTCCAGGATCGCCGCGGATGTCTGCGCCAATTCGGCCCACACCTGGCTGAGTTCCGCGTCCACGGCTGGCATCGCGGCTTCCAGCGCGTCCAGCCGCTTGGCGAACGCCTCGTTCTGGCGCTGCTGCTGGTTCCAGGCGTATTCTGTCGCCAGCGCCTCCTGCTTCCACCGCTTCTCGTTCTCTTCGCGCCACTCCGCCAGGGTCTTCTTCTGCCGTTCCTCGGACAGGCGCTGCAACTCGGCCAGTTCCGCCTGGCGCTGGGACAGGTGGGTCTGGAGTTTCTCCAGGCTCTCCAGAGCGTGGCGGTTCTTGTCGTAGAAGTCCTTGTACACCTGCATCGTGGCCGAGAAGTCGGCCATGCGTTTCTGCTGCTGCGCGAATTCCTGCGCCCACTCGTCCAACTGGCGCTTGCGCCTCTGCTCCGCGAGGAGTTGCTCCTCCATGAACTGGCGCTGTTCGGCGCGCAGGTCATCCCGCGTCGCCTGAATCGCGGCGATCTGCTGCTCGGCCTTGCGCAGGCTGTCTTCCAGGACTTGGGCCTTGGCGGTGAGCGCCTCGGTGCGGCGCAGGAGTTCGGTGGCCGTCTCCTGTATCTGGGTGATGCGCTTGGCGTCGTGGGCGCGTTGCTCCTCCACCACGCGGGTGGCGTGAATCTGCTCGTCCAGGCGGTCCTGCAGCGCGAGGATTTTGGGCCTCTGCTCCAAGATCATCTGGTTGAGTCGCTGCTCCTCGGTGCGGCGGGCTTCCAGCGCCTCCTCCAATTTGGGCAGGGGTTCCAACTGCTTGCGCAGTTCGGCGATGGCCTGGGTCTGGGCCTCGCGTTCCATGAGGCGGGCGCGCTCGGCCTCGCGCTGGGCGGCGGTGAACTTCTGGTCGGCCTGCTCCACCAGCGCGACCAGTTCCTTGCGCAGTTGCTCCAACGATTGCTCAAACCGCGCGAACCGGGCGACCTGCGTCTGCAGGGCTGACAGGCGCGCGTCCAGTTCCTGGAACCGCCGCAGTTGCTCGTCGGCGGCGAGAAGTTGCTGTTCCAGGCGCTGGCGCAGCCGGGCCAGTTCCTCCTTGTCCTTGCGCCGCTCCTCGTCCAGCCAGTTCACCATCTGCTCAAGTTGCGCCAAATCCATGGGCATGTTCATCCTCCAGGTTCCCGATCGGAACGGGTCTATGTCAACACCGCTGCCCGCATCCGCGAGAGCGCGGGGCGAGCAGGGGCGCACGTTTGCCCCCTGTCAGGGTTGAATGATGACGGGCGTGCCGATTTCGGCCCAGTCGTAGAGCGTCTTGGCGTTGGGCGTGTCCAGGATGATGCAGCCGAACGAGACCTTGTGCCCCAGGAATCCGGCCCAGAGCACGGTGCCGTTCGGGTTGATGGGCAGGGCGTGGATGCCGTTTTCGCTCGCGCCTGCCCAGTAGATGCCCAGCCAGTAGGGCATCCGCAGCCGCCACACGCTGGAATAGGCTTCGGGAATCTTGGACTGCACGGCGAAGACCCCCGTGCGCGTGTCCCGCCCCGGCTCGCCGGTGGAGCACACCCACTTGTAGATCAGCACGCCCCCCTCGTACACGTACATGCGCTGCTCGGAGATGTCCACCACGATCTTCTTGGGCGGGATGGGCGTGGGCGTTGGCGTGGGCGGCGTCAGCAGATAGTTGACCTCGGCAAGTTTCGCCATGGCCTCGGCACCGTCGGGCATCACCGCCAGGGCATCCTCGTAGGCGGTCTTGGCCGCCCGCAGGTTGCCCGCCTGCTGCAGTTGCAGCCCGTGCCTGTAGCACGCCTCGTACAGCAGCGACGTCAGGCGCGGGTAGGCGGAGTCCAGGGCATAGGCCCGCTGGAACGCAGAACGTGCGCCTTCCCAATCGTTGGCCTCGGCGCGGTCCAGCCCGCCCAGGTACAGGTTCATCGCCTCCACCTGGGTCTGCGCGGGCGGATAGCCCGGGACGATGGCCAGCGCCGCGTCAAATGCTTTGCGGGCCTGCTCCCACCGCTCCTGGGTAACCAGCGACCGCCCGTAGTTCGTGTAGGCGGCGGTGAGCCAGTCGTTCAGACCGCCGTAGTTGGGCTCCAGGGCGCGCACCCGCTCCAGGATAGTGATGACGACCGTCCAGTCTCCCCGCTGCCAGGCATCCTCCAGCGGGTCCAGCCACCCGGCGATGCGCTCCAGGTTCGTGGGCGTCGGCGTGGGGGTGGGGCGGGCGTTGGCGAGCAGGCCGTAGGCGGTGGAGCCGAGCAGCGCGATGCCCACAACCACGATGACGATGACCAGCGCCACCGCGAGCCACGAACGCCCCAGGGAGACGCGTCTGGGCGCGGAGCGCGGGCGAGTCGGCGCGCGGTCGCGGGCGGGGGCGGGGCGCGGGGCGGGCGGGGCCTGCGCGGTCATGCGCCTGCGCGCCCATTCCAGGCCCTCCCTGGCGGCCTCGTCGCCGGGGTCAATGGCAAGCACGCGCTGGAGATACTCCACGGACTCGCGGGGGTCTGTGGTAATCCCGGCGAGCCACAGCCACGCGTCCTTTCGGTCGGGCCGAAGCGCGGCGGCCTGGGCGAGCAGGCGGCGTGCACGCGCCTTCTGCCCCGACTCCGCGGCGCGTATCCCCTGCTCCAGGTATTCGGCGTATTGGCTTTCCGGTTGGGTGGGTTCGGGCGTCCCGGCCATGATGATCTGTCCCCCAGCGGCGAGATTATAACATCAATTGCAGGCACGGGCAAAGGACTGCGCCGCGCACTGGCCCGTCGTGCAAACCTCAGGCCAAGACGGGGGCGTGGCGCAGTGCGAGGGTCGGTATCCGCATGAGGCGCTGTGCGTTACCAGCAGTGATAGGCGCACGCCCCCGCGAAGCCGTCAGTCGGGTCGTTGGGTTGACAGAAGCGGGGCGGTATGCTAGAATGCCGCCAGGGGTCCCAAGTACGGTATCGCAATCGGCGTGCCCTGTCAGTCTCCCGCGGCTTGGCAGACTCGTCGGAACACATGGGACAACATTCTGGCCGCAGCCCGGCACGGGGCTGTTGCGTTGTTGCCTTGCGCGCGGAGACCAACCTTGCGGGATAGCGCGAATCCGTGGGGTTGGTTCACTTGTATCTTGGGGGCCTTCGCCCAAACGCGGCTCCAGGGGCCAAGAACGTGGGGAATATCAATTCTCAGCAGAACACTACGTGCACCCTTGCCATGCCAAAACGGATAGCCTGGATTGTTCGGGTTCTTTGCATGGCGGCGTTGTTGGCTGCCTGGGCGTTCCCACTCGCCTTCCGGGGCGCGGCCGCTCCCGACAAAGTCTGGGTGGATGACGACTACTCGCCCTCCACGCCCGGCTGGGGCGTAACCCGCTTCGCGGCCATCCCGCCAGCGCTGGCGGCCGTGGCGGATGGTGGCGAGGTGGCCGTGGCGCCCGGTCGGTATGCCGCTCCCATCGTCATCACCAAGCCCGTCGTCCTCCGCGGCTCGGGGCCCTCCGCCACCGTCCTTTATGCCACGTCGGGCACGGCGCTCACCCTGGCCGCGCCCGGCATCACCGTGGACAGCATCGGCGTTGTCAACGAGGGGGCGGCGGCGACCGGCGTCCGCATCACCGCCGACCGCGCCACTTTCCAGAACTCCCGTATCACGGGGTTCCAGGGCGAGGCGGTCTTCGGCACCGCCTCCATGCAGACGGTGATCCTCGCCAACGACATCGCCGACATCGGCGGCGAAGGCGTGTACATCCAGGGCACACTCTTCCCCACCGTGTCCTTCAACCAGTTCCTCAGGGTTCAGGGGACAGCGTTGCTGCTGGAACGGAGTAACTATGCCTTGGTGTCGTCCAACGAGGTCGCCGGGGCCGACGCGCCCGCTCAATGGGCCATTGCGATTGTTGGCGGCTCTCAGGGCAACACCGTTACCCAGAACCGCATCCACGACAACAACCTGGCTGGCGCCATCCTGGTGGCGGGGCCGAACAATACGCTGCGCGAGAACATCATCACCGCCAACACGGGCGACGGCATACGCCTGGTCGCCGGTGCCAACGGCTGCGTGCTGGACGGCCAGACGATCACCGGCAACGGGCGGCGCGGCATCGCGCTCGTGGGCTCCCCCTCTTCCGTCCAGGTCATCAACAACCGAATCACCGGAAACGGGTTTGCCCTCTCCGAGCCGGCCCTGTTGATAGAGAGCGCCAGCGCCTGCACCCTGTACGGCAACCAGTTCTCGGCCAACGCCAAGCCCCCGCGAGACGACGGCAGCGGCAACGTTTGGTACAACGCCGCGGCTCGCCGGGGCAACTTCTGGGACAACTACGCTGGCCCCGACGCCAACTTGGACGGCATCGGCGACACGCCGTACACGGTGGACGGGGCCGCCCGCGCCGTGGACGCTTATCCGGTGCTCCTGCTCTCGTTGCGGGCCGAGCCTTCTGACATCGGCGCGGACACAAACGGATACAGTCTCCTCACGGCCTCCCTGCGCGACGTCCAACTGAACCCCATCAGCAGCGGTGAGGTCGTGTTCCGGACCAACCTGGGGCATTTCGTCAACGGCGCGAACGTGTACACCACAACGGCGCAGGACGGCACCGCGTCGGCCAGGCTGTACCCCGATGGCACGCCCGGCACGGCCACTGTGGTGGTCAGCGACACCGCGCGCGGGCTGAGCGTCTCGGGCCAGGTCTTCTTCGCGCCGTGCGGCTACCAGACGTGGCAGGAGCCGGCGGCCAATCCCGTCTTCGCCATCGCCAATGGCGACGCCGCCGCGCCGTCGGTGCTATTCAACCCCGCGTGGAGCACGCCGTACCGCATGTGGTACTCTACCGCATCGGGCATCGCCTATGCCGAGTCCTACGACGGCCTCGCGTGGGTGCAGAAGGGCCTGGTAACCGGGCTGAGGAACGCCCGCCAGGGGCGCGTGCTGTACGACCCGGGCGGGTTCGGCGGAGGCGCGCGCTTCCGCATCTGGTACCGAGACGCCACCCTCGCGTTCCTGCCGTCGGCCATCCGTTACGCCGAATCGGAAAACGGCCTGGCGTGGACCAACGACCAGGCCATCGCCCAGGACCCGATCCACCCGCTGATAACCGGCACGCCGGGCTGGAACCGTGGGACGCTGGGGCCGTCCGCCGTGCTGTACAACCCGACGGCCCCGAACTCGGGGAGCGACCCCCGCGACTATCGGTTCGTGATGCTCTACGACGCCACCGACGGGAACGCGCGCAGCCTGGGCCTGGCCTACTCCGCCGATGGCCTGCTCTGGGCGGGCATGAGCGTGCCGGTGCTCGGTCCGAGCACTCCGGGCGGCTGGGACAGCGGGCATGTGGGCTTGGCCAGCGTCATCGCCGGCGGCGACGGCGTGTACCGCATGTGGTATTCCGGCGGGCAGGACTCGGTCGCGGAAGGCATCGGCTTCGCCACGTCCACCGACCTGGTGAACTGGACCCGGCTCGGCGGCAGCGCGCCCCTGTGGGTTGTGGGGCGGAAAGGCGCAGCAGGCAGTTGGAATGCCGACGGCAACTTCGCTCCCGCCGTCGTGTTCAGCGATAACCAGTTTGGCGGCAAAGGCCCGGCTGCGTTCTACAAGATGTGGCGGCTGGGGCTGCAAGGGCCGAGCGCCTACGCCATCGGCTACGCCCAGATGAACCCCGCGGGCAGTGTGGCCCTGGTCTCCGGCGATGGGCAGGCCGCCCAGATTGGGAGCGCCCTGCCCGGTCCCCTTGTCGTGCGGGTGCGCGACGCGTGCGGCAACCCGATTTCGGGCGTGCCGGTGAAGTTCGCCGTGGAAAGCGGCCCGCCAGGAGCGCAGGGCTACCAGTTCTCCGACCCGGTCGCCACGACCGACGCCAACGGGTTCGCCCGCACCACGTTCACCTTCGGCATGCAGGTCGGGCTGTACCAGATCACGGCCTCTGTGCCGGGGGCAAGCGGCTCGCCCGTGCGGTTCACCGCAACGGCCACCGGCGGCTCTCCCGCCAGCGTGCGACTGGGGGCGGACCCCACCGCCGTGGAAGTGGGGGGGCAGCGCGCCCGTCTCATCGCCATCGTAACCGACAGCCAGTCCAATCCGGCGCCGGACGGCACGGTGGTAACCTTTGAGACCGACTACGGGACGTTCGGAACCGGCACGACTTACATCACGGGGACGGTCAACGGACAGGCGGTGGCCTACCTGCTGTCCAGCACGCAGGTGGCCACGGCGACCGTCCGCGCGCAGGTGGTGGGCGATTCCGATGCCATTCGGATTCAGTTCGTGCCCGGCCCGCCGGCGGCCATCACCGGCGAGGCGGCCCCGCCGGTGATCCGCGTGGGCGGCGAGACCACCCTCGTGAGCGCCCGCATCACCGACCGCTTCGGCAACCCCGTGGCCGATGGCACGACGGTTACGTTCACGACGGACCTGGGTGACTTCGGCGGCGCGGGCACCATCACCACGACGAGCACCGCCGGCCGGGCGTCCGCCGTGCTCCGCTCGGCAAGTGTGGCGGGCACGGCGACGGTCAACGTCCGCTCGGGCGTTTCGGCCTGCCGCTTGGTGTACGTTACGTTTGTGCCCGATGCGCCGGCAACCTTGACGCTGTCCAGTGATCGGCCTCGCATCGCCGTTGGGGGCCAGAGCGCCGAACTGATGGCGCGCGTCGCCGACCGCTTCGGCAACGCCGTGGCCGACGGAACGCTGGTAACGTTCTCCACCGACCTGGGCCAGTTGAATGGCGGCACCATCGCTGTGGCCACGACGACGGACGGCACGGCGCGCATCCACCTCACGTCGGGCATGACCACCGGCACGGCGCACGTGCGGGCCGAGGCGGGATCGGGGTCGGATGAGATTGCGGTGGAGTTCTACAACGCGCTGACCGTGCAGAACGAACCCTGGCAGGCGACCATCTGCGCGGGCAGGCCGCTGCGGTTCACCATCACGGTGGAGAACACCGGCGACACCGTCCTCAGCAACGTGCAGGTGCGCGACATCTTGCCCAACGGGACGTTCTTCTCGGCGGGTGGATCCAGCGGGAATGTGAAGGTCTTCTCCGACCGCGAAGTGGGCTGGGATTTGGCATCGCTGAGCGCCCACTCGCGCCACACGCTGTACCTGGAAGTATCCACGGCCCTGTACCTCACCGAGGGGAGCACGATCACCAACACCGTGCGCGTCCGCGCCAACGAAGCGCCCGAGGCCATCTCGTACTCGGCGGTGAGGGTGCAGTGCGCCGAGGGGACTCCGTCGCCCACGCCGTCAGCGACGCCTACCGCGACGCCCACGCGCACGCCGACGGCCACTGCAACGGCCGTACCGCCGTCGCCCACGCCGACCCGCACCCCCACCGCAACCCCAACGTGGACGCCTACCGCGACGCCCACAACCAATCCGATACCCACCGCGACGCGCGTCCCCACGCGCTACCGTTTGGGCCTGCCCTTCATCTGCGTCGGCAGGCCCTGACCTAGACGAAGTCCACGGGGTCCACGTCCACCCGCCACCGCGCGTCGTAGGCCAGGTTCGCCAGCAGCGGGTAGGGGTCGTCCGTGCGGATGACGATGTGCCAGCGGAACTCGCCGCGCACCCGCGGCAGGAAGCAAGGCGCAGGCCCCACGATGTCCACCCAGGGCAGGCCAAGCCGACGCACGCGGTCCTCCAGATAGGCACGCATGCGCGCGCCTTCCTCGCGGCATCGGCGGATACTGCTGTCCACGTAGATAAGCCGCGCCATGCGCGAGAACGGCGGGTAACCGTGCTCTCGGCGGAACGCCATCTCGTGCTCGTAGAAGGTGGCGTAGTCGTGGCGGCTGGCTGCCTGGATGCAGGGCTGCTGGGGCGTGTAGGTTTGGATGATGACGCGCCCGCCCAGGACGCTCCGCCCCGCTCGCCCTGCCACCTGGGCCAGCAGTTGGAAGGTCCGCTCGGCGGCGCGGAAGTCGGGCAGGTACAGCGCCGTGTCCGCGCTGATGACGCCCACCAGGGTAACGCGGGGCAAATCCAGCCCCTTGGCGATCATTTGCGTCCCGATGAGGATGTCGGCGCGGCCCCGGATGAAATGCTCCAGGAATTCGTCGTAGGCCCTGGGCTGGCGGGCGGTGTCGCGGTCCCAACGCAAGGTGCGGGCGCTGGGGAACATCTCCTTAACCACCTCTTCCACCCGCTGCGTGCCCACACCCAGGTAGCGGATGCGCGCGCTGCCGCAGGCAGGGCAGGTGGCGGGCGCGGGTTCGCGGTGGTTGCAGTGGTGGCAGATGAGGGCGCTGGCCGCGCTGTGGTAGGTGAGCGGCAATTCGCACTGGGGGCACCGAACCACGTAGCCGCAGTCGCGGCAGATGACGAACGAGGCCGCGCCGCGACGGTTCAGGAACAGGATGGCCTGGTGGCCGGCGCTCAACGTCTCGCGCAGGGCGGCCTGGAGCGCGCGGCTGAAGATGCTGCGGTTCCCCTCCAGCAGTTCCCGCCGCAAATCCACCACTTCCACGCGGGGCAGGTCGCTGAACAGCACCGTCGCCGCGCCTGCTTCCTGGGGGCGTGGCGCGGGTAGCCCTTTTCGGGCCTGCTCCATGCGCTGGCGGCTCCACAGGATGCGCTGGGGGAGTTCCAGCAGACGGTAGCGCCCCTGCTTGGCCAGGGTGTACGTAACCACATCAGGCGTGGCGCTGCCCAGGATCACCGTCGCGCCGGTCAGTTGCCCCAGTTGCACCGCCACGTCGCGGGCGTGATAGCGGGGGGTGTGGTCGTTCCTGTACGAGGGATCGTGCTCCTCGTCCAAGATGATGAGTCCCGGCCTCCGCACCGGCGCGAACAGGGCCGACCGCGCGCCCACAACCACCGGGTACTTGCCCGCCCGCACGCCCTGCCACTGGTCAAACCGCTCGCCTTCGGACAGGCCGCTGTGCAGCACCGTAACCTTGCCCGGAAAGCGCGCCGCGAACCGCTGCACCGTCTGGGGCGTCAGCGCGATTTCCGGCACGAGCACGATGGCCTGCTTGCCGGCGCGCAGCGTTTCCTCCAGCGCCCGCAGGTAGATTTCGGTCTTGCCGCTCCCCGTAACGCCGTGCAGGAGCACCACTTGGCTCCCCTCGGCGCGCATGGCCTCCCGCACGCCCTGCCAGACCCGCTCCTGGTCAGGGGTCAGGGTGGGCGGTGGCTCCGGCGGGAACAGGCGGTCCGCCAGGGGCGACCGCTCCACATCTTTGTAGCCGACTTGCACCAGCCCCTGCTCCTCCAGGGCGCGGATGTCGTCCAGGGTGCAGTCGGTCTCCGCATACACCCACGACAGCCACAGGGGTTCCGTCGCCTGCTGGAGCACCGACAGGATGGCGCGGTATTTCGCCAGGCCCTGAATCTCCGCGACGCGCTCCAGCGCCTTCTCGCGGGGCGCGGTCAGATGGATGCGCGGCGCTTCGTCCACGCGCCGCAGCCAGCCCTTCTCCACCAGCGCGCGGACGACGGCGGCCGACACGCCCACCTCGCGCATCAGGGCATCCTGTTCTGCCACGCCACCCTTCGCCCGCAGGAAGTCCAGCACCGCCGCATGGACGGCGCGCGTGGGCCGGGCGTCCGTCGCGGCGCGGTCTAGCACGATGAGCGTCCGCCGGGGTTGCAGCGCCACCCAGCCCTCGGCGGCCAGCCGCTGCGCGACTGCGGGCGACGCTTCCGCCTGCTCACATGCCCTGTCCAGCGGCCAGACGGGTTCGTCGCTTTGGGCCAGCAGCGCCAACAGGCGCGAGGCGGCGGTGGAGCGGCCCAGGCGTGGCAACGCCGATGCAATCTGCGCCTCGGTGGCCGTGAGGCGCACGTACCGTTCCGTGCGGGGCTGGGCTTTGGGCGGGGCCAGTTGCTTCTCGCGGGCCACCAGCGCCCGGCGCTCCAGCGCCTTGACGTCGCGCCGCAGGTCCGACGCCGGGAAGCGGCGGCACAGCAGTGCCCATCGGCGGGGGCTGCGCCGCGCCAGGTAGTCCAGCAGGGCCTTCTGCTCGGCGGTGAGGTCGTCCGGCCACGGCGGGCTTGCCTTCAGGCGGACAATGGTCTCCAGCCGCTGGCTCATGCCGGGGGGAAGCATCAGGCGCACGGCATCGGCCAGCGGCGACACGTAGAAGTCGCTGATCCAACGGGCCAGGGCGATGTGGGCAGGCGACAGCGCAGGCTCGGCTTCCACGATGCCGTCCAGTTCGCGCACGTTCTCCACGGGGGCCGTGTCCGAGAACCCCAGGATCACCCCCTGCACCCGATGTGGCCCGAAGGGGACCCACACCATCTGCCCCAAGCAGACCACGCCGGCCAGGTGCGGCGGGATGCGGTAGTGGAAAATCCCCTGCGCCGAGGGGGTGAAGACCTCCGGCACGGCCAGTTCGGACGGGCGCGTCCGGCGCAGCGTCTGATTGACGGCGACCTCTGCGAATTCCGGCATTTTGCTCCATGTGGGGGCACCGCCCCCAAGCGATGACTGGTACTTGACCACAGAGATTCTTGACGGTGTGTCCTTGCGAGGGCGCGGAGCGCCCGAAGCAATCCCAGCGGACTGTCATTCTGAGCGGCGAAGCCGCGAAGAATCTCGTCAAACCGAGATGCTTCGCTTCGCTCAGCATGACATAGGGTGTCGGATTGCTTCGCTTCGCTCGCAATGACAACGCATCGTCTTCTCTGTGGTGAAGCACTAGGCGGCGAAGATGGCCGCGGCCATGTACCCCACCACGCCGCTGTAGTCCCCCGTTACGTCGCCGGACGTGGCGTACTTCAGCACGCGGGCCTCCGTAGCGCCCAGTTGTCTGGCCGCCAGGAGCGTCGCCACAACCGGCCCGCCGCCGCACGCTTCCGTCTTCCCCGACGCCAGTTCGCGGGCGAGGCCCTCCGGGTCAAAGGCGTTCACCTTGTCCACCACGACGCGGTCCAGCCGCTGGGCCTGCAACTGCGAATGGAAGTGCGACAGGTCGGTGCTGGCGACCAGCAGCGCGTTGCGGCCCTTCAGCACCTTCGCCAGGCCGCGCGCCAGCGTCTCGCACGTATCCCACTCCTGCGACCCCATCATCACGGGCAGCAGCGCGAACTCGCCCGCCAGCAGGTGTTGCAGGAACGGCAACTGGATTTCCAGCGAGTGCTCGTTGTCCTGGCCCACGTATTGCAGGTGCACCTCCTGATCCAGGGCGTCCTGCGCCTCGTGATCCACGCGCACGCGGCCCAGGGGCGTCTCGTAGAAGTCGGCGCTGGTAGAGGCGATGTGCCCTACCCACATGCGGTGCACGGGCGACACGATGGCGACCAAGTCGTAGGTGCGCCCGCGCACGAGGGCGTAGGCGTGGGCAGCCACAGATCCCGAGTAGATGTACCCGGCATGGGGTGCGATGAGGGCTACGAGGCGGCCGGGGATTTCCACAGGGGGCACCTTCTCCACAAACCCGTCTATCATGCGCCTCAACTGCGGCGGCGAGCCTGGGTACCAGGTGCCCGCGATGACCGAATGACGCACGGTTTCGCCAGCCATATCTCCCTCCTTACGACACAGCCGCAGCAACGCCTCTGTGCCTAGCGGTACTGGCCCAACTCGCCCAGAAGGCGTTGCGCTTCCCTCCGCTCTGCCTCGGAGCCGGCGAGGGAAAGGTACACTTGCAGATGGCGTGCGGCGTCCTGGTATTGTCCCAGCCGCACGTAGGCCAGGGCCAGGTTCCACCGCGCCTCGCTCCAGTCCCCGCGCAGGGCTACGGCCTTCTCAAACGAGGCGGCCGCGCCCGCGTAGTCCTCTTGCGCGAATTGCACGTATCCCAACATGAAGTACCCTTCGGCGGAGTCGGGCTGCGCCTGCACGGCCCGCGCGAAATCGGCCCGCGCCCCGTCCAGGTCGCCCGAATCCAGGCGGTCCACGCCCCACTCCATGCGGACGGCGAAGGAATCGCGCTGCACTCGGACGGCGGCCCCCGCGCCCACGATGAGTACCGCCAGGAGCGGCAGCGTGAGGAGCAGCCGCCGTTGCCGCGTGCGCGTGTTCACCACCCGCACGGGCAGCCCGTCCAGATCGCGCTGGATGGCGTAGTCGGGGCAGAGCGCCCAGCCCAGCGCCACGCCCGCAAGGAGCCCGCCCAGGTGGCCGTGGTTGTCCACGCCGGGATACAGGAATCCAAACGCCAGGTTGTACGCGGCGACCAGCACGATGTTGATCAACTGCCGCCGCCCGGCATGTCCCAGCAGGTTGCGGTAGCGGGCGAAGAAGTAGCCCAGCGCCCCCACCAGCCCGAAGATGGCCCCCGACGCGCCCGCCGACAGGTGATTGTTGAAGGCGAAACTGGCAACGACGCCCGCGAACCCCGACAGCAGGTACAGGACGACGAACGGCGCGTTGCCGAACAGGCGCTCCACTTCCGTGCCCAGGGCATACAGGGCATACACGTTGAACGCCAGGTGCAGGAGGCCGATGTGGATGAAAATCGGCGTCAGGAACCGCCAATATTCACCTGCCGCGATGCGCCCGTTCACCTTCGCGCCGAACCGCACGAGAACGTCGGTGTTCTCGGAGCCGCCGGCCAGCGTCATCGCCAGGAAGACCAGCCCCGTGATGGCGAGAATAACCCACACGGCGACGGGCCTGGCCGTGGGCAGCGGCAGCGAGACCGTTCGCGGCAGGGTCGGGGCGGGGGCTGCGGACTCTTCGGTCGGGGGCTGCATGGTGATCCTCACAGGTGCGCGCGGCGCGGGTGGGTGCGGCACTTCTCGGCCGTGATGATGGCGACGATGGTGCGCACGGCGTCGTCCAGATGGCAGTCGGAGTTGACCACCACGTAGTCAAACTCGGGCAGATGCTTCATCTCTTCGCGTGCGGTCTCCATGCGCTTGCGCAGTTGCTCGGGGTCTTCGGTCTTGCGCGTCCGCAGGCGGCGGAACAGTTCTTCCTCGGAGCCTGCCGTGAGGAAGATGGTAACGGCGTCCGGAATCAGGCGGCGGACGGTGGCCGCGCCCTGCACGTCTATCCGCAGGATGACATCCTTGCCGCTGGCGAGCGCCTCGCGGATGTGAGCCTTGGGGATGCCCTTGTACTGGCCGTACACGACGGCGTGCTCCAGCAGTTCGTCGTTGCGGATCATCTCCTCAAACTGGGCGGTGGTTACGAAGTGGTAGTCGCGGCCGTCCACCTCGTTCTCGCGGCGCGGGCGGCTGGTGGCCGTAACGACGAAGTGGAATGGATAGCCCATCTCCTCCATGCGGCGCACGACCGTGTCCTTGCCCACGCCCGATGGGCCGGAGATGACCACCACCAGCGGCGGCGCAGACGGGACAAGTGCCCTGTTGGGGGCGGGATGGATGCTCACATGGCCTCCTTCTCGCGCTGCTGCCGCAAGCGCCCCACGATGGTATCCGGCTGCAGCGCCGCCAGCGCCAGGTGGCCTGTGTCCAGCACGATGACCGCTTTGGTGCGGCGACCGTAGGTCATGTCAATGATGCGGCCCGCATCGTTGGCCTCGCGGATCATCCGCTTGATGGGGGCCGAGTCGGGGCTGACGATGGCCAGGATGCGGTTGGCCGCGACGACCCCGCCAAAACCGATATGCAACATCTCCGCTTGCATGGAAACCTCCCAAAGATTCAGGTGCCACGCACCTCGCAGGTGCGTCGCACACGGACCTGTCTCGCGCCCACTGCGCACTTGCCTACCGATGTCCCTGTGTATAATATGAATCGCGGATAACGCTCTGATCAATCCGGAGGGCCGTATGCCAATCTACGAATACCGCTGCCAGGATTGCAAACGGCGCGTCTCCATCCTGTGGCGCACCCTCGCCGAGGCGGAGACCGGACAGCCCCGTTGCCCTCGCTGCGGAGGGACGCACCTGACCCGCCTGGTCTCGCGAGTCGCCGTCCTGCGCTCTGAGGAAGCGCGCCTGGACTCCCTCATGGACGCCGACAGCTTGAGTGACCTGGACGAGAACGACCCCAAGAGCATCGCCCGCTGGATGCGCAAGATGAGCAAAGAA
Source organism: Chloroflexota bacterium (assembly GCA_014874485.1). GTDB lineage: Bacteria > Chloroflexota > Anaerolineae > DTLA01 > DTLA01 > DTLA01. Next base: position 154,601 of record JADBJK010000074.1, read on the forward strand.
ATCGGCGAGGACGCGGGCGAGGAATTTGAGGAGGTCGTGGACCGACTGGAGGCCGGCCAGACCCCCGAGCAGATTGAACAAGAGATGCCCGATCTAGGGCTGGGCGATGCGAGCGAGCCGTCCATAGAGGCCGACTAGAACCTCGCCATCTGTTCCACATTCACGACGAACACCGTGGCCCCGCCCACCTGCACCTCCACCGGCGTGGGCATGTACAGTTCGCCCGGCTCCATGACGGGCGGAAGCGGGTTCACGAATTGCGTGCGCGTGTGGCAGTTCTCGCGGACGGTATCCAGCACCTCCCGCACCTTCTCGTCCTCCGTTACGACCAGGATCGTGGCGTTCCCCTCGCGCAAGAAGCCACCCGTGGTGCTGATGACGGTAGCGCGGTGCCCCTTGCGGAGAAGTTGGTCCACGAGAGGCCGTGCGTCATCCGAGTTCACGATGCTGATGATGAGTTTCATCGCTTCCTCCTATGCCTAGGATTGTGCGGCATGGCGTCCCATGCCGGCGCAGCCTCGCGGGTGCAGCGCAGGGAAACCTAGCGATACTCCGCCTACTCCCGAACTTCCGACAGGCCGCCGATGAGCCGATCCACCTCGGCGCGGATGGCGGCCTGGACGTCGTCAAAGGGCCGCGTCGCGTCCAGCACGCGCCAGCGAGCCGGGTCGGCCTCGGCCATCTCCCGATAGCCCGCGCGAACGCGCTCGTGGTACTCGCGCTGGCGGCGCTCCATGCGATTCCACTCGTTGGCGTGCTGGCCGCGCTTCCGCGCCAGGCCCACCTCCACCGGGACGTCCAGCAGGAACGTCAAGTCGGGCTGGAGGCCGCCGGTGGCGAACGCCGTGATCACCCGCAGCGTCTGCAAATCCAGCCCCAGGCCGTAGCCCTGGTACGCCAGGGTGGAATCGGCGTAGCGGTCGCACAGCACGATCTGCCCCTGGGCCAGGCGCGGACGAATCTCCTGCCCCACCAATTGCGCCCGCGCCGCCGAGAAGAGCAGAATCTCGGCGGCGGGCTGCATCTCCGTGTACTCCGGGTTCAGCACGATGTTCCGCACCAGGTCGCCGATGCGCGTGCCGCCGGGTTCTCGCGGCGCGTACACGCGGAAGCCCTGGCCCTCCAGGTACCCCCGGAGAGCCTGCAACTGCGTCGTCTTGCCGGAACCCTCAGGCCCCTCAAAGGTGATGAACAGGCTCAATGCGCCCCTCCGTCGTTGCGGAGGATGGTAACCCGTCGCCGAGGTTCGCGCCCCTGGCTGAACGAGACGAGGTTCGCCTCGCGGGCCAGTTGGTGCTGCCAGCGCCGCACGTCCGCCGACTGGGGGCGCAGTTCCACCATCTTGGCCCCGGCCAGCACCTTCTGGATGGCGTCCTGGGCCTCGCGCATCGCCATGGCGAAGGGGTCGGCCTCCTCCGCCGTCAGGCCGAATATGTCGGCCAGGCACCCCTCCATCTGCGAGACGGTGTTGCTGCGCAGGACGTAGATGGGAATGCCGCGGCTCTCGGCGTCGGCGATGGGCTGGGGTCGCTTGCGGTAGTAGTTGCGCAGCGTGATGACCACGTCGGCACTCTTGAGGTCATCCACCAGGCGCACGGGGAGGGAGAGGTTGGTCGCCGCCTGGCGCAGGCGGTTCTGCCCCACGCCATACGCGTACACGCTGAGCGTTTCGCGCAACTGCGGGGCCTGGGGCGTTACCCGCACGGGGCGCTCCTCCAGGCTCAGCGCGGGCAAAGACGCCTGCTCGGTACGAATCTCGCCCTTTTCGTCGCGGTAGCGCAGTTCGGCGGGCAAGGGGCGGCCTCGCAGAATGGCGTCCACTGCGGCTCCCACATCCCTGTGGATGGCCAGGCGCTGCCAGTCCTGAATCTCAATCACCACGTCAAAGGTGGGCGGGGCCTTGCGCTCCAGGATGGACTTCTGCGTGCCGCGTCGTCGGGCCTCCTCGTCGCTCAGTGTAACCGACTGGATGCCGCCCACCAGGTCCGACAGGGTCGGGTTCAGCATCAGGTTGTCCAGCGTGTTGCCGTGGGCGGTGCCCACCAACTGCACGCCGCGCTCGGCGATGGTGCGGGCCGCGGCGGCCTCCAACTCCGTGCCGATCTCGTCAATGATGATGACCTCGGGCATGTGGTTCTCCACCGCCTCAATCATCACGGCGTGCTGGAGCGCGGGCGTCTCCACCTGCATGCGCCGCGCCCGCCCGATGGCGGGGTGCGGGATGTCGCCGTCGCCGCCGATCTCGTTGGACGTGTCCACGATGATGACGCGCTTGGTCTCGGCCAGGACGCGGGCCACCTCGCGGAGCATGGTCGTCTTGCCCACGCCAGGCCGCCCCAGGAGCAGGATGCTCTGCCCCGAATCCACGATGTCGCGGATGATGTCAATCGTCCCGTACACGGCGCGGCCCACGCGGCACGTCAGGCCGACGATGTCGCCCTTGCGGTTGCGGATGGCCGAGATGCGGTGCAGCGTCCGCTCTATGCCCGCGCGGTTGTCGTCGCCGAAGTCGCCGATGAGGTCCACCACGTGCTGGATGTCCTCGCGCGTAACCTCGCGGTCGGCAAGTTTCACCTCGTGGTGCAGGAAGCGGGCCTCGGGGAGTCGCCCCAGGTCCAGCACAACTTCCAGGAGTTCATCGGCGCGGTCCGCCTCGCGGAGGGCCTTCTGGATGTGCGGTGGGAGCACTGCCACCAGGGCTTCCAAATCGTCTGTGATTTTCTGCTGTTTCAAACGCTCCAAACGTTCCATAAGGTCTTTCGTGTTCCTCTCATCGCGGGGACTGCCCCGCGTCGCTCATGTCCATACATCGTGCCGTGCGGCCGTGGGTGTGCGCGCTTCGGCCCGCTTCTCAAAGGCCATGGCGGGCGCGGTCTGCGCCTCCCGAACCAGCACGGCGTTCTGCCGCACCAGCACCGACTGGCTGGTTACGAACCGAAAACCTGCGTCCTGCAGCGGGCCGCGGAGGTTCACCTGATATGCCCGCACGCTCCAGAACACGGTCCGCGTGTGGCGGGGCAGGTGGGCCAGCGCGTCCCGAATCACATCCGCGGCCCTGTCGGCGTGGTCCGGGTGGATCAGCATCCGCAGCCAGCAGGCGCCGCCGCCGTGGCCGACCCCCACATGAGCCAGGATGTCGCCGCCCTGCTTCCAGACATACGATGCGTCGCAGGCCACGAATCCCGGCGACGAACTCGTATTGGCCAGGCCCTCGGCCAATCGCACGGCCTTCGGCGTTATGGCGGCATACAGCCGCCCGACGCCCCAGCGGCAGTCCTCATCGGCGGGTTGCAGCAGGCCCACACCGCTCTGCGCGGGCAAGTCCCGCAGTTGGAATACGTCCTCCCGCGTGTAGAGGACAAACCCATTGTCCAGGAACAGGTGGGCCGCCTCCAGTTCGTCGGACAGGCGCACGAAGACGCGCTGCACGCCCAGATGGGCCAGATGCGCCGCCATGCCTGCAAGCAGGCTGCGCCAGATGCGCTCTGCCTCGGGCGCGTCCAGGGAAGGGGCCAGGCGCACCAGGTCGGCTTCCTCGGCGGCGGGCCGCAGCCTGGCCTGCGCAAACCCCTGCACCGCCCCGACATCGCCGGGTTCGCTGAACACCACCGTGCAGAACGGCCCCTCGGCCAGCGAGCCATGCCCCAGCAGCGCCGCCCACAGCGGGCTTCGCGCGCGCATCAGCGCGTGCTCCATGTCCAGCACGGTGCTATCGTCCTGTAACCGATACAGAATCGGGATGTGTTGCAGCCCAAAGGGCCTTACGCTCTCCATCGTTCCCGCCACTCCTTTGCGCGGAGGCGGGGCATGCGCGCGGCATGTGGGATGATGCGGTCGTGGCGCGAGCGAATGCTACGCCTTCGTTGCCTCCTCGGTCATCCGCACGAAGTACCTGTGAAACCGCAGGTCGTCCGTCAGTTCTGGGTGGAACGCCGTAACCAGCAGGTTGCGCTGGCGCGCGGCGACGATGGCCCCGTCGGACAGTCGCGCCAGCACCTGGACGCCGGGCCCCACCCGCTCAATCAACGGCGCTCGGATGAAGATGGCCCGGAACGGCGCGTCCCCGCCCAGTTCCGGCACGTCCAGCCAGGTTTCAAAACTGTCCACTTGGCGGCCAAAGGCGTTGCGCCGTATGGTTACATCCATCAGTCCGAGAAGCGGCTGGGCAAGCCCGCCGATGTCCCGCGCCAGCAGGATCATCCCCGCGCAGGTTCCCCACACGGGCCAGCCGGAAGCGGCTTTGGCCCGAATCGGCTCCAGCAGGCCGTAGGTTACGGCCAGTTTGCCGATGGTCGTGCTCTCCCCGCCTGGGATAATCAGGCCGGCCAATCCCTCCAAGTGCTCCGGAAGGCGCACCTCGCGGGTGTCCACCCCGAGCCGCTCCAGCGCCTTGCGGTGCTCAATGAACGCTCCCTGCAATGCCAGAACGCCGATTGTCATACGCGATCCTCTGTGGCGATGGGTTCAGCGATGGTGAATGGCCTACCAGCCGCGGCCCGCCAGGAGTTGATCCTGCGGGATGGCGCTGATTTCCAGGCCGGGCATGGCCTCGCCCAGGCCCTTGGACACCTCGGCGATGATCTTCGGGTCGTTGTAGTGGGTGGTCGCTTCCACGATGGCCTTGGCCCGGCGGGCCGGGTCGCTGGACTTGAAGATGCCGGAACCCACGAAGACGCCGTCCATGCCCAGTTGCATCATCAGCGCGGCGTCGGCCGGCGTGGCGATGCCGCCCGCAGCGAAGTTGACCACGGGAAGCCTGCCCAACTGGGCCACTTCCTTGACCAGTTCGTAGGGCGCGCCCATCTCCTTGGCGGCCTTCATCAGTTCCTCCGGCGCCATGGAGGTCAGGCGGCGGATTTCGCCCATGACGGCGCGTGCGTGCCGCACAGCCTCCACCACGTTGCCCGTGCCCGCCTCGCCTTTGGTGCGGATCATGGCCGCGCCCTCTGCGATACGGCGCAGCGCCTCGCCCAGGTTGCGGCACCCGCACACAAAGGGCACCTTGAACTGATGCTTGTCAATGTGATGCTCTTCGTCGGCGGGCGTCAGCACCTCGGACTCGTCAATGAAGTCCACGCCCAGCGCCTCCAGCACCTGGGCCTCCACGAAATGCCCGATGCGGCATTTGGCCATCACCGGAATGCTGACCGCATCCATGATCTTGAGGATCAACTCCGGATCGCTCATGCGGGCCACCCCGCCGTGCGCCCGGATGTCCGCCGGCACGCGCTCCAGCGCCATGACCGCTACCGCTCCGGCGTCCTCTGCGATTCGGGCGTGCTCCGGCGTAACCACGTCCATGATCACGCCGCCTTTTAGCATCTGAGCCAGGCCGCGTTTTACCGCCACTGTGCCTGTATCTCTCGGCTCCATATCGTCATACCTCCACACGGCTAATTCTTGCTCTCGTTTCTGTTGTATTCTATACGCATTGAACGGCATTGACAAGTCTTTCGGTCCCGCGGGCGCGTGTCAATTGCGGGGCGAGAATGACCGAACGTCGTTGGGTTGCGGGGCAGAATCTACCTCACCTAACTCCTCCCGCACCCTCCCCTTATCCTGTCCGCCCGCGCAGAGGAAAGGGGAGGGCTGGGGTGGGGAAAGGTGGGGTCAAGCGGAACCGCGAATCGGCGCGAGGAACGGACATGGCGAGGTGTGGCCGTAGGGCGGCTGCCATCCCTGTCCAGGCAGGCAACCGACCCTTTGAGTACATGTTCATTCGCGGCCCCCGTTCGCCAGCCACCACGCGCTTTTTGACAGCCGGGGGCTTCGGGCATATACTTAGCCCCGCTAAATAACCGGCTCCGCCCGCGAGAGCAGGCCACTTTCCGCCTCCCTTCGCAGGCAAGGACCCGTAGCAATTCGCTTGCGAGGAAAAGACCGTCTATGTTGCGACTAATCCGCTACCTGAAGCCCTATGTGGCTTTCATCCTGCTGGCCATCGCACTGCTTTTCGTGCAGGCCAACGCTGACCTCGCCCTGCCCGACTACATGTCGCGCATTGTCAACTACGGCATCCAGCAGGGCGGCGTGGAAAGCGCCGTGCCCGACGCCATCCGCCAAAGCGAGATGAACAAGGTCGTCCTGTTCATGACCGCCGAGGACAAGGCGCTCGTGCTGTCGCACTACACGCTGGTGGACAAGGAATCGCCCGACTACGAGCGGTACCTCAAGCAGTACCCCACGCTGGCCACGGAACCCGTGTACGTGCTCAACCGCATAGACAAGGCCCAGCGCGAGGCCCTGAAGCCTATCATGGGCAAGGCGCTGGTCGTCGTGTCGGGCATTGAGCAGATCATGGCGGACCCCAGCAAGGCTGCCGCGATGGGTCAGACCCTGGGGTTTGACCTCAGCAAACTGCCCCCGGGCGTGGACCTGTTCGCCCTCCTGGGCAGGCTCCCCGAGGCCCAGTTAACCCAGATGACCGAGGCCATCCAGGAGCGGTTCGCGGCGCTGGGCGAAAGCATGATCAACCAGATGGCCGTGCGCGCCGTCAAGGCCGAGTACGACGCCCTGGGCGTGGACACGAGCAAACTCCAGACGAACTACATCCTGCGCACGGGCAGCTCCATGCTCCTCATCTCGCTTCTGTCCATCACGTGCGCCATCATCGTGGGATTTCTGGCCTCGCGGACGGCGGCGGGGCTAGCCCGCGACCTGCGCCGCCAGGTGTTCCGCAGGGTCATGAGTTTCGGCGGCGCCGAGTTTGACAAGTTCTCCACCGCGTCGCTCATCACCCGCTCCACCAACGACGTTACCCAGGTCCAGATGGTGGTCATGCTGATGATGCGCATGGTCTTCTACGCGCCCATTATCGGCGTCGGCGGCGTGATTCGCGCCATTGACAAGAGCGCCAACATGTGGTGGATCATCGCCGTCGCCGTGCTCGTGCTCCTCGGCCTCATCATGACCGTGTTCTCCATCGCCCTGCCCAAGTTCAAGGCCATCCAGAAACTTGTGGACCGCCTGAACCTGGTGGTGCGCGAGAACCTGTCGGGGATGTTGGTCATCCGCGCCTTCAACAAGCAGCAGGTTGAGGAAGCCCGCTTTGACGACGCCAACCGAGATTTGACACGCACCAGCCTGTTCGTCAACCGCGTCATGGTGGTCATGATGCCATTGATGATGCTGGTGATGAACGGCCTGTCGCTGACCATCATCTGGGTAGGGTCGCACCAGGTGGCCGCCTCCACGATGCAGGTGGGCGACATGATGGCCTTCCTCCAGTACGCCATGCAGATCGTGTTCGCGTTCCTGATGCTGACCATGATGTTCATCTTCCTGCCGCGGGCGTCCGTGTCGGGCGACCGCATCGCCGACGTGCTGGAGACGCAGCCCTCCATCCGCGACCCCGAACAGCCCAAGTCGTTCAAGGAGCCGTTTGAGGGCACGGTGGAGTTCTGCCATGTGCACTTCCGGTATCCCAACGCGCTGGAGGACGTGCTCCACGACATCAGTTTCGTGGCCAAGCCCGGCCAGACGACGGCCTTCATCGGCTCCACCGGCTCGGGCAAATCCACCATCATCAACCTGATCCCGCGCTTCTACGATGTAACGTCGGGCGCCATCTACGTGGACGGCCTGGACATCCGCGAGGTGCGCCAGAGCGACCTGCGCGACAAGATCGGCTACATCCCGCAGAGGGGCATCCTGTTCTCGGGCACCATTGAGAGCAACCTGCGGTACGCCGACGAAGACGCCAGCGAGGAAGCCATCCGTCAGGCGGTGGAGATCGCCCAGGCGGAAGAGTTCGTGTTCGCGACGCCGGAGGGCCTGGCGACGGAAATCGCCCAGGGCGGGGCCAACGTGTCGGGCGGGCAGAAGCAGCGCCTGTCCATCGCCCGCGCCCTGGTCAAGAAGCCGCCCATCTACATCTTTGACGACAGTTTCTCGGCGCTGGATTTCAAAACCGACGCCGCGCTGCGCAGGGCGCTGAAGGAGATCACGCACGATAGCACCGTGCTCATCGTTACCCAGCGTGTCTCCACCGTCATGAATGCGGATCAGATCATCGTCCTGGACGAGGGCCGCATCGTCGGCAAGGGCACCCACCGCGAACTGCTGGAGACCTGCGCGGTGTACCGCGAGATCGTCCAGTCGCAACTTGGTAAGGAGGAGTTGGTATGAGCGTTTCCGGCGGCAACCTACCCAATCGCCGAACCCCGTCCGAGGAACGGCCGCCGATGTTCGGCCCGGGCGCACCCGTCCGGCGCGGGCCACTGGGCGGGCACGGGCCCATGGGCAGGGGCGGCCCCATGGCGATGATGAAGGGCGAGAAGCCCCGCGACTTCAAGGGCACCATGCGGAAACTCATCCAGTACCTGGGGACGTACCGGCTGTCCATCGCCATCGTCCTGGTGTTCGCCATCGCGTCCACCATCTTCTCCATCGTCGGCCCCAAGATTCTGGGCAAGGCCACCACCAAACTCTTTGAGGGGGTGATGGCCCAGATCGCGGGCACGGGCACCGGCATTGACTTTGACTACATCGGGCGCATCCTGCTTACTGTGCTGGCCCTGTACCTGGCCTCGGCCCTGTTCGCGTACATCCAGGGCTGGATCATGTCCGGCGTGTCCATGGACATCACCTACCGTTTCCGCAGGGACATCGCCGCGAAGATCAACCGCCTGCCGCTGCGATACTTTGACCGGACGACGCACGGCGAGGTGCTGTCGCGCATCACCAACGACGTGGACACGGTGAACCAGACCCTGAGCCAGAGCCTGACGCAGATCATCACGTCCACGACCACCCTCATCGGCGTCCTGGTGATGATGTTCTCCATCAGTTGGCAGATGACCCTGGTGGCGCTGTTGATGGTTCCGCTGTCGCTGGTGATCATCAGCGTCGTCATCGGGCGGTCGCAGCGGTACTTCAAGCGGCAGCAGGACTACCTCGGCCACATCAACGGCCACATTGAGGAGACCTACGGCGGGCATGTGGTGGTCAAAGCCTTCAACGGCGAGGCCAAGAGCGTGCAGAAGTTTGACGGCCTCAACGAGGTGCTGTACGACTCGGCGTGGAAGTCGCAGTTTCTGTCGGGCCTGATGATGCCCGTCATGGGGTTCGTGGGCAACCTGGGGTACGTGGCGGTGAGCATCCTGGGCGGCTACCTGGCCGTGCGCGGGGCCATCACCGTTGGCGACATCCAGGCGTTCATCCAGTACGTGCGGTCGTTCACACAGCCCATCACCCAAATCGCCAACATCTCCAACGTGCTGCAACAGACGGCCGCCGCCGCCGAGCGCGTCTTTGAGTTCCTGGCCGAGCAAGAGGAGATTCCCGACACGGCCAATCCCGTGCGCCTGGACGACGTGAAGGGCCAGGTGGAGTTCCGCCATGTGCGCTTCGGCTACAACCCCGACAAGGTGGTCATCAAGGACTTCTCGGCGCTCATCAAGCCCGGCCAGAAGGTGGCCATCGTGGGGCCGACCGGCGCGGGCAAGACCACGCTGGTCAAACTGCTGATGCGGTTCTACGACGTGGACAGCGGGGCCATCCTGGTGGACGGCTACGACATCCGCGACTTCCGCCGCGAGGACCTGCGCAAGATTTTCGCCATGGTGCTCCAGGACACGTGGCTGTTCAACGGCACCATCATGGAGAACATCCGCTACGGCCGTCCCGACGCGACGGATGAGGAGGTCATCGCGGCGGCCCGCGCGGCCCACGTGGATCACTTCGTGCGCACCCTGCCCGAAGGGTACAACATGGTCATCAACGAGGATGCGTCCAACATCTCGCAGGGGCAGATGCAGTTGCTCACCATCGCCCGCGCCATCCTCGCCAACCCCAAGATTCTCATCCTGGACGAGGCGACCAGTTCCGTGGACACGCGCACCGAGATGCTGATTCAGGACGCCATGTACCGGCTCATGGAAGGCCGCACGGCGTTCATCATCGCGCACCGCCTGTCCACCATCCGCAACGCCGATCTCATCCTGGTCATCCGCGACGGGGACATCGTGGAGCAGGGGACGCAAGAGGAATTGCTGGCGCGCAACGGGTTCTACGCCGAACTGTACAACAGCCAGTTTGAGCGCGTAGCGGTAGCCTGACAGGGGTTCACCACAGAGACCACAGAGAACGCAGAGGTACAGAGAGACTCTGCGTTCTCTGCGTCTCTGCGGCAAGACAATCTTGGCGTGGAGCGAGGAATGGCGCAGCGGTTCATCATGGGACTGGCGTTCAGCCTGCTCATCGGCGGGCTGGGCTACCGGCGCGGGGCGCTTTCGGCGTCGGGTGTGGCGGGAGCCGTGCTCGTGGGGACGGCCGTCTTCGCCTTCGGCGGATGGGACTGGGGTGTGCTCCTCGTGTTGTTCTTCGCCTCTTCCAGCGCGCTGTCCCGCTTCCGCGCGAGCGCCAAAGAGCGCGTCGCCGAGAAGTTCGCCAAAGGCGCGCGCCGCGACCTGGGCCAGGCGCTCGCCAACGGCGGGTTGGGCGCGCTTCTCGCTGTGGCGTCAACCCTCTGGCCGTCGCCCCTGTGGTTTGCGGCCTTCGTGGGCGCGATGGCCGCCGTGAACGCCGACACGTGGGCCACCGAGGTGGGCGTGCTGGCTGCGCGGCCTCCGCGGCTCATCACCACGGGGCGGCGCGTGCCGCCGGGCACGTCGGGCGGCGTCTCGCTGCTGGGCACGGCGGCGGCGCTGGCCGGCGCGGCGTGCATCGGGGCGGTCGCGGCGCTGTGCGCGTGGGCCGCCGGGATGGCCGCGCCGGGCGCGTACCTGCCCGCCGGGGCCGTGAGCGGGCTGGCGGGGGCGCTGGCCGACTCGCTGCTGGGAGCCACCGTGCAGGGCATCTACTGGTGCCCAGCGTGCGGCAAGGAGACCGAGCGGCGGGTGCACGCCTGCGGCACGCCGACGCAGCACCTGCGCGGCCGGGCGTGGCTGAGCAACGACTGGGTGAATTTCGCCGCGTCGCTTGTCGGGGCGGGGGTGGGGGTGGTGCTGCTCAAAACCTACGCGATCACCGGAATCTGAGGTAACGTTGCCGAACTCGCCCGGCCGTTTGACGGTGTGCTTAGTCTTGCAGTACACTTCAGTGGACTTCCATAGAACGAATCTCTTGGGGGTGCCTCCATGCCGAACACACTGCGTGGATCGCATCGTACTCAGTATAACCCGCTGGTCAAGGGCCGTGCACCAGTGACGAGTGAGCACAGCGAAGGCGGGATCAGGGTAAGGGAAAGCGAGATAGAAGACGCACTTGTTGTGAATCTTTCCTTGCTCCAGAAGTTACTCGGCCTGGATTCTGAGCCACGCCTTGTTGCAAGACAGCTAAGAATGCGTTCGGGTGAACAACGGCTTGATCTGCTACTGCTACACAAGGACGAGTTGCTACTCGTCGAACTCAAAGTTACTGCATTCTCCCCTAACTACCTAGATCAGATTGTAGCCTACTTGCACGAGCTGCGGGAACTTCAAGTCTCTGGCGACCTGATTACCGGGGCAATCAAGCCATATCTCCTAGTAACCGATGCAAGTGAGTCGGACTTGAGGTCCTGTGCAGAACGAGGGGTAGCGCTGATAGCATACGAGCCGCTAGAAGTGTTAGAGCGGTATTTTGCATCTTTGTCCGAACTGACTCCGTTCTTCCGCGTAAAACCCAAGGACTACGGTGTCTATAATCTTGCGCTTATGAACAGAACCTTGTCCAAGATCCGTGAGGGAATTATTGATAAGTCATCTATAGCCGAGGCAACGCGGCTCGGGAGATCAAGCGTTCACCATCACTTGAAGCTTGCAGCGGAGTTTGGATTGGTCAGGCGGGAGCGCAACAAGTACTGGCTCACCGACTTCGGACACGAATATCTCGGGGCTATGGGATCGCTGCCTGTGGCGGATGTACTATCGCAACAGCAGGCAGAACTCCTGAGCAACTTTATCGCCAAAGATCCGTTCTACTCCCCGACCGTTTTCGGAGTCTACGCAATTGTGGAGAGTGCTTTTTTGTTGTCCAGGAACGCGTACCCTTTGGAATTTGAAGATCTCATCGGGATGTTCACGACCCTGGCGGGAAAAGAAACAGAATGGAAAGCCCCGAGGACTCGAACCACCGCGACCTACACCTTCCTTAATTTCGCAGTTGATTTGGGGCTCTTGGGCAAGATAGGTCAAAGGATCGTGCTAACCCCGGCAGGGTTCAGATTTATCATTGCACTACAACTGCATAAGAGCATCAGAATGATAGAGAGCGTCTACATTGGAGGACGGATGGACCAACAAGCGCCCGGGACTTAGCACGTGCGCGCCATAAATGAGGGAGAGGAGCGGGGGGTATGGAGCGTCAACAAGAGGACTTTGATACAGATGCGGAATACGCCATTCTGAAGCGAGAAGTGCTTGGCGGCAGATTTGAGCAAGACCATGTTCCTCAATATTTGGCGCGAATCAGGGAGTTGCTCCTTGATGCTCAATGCGTGCTTGCAGAGTACCAGCGCCAACAATCTGAACAGAAGCGAGCGGCCATTGCGTCAGAATACCGCGCGGTGATGGACGTATATCGTACTGTTACCGCGGCCCGTCAACTCCGTGACGCATTGGATCTGGCCGGAGAGGTCAAGAGAATGTTTGTGCAAAGGTACGAATTGGCCAAGTCTCTCGGCGACGAGGACACGATGCGCTTCTGTGAGGACATCCTGGAGACTTTTGAAAAGCATCACATCAACGATCACATAGAGTGGAAGCGTTAGCGCCTGGTTCGCGCGGAATTAGGGCAGGCGCTACGGGACTGATGCGCAGTCAGGCAACTGGTGCTTCGCCTACACCATCCGCTCGGTGAACTCCACCCTCCCCCGCAGCAACTTGTGCACCTCGCAGTTGCGCGCGGCATTGAACAGAATCTTGCGCGCACGGTCGTCCAACCCCGCGCCCAGGTCAATCCCCGTGCGGAAAGCCGTGGCCCACTCGCGGCCCTCCTCGCGCGTCTCCCACTCCACGCGCACGTCCAGCCGCTCTGGCGCGAACCCCTTGCTCGCGGCGACCGCCGCCATGGTGAGGGTCATTCACGCCGCCAGCGCCGCGGCCACCAACTCCACAGGGCACAACGTCGCGCCCGCGCGGCGCAGGTTCACCCGCTCGTCCACCACGAAGGCGTAGTCGCCGATGCGGACCTCGGCCCGCTCATCGCCGACGTAGCGCGCGGAAACGGTTCGCCGCTCCATCGCAACCTCACGCGGGGACGCGCAGCGCCTCGGCGAAATCGGCGGGGCCGACGCCTGGCGACTCCACGGCGCGGGTCTGGTAGAACTCGGCGAGGACCGACTCCACCTCGGACACGCGCGCGCCGATCAGCGCCCGCTCCAGTTCGCCCAGACGCTCGGCGGGGTAGATGAAGAAGTCGCCCGACAGTTCCAGTTCCGCGATGCGCTCGTCGCGCACGACCATGAGGGCGCGGATGAGGCCGCCGCGTGCCTTGTAGGCGCACTGGCTGACGTGCACCCCTGCCTGGATTTTCACGTCCCGCTCGCGGCCTGGCCTTCCGCCCCCTAGGAGCCACTCGTCGCTCGTCATGCGTGGGGCCAGGTCGTCGGCCACGCGGTACACCTCGGCGGGGAGCGCGGCAGGTTCCAGCGGGCCCAGCACCGCCTCAAACTCGCGCACCAGGACGGCTTTCAATTCGTCCACGGGCGGCACACGCCCCAACTCCTGGCGAATGGTGGTTAGGTTGTCCTTCAGCGTCTTGAACACCTTGTCGCGGAACTTCTCGTCGGGGACGCGGAGCACGCGGGCCATCATCTCGTGGTTGAAGTCCAGAATCAGGTTGCCCACGAGGACGGTGCAGCCCGCGATTTCCGCCGCGCCGTTGCCCGAAATCTTGCGCCCGCCCGCGATGATGTCGTTGATGGGCTTGTACTCGGCGGGGATGCCGATGGCCTGGTAGGTGCGCACCACGGGGGCCAGCAGGCGGCGGTAGATGGACTCCTTGTCGCCCTGCGCCGCTGGATGGTCGGGGGGCAGCACGATTTGGTAGAACAGTTGGTTGCCGTCCAGATACACCGCGCCGCCGCCCACCTCCCGCCGAAACACGGGGATGCCGTGCTCGCGGCAGAAGTCCAAATCCACCTCCTGCGCCGCGTCCTGGTGGTAGCCGATGCAGACGTAGGGCGTGGCGGGCGACAGCAGGATGACGCCCGACCCGCCCGCCCGCGGCAGCGCGTGGTACAACAGTTGCGAATGGAGCCAGGGGACTTTGCCCAGGTCGTACAGGTTCATCGCACTACCTCGGAAGACTGACTCACCGCAGAGACACAGAGAACGCAGAGGGCAAAACCCTATCTGCCTCTGCGCTCTCCGCGCCTCTGCGGTGCAGGACTCACTTCCCGTACTTGGCCATCTCGGCTTTCATGAATTCGGCGAATTCGGGCGAGGTCGGCTTCATCAGGTTCGCCAGTTCGGCCTCCAGGTTGGACGGGCGAATCTTCACGAGCCACCCATTGCCGTAGGGGTCTTTGTTGATGAGCGCGCTGTTCTCCTCCAGTTCGGCGTTGGACGCCTCCACCTTGCCGCTGACGACGGCCTTGATGCGGCCCACCCACTTGCCCGACTCCATGGACATGAAGGGCTTGCCCTGTTCCAGGTCGCGGCCCTGTCGCGGCGGCTCGGTGTACAGAATCTCGCCCGCGATGTCCTGCGCGAAGTCCGACAGGCCCTGCACCACGAGGCCGTCGGCCTGCACCAGCGCCCAGTTGTGGTCTCTGTCGTAGTAGCGGTCTTCGGGAAACTCGTACTTGCCGATTTTCACGACAACTCCCTCCTTGTGTCGGATTACTGCATGGCCTGCCAGACCAGTTCGGCGACGTCCAGGGTGCGGATGCGCACCTTCTCGCGCCGCGCCGCCGTCGCCAGCGTGCGCTTGCACTGCTGGCAGGCCGACACCAGATATTCCGCGCCCGTCGCCTGAGCCTGGGCTAGACGGCGCTTGGCGACCGCCGCGGTCAGTTCGGCATTGGCCATCTCGGCATCGCCGCCCCCGCCGCAGCACAGCGCGCGCTCGTGGTGGTCTTCCATCTCCACCAGCGCGACGCCAGGGATGGCGCGGATGACCCGCCGAGGGGCGTCGTAGATGCCGCTGGTGCGCCCCAGGTCGCACGGGTCGTGGTAGGTAACTTTCGCCTCTAGCGGCTTGAGCGACAGCGCGCCGTCGGCAATCCACTCGTCCAGCGCCTGGGTCGCGTGGCGCACCTCAAATCCGAGCGGCTCGCCCAGCCAGCGCGGGTACTCGTGCGCCCACGTGTGGTAGCAGGACGGGCAGGTGGCCACCAGCCGCTTCGCCCCCGTTGCGCGGACGGCCTCCACGTTGTGCCGTGCCAGTTCCAGCGCGGCGTCGCCCATGCCCGCGATGTGCAGCGGAAAGCCGCAGCACCACTCGTCGCCGCCCAACAGGGTGAACCGCACGCCCAGCCGCGACAGGATGCCGACGAACGCCTGTGTTACGCCGTACACCGCGGGGTAGAACGAGGACACGCATCCCGCGAAGTACACGACTTCCGCATCGCGGCGGCCGACGATGTCGCCCAGCGGGGCCTCCAGGTTCTCGCTCCAGACCATGCGCTGGGCATTGTCCTCGCCGACGATGTTGTGCTTCTCGGCCAGCGTCGCGCGCAGGGTGTCAAACAGCGGCGGGTACGCACCCTGGGCCACCATCTCCTCGCGCATGGCGATCCAGATGTCGCGCGTCTCAATGTGCACGGGGCAGACCACCCTGCACCGCCCGCACAGGGTGCAGTCATACGCCCCCCGCGAGAACAGGCGGATGTCGGCGTCGGTCGGGGGGCGATGGCCGAACAGCCGCGCCAATAGCCCGCCGTGCTGCCCCTTTGCGAAAGAGCGGAAGCGGGTCAATTTGGACAGCGGGGTGATTTCGTCGCGCTGGGCCTCGGCGAAGGTCGGGCACCCCTGGACGCACTCGCCGCAGCGGGTGCAGGCGTCCATCTGCATCAACTGCCAGGCGCTGAAGCGGGATAGGTTCAGCGTGCTCATCGCGCCTCCTCCCGCCGAAGCGCGTTCACCGTCGCCACAATCGGCCCCATGACGGCGTGGAAGAACTTGCTGTAGGGCATGTACACAAGGAGCACCATGAACGGCAAAACGTGGACGAAGAACAGGGCGAAGTGCCACTGCGCCCACGGCAGCGCCAACGGGCGCAATGCCTGGGCGAGGGGGTAGCCGATGAACGACACGCTCGCCGCGGCGGACGTTGTGCCCTCGGCGAGGAGCCGCAGCGCCTCGGTGGGGTACCCCGTCAGCAGGCCGACGCCGAGCAGGGCCAGCACCCACGTGTCGTCGGCTTCGGTGCGCAACTGGGCGGGGCGCAGGATGTATCGGCGCACGACGAGCGCGACCCAGCCCACCAGCAGGGGGATGCCCAGCGTCTCGTTGAGCAGCGCCATGATGGGCGTGTCTTTGTCCACCACGGCGAGGACGAAGGGCGTCTCCACCCCGAAGCCCCGCCGCAGGATTTCCTCAAAGAACCCCGTGAACGTGCTGAGGGCAAAGAGGAGCAGAAAACCGATGGCGAACAGCGTATGCGCTGCCCAGCGCCATTTGCTCTCGCCCAGGAGGGCGCGGTGGAGCAGCCCGTCGGACAGGAGCGCGCGCAGGATGCGCCCGAACCCCACGCCGTTGGGCAGGCCCTCGGCGGGCGTGCGCCTGCGCCCTGTCCGATAGATGGAGACGTTGGCCGCCACGCCCCACAGGAACAGTGCCACAGTGGCGGCCATCAGGATCCAGAAAATCGTCAGGCGGTCCATGCGGCGGGCCGAAGGGTCATTCCTCAGGTTCTATGACGACGCGGACGGAGGCGGACACCGTGGGCGCGAGTTTGATGCGCACCTGGTGCTCGCCCAGTTCCTTGAGCGGCTCCTCCAGGTCAATCTTGCGCTTGTCAAACTCCATGCCCACCTTGGCCGAGAGGGCCTCGGCGATGTGGGCCGCGGTAACGGAGCCGTAGAGTTTGCCCGACTCGCCCGCCTTGGCCTTGAAGGTGAGGCTGACGGCTTCCAGTTCTTTGGCCAGCGCCTCGGCCTCCTCCTCAATCCGCTGCTGCCTGCGCAGGGCGGCCTTGCGGATGGCTTCGGCCTGCTTCATGGCCTCTGGCGTCGCGGGCACGGCGAGTTTCTTGGGGAAGAGGAAGTTGCGCGCGTAGCCGTCGGCCACGTTCTTCACGGTGCCAGCCTTGCCGAGGTTGGGAACATCCTTGAGCAGCAGTACCTGCATGTTCAAGTGCCTCCTTGAAGGAACAACAGGATGATGCCATCCGAGCGGTTCGGACAGCGCACCCATCTTATACGAAGTCGGTGCAAAAATCAAACTCCGCACAAGGAAAAGGAATGCGCCGTCTTGTTGTCTTTTGCGCATCGTGATATAATGGGGCCAACAACAGGTCGGAGCCCATGGAGGTCTCAGACGTGCGAAGGCGCAATCCCACACGGGCGAAGCACTCGCGGCGGCAGAGGATGACCCACCGCATCCGCCGCTGACGGCTTCGCCTTCGTCTTCCTCCAGGCAGGGCTGACGACAACAAGAGGAGGGACGCTATGGACTTTGCTCTGTCGGAAGAGCATCTCATGGTGCAGAAAATGGTGCGCGAGTTCGCCGAGCGCGAGATTGCCCCCACGGTCAAGGAGAACGACCGCAAGCACACCTTTGACCGCAGCATCCTGCCCAAGATGGCTGCACAGGGCATCCTCGGCATCTGCATTCCCGTGCGCTACGGAGGCGCGGGGATGGATTACATCTCGCTGGGCCTCACCTGCGAGGAACTGGAGCGGGTGGACACCTCGGCGCGGGTCATCATGTCGGTGCACGTGGGGCTGAACAGCCTGGGCTTGCTCCAGTGGGGCACCGAGGAGCAGAAGCAGAAGTACCTGGTCCCGCAGGCGATGGGTCAGAAGATCGCCACCTACGGCCTCACGGAGCCAGCGGCGGGTTCCGACGTGCTCGGCATCCAGTCCACCGCCCGCCGCGAGGGCGACCACTGGATTCTGAACGGCGAGAAGATGTGGATTTCGCTGGCGGACGTGGCCGACCACTTCCTCATCTTCGCGTGGACCGACATGGAGAAGAAGCGGGCGCGCGACCACACAGGCATGTCCGCGTTCATCGTGGAGCGCGGCTGGCCCGGCCTGGAGACCGGCACCATCCACGGCAAACTGGGCGTGCGAGCCGGCAACACCGGCTTTATCTCCATGACCGACGTGCCCGTGCCCGCCGAGAACATGCTGGGCCTGGAGGGCGAGGGGTTCCGCATCGCCATGTCGTGCCTGGACAACGGGCGGTACACGGTGGCCGCCGGCGCCACGGGCCTCATCCGCGCCTGCCTGGAGGCTTCGGTCAAGTACGCCAACGAGCGCCAGACCTTCGGCGTCCCCATCGGCCAGCACCAACTGGTGCAGCAGATGATCGCCAACATGGTGCTGAAGTACGAGGCGGCGCGGCTGCTGTACTTGCGCGCGGGCTGGCTCAAGAACCAGGGCATCCGCAACACCCGCGAGACCGGCCTGGCCAAGTGGTTCGCCACCCAGTCGTCCTTTGAGTCCGCCGACGATGCGGTAGAAATCCACGGGGCCTATGGCTACTCCGACGAGTACGATGTGGAACGCTACCTGCGCAACTCCAAAGGGGCGGTCATCTACGAAGGCTCCAAGGAGATCCAGCAACTCATGCAGGCGCAGTACGCGCTGGGCTATCGTTCCGACAAGCCGCTGCGTTGCGAACTGCCCGCCTACGACCCCGAGGAGTGGCAGCGGGAAGCGTAGTCGGCGGTTCGCCATCGGCCGACAGCCTCCAGTCCCGTCGGTATTCCCGCTGACGGCTGAATGCTGACCGCTGATTGCTGAATGCCGACCGCTGATAGCAGATGGCTGTTTATTCATTCTCAGCAAGGGAGGTACAGCGTGCACGCCATTGTCTGCATCAAACAGGTGCCCGATACCACGGATGTCAAGGTGAACCCGGAGACCGGGACGCTCATCCGAGAAGGCGTCCCCAGCATCGTGAACCCCTTTGACACCTACGCCATTGAGGAGGCCCTGCGCCTGCGCGAGAAGTTCGGCGGCAAGGTAACGGTCATCTCCATGGGCCCGCCGCAGGCCAAGGAGGCGCTGAAGGAGGCCATCGCCATGGGCGCGGACGAGGCCATTCTCCTCAGCGACCGCGCCTTCGCCGGATCGGACACGTGGGCCACCGCCTACACGCTGGCCAACGCCATCCGCAAAATCGGCGACTTTGACATCATCCTGTGCGGCAAGCAGGCCATTGACGGGGACACGGGCCAGGTCGGCCCCGGCATCGCCCGGCAACTGGACATTGAGCAACTGACCTATGTCTTCAAGATTCAGGAGATTGACTTCCAGGCCAAGCGCATCCGGGTGGAGCGGCTGCTGGAGGAGGGGCGCGAGGTGGTGGAGACGCGCCTGCCTGCCCTGCTGACGGTGGTCAAGGACATCAACCAGCCGCGCTACCCCACCATCATGGGCATTCGGCGGGCGACCCGCACGGAGATACCGGTCTGGACGGCGGCGGATTTGCCCGATGCCAAGCCGGAACTGCTGGGGCTGAAAGGCTCGCCGACGCAGGTGGTGCGCGTCTTCAACCCGCCGCCCCGCAGCGGGCAGATCGTGATGATTGAGGGCGAGTCGCCCCAGGAGCAGGCCGCGAAACTGGCCGACCTGCTGCTCAAAGAGAAAGTGATATAGGAGGCTGCCATGGCGCTCTTGATCATTGACACCGAAACATGCATCGGCTGCGCGGCCTGCGTGGCGGCCTGCCCCTTCGGTGCGCTGCGCATGGAGAACGACAAGGCGGTGGTGGACGACAAGTGCACGGCGTGCGGCGCGTGCCTGGAAGTTTGCCCTGTGGAGGCGCTGAGCCTGCCCGAGCGGGGCAAAGGCGCGGAGGACATCAGCGCCTACCAGGGCGTGTGGGTCTGGGTGGAGCAGTTCCGCGGCGAGGCGTGCAGCATCTCGTGGGAGATGATGGGCCAGGGCCGGCGCATCGCCGACAGCCTGGGGACGACCCTCACCGCGTGCGTCCTGGGCCACAACGTGGAGGGCATCGCCCAGCAGGCCATCTACTACGGCGCGGACCGCGTGTTCCTGGTGGACGACCCGTCGCTGGGCGTGTACCGCACCGCGCCCTACGCCAAGCAACTGGTGCACCTGGTGCGGCAGTACAAGCCGGAGATCTTCCTGCTCGGGGCCAGCGCGCGCGGCCGGGATTTGGCCGGGGCCGTCGCCACCGAGGTCCACACCGGCCTCACCGCCGACTGCACGGGGCTGGACATTGACCCCGAGACGAAACTCCTGCGCCAGACCCGCCCGGCCTTCGGCGGCAACATCATGGCGACCATCATCTGCCCCAACTACCGCCCGCAGATGGCGACGGTGCGCCACCGCGTGTTTGAGATGCCGGAGCCGGACTCCAGCCGCCAGGGCCAGATTGTGAGGGTCCCGCCGGTGATGACCGAGGACCAGATCGCCGCCAAGGTGGTGGACTTCATCGTGGAGGAAGGCGAGGTCAACCTGGCCGACGCTAAGATCATTGTGTCGGGCGGGCGGGGCGTGCGCGGCCCGGAGGGGTTCAAGCCGCTGCGCGAACTGGCCGAGGTGCTCGGCGGGGCGGTCGGCTCGTCCCGCGCCGCGGTGGACGCCGGCTGGATTCCCTACGCCCACCAGGTGGGGCAGACCGGCCGCACGGTGCGCCCGGATTTGTACATCGCGTGCGGGATTTCCGGCGCGATTCAGCACCTGGCCGGGATGGGCACGTCCAAGGTCATCGTCGCCATCAACAAGGACCCCGAGGCGCCCATCTTCAAGGTGGCCAACTACGGTATCGTGGGCGACCTGTTCCAGGTTGTGCCCGCGCTGACGGAGGAACTCCGCAAGCGCCTGCGGAAGTAACGGAATTCACCGCAGAGGCGCGGAGGGCGCAGAGGAAGATAGGGTTTCGCGCTCTGCGTTCTCGGTGTCTCTGCGGTGCAGGGTAAAGAGAATTTCACCGCGGAGGCGCGGAGGGCACAGAGGACGACAGGGTTTCGCTCTCTGCGTTCTCTGTGTCTCTGCGGTGCAGGGAAAAAGAATCTCACCGCGGAGGCGCGGAGGGCGCGGAGGACGATAGGGGTTTTGTTCTCTGCGTTCTCTGTGTCTCCGCGGTGCAGGGAAAGAGAATTTCACCGCAGAGGCGCGGAGGGCGCGGGGGAAGACAGGGTTTTGCGCTCTGCGTTCTCCGTGTCTCTGCGGTGAAGGACAAGGAACATGCCTGAAATCGCCATCAACCGAGACTGGTGCAAGGGGTGCTACATCTGCGTCAACGTGTGCCCCCGACATGTGCTTGAGATTGACCAGGAGTCGTTTGACCACGGGTTCCATCCCGTGGTGGTGGCGCGGCCCGAAGATTGCACCGTGTGCCGCCAGTGCGAACTCCTGTGCCCCGATTTGGCCATCTCCGTATCCGGTGAGGAGGCGGGGGGCGCGCCCGCAGGCGAATCGCACGCCGAGCCGCCGGCCCCGGCGCCGCGCCCGCTGCCCCAGGGCTGGGCCACAGTCCCGTCGCCCCTGCCCGCGGGCCGGTACTTCCTGCAGGGCGACGAGGCCTGCGCCGAGGGGGCCATCGCGGCGGGGTGCAACTACTACGCGGGCTACCCCATCACGCCCGCCAGCGAGATCATGGAGCGCATCTGCGCGCGGTTTGCGGCGCTCCCCGGCAAGCACGTCTTCGTCCAGATGGAGGACGAGATCGCGTCCATCGCGTCGTGCATCGGCGCGGCGTGGGCCGGCGCGAAGGCCATGACCGCCACCAGCGGCCCAGGCATCAGCCTCATGCTGGAGAACCTGGGCTACGCCATCATCACCGAGACGCCGATGGTCATCGTGGACGTGCAGCGCGCCGGCCCCAGCACCGGCCAGGCCACCCGCCCCGGCCAGGGCGATT
Organism: Chloroflexota bacterium; assembly: GCA_014874485.1. GTDB lineage: Bacteria > Chloroflexota > Anaerolineae > DTLA01 > DTLA01 > DTLA01. The sequence continues at coordinate 176,530 of JADBJK010000074.1, forward strand.
TCATGCAGGTCCGCTGGGGCGCACACGGCGACTACGAACTCATCGTCTTGTCGCCGTGGTCCGTCGCCGAGATGTATACGGAGACCATCCGCGCCTTCAACCTGGCCGAGCGGTTCCGCGTGCCGGTCATCCTGCTGGCCGACGAGGGCGTGGGACACCTGCGCGAGAACTTGACCATCCCGCCGGAGGTGCGCGTCTTCAACCGCATCGGCCCGTCGGACCGCGAGCCGCCCTTCGGGGGCAGGCCCGTCCCGCCCATGCCGGTCTTCGGCGAGGGGCACCGCCTGCTGGTTACCGGCTCCACCCACGACGAGTGGGGCTATCGCCGCACGTCCAGCGCCAAGGTCCAGGCCGAACTCACCGCGCGCCTGTGCACGAAGATCACCGACAGCCTGGACGAGATTGTGGAAAGCGAGACGTATCTCTGCGACGACGACCACCTTGACCTGCTGCTGGTGAGTTTTGGGTTCACGGCGCGGTCGGCGCTGGGCGCGGCCCGCATGGCCCGCGAGGTCGGGTATCGGGTCGGGCTGTTCCGCCCGCGCACCGTGTGGCCGTTCCCCGCCGAGGCGCTACGCGTCGTGGCCGCCAAGAGCGCCCGCGTCCTGGTGGCCGAGATGAACCGCGGGCAGATGCTGCGCGAAGTTCAGCGGGTGGTTCCCGACGCTCGCGGGTTCGGCAAGACCGACGGCGAGGTGATCGCCCCCGATGAAATCTGGGACGCCGCGAAGGAGTGCCTGCGATGACCGCGAAGACGGCGACAACCGCTTCCATCCAGAAGTTCATACGGCCGGAGGTCTTCCCTTCCACCATGTGCCCCGGCTGCGGCCACGGGATTCTCATGGGCGCCATCCTGCGGGCCGTGGACGAACTGGGGCTGGACGTGCGGCGCATGTTGTTCGTGTCGGGCATCGGGTGCGCGGGGTGGATTCCCAGCCCCCACTTCGCCGCCGACACGCTCCACACGACCCACGGGCGACCTGTGGCCTTCGCCACCGGCGCGGCGCTGTTCAACCCCGACCTGAACGTGGTCGTCATCGGCGGCGACGGCGACATCGCGGCCATCGGCGGCAACCACCTCATTCACGCCGCGCGCCGCAACCTGGACATGACGGTCATCTGCGCCAACAACCAAATCTACGGCATGACCGGCGGGCAGGTAACGCCCACCACCGACATCGGCACCATCACCGCCACCACGCCCCAGGGCAACGAGGAGCCGCCCTTTGACCTGTGCAAACTGGTGGAGGGGGCGGGGGCGTCGTTCGTGGCGCGGTATTCGGTATATCACATCCGCCCGCTCATCCGCACGCTGAAGGAGGCGCTCCAGCACAAGGGGTTCGCCTTCGTGGAAGTCCTCAGCCCGTGCCCCACCCAGTGGGGCCGCCGCAACCAATTCGCCGACCCCGTGGCCCTGCTGGAGCGGTACAAGACCCTCTGCGTCCCCAAGGACCGCGCCGAGAAGATGTCGCCGGAGGAGTTGGCGGGGAAGGTGGTGGTGGGGAGGTTTCGGTAGCGGGCCTACCGCCTTCGCCGTGCCACCCGTACCAGGCCCGCGACCGCCAGCACCACCACCGCCACAAACGCCCCCAGCGGCACGTAGGGGAACATGGGCGCGGGCGCGGCGCGCACCACAAACGCATCAATGCCGCACCGCATGCCCGCAGCAGCCGGGTTGGCATGCTCGGCCACGGTGAACGTCAGCGAATGGTTGGCCGCGCCGCTCGTCGTCGCGACGGGAACTTCTATCCACACGTCGCTCGGGCTGTATAGGTCCACGTATGACCGCCCCTGCTCGTCCACGGCAAGCCCGGGCACGTTGCGCCCGTCCAGCGCCACCAGCAGCCGCCCCGCGTAGGGCGATTTGTGCGCCACCAGGTTGACAATCTGGCCGGTGAACGAGAAGGTGAGCGACGCGCCGGCCTGCGACGCCTCCAGGTAGCCGCCCCCGCTCACCTGCGGCGCGAGGATGCGCTCCCACCCATCCGAATGCGTTACGGTGGGGCTGGTCTCCTCGTGGGTGCCCGGCCCGGCCGGTGGTATGGCGGTCGCAACTTCCTTGATGGCGTAGTACAGGCGGCGCGGGGTGAAGTCGGGGTCCACCATGCGGAAGTAGTAGGCCGCCTCGTCCGCCGGGTACTGCCCCACCTGGCGGAAGTACCAGATGCAGAAGACGCCCGCCCACGGCCACTGCTGCCGCGCCATCTCAATCCCGCGCACCGTGTACTGCGCCTGCGTCTCCTCATCCACGCGCCCCCAGATGAGCGCGCCCTGGGGGAACGACTCCGGCGCGGCGTTCCAGCCGTACTCGTTGAACCACACGGCTTTCTGACCATCGCCGTACTTCTCCATGATCTGCCGCAGGAGCACGGCGCGGGAGAAGTTGAGTTTGTTCGGGTCGGGTGGATCCTCCGGCGGCAGGCTCATCCCGAAGGCGTTGGCCGAGAGGATGTCAAAGTAGTCCTTCGCCCCGGCCTTGTACATCTCCTCCAGAAACTGAAGGTCGCTCATGGAGCGCCACTTGCCGGGCTCCGGGTGCGGCTCGCCCAGGGTGATGGCCAGCGGCGCGCTGAGGACCACGATGTTCGGATCGGCCTCCTTCGCCCGCAGGTAGGCGATCTTCAGCAGTTCCACGTAGGCCGCCGGGTCCACCGGCCGCTCGCCCCATTCGGGGTAGATATTCGGCTCGTTCCAAATCTGGATGTAGTGGATGCGGCCCTTGAAGTGGCGGACGAACTCGTACACGAAGTTGCCGTAGTCGGCGAAGTTGTCGGGCGGGCGCTCCTTGTGGGTGTTGTCCTGGCGCGTCCAGTCCGGCGGGCGGTCCAGGCGGGCGATGACCTCCATCCCGTACTGGCGGAACAGGTCCACGATCTGGTCGTACTTGCCCCAACTGCTCTCGCCGGTGGCGGGGATGCGGAAATCGCCCTTGCGCGGCTCAATTTCTTCCCAGGCGAACTGCTGCTTGGCCCAGTGGATGCCGGCGGCGGCTGCCATCTGGACGGTCTTCTCGCGCTTCCACAGTTCCACCTCGCGGGCGAGGAAGAAGTTGGCGCCGTAGGGGTTCACGTCGGTGTTGTGAACCTCGCGCGGCGGCGTCGGCTGCACGCCGGACGAGTGCAGGGCCTGGCTGTACTCGTCCAGGGTGCGGCCCACGCCCGCCAGCGCGCCCAGGAGCACGGCCACCAGCAGCGCTATCGTGAGAATCTTCCGGCCGGGGAAGCGCAATCCTACCTCCAGCGAATCGGTCAGCGTGTGGCGGATTATACCGCTCGCTTCCTGCTTTGTCAACGGCTGTCCTTGCCGCTATAATCCAAGGCGGGGATTTCACCGCAGCGACGCGGAGGTCGCAGAGGGCTTCGCGTTTTCTCTCTGCGCACGCTGCGACTCCGCGGTGAACAATCTCGCAGGGCGGGGATTTCACCGCAGAGACGCGGAGACCGCAGAGGTTTACCTCAAAATTCTCTGCGCCCTCTGCGTTCTCTGCGGTGAACATACCGTCGTTGCGGGCGAAGCAGGCTGGGACGGGTCCGATGGAAATCATCGCAACGCACGAGAACACGGATTTTGACGCGCTGGCGTCGCTGTTGGCGGCGTCCAAACTGTACCCGCACGCCACGCCCGTCCTCCCGCGTCGGCTGAACCGCAACGTGCAGGACTTCGTTACGCTGTACTGGGAGCAACTCCCGTTCTGGCACGCCGAGGATTTGCCTCGGAAGCCCATCACGCGCCTCATCCTCGTGGACACCCAGACGATTCCCACGCTCAAGGGCATGGGCAAGAATACGCGCGTGGAGATCATAGACCATCACCCGCGCAGCGCCGACCTGCGCGAGGACGTTGCCTTCTCGTCCGCCGAGACGGGCGCGACGACCACCCTGCTGGTGGAGCAAATCTCGCAGGCGCTGGTGCCCATCTCGCCCATTGAGGCCACGCTGCTCCTGCTCGGTATCTACGAGGACACCGGCTCGCTCAGTTACCTGACGACGACGGCCCGCGACGCCAGGGCGGCTGCGTGGCTCTTGGACCGCCACGCGAACCTGGAGGTGGTCAACCGCTACCTGCGCTATCCCCTCACCGAGCGACAGCGCGCCCTCTACGACCAACTGGTGCAGAACAGCGAAATCTTTGAGTTCAGCGGGCAGGTGGTAGCCATCGCCACCGCCACCGTGCCGGAGTACGTGGAGGAAATCTCCACGCTGGCCCACAAGTTGCGGGACCTGCTGGACCCCGATGCGTTGTTCGTCATCGTGCAGATGGACGAGCACGTGCAGATCGTGGCGCGCAGTACGTCCGACGCGGTCAACGTGGCCGAAGCGACGGCGTTCTTCGGCGGGGGCGGGCACAGCCGGGCCGCTGCGGCGCTGGTGCGCGGGCGGACTGTGGCGGAGGTCAAGGACGCGCTGGTGGCCTACTTGAAGGAGCGCGTGATGCCCGCCGTTACCGTGGGCGAGATCATGTCCTACGGCGTTCACACGGTCAGCCCCGACACGACCATCGCCGAGGCCGCCGACCTCATGACGCGCTACGGCCACGAGGGCTTCCCGGTGGTGGAGCGCGGCAAGGTCATCGGCATCCTCACGCGCCGCGAGGTGGACCGGGCGCTGCACCACAAACTCGGCGGCGCGCCCGTGCGCCTGTACATGGTGGCGGGCGACGTAACCGTGTCGCCGACCGACCCCGTGGAGAAACTGCGCCAGGTGATGGTGGAGCATCGCGTGGGCCAGGTGCCGGTGGTGCGCGACGGCGAGGTCATCGGCATCGTAACCCGCACGGACTTGCTGAAACTGTGGGCCGTGCCCCCCAACCCTCGCCGGGCGGAGATCGCCGCCAAACTCGCCGAGTCGCTGCCCCCGTCGCTGCTGCGGCTCATCCAGGAGGTGGGGCGCGAGGCCGACGAGATGCAGGCATCGGCCTATCTGGTGGGCGGGTTCGTGCGCGACCTGCTCCTCGGCATTCCCAACTTTGACATAGACTTCGTGGTGGAGGGCGACGCCATCCGCCTGGCGCGCAGGCTGGCACGGCGCATCGGCGGCAAGATGCGCGTCCATACCCAGTTCAAGACGGCCAACTGGCTCCTGGAGGGCGTCTCCAACGGCACGCCGGAGTTCCCGGGCAACATTGACTTCGTAACCGCGCGCACCGAGTTCTACGAAGAGCCGACGGTGCTCCCCAAGGTGGAGCGCAGTTCCATCAAGTTGGATTTGCACCGTCGGGACTTCACCATCAACACCCTTGCCATCCGCGTGGACCCGGAGCACTTCGGCGAACTGCTGGATTTCTACGGCGGCGAGGCGGACCTGAACCACAAGATCATTCGCGTTTTGCACAGCCTGAGTTTTGTGGAGGACCCGACGCGGATGCTGCGGGCCGCCCGCTTTGAGACGCGCATGGGCTTCCACATGGAGCCGCGCACCGAGGAGTTGCTGCGCAACGCGGTGGATTTGCTGGACAAGGTCTCCGGGCCGCGCATTCTCCACGAGTTGCTCCTGATTCTGGAGGAGCAAGCGCCCGAGGCCATCCTGTGCCGCCTGGAGGAGTTGGGCATCCTGCGCCACATCTCGCCCAGCCTGGTCTGCGACGCCTGGCTCCAGGAGCGATTCCGCCGCCTGCGCGAACAGACGCCGCCCTGGGGCGAGAAGCCCGTGGGCGATGGGCTGCGCGACGCCTACCTGGCGCTGCTCGCGGCCCGCCTGCCCGATCGCGAACTGGCTGCTTTCGCGGAGCGGTTCCGGCTGCGCCGCCAACTGGCCGACCTGCTCACGGCGACGGCGCAGTTGCTGGCGAACGAGCGGCAACTCGCCCGCCGCGCGATGCGGCCCAGCGAAGTCTGCCGCATCCTGGACGCCGCGCCCCTGGACGCCGTGAAGTTGCTGTGGTACGCCGCCTCGGCCGAGGCCGTGCAGGAGCGGGTGGCCGACTACGTCCTGCGCCTTCGCCATGTGCGCCCCGAGATCACCGGCCACGACCTCAAGGCCATGGGGCTGTCGCCGGGGCCGCTGTACAAGAACATCCTGGCGGCGGTGCTGGCGGCCCGTCTGGACGGCGAGGTGAGCACCCGCGAGGAGGAGAAGGCGCTGGTGCAGCGCATCCTGGCCGAGGGGCGCGAGTTGCCCGCTGCCTGGCCGCGCCGATAGGGCGGCATCCCGCATTCGGAGAGACGCCATGAAGCCGATGGTTGCATTCGTTACTGCCGCGAGCACCGACGAAGCCACGCGCATCGCCCAAGCCCTCGTGGAGAAGCGCCTGGCGGCGTGCGTGAACATCGTCGCGCCCGTCGTCTCGGTGTACCGATGGGAGGGGCGGGTGCAGCAGGACGCCGAGGTGTTGCTGGTCATCAAGACCACCGACGCGCGCCTGCCCGACCTCATCCAGCGCGTCAAGGCGCTGCATTCGTACCAGGTGCCCGAAGTCATCGCCCTTCCCATCGCGGACGGCAGCCCCGACTACCTTCGGTGGCTTCTGGACGAGACGCAATAGGCGCTCGTGGGCGCTGAACCAAACTACCCCACACGAGGAGACCCAATCGCATGAAGCCGCACATGGCAGAAGACGGTGGCAAGAAGCGCGTCCTGGTAACGGGGGGAGCGGGGTTCATCGGCTCCCACGTGGTGGACCTGCTGCTGGAGCAAGGGCACCGCGTGGCCGTCGTGGACAACCTGAGCACGGGCCACCGCGAGAACGTGAACCCGCAGGCCGAGTTCTTCCTGGCCGACGTCGGCTCGCCCGACCTGGCGGCGGTATTGGATGCCGTGCGCCCGCAGGCGGTGGTGCATCTGGCCGCGCAGGCGTCGGTTTCCGTCTCCGTGGCCGACCCCGTCCGCGACGCCACCGCCAACATCCTGGGCTCCGTGAACCTGCTCCAGCAGTGCGTGCGGACAGCCGTGGAGAAGTTCGTGTACGTCTCCACGGGCGGGGCGCTGTACGGCGAGCCGCAGTACCTGCCGTGCGACGAGAATCACCCCATCAACCCGCTGTCGCCCTACGGCGTGAGCAAGCACACGGTGGAGCACTACCTCTACTTCTACCGGCAGGTGCACGGTCTTGCCTACACGGTGCTCCGCCTGGCCAATGTGTACGGCCCCCGGCAGGACCCCTTCGGCGAGGCGGGTGTCGTCGCCATCTTCACCCAGCGGATGCTGGACGGCGAGCAGGTGGTCATCTACGGCAGCGGCGAGCAGGAGCGGGATTTCGTGTTCGTGATGGATTGCGCCCGCGCGGCGGTGCTGGCGCTATCGCGCGGCGACGGCGAAGCGTACAACATCGGCTGCGGGCGGGGGACGACGGTCAACGCGCTGTTCGCCATGATGAAGTCGCTCACGGGTTATGCACGCGAGCCGCGCTACGACCCGCCCCGCCCGGGCGACGTGTTCCGCAGTTTCCTCAACGCCGACAAGGCCCGCCGCGAACTGGGGTGGAAGCCGTCGGTCTCGCTGGAGGAGGGGCTGCGCCAGACGATTGACCACTTCCGGCAGGGGAGCAAGCCGCGCTAGGGGACGTTGACGCACGTGCGGCATGATTCCAGAGGTGCATGGCACGGCGTCCACAGTAATCCTGAGCGGTGGAGCGCCGAAGGGTCTCGTTATCCGATGCGGATTGCTTCGGGCGCTCCGTGCCCGCGCAATGACGCCCTGGGCCTGTCATTGCGAGCGAAGCGAAGCAATCTCCTGCTCCGGGGATTGCTTCGGGCGCTCCGTGCCCTGGCAATGACAACCCAGGTCTGTCATTGCGAGCGAAGCGAAGCATCTCGGTTGCCGAGATTCTTCGGCGATTCGCGCCTCAGAATGACAGTCTAGCGAGATTGCTTCGTCGCTGCGCTCCTCGCAATGACAACGTGGCCTGGCCCTACGCGCCGCGGGCCGCCTTATGCCGCATCGCCGCGCTGATGAACCCCACGAACAACGGGTGCGGGCGGTTGGGGCGCGACTGAAACTCCGGGTGGAACTGGCTCCCCACCATCCAGGGGTGGTCGGCCACCTCGCAGATTTCCACCAGGCGGCCGTCGGGCGAGATGCCGCTGGCGACAAGGCCGCCTTTGGTCAGCATGTCGCGGAACTCGTTGTTGAGTTCAAACCGGTGGCGGTGGCGCTCCAGCACTTCGGGGACGCCGTAGGCCTGCGCCGCGCGCGTCCCGGGCACCAGCCGGCACGGGTACACGCCCAGGCGCATGGTGCCGCCCATGTCCGAGATGGAGCGCTGCTCGGGCAGCAGGTCTATCACCGGGTAGCGGGTGGAGTGGTCAAACTCGGTGCTGTTCGGCTCGTCGTTGCCCACCAGGTAGCGTGCGAACTCAATGACCATGACCTGCATCCCCAGGCACAGCCCCAGGTAGGGCACCTTGTTCTCGCGGGCGTAGCGTGCCGCCTGCACCTTGCCCTCTATGCCTCGGTAGCCGAACCCGCCGGGGACCACGATGCCATCCACCTGCTCCAACGCGTCGTATCCGCGCCCCTTCTCCAGTTCCTCCGAGTTGACCCAGTGGATGTTCACGTCCACGCCCTGGTGGAAGCCGGCGTGCATCAGCGATTCGCGCACGCTGATGTAGGCGTCCTGCAACTGCACATACTTGCCGACCAGCGCGATGTCCAGCCGCTCCTTCGGCGCTTTGATGCGGTTGACCATCTCGCGCCATTCGGACAGGTCCGCCGGGCCGGTGGACAGTCCCAGGCGCGCCGCCACGTAGGGACCTAGCCCCGCCTCCTCCAGGATGAGCGGCACCTCGTAGATGGTCTCCGCCGTCTCCAGGGGAATCACCGCCTCGCGGTCCACGTCGCAGAACAGGGCGATCTTGTCCTTGAGCGCGCTGCTCACGGGGTGGTCCGAGCGGCACACGATGACATCGGGCTGGATGCCGATGGCGCGGAGTTCCTTGACGCTGTGCTGGGTGGGCTTCGTCTTCAGTTCGCCCGTGGAGCCGATGTAGGGCAGCAGGGTGAGGTGGATGTAGAGCACGTTGTCGCGGCCCACGTCCTTGCGCATCTGGCGGATGGCCTCCAGGAAGGGCTGGCCCTCAATGTCGCCGACCGTGCCGCCGACCTCCACGATGACCACGTCGGGCGCGCTCTCCTTGGCGACCTGGCCGATGCGCCGCTTGATCTCGTTGGTAACGTGAGGGATGACCTGGATGGTGCCGCCCAGGTAGTCGCCGCGCCGCTCCTTGGCGATGACCTCGGAGTAGATTTGCCCCGTGGTAACGTTGTTGGCCCGCGTCAGGTTTTCGTCAATGAACCGCTCATAGTGGCCCAGGTCCAAGTCGGTCTCCGCGCCGTCCACCGTTACGAACACTTCCCCGTGCTGGTACGGGCTCATGGTGCCCGGGTCCACGTTGATGTAGGGGTCCAGTTTCTGGATGCTCACCTTGAGGCCCCGATTCTTGAGGAGCCGCCCGATGGATGCGGCAGTAACCCCTTTGCCCACCGAGGAGACGACGCCCCCGGTGCAGAACACGTACTTGGTCATGATCATCCCCCGCTTCTTGATCTACGCACAAAGAGCGGGGAGCCCAACCCGATCGGTCGGGACTCCCCACCCGTATTCACTCCGAGAACAGAAAGGGCGCTTGGCTACAGCAGTTTGGCCAGGTCTTCCGCGGCGCGGCGCATGTCCAGGAAGATGAGTCCCAGTTTGGCGTCCTTGCGCGCCAGCACGGTGAGCACGGCATCCTCGCCGACTGCCGACAGGAAGACGTAGCCCTGCGCGCCGCGAATGTAAACCTGCTCCAGCAAGCCCCGACCCAACTCGCTTGCGATTCGCTCGCCCAGGGATAGCATGGCTGCCGACATTGCGGACACCCTGTCCTCTTCCACGTCTGCGGGCAGTGCGGAGGCCATGATAAGCCCGTCCACGCTCACGACGGCGGAAGCCTCAATATCGGGCGTGCTAGCCTGGAGGTCTCTGAGCCGACTGACCATCAATTCGGTGCGCGATCTGGTCATGGTGTTTGCACTCCTTTCCACACTGTGGTCAGCGATGGGCTACCCGCTGCAAAGGTCTCTTACATAATATCATAACTCGCGCGCGGTGTCAATGATTCGCACCAGGGCAATTGCATTTATCCTGTCAGGACTTTGAGAAGGTAGTCTTGGTCCCACCCCGCTCTAAGCCGTTTGGCCTT